>NZ_JBVYWO010000001.1:0-798843 GCF_056032725.1 Methylocystis sp. sgz306128
AGGATGTGTTCGACTACATCGAGATGTTCTATAACCCGCAACGTAAGCATGTCAGAAACGGCATGCTGTCACCGGCTGACTTCGAGCAGCAGCAAAAATTGAAACTGCAAGGTGTCTAGAAAACTCGGGGCTATTCAGACGGGTTTACGTAAACGCGGGTTTGTCCTGGAGCGAACCCATGCAGAGGGCCGTGGCACGATCTATCGGATCGCGGGAACTTGTCGTGCCGAAGAGGCCGCCTGATGCGCCGCGACGTCCCTGATCACGATGCGCTGCGCTCCGAATGGTCGCGGATTGCCGGTCTGCCGGCAGACGAGCTGCGGGCGCTCTGGCAGCGCAGCTTCAAACAGCCAGCACCCGCCGCGCTCAAAGGCAATCTGCTGCTGCGGGCCTATGCACAGGCGCTGCAGGAGCAGAGTCATGGTCCCTTGCCGCTCGCCCTCAGAAACAGACTGCAAGCCGCTTTGAAAGGCGGGGGCCAGCGAGGCGGCGGATCAAAGGCAGATGGGCCTGATATTGCAGTTTGCGGAATGAAGGGCCGGTCCGGGATCGAACCGGGCCATCCTTCGAGTGACCATCAGGCTGAGATCAAAGACCGGGGCAACCGGATCCTGCCGGCTGGCACAAGGCTGATCCGCGAATGGCAGGGCATGCATCATGAAGTGATCGTCCTGCCGGATGGGTTTCTCTGGCAGGGGCAGATCCATGCCTCGCTGCCGGTGATCGCCCACAAGATGACCGGTACCCGATGGAACGGCTGGATCTTCTTCGGGCTCAAGCGACGCACGGCTCGGCCGAGGGCCGCAGCCGGTGATACAGCGGCGGCGAAAGACGGGGCAGACGTCAGAGCCGATGATGCCCTCCTGCTCGTATCCGCCAGTCGCACCAGCAAGCGAGGGGAGGTCGGCAGCTCCGCGGCGGCGATTCCCTTGCCGTCGGCCCGCTCCAACTCCCTCACGCGCACAAGCGGGCAGAATACGATGTTGAAGCCTGGCCGGCGGAGAGGGGAGGAGCGTCATGGCGGATAAATCGTGGCCAGCTTCAAAACTGCAACAGGTGGTTCAAGGAGAACGGCCCGTTGTGCTCCAGGCACAGAAGGGCTCTGACAGGCTGTTGGCGCCTGAACATCAAGCCAGGGCAAACGGAGACAACAGCGCGGCGCCGACGCTCCATATGCAGCCCATCAGCGTTCATTCGGCTGGAATCATTTCGAACAGAACCAAGGGTAGAACAACGGCCTCTTACCCTGCACCTCGGATCGGACAGCGTCATGCCGATTAAATCGCGCGGCACATATCCTCATAATTTGGCGCTCCGCAATCCAGAGCGATCGCGAACCTCAGGTCCTGCATCTGGCAAGACTCCCTCGCTTCCTATGCGCCGCTGTGCCATCTACACGCGGAAATCGTCGGATGAAGGCCTCGATCAGGATTTCAACTCGCTGCAGGCGCAGCGAGAAGCCTGCGAAGCCTATGTGGCCTCGCAGCGCCATGAGGGCTGGGTGCTGCATCCCGCGCTCTTCGATGACGGCGGCTATTCGGGCGGCAGCATGGAGCGACCCGGCCTGCAGGCACTGATGGCCGAGGTGGGCAAAGGCCGGATTGATATCGTCGTGGTTTACAAGGTCGATCGGCTGACACGCTCGCTGACCGACTTTGCCCGGATCGTCGATCAGTTCGATACGTTCAATGTGTCGTTTGTTTCGGTGACGCAGGCGTTCAACACCACCACCTCGATGGGACGACTGACACTCAATGTCTTGCTCTCCTTTGCCCAGTTCGAGCGGGAGGTCACGACCGAGCGTATCCGCGACAAGATCGCCGCGTCCAAGCGCAAAGGCATATTCATGGGCGGGCCGGTGCCGCTCGGCTATAAGGTGGAGCAGCGCAAGCTGGTGATTGTCGAAGCGGAAGCCGAAACCGTCCGGCTGATCTTCGCGCTCTATGCCCAATACAAATCCATTCTGGCGGTCAAACGCGAACTCGACGTTCGCCAGATCCGCACCAAGCTCCGACAGGGGAGCAAGGGCGAGGCCTGTGGCGGCATTCCCTTCCGCATCGGCACACTCTCGGCGCTGCTGTGCAACCGCATCTATATCGGCGAGATCGTGCATAAGGGGCAATATTTTGCCGGTGAACATCAGGCCATTCTGACTGAGGAGGAATTCACCTCGGTCCAAGCGATTCTGGCCGCCAATCTGAACGGCAAGATGCGCACCCGCCATCGGATGCAATCTCTGTTGACCGGCAAGATTTATGATTCGAAAGGCAACCGGATGCGGCCGTCGAGTTCGAGCAAGAATGGCTTGCGCTATCAATATTATTGCTCGCGGGCCTTGATCGACAGGACACGCAACGATGTCGGCGATCCGGCCCGAATATCGGCCCCGAAGATCGAGGCTCTTGTTGTGGAGGCGCTGCGCCAACGCCAGCTGCAGTTGCCCAAAAATGCTCTGGGACGAGCTGGAAACGATGCGGCTCTGGTCGAGGTTCTTCTCGATCGGGTCGAGGTCTATCCTCTTCATATCCTGTTGACCTTCACGTCTGATGCCGATCATCCGAACGAGGATTTGCCGCGCCGGATCGAAATCGGATGGACCGCGACAAAGCCTAGCCTGGCGCAGGTGATCGCAGCGCCCGACACAAGCGGACAAACGAGCGGGGCCGAAAGCCATTCGGAGCCAGACCTGCATTATTCGCAGCGCGGCAACGGCGAGCGTCTGATCAAGGCCATTGCCCGGGCCCATGTCTGGGTCGATGATCTCAAGAAGGGCAGGGTGCCGGATCTCGAGACCATTGCCAGAACCGAACAGAAAAGCCTGCGCAACATCCGGATGATGATCAATCTGGCTTTTCTGGCGCCCGACATCGTCAGGGCGGCTTTTGATGGCACGTTGCCCGATTCGCTCAACGCCACCGAGATCGCCCAGACCCTGCCACTCGACTGGAGCGAGCAGCGCCGTCTGGTCGGGCTTGGATAATCGATCCCAAGGATTGCCGGTTGATGGCCATCAGATTGGTCTGTCGAAATAAGCCGAGCAATGAATCACGCGAAGCCGGTAGTAAAATGCATCGGCTGTAAAAATGGCTCCGGGGCGAATCCGTGACATCGTTATCAGGAGCTCAATGACCGGACGTCGAATCTCGTGTCGCCTGGCTCGCCATGGCGATTGGGGTCCAAACTTGTCTGCTCAAAATCACGCCGCAACCCATCGAGACTTGCGCTTCGTCGTTCGCGGATCTGGACGGCGTTCGACGATGTTGCCAGTCCATCTCATCTTCATGGTGAAAGAAACCGAGCCCTTTTGCCTGCGGGAATTTCCCGCGTAAACCCGACGACCGAAGGCCATGAACCCTGCCAGAGACACGGTTGCCTCGTCCGCGTGCCGCCCTCCGGAAATATGCGAACCGGCGTCTGCGCCAAAAAATATCTTCAAAGCACGGAAATTGAAGAAAAGGCCTCAGAGACACCGGCCATACTGGCACTGAAAGAACCGCATAACCTGCGTCTCCGCCAATACTTCTGCCGAACTTACGTCGCAAGCTACGGAAATGACGAGGGAATTTACCCTCATATCAAAATATGGATTTTGCTAGAAAGGAATGGTGGAGCCAAGCGGAGTCGAACCGCTGACCTCTTCAATGCCATTGAAGCGCTCTACCAACTGAGCTATGACCCCATCTTCCTGCCCGTTGGTGGCTGGGCAGTGCGTCTGTTGATGCGCCGCTGAAGGGCAACCGCACCAAAGTGGGCGGTGTATAGCTTCAAGCGCCGGATTGCACAAGCCTCAAAATGAATTCCAAGGCAAAAAATCTTGGCTCCGGCGCCGGTCCCTGTTACGACTCTTCGTCTGTCTCGATATCGCCGTCGATCAGCCCGGCGACATCGTCGTCGCCTTCTTCTTCCTCTTCGAGGAACGTATCGTCCTCGTCGCCATCATCCTCGATTTCGATTTCGTCGTCAGGGATCACAACGGCGGTGGCGTCGGCTGCGTCGGCATCCTCAAGCGGCACCATGGCGGCGGCCACCGGATCAATCTCGATTTCGTCATCCTGCGCGGCGGCGGCGGCGCGGGCGGCGGCGCGCGGCAGGGCCACCTGGAAAATGGTGCCGCAGCGCGGGCAGACGATCGGATCCTTGTTCAGGTCGAAAAACTTAGCGCTGCAGCTTTGGCACTGGCGCTTGTTGCCAAGATCGGGTTTTGCCACGGGTCTGTCCTCGGAGCGAGTTTAAAATTCAGATGGGTTCGGTTAGTCGCGCGCGCGCCACATGTCAAATGGGAAATTGCACTTTCGCCACGCGAAGGGTGACAGGCGGCGCTTTCGCGTGCTACGAGGCAGCAAAAAGGGATTGGATCACATGTCATCTTCCATGCACGCGCCCGCGCAACCTCTGACCTCGCGCCGCTCAGGCGCTCTCAAGGGCCGCCTTAAACCGCCGGGCGACAAGAGCATTTCGCATCGTTCGCTGATTTTTGGCCTTCTGACAGTCGGACGGACGGAAATTGAAGGTTTGCTCGAAGGAGATGACGTGCTGCGCACCGGCGAGGCCTGCCGCGCTCTCGGCGCCCGCGTCACGCGCCATGCCGAGGGACGCTGGAGTGTCGAAGGGGCGGGGCTCGGGTCTCTGCTCCAGCCGGAGCATGTGCTCGATTTCGGCAATGCCGGAACCGGCTCGCGCCTGATGATGGGGGTTGTCGGCGGCCATGGCATAACAGCGACCTTTGATGGCGATGCCTCGCTGCGCAAGCGTCCGATGCGCCGTATCCTCGATCCGCTGCAGCTTATGGGCGTCAGCGTCGTTTCGCAGGCCGAGGGCGGCCGCTGCCCGCTGGTCATCCGCGGCACGTCTGAGCCCGCACCCGTCGAATATCGCACGCCGGTGGCCTCTGCGCAGATCAAATCGGCGATTCTGCTGGCCGGCCTGAACTCGCCGGGCCGCACCGTGGTCATTGAACAGGAGGCCTCGCGCGACCACACCGAAAAAATGCTTGCCTATTTCGGTGCAAAAGTGACGTCCGTTCCGGAAGGTGAGCATGGGCGGCGCATCACGCTCGAGGGGCGTCCCGAACTCAGGCCGCAGCATGTGATTGTCCCGGCCGATCCGTCCTCGGCGGCCTTTCCGATGGTGGCGGCGCTGATCGTCGCCGGCTCGGATATCGTCATTGAAGGCGTGATGATGAACCCGCTGCGCACCGGCCTGCTCACAACGCTGCTGGAGATGGGCGCGGCAATCGAGGTGCTCAATCCGCGTCTTGAAGGCGGCGAGGATGTTGCCGACCTGCGCGTGCGCGCTTCGAATTTGCTCGGCGTCGATGTGCCGGCCAGCCGTACACCCAGCATGATCGACGAATATCCCATCCTCGCGGTGGCGGCGTCATTTGCCATCGGCGAGACGCGGATGCGCGGCCTGCAGGAATTGCGTGTCAAGGAATCTGACCGCCTCGAGGCGGTGGCAGCCGGGCTTCGTGTGGCCGGGGTCGATTGCGCGATCGAAGGCGATGACCTCATTGTCCGCGGCAAGGGCCATGTTCCGGGCGGCGGCACGGTGGAAACGCATCTCGATCACCGCATCGCCATGAGCTTTCTTGTGATGGGCCTTGCCTCAGACGCGCCGATGACAGTGGACGACGAGACGATGATCGCGACATCCTTTCCGACGTTCAAGCCGCTCATGGCCGCGCTTGGCGCCAAATTCGGGTGAGGACATGATCATTGCCATAGATGGGCCGGCCGCTTCCGGCAAAGGCACGCTCGCACGCAGGCTGGCGGCACATTTTGGCATTTCGCATCTTGATACGGGGCTTTTGTACCGGGCAACGGCACGGGCTCTGATGGATGCCGACAAGCCGCTGAGCGACGAGGCTGCGGCCGTTTCCGCTGCACGCGGGCTTGCACTGACGGATTTCGATGAATCGGCCTTGCGCGGCGCCCAGATGGGCGAGGCCGCGTCTGTTGTAGCCGCCATGCCAGCGGTTCGCGCGGCGCTCAACGACATGCAGCGCAGTTTTGCCGGACGTCCCGGCGGCGCAGTGCTGGATGGGCGCGATATCGGCACGGTCATCTGTCCTGATGCCGATGTGAAGATTTTCGTCACGGCCAGCCCCGAGGCGCGCGCCCAGCGCCGGGCGCTTGAACTTCGCCAGCGCGGCGAAAAGGTTGAATATGCGGAGATTCTCGAGGATATCCGCAAGCGCGACGCGCGCGATGCCGCGCGCTCGGCGGCGCCGCTGCGCGCTGCCGACGATGCTGCGATCCTCGACACCACCCATCTGTCGATCGAGGCGGCCTTTGATGCGGCTCTTGATATTGTGGCGGCGCGGCGCGGCGTCTCTTCGCGGGTATAACCGGCCTCAGGCGCTCTTCACCCCGCGCTTGGCGCGATACATGTCCTGATCGGCCATGTCGAGCAGATGCGCTTTATGGCTGACCCGTGTCGGGTAAATCGTATGGCCGATGCTGACGCCGACGTGCAGCGTCTTGCCATCGACAATGATCGGCTCGGCCATGATCTCGCTGAGTCGGTCCATCAGCAAGATGATTTCGTCTTCGCCATGCTGAAGCTCGAGAAGAATGCCAAATTCGTCGCCGCCGAGGCGGCCCACAACATCTTCGATGCGCAAGGCGCTGCGCAGCCGCGAGCCGATAATACGCAGAAGGTTATCGCCTGCAGCATGGCCGAATGTGTCATTGACCAGCTTGAAGTCGTTAAGGTCGAGATAAAGCACGGCGAGCATCCCGCCGTTGCGGTCGATGCGGGCGCAGGCCTGATCGAGCCGGCGCAGGAAATAGCGCGCGTTCGGCAGGCCGGTGACGAGATCCTGATTGGCCTGTGTGGCGAGGCGTTCGCGCTCTTTTTCGAAATATTCGCGCGCGATGCTGTTGGCGCGTGCATAGAGAATGATTGCCATGACCGTTGCCATGTAGATCAGGCCCAGCGCGAATGTATCGTCATAGCGCCGGATCATGCTCGCGCGCAGATCGGGCAGGCGGAGCCAGCCCATATTCGTCAGGAACCATTGCATAAGACACAGAACAGGAAATAAAATGCCGACGGCGACGCTGCCTTTCGTGCCATAGACGATGTAGAACAGTGTCGGCGGGATCATCAGCAGCGGCGCGGCCGGCGATTGAGGAAACCCGCCTGTCAGCACAATTCCCAGAAAGATGATAAGGATCACAATGTTGCAGGCAATGTCGCGCGCAAGATCGAACCGGCCGCGCATCAGCAGCGCCAGCGCACTCATGAAGGCAAGCGAAGCGGCCAGCAGAGCCGCGCTGAAATGCAGGCGATAATCGGAAACGACGAATGAAACTGCGGGATGGGCGCAAGCCAGCATAAGAGCGAAGAAAATTCCTGCAAAGGCCGATAAGGAATAGAACAACACTTGCGCAGGTGCGTCATTATCCGAATCTTCGGGCAAATTCTTGCGCATTTTGATGATGATGCGATTTAACAACAGCCAGCCTTTCGCTATTCCGATATATTTTCTGCCAGAAAAAATATGCGGGCGCCTTAAGCAATTGTCTAAAATTATTCCATATATCTCAAAATTGATTTTCTGCGGGCGCGGGCGCGGAGTGGCTCCGGGCGCAGTCCTCCCGCCGCCGCGACGGCCGCATGTCGCGCGTATAAATCAAGCCTTGCTCAATTTGCGCTGTTCTGATAGGGGAAAGCGGCGTTATGACTGCGTCATGACGTGGTTTCTGTTTGCCGATCCGCGCTGGCCTGCTTCAAGAGCAGGATTTCGGGCAATTTCCCCGAAGACTTGGCAAACCGGGAGCCCTTGTCAACTCAAACCGCCAGCGCTGCCCTACCGGGCTTTTTAGGAGAATAAATGTCCGCAAACGCTAACAAGCTCGCGCCCTCGCGCGAGGATTTCGCCGCTCTTCTGCAGGAAACCTACGGCGATTCAGAAGCATTCGAAGGTTCGGTCGTCAAGGGAACCGTCGTTGCCATTGAAAAAGACATGGCTGTGATCGACATCGGTCTGAAGACCGAGGGTCGCGTTGCCCTGAAGGAATTTGCCGGCCCCAACCGCGACCAGACGATCAGCGTCGGCGATGTGGTCGAAGTTTATCTGGAGCGCGTTGAAAATGCGCTCGGCGAAGCTGTCATCTCGCGCGACAAGGCGCGCCGCGAGGAAAGCTGGGTCAAGCTTGAAAAGGCTTTCGAGGCTCAGGAGAAGGTGGATGGCATCATCTTCAATCAGGTCAAGGGCGGCTTCACTGTCGATCTTGACGGCGCCGTGGCCTTCCTGCCCCGCAGCCAGGTTGATATCCGCCCGATCCGCGATGTTGCTCCGCTCATGGATATCGTCCAGCCCTTCATCATTCTGAAGATGGATCGCCGCCGCGGCAATATTGTCGTTTCGCGCCGCGCCGTGCTTGAAGAGAGCCGCGCTGAGCAGCGTCACGTCATCGTGGCCAACCTTGAAGAAGGTCAGGTCATTGAAGGCACCGTCAAGAATATCACCGATTACGGCGCGTTCGTCGATCTCGGCGGTATTGACGGCCTGCTGCATGTCACGGACATCGCATGGCGCCGCGTCAATCATCCGACCGAAGTGCTCAATGTCGGCCAGACCGTCAAGGTGCGCATCATCAAGATCAACCATGACACGCACCGCATCTCGCTGGGCATGAAGCAGCTTCAGGATGATCCGTGGCAGGCAATCGAAGCCAAATATCCGCTCAACACCACGTTCCACGGCCGCGTGACCAACATCACCGACTACGGCGCGTTCGTTGAACTGGAGCCGGGCATCGAAGGCCTCATCCACGTCTCGGAAATGTCCTGGACCAAGAAGAACGTCCATCCCGGCAAGATCGTCTCCACCAGCCAGGAAGTCGATGTCCAGATTCTGGAAGTCGATGCTTCCAAGCGCCGCATCTCGCTCGGTCTCAAGCAGACCCTGCAGAATCCGTGGGAAGCTTTCGCCGAGAAATATCCGGTGGGCAGCGTGGTCGAAGGCGAGGTCAAGAACAAGACCGAATTCGGCCTGTTCATCGGTCTCGACGGCGACGTCGACGGCATGGTTCATCTTTCCGATCTCGACTGGAACCGTCCGGGCGAGCAGGTGATGGAAGAATACAAGAAGGGCGATACCGTCAAGGCTGTCGTGCTCGACATCGACCAGGAGAAGGAGCGCATCTCGCTCGGCATCAAGCAGCTGGCTTCCGATCCGTTCTCGGCCAAGGCCGGTGCTGAAGAGGGCGGCGACAACCTCAAGAAGGGCGCTGTCGTGACCTGCGAGGTCGTGGCCGTCAATGACGGCGGCATCGAAGTGAAGCTGGCCGGCACCGATCTGACCACCTTCATCAAGCGCAGCGAACTCGCCCGCGACCGCGGCGACCAGCGTCCTGAGCGCTTTGCCGTCGGCGAGAAGGTCGATGCCCGCATCGTCCAGTTCGACCGCCGCGCCCGCAAGGTGGCTGTCTCGATCAAGGCCCTCGAAATGGCCGAAGAGAAGGAAGCCATTGCCCAGTACGGTTCGGCCGACTCGGGCGCTTCGCTCGGCGATATTCTTGGTGCAGCTCTCAAGGCCGCCAAGAAGAAGGAAGCCGAATAAGGCTTTCTGCGCCGCCTTTGGCGCAGTCGTATCATTCTGGCCCGCGCGGGTTCCCTCGCGCGGGTTTTCTTTTGACCGCCGTATGCACAGCCAGCCGGAACAGCAGGTTCCGCCGCCGCGCCGCATCATGCTGGCATGGAGGCGCGCCCGACCGGCCGGGCCCGGATCATGACAGAGTTTTGGAAGGTTTAATTTGTCCAGGATCGTTTCAGTGGGTATCGATTTCGGTACCACCAATTCCGTCGTCGCACTGGTGGACGAGGCAGGCGAAGTGCACAGCCTGACATGGCCGACAGCGGCGGGCGTGACGGATACGTTCCGCACGGCGCTGCTGTTCTGGCCCGAGGGGCGCTCTGTGCGCCATGTCTGCGGCCCGCAGGCGCTGGCGGCGAAGCTGGCGGATGACACGGATCACCGCTTCATTCAGTCGATCAAGACGCATCTGGCCAGCCGGCTTTTCAGCGACACGCGCCTGTTTGGCCATAAATTCACGATTGAACAGCTGATATCGACATTTCTGCAGGATCTGGTCGCGGGCAGGGCGACGGACATCGTCTCCGGCGGCCTGCCGATCGCAGCCGGGCGGCCGGTTGTGTTTGCCGGCGAGCGCCCGGACGAGGAACTGGCGGTGACGCGCCTCAATGCGGCTTTCGCGGCGGCCGGCATGGCCGGGGTGCAACTGGCCTATGAGCCGCTCGGTGCGGCATATTATTACGCGCGCGGTCTGCAGCGCGACGAAACCGTGCTTGTCGCCGATTTCGGCGGCGGCACCAGCGACTTCTCGCTGATACGATTTTCTGTGCAGGGCGGCGCGCTGCAGGCCCGGCCGCTTGCCCACAGCGGCGTCGGTATTGCCGGGGACACGTTCGATTACCGGCTGATCGACAAGCTCGTTGCGCCGCGCCTTGGCAAGGGCTCGCTTTATCGCTCGGGCGACAAGCGCCTGCCGCTGCCCGCCTATTATCATGCGGCCTTTGCACAATGGCATCAGCTTTCCTGGCTGAAAACACCCAGAACGCTGGCGGAACTGCGCAAGCTGGTGCGGGACAGCGAGGCACCGGATGCGCTGGAAGATCTCATCACGATGATCGAATCTGATGCCGGGTTTGACCTCTATCAGGCGATAAGCGGGCTCAAAGCGCGGCTATCCAGCGCCGAGGAGGCCGAATTGCACTTCACGCGCGAGGGCGTGGATATCCGTGCAAAGGTCACACGCGGCGAATTCGAGAGCTGGATCGCGGATGATCTGGCGCGGATCGAGGCCGGCATGCTGCAGGCCCTTGTGCAGGCCGGTTTGTCGGCGCAGGATGTCGATGCCGTCTTTCTTACAGGCGGTACGTCGCTGGTGCCGAGGGTGCAGGCTATGTTCGGCGCGCATTTCGGCGCAGAGAAGCTGCATGTCGGCGACGCGTTCCAATCGGTGGCGGCAGGGCTGGCGCTTTATGCCCGCGACATGACGTCTGAGAAAACAGCTTGAATCTCTTGTTCTCAAGCTTTGCTGAATGATCTAGAGTTGCGCCCGCTTCGTCGACAAAGAGAGAGTCTATGTCGTTTCCTTCTGCAGATTACATAGTGGACCGGCGCAAGTTGCGTCGCTCGGTTACATTCTGGCGTGTTCTCGCCTTTTTGGCTGTTTTTGTCGCCATTCTGGGCTTTGCTGTCAGTTTCTCGAAACGTGACGGCTGGATACCGGGTCGTCCGGCCATTGCTCGGATCGCTATCAGCGGTCTGATTGTCGGAGACAAGGCCACGGTTGATCTGATCAACGACGTTGCAAAGTCCAATGCTGCGGCTGTCATCGTCAATCTCGACAGTCCCGGCGGCACCACGACGGGGTCGGAGCGGATTTATGACGCGCTGCGCAAGCTGGCCGCCAAGAAGCCGGTTGTCGGCGTCGTCGATAATCTGGCCGCATCCGGCGCCTATATAGCCGCGCTCGGCACCGACCACATTGTCGCGAGCGGCAATTCGCTTGTCGGCTCCATCGGCGTGCTGATTCAGTTCCCAAATGTTTCCAGGCTGCTCGATACGATCGGCGTGAAGGTGGAGGAGGTCAAGTCCACGCCTCTGAAGGCCGCGCCGAACGGTCTTGAGCCCACAAGTCCCGAAGCGCGCGCTGCACTTGCCGCGCTTGTTTCCGATTCATATGACTGGTTCAAATCGCTGGTGAAGAACCGGCGCGCCATGAATGACGAAGAACTGGCGAAGGTGGTGGACGGACGTGTCTTCACGGGCCGTCAGGCCATTGATCTCAAGCTCATCGATGAACTTGGCGGCGAAGAGCAGGCCGTGGCCTGGCTCGTCAAGCAGCGCAAGGTTCCCAAGGATCTGCCGATCCGCGACTGGCGTAAGCCTGCGGCCTTCGGGCGGCTGAATATATTTGGCGCCGCCAGCATGGCGGCCGGCTGGTTCGGCTTTGACGCGGTAAGCCGTGCTTTATCGCATCAGGCCGACGCCAGCGAGGCGGCCGCGCTTGACGGATTGGTATCGATTTGGCAAATAGACTAAACTTTTCAGGGGTTCTCACGTGATCAAATCAGAACTGGTGGTGCGTATCGCCGAACGCAACCCGCATCTTTATCAGCGCGACGTCGAAAATATCGTCAATGCGATCCTGGGTGAGATAACTTCGGCCCTTTCCCGCGGTGACAGAGTGGAGCTTCGCGGCTTTGGCGCCTTCTCCGCCAAGGTGCGCCGCGCCCGTCAGGGCCGCAATCCACGCACCGGTACGCAGGTCGCCGTTGACGAAAAGGCCGTGCCTTTTTTCAAGGCCGGCAAGGAAATGCGGATGCGCTTGAACGGCGGCGTCGACTCGGACGCCTGATCGCGCCGGATCGCCGCCGAAACACGTTGCGGGAGCCATGAATGCGCAAAATCCTTCGTTATATCGTTGTTCTGCCGATAGCACTGATCTTGCTGGCACTGGCAGTGGCCAACCGGCAGGCAGTGGGGCTGCACCTCGATCCTTTTGCGGGGCCGGATGATGCGCCCTTCGTGGAGCTGCCGCTGTTTCTGCTGATCATCGGCGTGCTGGTTCTTGGGCTGGCGCTTGGCGGCATCTTTGTCTGGATCGCGCAGGGAAAACACCGCCGTGCGGCGCGCGCCGCCCAGCGGGAGGCCGAACGCCTGCGTCAGGAAGCGGCCCGCATGGCTGCGGCTCCTCCGGCGCGCGTGCATCCATGAAACTGATCGAAGCGGCGGAACTCGGCCAAATCCTTGATTATCCGGCGCTTGTCGCCGCGTTGCGTGCGGCTTTCGCCGGCGATTATGTCGTGCCGGTGCGCCACCATCATGAGATTTCCGGACGCGCCACCCACCTGATCATGCCTGCCTGGAGCAGCAGTGCGCCAAAAGCAGGGGCTTATCTCGGCACCAAACTGGTCAATGTCTTTCAGGATAATGCGGCTCTGGGCCTGCCGGCCATTGCCGGTGTCTATGTCCTCCAGTCGGGTGAAACGGGCGTACCACTCTGCATCATGGACGGGGCGGCGCTCACAGCCATGCGCACGGCGGCGGTTTCGGCGCTGGCTGCGGATTATCTTGCCCGCAAGGATGCCGCCCATCATCTGATGGTGGGCGCAGGCGCGCTTGCGCCCTGCCTCATCCGCGCCCACAGAGCCATTCGCCCCATCACGCGGGTGAGCCTGTGGAACCGCAAGCGCGAAAGCAGCCTGCGTCTGCAGGGCCAGCTTGCGCAAGCCGGAATCGCGGCGGATGTCGCCGACGATCTGGAGAGCGCGGTCCGGGCAGCCGATATCGTCAGCACGGCCACTCTGGCGCGTGAGCCGCTTGTTTTGGGGCGCTGGCTCAGACCCGGCACACACCTCGACCTCGTCGGCGCCTTTAACCTGCACATGCGCGAGAGCGACGACGAAGCCTTGCGGCGCGCGCGCATCTTCGTCGATTCGCCTGCCGCGCGGACGGAAGGCGGCGACGTCGCGGTGGCGCTGCGCGACGGCGCGCTCCCGCAGGATGCTGTTCTGGCGGATCTGTCCGCTCTTGCGCGGGGCCGGCATCCGGGCCGGGGCGGCGCCGATGAAATAACTCTGTTCAAGTCGGTCGGCACGGCTGTCTCTGATCTCGCCGCTGCCGTGCTGGCCTGGCAGCGCGTGCAAAAATCCTAGACATCGGGCGTGGTCTGTGCCAACCAAGCGCATGAATTTCAGTGTGAAGATTTGCGGCCTTTCGACGCCGGAGACGCTTGAGGCGGCGCTCGTCAGCGGCGCGGATATGGTCGGCTTTGTCTTCTTCCCGAAGAGCCCGCGCCACATTTCCTTCGAAGCAGCCAGGACGCTTGGCCTTTTGGCCGACAAGCGCGCGCTCAAGGTGGCGCTCAGCGTCAACGCCGACAACGGCCTGCTGGAAACGATCATCGAACATCTCAGGCCCGACATGCTGCAATTGCACGGCGACGAAACGCCGGAGCGTGTCGCGCAGATCCGCGCGCAATTCGGCCTTCCCGTCATCAAGGCGCTTGGCATCGTCGGCGCGGCGGATCTTGACGCGGCCCGCGCCTATGAGGGCGTGGCTGACTGGCTGCTGTTTGACGCGAAGCCCTCGCCCGATGCCCGGCATCCCGGCGGCAACGGCATTCCCTTTGACTGGAATGTGCTGGCGGGGCGCAGGTTCGCGCGTCCGGTGCTGCTTTCCGGCGGACTTGATCCCGGCAATGTCGCCGAGGCGGTCCGCATTGCGGCGCCCGACGGCGTCGATGTGTCGTCCGGCGTTGAACGCGCGCCGGGCGTGAAGGATATTGACAAGATCACAGCTTTCGTCACACAGGCGCGCATGGCAGCGCTGGCCAATGCGAAGGCGGTCCCCGCAAGGAGTAAGAACCCATGAATGAAGCAACCCCCAATTCCTACCGGACAGGGCCGGACGAAACAGGCCATTTTGGTATTTTTGGCGGTCGGTTCGTCGCGGAAACGCTGATGCCGCTCATTCTCGATCTTGAACAGGCCTATAATCACGCCAAGAGCGACCCCAGCTTCAAGGCAGAGCTCGATGGCCTGCTCAAGCATTATGTCGGGCGTCCGAGCCCGCTCTATTTGGCCGAGCGCATGACGGAGCATCTGGGCGGCGCGAAAATCTATTTCAAGCGCGACGAACTCAACCACACCGGCGCGCACAAGATCAACAATGTGCTGGGCCAGATTCTGCTGGCGCGGCGCATGGGCAAGAAGCGCATCATCGCCGAGACCGGGGCTGGTCAGCATGGCGTTGCCACGGCCACGGCCTGCGCCAAATACGGCCTTGAATGCATCGTCTATATGGGCGCGGTGGATGTCGAGCGCCAGAAGCCGAATGTCTTCCGCATGAAAATGCTGGGTGCCAAGGTTGTGCCTGTCCAGTCCGGCTCGAAAACGCTCAAGGACGCCATGAACGAAGCCCTGCGCGATTGGGTGACCAATGTGGCCGACACATTCTATTGCATCGGCACGGCGGCTGGCCCGCATCCCTATCCGGCCATGGTGCGCGATTTTCAGTGCGTCATCGGCAATGAGGCCAAGGCGCAGATGCTGGAGGCCGAGGGCCGCCTGCCGGATTCGCTGATCGCCTGCATTGGCGGGGGCTCCAATGCCATTGGCCTGTTCCATCCGTTTCTGGATGATCGTTCAGTGCAGATTTTTGGTGTCGAGGCTGCGGGCCACGGGCTGGATAAGGAGCATGCGGCCTCGCTGGCCGGTGGACGTCCGGGCGTGCTGCACGGCAACCGCACCTATCTGCTGATGGATGGCGACGGCCAGATCATCGAGGGCCATTCGATTTCCGCCGGTCTCGATTATCCCGGCATCGGCCCGGAACATGCCTGGCTCAAGGAATCGGGCCGCGTCACCTATCTGTCTGCCACGGACGACGAGGCGCTGAACGCGTTTCAGCTCTGCTGCAGGCTGGAAGGCATCATTCCGGCGCTTGAGCCCAGCCATGCTCTGGCCAAGGTGATCGAGCTTGCGCCCCGACTGCCCAAGGATCATCTGATGGTGATGAACCTGTGCGGGCGCGGCGACAAGGATATTTTCACCGTCGCCGATCATCTGGGGGGAATGTAATGACCCGTATCGATACCCGTTTTGCGGCGCTGAAAGCCGAGGGCCGCGCCGCGCTCGTCACCTTCGTCATGGCCGGCGATCCCGATCCCGCTGCCTCGCTTGAAATCGTCAAGGCTTTGCCCGCAGCCGGCGCCGACATTATCGAGCTTGGCATGCCCTTCACCGATCCGATGGCCGATGGCCCGACCATTCAGGCCGCAGGGCTGCGCGCGCTTCATGCGGGCATGACGCTGAAAAAGACGCTTGATCTGGTTCGCGCCTTCCGGGCAGGGGACAATGAGACGCCGCTGGTGCTAATGGGCTATTACAACCCGATTTATGTTTACGGCGTCGAGCGCTTTCTCACCGATGCGCGCGAAGCCGGCGTCGATGGCCTGATCGTGGTTGATCTGCCGCCCGAGGAAGACGCCGAATTGTGCCTGCCTGCTCTGAAGGCCGGTCTCAATTTCATCCGTCTTGCCACGCCGACAACAGATGACAAGCGCCTGCCAACCGTATTGTCCAATACATCCGGCTTTGTCTATTACGTCTCCATCACCGGCATCACCGGCATGGCCATTCCTGATTACAGCCTTGTCGGCGCGGCGGTGCAGCGCATCAAGCGCCATACGAATCTGCCGGTCGCAGTCGGATTTGGCGTGCGCAATGCCGCCAATGCCGCGTCCATCGCCAGATATGCCGATGGCGTCGTGGTGGGTACGGCGTTGATTGACGTGATCAAGGGCAGCCTTGATATTGACAACAAGGCGACGCAAAAGACGGTGCAGGTTGTCACGAGCCTCGTTTCGGAGCTGGCCTCCGGCGTGCGCACGGCGAAAAGGGTATAGGAGACATTCATGAACTGGATTTCCAATGTCGTTCCGCCGAAGATCCGTTCGTTCCTGCGGCGCGACACGCCTGAGAATCTCTGGGTCAAATGCCCCGAGAGCGGGCAGCTTGTCTTCCACAAGGATCTTGAGGCCAATCTCTATGTCGTGCCGGGCTCAGGCTATCACATGCGCATGGCCACCAAGGATCGTCTGGCGACCACGTTCGACAATGGCAAATGGGATGACGTGGCCGTGCCGGAAGTGCCGCTCGATCCGCTCAAATTCCGCGACGAGAAACGTTATACGGATAAACTGAAGGAAGCGCGCGCCAAGACCGGCCTGCAGGACGCGGTCAAGGTTGCCGCCGGGACCATTGAAGCCGTACCTGTTGTCGTGGCGGTGCAGGATTTTGATTTCATCGGCGGTTCACTTGGCATGGCGGCGGGCGAGGGCATCATTGCCGGTCTTACCGAAGCGCTGAAGCGCAAGACCCCGTTCATTCTCTTTGCCGCTTCGGGCGGCGCGCGCATGCAGGAAGGCATGTTCTCGCTGATGCAGATGCCGCGCACCACTGTGGCCGTGCAGCGTCTGCGCGAGGCAGGCCTGCCCTATATCGTCGTTCTCACCAATCCGACCACCGGCGGCGTCACGGCCTCCTATGCCATGCTGGGCGACATTCATATCGCCGAGCCGGGCGCGCTCATCGGTTTTGCCGGGCCGCGCGTCATCGAGCAGACCGTGCGCGAGAAGCTGCCTGTCGGTTTCCAGCGCGCCGAATATCTCAAGACACATGGAATGGTGGATATGGTGGTGCCGCGCGGTGAGATGCGCGCGACGCTGGCGCGCATCTGCCGCATTCTCACCCATACGCCCGCCGCAGCATGAGCGCGCCAGCCGTTGCGGATTATTTCGCGCGGTTCATGGCGCTGCATCCGAAGAAGATCGACCTTTCGCTGGGGCGGATGGAAGATCTTCTTGCGAAGCTGGGCCATCCCGAGCGCCGCCTTCCGCCTGTCATTCATGTTGCGGGCACCAATGGCAAGGGCTCGACCGTGGCCTTCCTGCGCGCGATGCTGGAGGCTGCTGGCAAAAGCGTGCATGTCTATACATCGCCGCATCTTGTACGGTTCAACGAGCGCATCCGTCTGGCCGGAGCGCTGGTCTCCGACCGGCAGCTGATCGAGGCGTTCGAGGCCTGCGAACAGGCCAATGCCGGCGCACCCATCACCGTGTTTGAAATGACGACCGCTGCCGCCTTTTGGCTGTTTTCGCGCGTTCCGGCGGATATATTGCTGCTGGAGGTCGGACTTGGCGGGCGTCTCGATGCAACGAATGTGATTGAAGCGCCGCTGGTCAGCGTGATCACACCTGTCTCATTCGACCATCCCGAATTTCTTGGAACCGAACTTGCGGGCATTGCCGCTGAGAAGGCCGGAATTATAAAGCCCGGCTGCCCGGTGATTGTCGCGCAGCAATCAGAAGAAACAACCGGCGTGATTGCGCGGCAGGCGGCGCGCCAGCGCGCGCCCATCGCCACGGGCGGGCAGGATTTTGCCGGACGCGCCGAGAACGGTCGCCTGCTCTTCGAAGATGAGGCGGGGCTGCTTGATCTGCCGCTGCCACGCCTGCCGGGGCGGCATCAGATATCGAATGCCGCCACGGCCATTGCCGCCCTGCGCCGGGCATTTCCAGATTTTTCCGCCGATGCGATTGCCGAAGGGTTGCGCAGGGCCGTCTGGCCGGCGCGCCTGCAGCGCCTGTCCCGAGGGGCTTTGCTGGAACATGCGCCAGCAGGCGCCGAACTCTGGCTCGACGGCGGCCATAATGTCGATGGCGGGCGGGTGCTTTCCGAAGCCATGGCCGATTTCGAGGAACATGCGCCGCGTCCGCTGGTGCTGATCTGCGGAATGCTGACCACCAAGGACAGCGCCGCCTTCCTGCGCTGTTTCGAGGGGCTGGCCCAGCGTCTGATCGCCCTGCCCATCGCCCATGCGCCCGAATCTTCGAGGACGCCGGAGGAACTGGCCGGCATTGCCGCGCAGCTTGGCATGAAGGCCGGCATTGCAGGGGATTGCACCTCGGCTCTGGAGGCGCTTGCCCGCGAATCCTGGCCTGTGCCGCCGCGCATTCTGTTTTGCGGCTCGCTCTATCTGGCCGGTGAAATTCTTGAAAAGAACGACACTTTGCCGGATTGAGTTCCTGGCGCGGGCCACAAACGGAAAGGCCGGGCATCAGCCCGGCCAGTTTTGTTTTCAAAGATGATGTGCCAGCTCAGATTGCGCCGTTGATCCAGCTCACCAGAGCGCTCTTCGGCGCGGCGCCCACCTTCTGGGCCGCGAGTTTGCCGTCCTTGAACAGCAGCAGCGCCGGAATTCCGCGAATGCCGAGCTTGGCCGGAACAGACTGGTTCTCATCGACGTTCATTTTCACAATCTTGACCTTGCCGGCCATTTCATTGGAAATTTCTTCGAGCGACGGGCCGATCATCTTGCACGGGCCGCACCATTCCGCCCAGAAATCAACCACCACCGGCTGGCTGGACTTCAGGACATCGGCTTCAAAGCTGGCATCGGTAACTTTTGTAGTGGCCATAATTGCCTCTCTTGCAGCGGGCGGGAAATCTGCGCCCTTTCATGGATGAATAGGTAAGAAGCGCCCGCCCTATCGTCAAGGCGTTTGTGGACATTGAAAACAGGATTGTCACCGCAGGTTCTCAGGCAGGCAGATAAGCCTGCAATGCCTCCTCCAGTCTTTCGGCTGTCAGGAATTCAATGGCGGTCTCGTCCGTCCAGATCAGCGCCACACGGATTTTATGCGCAGGGTAGATCTGGCGCAGCAGCGCCCAGTAGAGCGCCATCTGTCCGGCATAACTCGCTTGTCGCGCGCCGGTCTTGAAATCGACGATCAGAATGTCGCTTCTTGTGACCAGAAGCCGGTCGATGCGGCCCATGACCGGAATAGCTGTTTCCGGTTCAAGCCGGATATCGCCCGCAATCTCGACTTCCGCGCGGCCGTCGGCGCTGAAAAGAGCGGAAAGCTCGGGGTGCTCGAGGATGCCGAAAGCCTGCCGGAGCAGTTCATCGCGTTGGGCGGGGGACAATTGTGCGCCATTCTGGTCGAGATAGCGGATCGCCGCTGACCTGCGGCTTTCGGGCGGCAGATCGGGCAGATATTGCAGCAACTGATGCATCAACGTGCCGCGCAGCAACCCGAGGCGACGCAAGGACGTCTCCGGCGTTGCGGCCTGCGCCGCCGCTCCGGCGGGCTGGCTCGGACGCACGGGTGCCGGGCGCGTCAGCTCGCGCGGTGCGGGCTCATGCAGCCAGCCGGGCAATTCAGGCGCAGCAGGCAATGCGGGTCGGTTCGCAAGGGGCAAGGTCACCGGCGCACTTTGCAGACGGAAAGGGCTTTCCTGCATAATGCAGCCTGCGGGCGGGGTCTTCATGTTCTCGCTCGCCAGAGCGATCATGTCGTACCAGTTGAGATGCACGCCGTCGTTGGTTCCCGGCTCGTGATGTCCGGCAATATAGAGGCGCTGCTCGGCGCGCGTCATGGCGACATAGAGCAGGCGGCGATGTTCCTCAAAGGCCCGCTCCAGCGCTCCGGCCCGCGCGGCAGCCGATGCAGTACAATCCTCATCCTTGCGCGGCGCCCAGATGATGAACGGCGGTGCCTGCACATGCCCGGGCCGCTGGAGCAGGAAGAGCTTTTCCGCCTTTTTGCCGTCCGGCTTGCCGCCTGTGTCCGGCAGGAAGACGATTTTGGCCTCAAGCCCCTTTGCGGCATGCACCGTCATGATGCGCACCATATCGCCTGCCTGATCAAGATCGCGCTTTATGGGCCGCTCGGAGCTTTCCATCTCGGCGATGAAACGCACCAGCGAAGGGGCTCCCCGCGACTCATGGGTGAGTGCGGCGCTGAGGAATTCATCGAGAACGTCGGCGGCCTCCTCGCCGATCCGCGCCAGAATTTTGTGCCGTGCGCGCTCCTCGCTCAGGATTCGCATGTAAAATTCAAAGGGCGACAATGTCCGGGCCATGTCCTGCCAGCCGCGTATCCGCATGGCTGCGGCGCGATGGCTTTCGGTCGCCTCCAGCGCTTCGAGCAGAGAGCCGGTGCGTTGCGGCGCCAGCAGGATGAGATCGTCGTCGTCAAGGCCGAATATCGGCGATTTCAGGACGCAGGCGAGGCTGTAATCGTCGGTGGGCAGCAGCGCGACGCGGCCTATGGCGAGAAGATCCAGCGTGGCGATGTGGTCGTTGAGCTTGAGCCGGTCAGCGCCTGCAACCGGAATATTGCGGCTCTTGAGCGCGCGGTTGAGCGCCACGACAAAATTGTCGCGCGCACGCACCAGCACCAGAATATCGCCTGCGCGAATGGCGCGCGCCTCGGTGCCTTTGCGGTTTGTGACGGTTTCGCCCGAGTCCGGACGCAGCCAGTCCTCGATCTGGCTGGCGATCCGTTCGGCGAGGCGCATCTTCGGATCGCGTGCGGACATCGTATCGACCGGCAGGCGCCAGTCCTGCGGTTCGGGGGTTTCGTCCTTCTCCGGCAGGGGCCATATCTCGACCAGCCCGGGCATATTGTTGTGCAGCGCCGTATGTGCAGCGGCCTTTTCGTTTGCGTCGGAGGAGAGCCCGCGGCGGTTGACGCCGCTCTCGAACACGGCATCGACAAAACTGAGCACCAGCGGGCTTGAGCGGAACGACAGATCGAGATTCACTTCATGAAACTGATGCTCCGCGCTCCGGAGTTTTTCCCTGAAAGCTTGCCGGTTCGAGGCAAAGAGGTGCGGCGCAGCGCCCTGAAATGAAAAGATCGATTGTTTTTCGTCGCCCACGGCAAAGAAACTCCGTTCTTTGCTGCTCTGGCCGCGCCCGGCGAAAAATTCACCGAGAATGGCGGCAAATACGGCCCATTGCGGCGGCGATGTATCCTGCGCCTCATCGATCAGAACGTGATCGATGCCCTGATCCAGCTTGTAGAGCACCCAGGCGCCCGTTGGCCCCGCAAGCAGTTTCAGCGTCCGGTTGATCAGATCGTCAAAATCCAGTCTGGAGCGTTGCGCGTTTATGTGCCGGTAGCGCCGCAGCACGGCATCGACCCACATCAGCAGCGCGATGCTCTGCTCGGCGATGATAGCCGCGCGCTGCTGATCTTCAAGGTGCAACAGCCGTTGCTGCTCCTGCATCAATATTTCGGCGGCGTGCGGATATTTCTGCGCCTGTGCTTCGCTGAAAAAGTCCTTTTTTCGGGCGGCTCCCGTCTTGGTGAGGAAAATATCGCGGTAGCGGGCGGCGGCGGCCTCGCGCGGGATTTCGTCTGTCAGATATTGCCGGATGTTCCGGCCGAGGGCGATGGACGCGAGTTCGCCGGCAAGCTGCGAGAGCGTGTCGCGCGGCAGCGCTTCGTCCAGAATCCGCGCCTTCACACTCTGCACATTTGCCTCGGCGTCAAGCCCAAGCTGGATGTTCAGGCCGCGGCGCAGCACGGAAACGTCCGGCTCGTCGCTCAGCAGCGCGTCAAAATCATCACGCCGTTTCAGCGCCTCGCCGATGAGGCCGTGCAGGCTGTCCTCGCTCTGGCTGGCGGCGAGCAGATCAATCGCCTCACGCAGCGCGCCTTCAGCATGGATCAGCACATAGTCCTGCGCCTGCCGGAGCGCGAGAGCCTGCTCTTCCTCCTCAATGACCGAAAATGCTGCCGAGACATTGGCCTCGAAGGGAAAGAGATGCAGCAGTCGCTCGCAAAAAGCATGAATCGTCTGTATTTTGAGGCCGCCGGGCGTCTCCACCGCTTCGGCGAACAGCGTGCGCGCGCGCCGCAGGCGGGCGGGCCCGGGCTTCGGTTCGCCCAGTTGCATGATCGCCCGAGCGAGCGCAGCATCGTCGAGGCGGGTCCAGAGCGCCAGCGTCTCGAAAATTCGGCCCGACATATTGGCCGCGGCGATTTTGGTATAGGTCAGACAGAGAATGCGTTCAGGCGGCACATCGTTCAGCAGCAGGCGGATCACGCGCGTCGTCAGCACGTGGGTCTTCCCGGAACCGGCATTGGCGGAAACCCAGGCCGAGCCTGCCGGGTTCGAGGCCAGTGCCTGCCTGAGCAGCGTGGACTGCGGAATCTGAATTTCGCTCATGCCTCGTCCGCCTCTTCCGTCACCGACCATTCCTTGAACCGCGAGAGATGGTCATAGGCCGCGTGGCGGCTGACAAATTGCGGATAGGGCCGCGGCGGATAACCGGTTGAGTCCAGCTGATATTGCGCCAGCATATCGACAAGAAAATCATAATGGCGCTGGGCGATCTCATCCAGATCGCCATCCTTGCCGACAGCAGCGCGATCGGTGAGCTTTTTCGAATCGCCCAGTTTGACATAGCGCGCATCGATCTTGCGCACCGGCGGCAGGCCGGCAAAGGCGCCGAGCCGCGCCATATGGGCCTCCAGCGTCAATTGCGGGGAAAATCCGGCAATAACGGCCTTGCCTGAAGGCACCACGCCGGTCTTGTAGTCGATGACCACAAGCGTGCCGTCCGTGAGCAGTTCGATCCGGTCGGCCTCGGCGCTGAGACGGAAGGAGCCGCCGGACAGCGGAATGTTCAGTTCGCCGCGCTTTTCGACAAGGATTTCGGCAATTGTCTCGCGTCGTTCATTTTCCCATTCGATATATTGACGCAGGATGCGCTCTATTTTCAGCCGTTCAAAGGTCTGGAAGCGGGGCGTTTCCCATACCGGGGCAAAGTGTTGCCGGGCAAATTCCAGCGCCTTTGCAAATGCATGGGTGGGCAGGGGTCCATTGGCGAATTCCCGCGCGAATTGTTCCAGAATCTTGTGAATCTTCGTGCCGAATTCCCGCGTCTCCACATCCGGCTCCAGCCTGTCCAGCACAGGCAGGCGCAGGATACGCTCGCCATAGATCGCATAGGGGTCGCGGCGCAGGGTTTCGATTTTGGTGACGCTCAGGCGCGTTGGCCGCAGCGCCAGCGGCGGGCGCGGGCAGGGTCGCGCCGCAGGGGGCATATGTCCGGCGTCAAGGGCGCGCGCAAGGCCCAGCCACATGGCGCCGCGCGCCGCGCACTGCCTGAAGGCATCGCCGCCCAGTGCTTCCATGCGTTGCAGGAAGCGCGAGGCCACGGTTGGCTCGCCGCCGCGCTTTCTGGCGCGGGTCACCACCACCTGCGTCTGGCAGAAGCCCTGCGCAAAATCATGTGCCGTCTGGCCTATGCGACGCTCCGGCGAGGACAGGCCCAGCGCATGGCGCATCGTGCGGTTGAGCAATGAATCGGTGGTGCTGGCGGGCGGCCAGATTTTTTCGTCGCAGGCCGCGAGCAGGATCAGATCGGCGCTGATGAGCCGTGCTTCCAGCAACCCCAGAATAGCGACGCGCGGATGGGTGCGGGCAAAGCGCCGGGACGTGGTCTGCGCCGCAATCTGGGCATAAAACTGGCTGTATCTCAAAGCGTCGAGCGCCAGATCGGCCTGT
This sequence comes from Methylocystis sp. sgz306128, assembly GCF_056032725.1. Lineage (NCBI taxonomy): Bacteria > Pseudomonadati > Pseudomonadota > Alphaproteobacteria > Hyphomicrobiales > Methylocystaceae > Methylocystis > Methylocystis sp. sgz306128. Next base: position 23,911 of record NZ_JBVYWO010000001.1, read on the forward strand.
TCGCTTGACGCAAGCTCGTCAAGAAGGTCGAGCACGGCGGCGCAGGATGTCCCGGCTTCGCCCTCGCCCGTAAAGGCGATTAGGCAGGCGCTGTGCAGCTGCGCCCATTGCCGCAACTCACGCGTCCCGTCCTGCAGGATGTCCAGAGCGGAGCCGCACAGCCCGGCAAGCTCGGACAGCGCGTCCCAGTCCTGCTCCGCAATGGCCTTGACAGGGGCGATGGCATGTGGTCCGGCGGCAAGCACGCGCGCCGCTGCGACGGCATCGGCAAGGCTGGCATGCAGATTGAAATCAAGCTGCCGCAGCACGGCAAGTTCAAGCAGATGAACGAGCTGACGCAGGCGCTCCGGCGCAAGGCCAAGCCGGCAGAGCGGATGCGAAAGCAGCGCAAGGAAGGCCACCGCACCAGGCTCGCGCGCGCAATCGAGCAGATTTTGCGCAAAGGCCCCCTCCGGAGAGCGGCTCAGCGACTGCCCGCCCGAATCATCGGCCATGATGCCCCAGCGCGCCAGTTCCGCTGCCACGCGCTGCGCCAGAGTGCGCTCGGGCGTCACCATGGCGACGGTGGTTTGCGGATTTTCCAGCGCGGCGCGAATGACCAGCGCCATGGCTATGGCCTCTTCGCGTTCGTTCTCGGCCTCGATCAGGCTGACGCCGGCGAGGCCCTCGGCCAGTTCTGCATCTGTCCAATCCGCGCCATCGTGCCATTGCGCCGTTGTTTCGGCGGGGCGCAGGGCAGCGCTGGCAAAGCGGCTGCGCAGCTGCCGGGCGCCGGGCAAGCTGCCGCCCAGTTGCCGCACATTGGCACGCGGCAGGTTCATCCGCTGCAGCAGGCGGGCCAGCGCGGCCTGCGGGTGTCCGGCCAGTTTGGGATTGTCGGCCAAAGTCCGCCAGCTGGCCTCATCGAGATCGAGATCGAGCCCCGGCAGGATCACCGCGCCTTGCGGGCTGGCGGCTATGGCCTGCAACAGCCGCGCGGTGGCGGCATTGGTGCCGGTGGAGCCGGCCGCCAGCACCGGCCCGCGGCGCCCGCCGCCGCGCAGCCGCTCCACTTCCCGCGTGATGAGTTCGTTGCGCCGCGTTACGGCGTCAACCTTGCCGCATTCGCGCAATATTTCGGGCCATTGCAGAAAGGCAATTTTCAGAAAATCGAAGGTGATGCGCCAGTAATCGTCATAATCTCCTTCGCCAATCGTGGCAAAGCGCCTCCAGTCAACACCCTCGATGCTGACTTCGTCCATCAGATCGGCCAATTGTCCGGCAAGCAGCCAGGCATCGGCGGGATTTTGCGCCGCGACGAACATTTCATTCGGCTCCCGCGCAACGGGCGTTCCGTCGGCGCGGATGCTGACCACCGCGTCACGCATGGCCGTACCCCATCTCAGGATCAGCTTGGTCAGCAGCAGCTTGCGGTCCAGCGTCGAAATCACCGGAACGGGCGCTTCGATAATTGGCGCGCCGGGCAGATCCTCGTCTTCCTGCGTCAGTCCGCCAAGCGGCAGAACGGCAGGAAGAAACGCCGCCTTGCCCGGTGCGGCATTGGCAAAGGTGATTTGCAGCGCCCGGGCGGCGCGCCGGGTCGGCACATAGATGGTGACATCGGCCAGCCGAAGCGGATCGGCGGCAAAATCAATGCCGAAGCCGAAGGCATCGCTCAGCACCGCACGTACAAGCTCCGGCAGGAAATCCGTTTCGGCGCCGATCGTAAAGACATTCAGTTGCGCCATTGGCCCGCCACCGCTGTTTACAGAATTGAGCGCGCAATGGCGCGTTCGGCCTCTTCAATCGCATCCATTGTGCCGACATGAAGCCAGAAACCGTCAAGCCGCAGACCGAAGAGACGGCCCTTTTCCGCTGCCGCAAAAAACAGCGGCGCGAGGCGGAAGCAGTCCTCGCCGATGCCCTCGAATAGTTCAGGCTTCATCAGACCTATGCCCGAATAGACGAAGGGTGCAACCTGGCCCTCGCGGCGCTTTGCGAGGCGGCCGTCCTGATCCAAGCTGAAATCACCCGGCCAGTCGACGCCGACGCTGTTCGCGGTGCTCGCCACCAGCAGCAATATGTCCATTTTATCCGGGTCCCAGCTCTCTGCTAGCCGCGCAATGTTGGAATGCGGCCCTTCCAGCCAGATGGCGTCGGTATTGCAGATGTAGAATGGCCCGGGGCCGAGCAGCGGCAGAACCTTTTTTATACCCCCGCCCTGATCGAGCAGGCGGGCGCGCTCATCCGAGATGCGGATGCGCGGTGATTTACGCGCCCTGAGATGGGCTTCGATCTGATCCGCGAGATGATGGACGTTGACCACGGCCTCTTCAACGCCGCCTGCTGCCAGCGCATCGAGGATCGTGTCGATCATGGCCTTGCCGGCGATTTTGGCCAGCGGCTTGGGTATGCTGCTGGTCAGTGGCCGCATGCGCGTACCAAGGCCCGCAGCAAACACCATGGCTTTGAACGGCGGCGCGCCGGATCTGTTTTTGGTCATGGCTGTGGCTGGGCGAGAAGTTCCGGCACATAATCCTGATACCAGCTCCGCAGTTCGCGCAGGGCCGGATGGGCGAGATCCTTGGCCAGATAATGTTCGATGCGTGGCAGATGGCGCAGATAATGCGGTTTGGCATCGCGCTTGTCGAGACGGGCGAAGATGCCGAGAATCTTGGTGGCGCGCTGCGCGCCCATCAGCGCATAGGCTTTGGCAAATTCGTTGACGTCAAAATCTGGGTCACGCGCCCGCCGGAAGCCCAGATAGGCCCCGAGCATCTGGATTTCCTGCACATCCGGCACGGTGACGCGCGCATCCTGCAGCAATGAGGCGACGTCATAGGCGGGATGGCCGATCACGCAGTCCTGAAAATCCAGCAAGCCGACGCGGGCGATCCCGCTGCGCCCGGGCAGCCAGAGCAGGTTGGGCGAATGCACATCGCGCAGCACCCATGTCGTCTTGGCGTGGATGAGCGGATGGAGAATGCGCCGCCAGATATTGACGAACTGGGCCTTGGCGGCCGAGGAGAGCGATTTATGCGCCACATGCGGCACATACCAGTCGGTCAGCAGTTCCACTTCCACGGCGAGGGCGTCGACATCGTAGGGCGGGATGACATGCATATCCTCGCCAACGGGAAGTTCCCGCGGCAGTTCGATGCTGTGCAGCATGGCCAGCAATTCGAGTGCAACCGTATAGCGTTCAATGATCGGCGCGTTGTTCTGCGTGAACGGAATGGCGCCAAGATCCTCCAGTATGGCCAGACCTGTCTTGCGGTCGGCGGCATAGATGCGCGGCGTCGAGAGGCCATATTGGCGCAGGCCTTCCGCCATGGCGAGAAAAGCGTCGATATGCTCGGCCCGCCGCACCAGCGTAGAATAGCTCTTGCCCAGCCGGATGGGAATCTTGTCGGTGTGCGGCGGCGAGATCATCAGCACGGCGGTGGAGCCGTCCGGCTTGCGCAGCCGCTCATAGGCCCGCGTCGAGGCATCGCCCAGCATGTGTTCGCGCGTGGCGTTCGACCAGCCGCCCTGAATGAGCAGATCATGGATGGCGCGGGCGCGTTCCAGCCGTTCAGCGAACTTGCCATAGCCCGTGAGAACAGCAACGCGCGCCGTTGCGCCCTGCGCAAGATCCAGCGCAAAGGAAATATCGAGCCGGTCGGCTCTGGTGAATTCGCCGAGGCGCTCGGCCCATTCCACCAGCACCAGCGCGCCTTCGCTGGCTTCATCCCAGCCCAGATCGATAATCTCATCCTCGCTTTTGATCCGGTAGAGATCAGCATGGACAATGGGAAATTTGCCGCCCTCGTACACCTGCATCAGGGTAAAGGTGGGGCTTGGCACTTCAAGGTCCGGGTCCTGCGTCAGACGGCGGATCAGCGCCCGCACGAAGGTGGTCTTGCCCGCGCCCAGATCGCCCGAGAGCGTGACCAGATCATTCGCACCCACGAGCAGCATCACCTCGTCGGCCAGATGGCCGGTTTCGTGCTCGTCGTGGAGCGCAACGGTCCAGCGCGCTTCCTGCCCCGTCTGATCCATCATTCACACCTTTCCTCGACCTGAGGGCTGTTCATGGCCTGCGGCTCTTACAATTGCATGCGGCGCGGCTCTGCCGCCTGGCCGGCAAGGGGCTGTGCCTGCGCCGCGCCCGGCACCGGGAAAATGCAGGTCACGCTCGTGCCTTCATGCGGCGCGGACTGGATCAGAACCCTGCCGCCATGCAATTCGACGAAGGAACGCACGATCGACAGGCCGAGGCCGACGCCGCGATGGCGCGAACCGATGGTATGCGTGGCGAACCGGTCAAAGACCTTGTCGATCACATCCGCCGGAATGCCGCGGCCCTGATCGGATACGCGGATGGCAATGCCCTCTTCAAGGCGCAGCGCGGCAAGAGTGATGGTCTGGCCCGGCGAGGAAAAGCCGATGGCATTGGACAGCAGGTTGAACAGGATCTGGCGTATGCGCCGGCCTTCGGCCATGAACGAGCCGATATCGGGCTGTACCGCCACCTTCAGCTGGAGCGAGGCCTCCGCCAGCCTGTCCTGCACGCCTTCGGCGGCGGCGGCGATGGTCTTGGCAATATCGACGGGCTCACGCTCAATCTCCATCGCTCCGGCATCGATCGAGGCGAGATCAAGAATATCGTCGATGATTGCCATGAGCGCGTCGGAAGACTTGATGACATGGCCGAGATATTCGCGCTGCTTCACGTTCAGCGCGCCGGTATGCTCCTCTGCCAGCAACTGAATGAAGCCGATGATGCTGGTGAGCGGCGAACGGAGTTCATACGAAACGTGATGCACGAAATTGTTGCGCAGGCTTTCGGCCTCGATCAGGGCCTGATTGCGGTCCGTGAGGGCGCGTTCAACCTCGACATTGGCCGTGACATCCGAGAAGGTGACGAGTGTTGCGCCGTCGGGCAGGGGCGCGAGCGTGCAATCAAGCACTTTGCCGTTGTTGCAGACAAGACGCTGCTTCAGGCCGACGCGCGCCTCGTCCAGCCCGGTGATGGCGCTGCGCAGTTGCGCCCAGACATCCCTGTCTGCGAGCAGCGGCGCACAGGCTTCGGCGAAAGCATCAATGTGCGGGCGCTCGTCCAGCAGCGGGCGATCAAGCCGCCAGAGGCTGGCGAGCGAGGGGTTGTACAGGCTCAGGCGACCGTCGGTGCCGAACACGGCCACGCCTTCCTGCAATGTGTCCAGCGTCTCGCTCTGCACCCGGTTGAGGGCATTGAACCGCCACTGCAGATTATAGGCCTGCGTGACATCGTCATAGAGATAGGTGACGCCGCCCTGCGAATTGGGATTGCAGACAACGCGCAGCGTGCGCCCGTCGGGCAGAAACCACGAATAGGATACCGGCTCGATCATCTGATAGGCGGCGAGCAATTCGGCGCGCCAGCTGCGGAAATCGGCCTGTTCCGGCAGACGATGCTCGGCGCGCAGCCGGTCGAGAATTTCACCGTCGGTCGGATTCTGGTCGAGGAAGGCGCTGTCGAGGTTCCAGAGCTGGCGATAGGCCGAATTGTAGAAGATCAGGCGCTTGCTGCCGTCAAATATGGCAACGGCGGTCTGTAATTGATCCAGCGTGCGGGCATGGGCCTCGCTGAGGCGGCGGATATCGGCTTTGGCCGTTTCCAGTTCCAGCAAATCGTCGGCAAAACCCGCGGAAGCGCCGGTCGCCGGGACATCGGTGACAAGCAGCGGGCGTCTCTCGCCGGCGATAACGGCTGTCACGCGCTGGCGCCATGGCTTCTGCGCGTTCAGGCTTTCGCGGGCCTGATCGCGCGCGGGTTCGTCGAGCAGTTCCAGATGACGGTTGAGGGCATCGGCTGCGTCCTTGGCCTCGACGGCGGCGGCATAGGTCTTATTGACCCAGGTGAGCTTGCCGGCGGAATCACGCAGCCAGGCCGGTTGCGGCAGCTGATCCAGCAGGGCGCGAAAGGCGTTGAGGTCCGCCAGTATCCGCGCATGACGGTCGCGCAGGCGGGTCAGTTCGAGCCGGTCGCCCGACACATCGCGGATACGCAGGATAGCGCGGCCCGCCATGGCGCGGCCGTCGGCCTCGAGATGGCGGCCTTGCACGCTCTGCAGCGCAAGGCGAAAGCCCTCTCCGCGGCTGCGGAGCCGGTCGACGGCGGCTTCCATATCCTGCGCGGCGGCTGGCGGCAGCCAGGAGCCGAAGCCAAGCACGCGCCGCGGAATGGGGATTTCGCTGACAAGAGTGATATCGCCCTCGATTTCCGGCTCGCCGGACGAACTGCTCCAGGCGATGACGATCTGAGGTTCGGAGGCCAGAAACACATTGGCCCGGTCTAGCTTGAGGCGCAGTTCGTTGTTTTCTTTCGCAAGGCTGGCCTCGCGCCGGAGCCAGCGCTCACGTCCGGCGATGTGCAGGATCGACGTGACCGCCGCAAACAGCACCATGCCGATAAAAATCGTCAGCCCCGCGAAGCCCTGACTTTCCATATAGAGGCGCACGGGCAGGATGGGGGATTCGGCAGCCTGAAGATTGACCGGCGTCAGGCATGTGCCCATGGCCGCAAGCACAGCAATGCGCCGCAGGAAGGAGCGACCGGGCAGACGCGCATTTTCCGGGCGCGCCGCGGGCTCCAAAGAGCAGGACTCAGCGTCAGCCTTGTGCCTGTTCCGGTTCATGAAACGTCTTTCCTGTTTATCTTTAAAATCAATTCATTGCTTCAGGACGCATCACACCACACGCCGTCCGGAGCCGGCCAGATCAGCCCCGAATCACTGCACTTTAACCCCGTTTTGAGTCAGGCAGGAAGTGGTTAATAAAATGAAAATGCCTGCCGGAACGTTATCCGGCAGGCATTTATGAAGTTTACCATATGTAGTGTGCTGCAGGCCGGAAATCCGACTAATCAGTACCGGTAATGTTCCGGCTTGAACGGTCCCTGTCCGGCAATGCCCAGATATTTGGACTGCGTTTCGGTGAGTTCGGTCAGTTTCACGCCGATCTTGCCCAGATGCAGCTTGGCGACCTTCTCGTCGAGGTGCTTGGGCAGAGTATAGACATTGGGGGAATATTGGCCCTGCTTGGTCCAGAGCTCGATCTGGGCCAGAGTCTGGTTGGTGAAGGACGCGGACATCACGAAACTCGGGTGGCCGGTGGCATTGCCCAGATTCACGAGGCGGCCTTCCGAAAGCAGGATGATGCGGCGGCCGTTGGCGAATTCCACCTCGTCCACCTGCGGCTTGACATTGTGCCACTTGAGATTGCGCAGCGCGGCCACCTGAATTTCGGAATCGAAATGGCCGATGTTGCAGACAATTGCGCGGTCCTTCATGGCGCGCATGTGGTCGATGGTGATGACGTCGACATTGCCGGTGGCGGTGACGAAAATATCGGCGCGCGGGGCAGCATCCTCCATTGTCGTCACTTCATAGCCTTCCATGGCGGCCTGAAGTGCGCAGATCGGGTCGATTTCCGAGATCATGACCCGGCAACCGGCATTGCGCAGGGATGCTGCGGAGCCCTTGCCGACATCGCCGAAGCCGGCGACCATGGCGACCTTGCCGGCCATCATCACGTCGGTGCCGCGGCGTATGCCGTCGACGAGCGATTCGCGGCAGCCATAGAGATTGTCGAATTTGGACTTGGTGACGCTGTCGTTGACGTTGATCGCGGGCCAGAGCAGCTTGCCGTCCCGGGCCATCTGGTAGAGGCGGTGCACGCCGGTCGTGGTCTCTTCGGTCACGCCCTTGATGGCCTTGCCGTTGCGGGCATACCAGCCCGGCTTTTCCGCGAGGCGCTTCTTGATGGCGGCGTAAAGCACCTCTTCCTCTTCATTGGATGCCGTATCGAGAAATGCGGTGTCGCCGGCCTCTGCCCGCATGCCGAGGTGGATGAGCAGCGTCGCATCGCCGCCGTCGTCGAGCACCATGTTGGGTGTGCCGCCGTCGGCCCATTCGAAAATGCGGTGGGTATAATCCCAGTAGTCGGTCAGGCTCTCGCCTTTGATCGCGAAGACCGGCGTGCCGCCCGCGGCAATGGCGGCGGCGGCGTGGTCCTGCGTCGAATAAATATTGCACGAGGCCCAGCGCACATCCGCGCCCAGCGCCTTCAACGTCTCGATCAGAACAGCGGTCTGGATCGTCATGTGCAGCGAACCGGCAATGCGCGCGCCCTTGAGCACCTGTGCCGGGCCATATTCAGCCCGCACGGCCATCAGGCCCGGCATTTCGGTTTCGGCTATGTTGATTTCCTTGCGGCCCCAATCGGCGAGGCCGATGTCCTTTACGATATAATCTTGCGCCATATTTTCTGATCCTGCTGAGTGTTCAGGATGTCTCTACCAGCACATGCGTTAAAACACAATAAACATATAAAGAAATCTTTATGTTGAATGCCGCAGCGGCAATGCGCCGAAAGTTTTGCCGCTTCGGACGTGCAGAGCCGTCAGATACAGAGTATTGAGAATCGCATCTTCACAGGGAAACGAAGAACAGTCATGTCGGTCACGCTCAATCTGCTTCTGGATATTCTCGATCTGCGCCCCGACGGGCCGGATCGCTTCGTCGGCGGCTCACATCCGACATGGTGGGGACGGGTGTTCGGCGGTCAGGTGATTGCTCAGTCGCTGCGCGCCTGCGAGCGCACGGTGGGGCAGGGGCGGTTGCCCCATTCGCTCCACGCCTATTTCCTGCTGGAGGGCGACACGTCCCTGCCGATCGTTTTTGAGGTCGAGCGTATCCGCGACGGGCGCAGCTTCGCCACGCGCCGCTGCGTCGCCTCGCAGAACGGGAAGGCCATATTCACGCTGGCCGCGTCCTTTCAGGTGCCTGAAGACGGCTTCGACCACGCCGGGCCGATGCCCGACGTGCCGCAGCCCGATGACCTGCCTTCCATGGCCGATCTTCTTGCACGCTATGGCGACAGCTTCCCGCCGGGCGTGCGCGATTATTTCCGGCAGGACCGCGCCATTGAAATCCGCCCCACGAGTATGGACCGCCATATGGGCCGCATCCCGTCCAGACCGCGACAATCCTTCTGGATGCGGGCCGACGGCAGGATGGGCGACGATCCGGCCGGCCATCGCGCTGTGCTGGCCTATATCTCCGATCTTACGCTGCTCGATGCAGCGCTGATCGCGCACGGACGCAACGTGTTCGATCCTGCGATGATGGTGGCGAGCCTCGATCACGCCTTGTGGCTGCATCGCCCGTTCCGTGCCGATGAGTGGCTTCTGTTCGCGCAGGACAGCCCCAACGCTTCGGGCGGGCGCGGGCTCGCGCGCGGCCTGATATTCAGCCAGGACGGCCGGCTGGTCGCCTCTGTCATGCAGGAAGGCCTGATCCGGATGCGCAAGCCAAAGGCTTGATTAAAAATTAGGCAAAAATATTTGCCTATAAAATAAGCAAATACTAGCTGATGCGGCATATCTGAAATCAGATTGCTTCAAGCTTTGGCATTTTGCCGCGCATGACGCTGTAAAACTGCAAGTTTTTTCTCTTTCCACGACTTGGCACGCATCTTGAAAGGCAGGGCGCAAGCAGCCTCGGGCCATGCCTGCGGCGCGCGAGTGATTGACAGCCGGGCGGGCCGCAAGGGGGCGCCGGGCCGCGTCGATAAGAGGAGTCACAGATGAAAATTGTCATGGCCGTTATCAAGCCATTCAAGCTGGAGGAGGTGCGCGATGCTCTCACCGCCATCGGCGTGCATGGGCTGACCGTTACCGAAGTGAAAGGCTATGGCCGCCAGAAAGGCCATACCGAGATTTACCGTGGTGCCGAATATGCGGTGAGCTTCCTGCCCAAGCTGAAAATCGAAGTGGCGGTGGAATCCGCGCTCGTCGACAAGGCCATTGAGGCCATTACCAGCGCCGCCCGCACGGGCCAGATCGGCGATGGCAAGATTTTCGTCACGCCCCTCGAGAAGGCCGTGCGCATCCGCACAGGCGAGAAGGACGACGACGCTCTTTAAGACACAATTTATTCCGGAGTTATATCACATGAAGCTGACAACCTTCCTCAAGCCGCTGCTGCCCGTTTTGGGAATGGCGGTTCTCATGGGCGCCGCCCATGCGGATGACGCCGCCCCGGCGGCCGCCGCACTTGTCGCCAACAAGGGCGATACGGCCTGGCTGCTTGTCTCCACCGCCCTTGTCCTGATGATGTCCATTCCCGGTCTGGCGCTGTTCTACGGCGGCCTTGTGCGCACGAAGAACATGCTTTCGGTGCTGAGCCAGGTCTTCATGATCGTGTCGCTCGTTGCGATCGTCTGGGTTGTCTACGGCTATTCGCTGGCCTTCAACGGCAGCGCGGATTCGGGCCTCGTCGCCTTCATCGGTGATTTTGGCAAGGCTTTCCTGCGCGGGGTTGACGTGAATTCGACCGCAGCCACCTTCTCCAACGGCGTCGTGGTGCCCGAATTTGCCTATATGGCCTTCCAGATGACCTTCGCCTGCATCACGCCGGCTCTGATCGTCGGCGCATTTGCCGAACGCATGAAGTTTTCGGCGGTTGTGGTGTTCATGCTGCTGTGGGTGACATTCATCTATTTCCCGATCGCGCATGCCGTCTGGTACTGGGCTGGTCCGGATGCGATCGGCGATGCCGCAAAAGCTCTCGCCGCCGCCGCCACGCCTGAAGCCAAGAAGACCGCTCAGGCCGCGCTCGACGCCGTCAACGGCAATGCGGGATATCTGTTCCAGATGGGCGCGCTTGATTTTGCCGGCGGCACCGTCGTGCATATCAATGCCGGTATCGCCGGTCTTGTGGGCGCGTTGTTCCTCGGCAAGCGTATCGGCTACGGCAAGGAAGCCCTCTCGCCTCACTCGCTGACCATGACGATGATCGGCGCTTCGCTGCTCTGGGTCGGCTGGTTCGGCTTCAATGCCGGCTCCAACCTTGAAGCCACGGGCACCACGGCGCTGGCCTTCGTCAACACCTTCGTCGCCACGGCTGCCGCCGCATTGTCCTGGTTGTTCGTCGAATGGTCCATCAAGGGCAAGCCTTCGCTGCTCGGCATGGTTTCAGGCGCTGTCGCGGGTCTTGTCGCCGTGACGCCGGCCTCGGGCTTTGCCGGCCCGATGGGGTCTGTCGTGCTTGGCCTGCTGGTCAGCCCGCTGTGCTTCTTCTTCGTCTCGACGGTGAAGACAAAGTTCGGCTATGACGACGCGCTGGACGTGTTCGGCGTGCACTGTGTCGGCGGCATTTTCGGCGCCATCATGACCGGTGTGCTGGTTGCACCCTATCTCGGGGGCGTTGGTCTGGTTGACTACGCTGCCAAGCCCGGCACAGCCGTTGCTGCTGAATATGTGATGTCGGCTCAGGTCTGGATCCAGATCAAGGCTGTGCTTTACACCATCTGCTGGTCAGGCATCGGTTCGGCCATTCTCTACAAGCTGGTTGATCTGGTGATCGGCCTGCGTGTTGCGCCCGATGCCGAGCGCGAAGGCCTCGATATCACCGACCACGGCGAACGCGCCTATCACTATTGATGCCGGATGCGGCGCACGCGCCGCATCCTTTGTTTCCTCCTGTTGAAACTGCGGCGTCCGCTCCCCGGGCGCCGCTTTTTTGCACGCCGGCTTAACGCTCCGTTAACCGTGTCACCCTAGCCTGAATCTGAGATATTTCGCCTGAACCCGCGCCGGTTCAGGTGCAGAAGAGTGGTTTTCATGCGTGCAGCCGCAACTATTGCCATAGACTGGATTCCCGAGCCGATCCGCGATTATCTGCGCCGCAGGGCCGCAGAAGTGACCGGTCTTGTGTTGCTGATCGGCGTGGCGGGCGTCTATGCTTCGCTGATGACATGGTCGGCGGCCGATCCGAGCCTCAATCATGCCGTCGATGGCCCCGTGCATAACGTTCTTGGCCGCGCGGGCGCCTTTATCGCCGATCTGCTGATGCAATTATTTGGTTTGAGCGCGGCGGTCATGCTGGCGCCGCTGGCGGTCTGGGGATGGCAATTGCTGGTGCGCCGTCGTCTCGCGCAGGCGAAATTGCGCATCGTCTTCTGGATTATAGGCTCCGTCGCGGTCGCCGCGACAATCTCCTATCTGCCGGTCACGGACCGCTGGCCGCTGCGCACCGGGCTGGGCGGCGTGCTGGGAGACTACATTCTGCGCCTGCCGCACGCTCTGGCCGGTTCCTCGCGCATTCTCAATCTGGTTCTGGGCGGCTTCATCAGCCTCACGGCGCTGCTCTCGCTCTCGGCCTGCACCGGCTTTGGCCTCGCCGACCAGCCGGACGAGGAGGATGAGGAGGACATGGCCTATGCGCAGAGCCGCCGCGCCCCGGCTGAAATCGAATTCGAGCCGGAGGATGCCGCCGGCGAGCCCGGCCTTGGCCTTGTTTCTCTCGGCGCGCTGTTTCACGTGCTTCTGAGCGCGAAAGCCGCGCTGGGGCGGCTGCTGCAAAAGCGCCTGTCCCGTCAGCCGATGCAGGCTGCGCCCCGCCGCGCGCCCTGGCGCGATGCGCCGGACGGCGGCACCGGCCTTGATGCCCGGCGCTCTGCAGCGCCGGTGCGCCGCGAACCAAGCTTCGAGGCTCCGCCCGCCGCCCGCGCCGCGGCAACGGTCGCCTATGTGGCCGATGAATCGGTTCTGGAAGCCCAGTCCCAGCCGCGTGTTGCTGCGCCGGCGCCCGCCATCCGACCGGGCAGGCGCGCGCTGCAGGAGGCGCAGCCCAACCTGTTCGAGCGGCCGGATTATCAGCTGCCGCAACTGGCCCTGCTGGCCGATGCCCGCAAGCAGACCGTCACCCGCATTTCCGAGGAGGCGCTGGAGCAGAATGCCCGGTTGCTGGAGGGCGTTCTTGAGGATTTCGGCGTCAAGGGCGAGATCATCAACGTGCGTCCCGGCCCTGTCGTGACGCTCTATGAGCTTGAACCCGCGCCGGGAGTCAAATCCTCGCGCGTGATCGGCCTTGCCGACGATATCGCCCGGTCGATGTCGGCCATTTCCGCCCGTGTCGCCGTGGTGCAGGGCCGCAACGCCATCGGTATCGAACTGCCCAACCAGCGCCGCGAAACCGTGTTCCTGCGCGAGCTTCTCTCCTGCGAGGATTTTGAGAAATCCAAGATGAAGCTCACCATCGCGCTGGGCAAGACCATCGGCGGCGAACCGGTGATCGTCGATCTGGCGAAAATGCCGCATCTTCTGGTGGCGGGCACCACCGGTTCGGGCAAATCTGTGGCGATCAACACGATGATCCTGTCCATTCTCTACCGGATGAAGCCGGAAGAATGCCGCATGATCATGGTCGATCCGAAAATGCTCGAATTGTCCGTCTATGACGGCATCCCGCATTTGCTGACCCCGGTCGTCACCGATCCGAAGAAGGCGGTTGTCGCGCTCAAATGGGCCGTGCGCGAGATGGAAGACCGCTACAAGAAAATGTCCAAGGTCGGCGTGCGCAATATCGACGGCTTCAACGCCCGTCTCTCCGAGGCGCGCGCCCGGGGCGAGGTGATCATCCGCACAGTCCAGTCCGGCTTCGACAAGGAAACCGGCCAGCCCACCTATGAGCAGGAGGAAATGAGTCTCGATCCGCTGCCCTATATCGTCGTCGTGGTCGACGAAATGGCCGATCTGATGATGGTGGCGGGCAAGGATATCGAAGGCGCGATCCAGCGCCTTGCGCAGATGGCGCGCGCCGCAGGCATCCATCTCATCATGGCCACGCAGCGCCCGTCGGTCGATGTCATCACCGGCACGATCAAGGCCAATTTCCCGACGCGCATTTCGTTCCAGGTGACTTCGAAGATCGACAGCCGCACCATCATTTCCGAAATGGGCGCCGAGCAGCTCCTCGGACAGGGCGACATGCTCTATATGGCGGGCGGCGGGCGCATCAGCCGCGTTCACGGTCCCTTCGTCTCGGACAACGAGGTGGAAAAGGTGGTGGCGCATCTCAAGCTGCAGGGCCAGCCCGAATATCTTGAATCTATCGTCACCGAGGATGAGGAAGAAACCGACGAGCGCGATCTGCCGTCGCCCGGTTCCATGGACGCCGAGGAGGGCGGCGACATCTACGACCGCGCCGTCAATATCGTGTTGCGCGACCGCAAGTGCTCGACGTCCTACATTCAGCGCCGCCTGTCCGTGGGCTATAACAAAGCGGCATCGCTGGTCGAGCGCATGGAGAAGGAAGGCGTCGTCGGGCCGGCCAATCATGCAGGCAAGCGCGAGATTCTCGTGGGCAATGGCGTGGACAGGGCGCCCTTTGATGAGGATTGACTGCCCATAAAATGACACAGGCTGCTGTCATAAAGAAAAAAATTGAAAGTGACCCGCATGTTTCAACGACTTCTCGCGGCTTGTTGTGTGGCCGCACTTTGTGTTGCACCGGCCCTAGCCCAAAATTCAAAGCCAGCCGCGCCAATTCAGTTGCAGCCCGTTCTGCCGCATACCGCGCCCACCAAGCCGGGCAAGGTGGAGCCTCTGGCGCCGCCCATGCCGTCCATGATTCTCTCGCCGCGCGAGATCGTCGCCAAGGCCAATGCCTATTTCAACAGCCAGACCTCGTTCTCGGCGCAGTTCGTGCAATTATCGGCGGATGGCCAGCGCGCGGAAGGCGAGCTCTATGTCTCGAAACCGGGGCGGATGCGTTTTGAATATACCAAGCCGCCGGTTCTCCAGATTATCGCGGATGGAACCTCTGTCGCCATTCACGATCTGAAACTGCACACGCAGGATGTCTATTTCATTCAGCAGACGCCGCTCAAGTTCCTGCTGTCGAACAAGATTGATCTGGCCCGCGACACCAAGGTTCTGGATGTGCAGAGCGACGCCGACAACATCGCCATCTTCATCGAGGACAAGGCGACGCTTGGCGGCACGTCGCGGATCAAGCTGATTTTTGATCCCGGCACATTTGCGCTCAAGCAGTGGGTTGTCACCGATCCGCAGGGCTATCAGACCGTCGTTTCCCTGTTCAACATCGACAATTCGGCCAAGCCAGATCCCGAATTGTTCAAGATCGAAAACGTGCCGGCCCAGTCCAACATTCGCCGCTGAGGCAACTGCTGCCCGTTTGGCCGCCCTGAGAGGGTGAGCCTGCCGAAGGATCAGCCAGACGCCAGCATCCGCTGCATGATGACGAGATTGAGCCAGCGGCCAAACTTGAACCCCACTTCGGGCATGAAGGCCACCTGCTTGAAGCCCTGCTGCTCGTGAAAGCGGATGGAGCCGTCATTGTCGCCGTCGATCACGCCCAGCATGGAATGTTTGCCCATCAAGCGCGCGCGCTCGATAAGCGGCGCCATCAGCCGCCCTCCAAGGCCATGCCCGCGGGCATCGGCCCTGACGTGAATGGAATGTTCCACCGTATAGCGATAGCCCGGATAGGGGCGGAAATCGCCGAACGAGGAAAAGCCCGCAACGCCGCTGCCGTCCACAGCGACGAAGATCGGATAGCCCTCCCGCGTGCGCTGCTCGAACCAGCCCATGCGGTTTTCGAGGCTCAGCGGTTCGTCGAAATAAATCGCTGTCGATGTGGCGATGACATGATTGTAAATGGCGAGCAGGCCGGGAATATCGCCGCGTTCGGCTTCGCGGATCGTGATGCTGGACAATTCTGCGCTCCGGTAAAATGAAACGCCATCTTGCCTATTTGCCGGCAAACTGCCAGAGCTAAAACATCAGATGGAGACACACGTGCCGCTCAAACTCGCCACATGGAACATCAATTCGGTGCGCCTGCGCATGAATCTTGTGCAGCACTTTCTGGAGACACATCAGCCCGATGTGCTCTGCCTGCAGGAAACGAAAGTGCGCGATTCCGAATTCCCATTCGGCGATCTGCGCAAGGCGGGCTATGAGCATATCGCCATCAACGGCCAGAAGGGCTATCACGGCGTGGCCGTGGTCTCGCGCCTGCCGCTGGAACTGGTGCAGAAACGCGAATTCTTCGGCAAGGGCGATGCGCGGCACATTCATGTGCATGTCGGCGGCTTTGATCTCCATAATTTCTATGTGCCCGCCGGTGGCGATGAACCCGACCCTGAAATCAACGATAAATTCGCCCACAAGCTCGGCTTTCTGGACGAGATGCGGGACTGGTTCGCTGCAGGAGAGGTGACGCGCGGCCCCGCCATTCTGGTGGGCGACCTGAATATCGCGCCTCTCGAAACCGACGTCTGGAGCCACAAGGCTCTGCTCAATGTCGTCAGCCACACACCGGTAGAGGTGGAAAAGCTGGCCGCGGTGCAGGCTGCCGGGCAATGGGTCGATGCCATGCGCGCGCTCATTCCGCCGCAGGAAAAGCTCTACACCTGGTGGTCATACCGCTCGCCGGACTGGGCCGCCGCCGACAAGGGCCGCAGGCTTGACCACATCTGGCTTTCGCCAAGCCTCGCGCCCGATCTGAAAGCCGTGTCTGTGCTCAAAGAGGCCCGCGGCTGGGAGCGCCCCTCCGATCATGCGCCGGTGATTGTGGAACTGGGGTAGACGCCTGCCAGCAAAGCGCTGTAGCAGGCTCGTCCCCCGGGCTCAGCTCTGCCATACAGCCGCGCGCCGGTCATGCCGCGTGATGGCCGGTTTTCGGGTCAGGCCCGCGGATGACGCAGCCGAAGATTAGGCCTGCGCCAGCCGCTCTTTGGCCACGCGGGCATCCTCATGCATCTGCGCCTTCAGGGCAGCGAGCGAGTCGAATTTGAGTTCCGGCCGCAGCCAGTCGATGAAGGCAACCTCGATTTCCTGGCCATAGAGATCGCCGGAAAAGCCAAAGAGAAAGCTCTCCAGCAAGGGCGCGCCATTGTCGACAGTCGGCCGGCGGCCATAGGAGGCGACGCCGTCATAAGTTTTATCGCCCACGCGCACACGCACGGCATAAATGCCCTGACGCAGGCGGCTGGACGGCTCCATCCGCAGATTGGCGGTCGGCATGTCGAGCGTGCGTCCGATCTGCTCGCCCCGGATGACCGGGCCGAGCACGAAGAACGGGCGCCCAAGCAGGCGCGCCGCGGCCTTCACGTCGCCGGCCTCCAGCGCATTGCGTGTCGCGGTTGAGGAAATGGCATCGAGCGGGCCGTCGGCATCCATTCTCACCTCATCGACAATCTCGACGCTGAAGCCGTACCGGCGTCCGGCATCCGCGAGAAAGGCGGGCGAGCCGCCGCGCGCCTTGCCGAAATGGAAATCATAGCCCACCACGGCGGCGGCGATGTCGAGCCGCTGCACCAGAACCTGCGCGACGAATTCCTCGGCTGTCAGGCTGGACAGCGCAGCATCGAAACGCAGAATCACGACCCCGTCGAGGCCGAGAGCCGCCAGTGCCTGCGTCTTGGCGGCTTCCGGCGTCAGGCGGAATACTGGCCCCTTGCCGAAAAAATCCGCCGGATGCGGCTCGAAGGTGAGTACTGCGCAGGGCCGGGCCATTTTTCGTGCCAGTTCCTGCGCCCTTGCGATGACGGCGGCATGGCCCCGGTGCACGCCGTCGAAATTACCGATGGCGACAACGGCGCGCCTGAGGCCGGGCGGCGGGCTTTGCGGATCATGGGCGAGGACGAATTTTGCGTGCGGCATGGCCAGCGATATGGCAAGGATCGGCGCATTACGCAAGCGGCTGCGTCACATAACCAGCGTCAAAGTTTCAGCGGCGCGGGTTATGGCCGTATAAAGCCAGCGATGCGCATGTTCACGGAAGGCAAAACTCTCGTCGAACAGCACCACATTGTCCCATTGCGAGCCCTGCGCCTTGTGCACGGTCAGCGCATAGCCATAGTCGAATTCCTGATAATCCCGGCGCTTGAGATAGGGGATCGCCTCCTCGCCGCCCTCGAAAAATTCCGGCAGACAGGACACCTTAACCACCTTGCCGCCCGTGTCCTCCGGCGCAATGCGCATGGTGACAATACGCGATTTTGACGTGCGCAGCGCCTTGACGCGCCACAAACCGCCGTTCAGCAGGCCTTTCTTGCGGTCGTTGCGCAAGCACACCAGCTTGTCGCCGGTCATCGGCAGGGTTTCGGTGAAGCCGAGCAATTCGCGCAGCCGCCTGTTATAGGAGCGCCGGGTCTTGTTCATGCCCACCAGCACCTGATCGGCGCCCGTCGCCAGTTCGGGAGTGACTTCGCTGCGGCGGATGATGCGCGCCGCGCCATGATCGCCATAATCGAGCGTCTCGCCCGCCCGCACCTGCATGGACAGGCGGATGATCGGGTTGTCGGCGGCCTGCCTGTGCACCTCGGTGAGCATGACATCCGGCTCGCCCTCTGTAAAAAAGCCGCCGCCCGAGACGGGGGGAAGCTGCGCCGGATCGCCCAGAACCAGCACGGGCTTGCCAAAAGACAGCAGATCGCGCCCCAGTTCCGCATCGACCATCGAACATTCGTCGATGATGATAAGATCGGCCTTGGCGGCGCTCGCTTCTTCGTTGAGAACGAAATTCGGCTCCTCGGTGTCAGTGTCGCGCGCCGTATAGATCATCGAATGGATGGTGCGGGCCTCGGCGCAGCCCTTGGCGCGCAGCACCAGTGCGGCTTTGCCGGTGAAGGCGCCGAAGGCCACCTCGCCGCCAAAATCCGCCGCTATATGCTTGGCCAGCGTGGTTTTGCCGGTCCCGGCATAGCCGAACAGCCGGAAGACCTGCGAATCTCCGGCATGGAGCCAATGGGCGACCGCTTTAAGGGCATCTTCTTGTTGTGGGGACCAGGCCAAGGCATATCCGAATCGAAAGAACAGAGAGGGAACTTATACAGGTTTTGCCGGTTGTGCACGTTCTGAATCATGCTTGTGTACCCACTCCGCCATACCTCGCGCTGCCAGCACGCCGGTGCTGAATGCGCCCTGCAGCAGATAGCCGCCGGTGGGTGCCTCGAAATCGAGCATTTCGCCTGCCAGAAAAACGCCCGGCTGCTTGCGGAGCATGAGATGGGCGTCAAGCTCATGCCACATGACGCCGCCCGCCGTGGAAATGGCACGCTCGATCGGGCGCGGGCGTTCCAGTTTCAGCGGCAGATGTTTGATGGCGGCGGCGAGACTGTCCGCGCCCTGTGGCAGATTCTTGCCGAATATTTCGCGCAGCAGGCCGATATGGACTGGGCTGAGCCCCGCCTTGCGCAGGATATTGCTCATGCTCTGGCCTTTGAGCGGACCAAGCTTCGCCGCAAGCCGGGTTTTATCCGTATCGGGCCGCAGATCAATATGGAGAATGGCCGATCCATGCGCGGCAATATCGTCGCGCAGCGCGGCGGAGAGCGCATAGATCGCACTCCCCTCAAGGCCATAGGCCGCAATGACGGCCTCGCCGCGCAGGCTCTGCCCTTGATGGCTGAAATGCAGCGATTTCAGCGGTGTTCCGGCAAATCGCGCGGCAAAATCCGCGCTCCAGCGCACGTCGAAGCCGCAATTGCTGGGGCGCAGGGGCGCTATGTCTATGCCGGCGAGCAGGCCTGTCCACCGGGCGTCCGAGCCCATGCGCGGCCAGCTTGCGCCGCCCAGCGCCAGCAAGGTGGCATCGGCCGCGATATGTTTCTCGTCTTGTGGCGTTGCAAAGACGAGCATGCCGTCTTTCCAGCCTTGCCAGCGATGGCGCGGAAAGAACTTTACTCCGAGGCTTTCCAGCCGCCGCGCGAAGGCGCGCAGCAATGGTGAGGCCTTGAAGCTTTTTGGAAACACCCGCCCGCTGGAGCCGGCGAAGCACGGCTCGCCCAGTTCCGTCGCCCAGTCCTGCAACTGCTGCGGCGAAAAGGCTTTCAGCGCCGGTGCAAGATGCGCAGCGGCTGTGCCATAGGCCCCGAGAAATTCCGGCATGGCGCTGCTGTGCGTGAGGTTGAGGCCGCCGCGTCCGGCCAGCAGAAACTTCCGCGCGAGCGAGGGCATCTGGTCATAGATGGCAATATCGGCCTGCGGCAGGGCATGCGCCAAAGTCTGTGCCGCGATGAGCCCCGCCGGCCCCGCGCCGATGATGGCGATCGTTGGTTTGGTTTTTGACATGCCGCTCTTTCTGGTTGGCCCATCTCTAGGCAATTCGGCGCGGGCGCGCAACACTAAGGGAAAGAGTGCAATCGCGGCCCGTCCGTGCTAGAGGCAACGCT
The DNA here is from genome assembly GCF_056032725.1 of Methylocystis sp. sgz306128. Taxonomy (NCBI): domain Bacteria; kingdom Pseudomonadati; phylum Pseudomonadota; class Alphaproteobacteria; order Hyphomicrobiales; family Methylocystaceae; genus Methylocystis; species Methylocystis sp. sgz306128. The sequence goes on from NZ_JBVYWO010000001.1 coordinate 43,903, forward strand.
GCAATGAACAACCGGAATGCCCAAGCCTCATGAACCAGCACGCTAAACGCCGCGCTCAGGCCGCCCACTCGCGCGGCTATGATTCCGAAGGGGAGGTTCTGCGCCCGCAGCGCCTGCCAAGGGCCGAGGTCACCGGCATCAATGCTGAAGGGCTTTTCGAGTTTGATATTCCTGAGGGACAGGCTCCCGAGCGGCTGGACAAGGTTCTGGCCGAATTTTTTGCCGGGCGCGGCGAGGTGCTGTCGCGGACGCGGCTGAAAAACCTCATCCAGAATGGCCATGTGCGTGTCAATGGCGCGCTGGCCGCGGACCCGTCGCATAAATTCGGCGCCGCCGCGCATGTCAGCATCGAGGTGCCGCCGTCGGCGCCCGCTGAGCCGGAAGGCGAGAATATTCCGCTGAATATCGTCTATGAGGATGAGCACCTGCTCGTGCTGGACAAGCCGGCAGGTCTGGTTGTTCATCCCGCGGCGGGACATGAGACCGGCACGCTGGTCAATGCGCTGATTGCCCATTGCGGCGCCTCGCTCTCCGGCATCGGCGGAGTGAAGCGGCCCGGTATCGTCCACCGGCTCGACAAGGATACGTCCGGCCTGCTGGTCGTGGCCAAGAACGATGCCGCGCATCAGGGCCTGTCCGACCTTTTCGCCGACCACGGCCGAACCGGCTCATTGCGCCGTGAATATCGCGCCTTTGTCTGGGGCGGCCTCGACCGGCCCTTCGGCACGGTGGATGCGCCGCTGGCCCGCCATCCGCACATGCGCGAGAAAATGGCCGTGCGCCATCATGAGGATGCGCGCGAGGCGGTGACGCACTGGCAGCTGGAAGAATTCTATGGCGCGCCGGATGCCCGCAACGCTGTCGCCAGCCTCATCACCTGCGCCCTGGAGACTGGCCGCACCCACCAGATCCGCGTGCATATGGCGCATATCGGCCACCCGCTGCTGGGCGACCAGATTTACGGCACCGGTTTCAAAACCAAGGCAGTGAAATTGCCCGAAGCGGCACAGGCTGTGCTTGCAAAACTCAGGCGTCAGGCGCTGCACGCCGCCGTGCTGGGCTTTGAACATCCCGTAACAGGCGAAGAACTGCTGTTTGAGAGCGAATTGCCAGCGGATCTGCAGGCGCTCAAGGATGCCTTGGCGGGGTAAAATTCCTCTGTCGTCATCGCGAGCAGCGCGAAGCGATCCAGTTCAAGGTTTGCTTCGCTGCGCTTGCAAGGACTATGCGTCATGCGCAGGCTTGACCCGCGTATCCACGTGGATGGCCGGATCAGATCCGGCCATGACGATTGAGACAGATGCGCAGCGTCGCGCCTTAATCGATGGGTTGCTTGGGCGGCAGAGCCGCTTCGCAATGACGATTAAAATTACTTCTTCGCCTTGGCAATCTTCCGGTCGCGCTTGCCGAGCGTGCGCAGGCGCAGGGCGTTGAGCTTGATGAAGCCGGCCGCGTCGCGGTGGTCATAGGCTACGGCGCCTTCCTCGAAGGTCACCAGATCCTGATCATAGAGCGAATAGGGCGAGGTGCGGCCGATCACCCATGCCGAGCCTTTGTAGAGCTTGAGCGTCACGCGGCCCGTGACCATAGCCTGCGAATGGTCGATGGCGGCCTGCAGCATTTCGCGCTCCGGCGAGAACCAGAAGCCGTTATAGATCAGTTCGGCATATCTGGGCATAAGCTCGTCCTTGAGATGAGCTGCGCCGCGATCCAGCGTGATCGATTCAATGCCGCGATGGGCGGCGAGCAGGATCGTGCCGCCGGGCGTTTCATACATGCCGCGCGATTTCATGCCGACAAAGCGGTTCTCGACAAGATCGAGGCGGCCTATGGCATGGTCATGGCCAAGCTTGTTGAGATGGGTGAGCAGGGTGGCTGGCGACATGCTCACGCCGTCCACGGCAACAGGATCGCCCTTTTCGAAGTCGATGGTGATGATCTGCGGGGTGTTTGGGGCATTTTCGGGCGAAATTGTGCGCGAATAGACGTAGTCCGGCACTTCATTGGCCGGATCTTCCAGCACCTTGCCTTCGGAGGAGACATGCAGCAGGTTGGCGTCGGTCGAGAACGGCGCTTCGCCGCGCTTGTCCTTGGCGATCGGAATCTGATGGGCCTCAGCAAAGGCGATCAGCGCCTCGCGCGAGCGCATGTCCCATTCGCGCCAGGGTGCGATGACCTTGATGTCGGGCTCGAGCGCATAATAGCCCAGTTCGAAGCGCACCTGATCGTTGCCCTTGCCGGTTGCGCCATGCGCCACGGCATCGGCGCCAACCTTGCGGGCGATCTCGATCTGCTTCTTGGCAATCAGCGGGCGGGCGATGGAGGTGCCAAGCAGGTAGAGCCCTTCATAGACCGCATTGGCGCGGAACATCGGGAAGACATAATCGCGGACAAATTCCTCGCGCACGTCCTCGATGAAAATGTGCTCCGGCTTGATGCCCAGCAGCAGCGCCTTCTGGCGTGCAGGTTCTAGTTCCTCGCCCTGACCGAGATCGGCGGTGAAGGTCACCACCTCGCAGCCATAGGTGGTCTGCAGCCATTTCAGGATGATGGACGTATCCAGACCGCCGGAATAGGCAAGGACGACGCGCTTGATGTCTTTTTTTGAAGAGGACATGGATATACTCGGTAAGTTGAATTTGGCGCGGACTATAGCGGGACGCAAAATGAAGGCAAGCGGCGTTTCATCGCTTTTCCCGGCGGAAAATCCAATGATAGACGCCGAAAATGGCGAGAATCGTCAGAAGGCCGCCAAAAATCACATCCGAAAGGAAATGGCCGCCAAACGCCATGCGCAGCAGGCCGGTCGCTGCGCCGAAAACCAGCGCCGCGCCGACAGCCAGCGGTTTATAGGGCATGGGGGCCAGAACGGCGGGCGCCACAAGCCAGAAGGCGGCGGAAGCCTCGCCCGAGGGGAAGGAGCAATTGCGCGGGCACTGGCCGTCAAACTGGTAGAATTCGCGGAAAGTCCACGGGCCGCCGAATTCCTTTACCTGCACGGGGCGCGGGCGATGCAGATGATCCTTCATGATCAGATTGACCAGCACGCCCGTGCTCAGGGCGAAGGACAGCACCAGAAAGACCATCGATCTGCCGCTGGGTGCGGCGGGCACATTCCAGCCGCGTCGTTTCAATATATAGGCGATCAGCATCACGCCCGGCACGATGAAGGGCATGTCGGCAAAAACATCACGCGCAATGCGTCCTGCCGGCGTGGCCCCGGTAAAGCCGATATGCGGATCATGAAAATAGGCGGCGACATGCAGGTCCAGATCAGGGAGCAGAACGAAAACGAGCGCCGTGATCAGCGTCAATGTCAGGGTCAGCAGAAAATAGGTCCGCGTCACGACTTGATCCTTTGAATGTTCGGCCAATGGCCTACCCGATCCTGCGGCGCATGAGAAGGGTGCATGTAGCGGCAAATCCTGTTCAATGCGCTTTTTTGTTAGGGTCTGGTTGAACTTTGTTCTGATTGAGGCCAAATGCACACTATTATTTTGCCTGACGGAAGGGTGGACGGACATGAGCCTCACGGCTGAGGAAACGGAGCGTTATGCCCGGCACATCGTGCTGGCCGGCGTCGGCGGCCCGGGGCAGAACAAGCTCAAGACGGCGCGTGTGCTCGTCATTGGTGCGGGTGGGCTCGGCAGTCCGCTCCTGCTCTATCTTGCCGCAGCGGGCGTCGGCACGCTGGCCATTGCCGATGACGACACAGTGTCCCTCTCCAATTTGCAGCGGCAGGTTTTGCACGGCACTCCGGATATAGGCCGCCCGAAGGGCGAGAGCGCGCGCGATGCGCTGCTCCGGCTCAACCCGCATGTCGCAATAGAGCTTCTGCCGCGCCTTGACGAAGGCAATGCGCGCGAGATGGTGCGCGGATTCGATATTATCGCCGACGGATCGGACAATTTTGCCACCCGATACGCAGTTTCCGATGCCTGCTTTCACGAAGGGCGCTGTCTGGTGACGGCGGCGGTCGGTCCTTACGACGCGTCGATAACAACGCTCAAGCCTTACGAGACCAGCGACGGCGCACCAAACCCGACCTATCGCTGTCTTTTTCCTGAGCCGCCGCCGGAGGGCATGGTGCCAGCCTGTGTTGAAGCCGGAGTGCTGGGCGCGCTGACCGGCATGGTTGGCTCGATGATGGCGCTGGAGGTCGTGCGGGAAATTCTCGGCGGATTTCGTCCCGGCGATCTGGGGCTTGTGGGCAAACTCCTGCTGATTGACCTGCTGTCGCTGCGGTTCGAAACCCTGAATTATGGCTGGGACCCTGCCAATCCGCTCAACGGCGAGGCAGCGCGCGCCGCCCGCCTCATGCGGTCCTGAACGGCGGCCAGTTCAGCCAGCGGCCAACGGGACATGCGTCAGACTTCGCCCAGCGCCTCGCGCCGGTTGCGCTCCAGTTCGGCCGAATAGCGGCGCAGCATCGAGGTCTCTGACAGAATGCCCTGCACACGCGGAGCTTGCGCGCTGCCGACGACGGCGAGCACGTCGGTATTGGCGCGGTCAAAGGCCAGCGCCGCTTCGCGGGCATTCATGTCGGGCAGCAGAAAATCATGTCTGGTTTCGGCAAGATCGTCGACAACCAGCACATCGTTGAGTTCGTCGAGTTCGGCCGAATGCGCCCGCGCCACATCCAGCAGGCCGATATAGTTCTGATCGGCATCGACGACGATCAGATGCCGGTGCGAGCCCAGCGGATAGTCCTGCCGCAGGCGGCTCAGCGGCGTCGCCTGGCTTATCTGCGGTATATCGCGCCACATCATGCTGGCGACAGTGAGTGAGCGTATCCAGCCGATATCCTGCGCGCTGCGGATGGTTTCGCCGCGCAGATGAAAGCGCCAGGTCGCGAAGGAATAGCCGAAGAAGGTGCGGGCTGTGAGCGAGGCCGTGACCACGGTCAGCATCACCATGCCGGTGATATTGGTTGCGCCCGTCACTTCCAGCGCCAGCAGGATCATGGTCAGCGGCGCGCCGATCACGGCCGCGGCCATGGCCGACATGCCGGCTATGATGAACAGAGACGTATTGCTGTCCGTCATCAGCGCCAGGCCGCCCAGCCCCAGCGCGAAAAGCTTGCCGAGCACGCCGCCCAGAAACAGCGAGGCGAAGAACAGACCGCCGCGAAAACCCGTGCCGATCGAGACGGCTGAAGCGAGGCATTTCAGCAGGAAAATCACCAGCAGCATTTTCCAGCTCTGGTCGATATGGCTCAGAATATGCAGGGCGCCATGGCCAGCGGAGAGAATTTGCGGCGAAACCTGCCCGAGACTGCCGACCACGCAGCCGCCCAGAACCGGGCGCAGGACGGCGGGCAGCCAGGGTTGCCGGATGGCTTCCTCGACATAGGTGACAAGGCGCATCACGGCGATGCCGGCCCCGGCGCACAGGATGCCAAGCAGGATGCCGGAGCCGTAATCCTGCGGGCTGACGTTCTGAACGTTGATCGCAACGACGAAGGGCGGATGATACAGGTTCTGCGCCACATAATTGCCGATGAAGGCGGCCAGAGCCACCGGCGCCAGCGCCGTGATCGTATAGACGCCGATGACGAGTTCAAAGGCATAGGCGGCCCCGGCGAGAGGGGCATCGAAGGCGGCGGCTATAGCGCCGGCCGCGCCGCATCCCACCATGATGCGCAGATCGCCCCGGCGCAGGCTCATCCATTGTCCGATCCGCGACGCCAGACCGGCGCCGATCTGCGAATAGCCGGCCTCCAGCCCGACGGACGCGCCGAACCCGTTCGAGAGCACATTGTGCAGGGCGAGCAGGGTGCTGTCGACCAGCGACATGCGTCCGCCATGCAGGGCGTTTGCTTCGATCGGGTCGACGGGACTGCGCTTGCGCCAGTGCGCCTGCGCCAGAATGAACAGCCCGATCACCACGCCGCCCAGCGCCGGGCCCAGAAAGACCAGCAGGGGGTTGATATGCACCGCGCCGCTGATGCCGGTAAAGGAATTCACCTGAAATATCAGATGGTGGATAAAGCGTACGATTTCCGACATGACGCTGACGCAGACCCCGGCCAGCGCGCCGGAGAAAGCTGCGAGCAGGGCGAGACGAAAATCACTGCGCTGAAACTTGATCCGCCACCGCAGACTCGATCTGCCAAATGGCCAGGCGAAGGCACGCGCAGGCCATGGCGCGGCAGATGGGTTCACCGAGGCAGAGGAAATCGGTTTCATAGGCTTGTTTCAGCAAAAAACAGCCTTGATTAAAAGTAATTTAATTTAATTTTTCGTGTTCATTTTTGCGTGAACGGCAATTTAGTTGTGCCGTTCAGGCTGCATGAGACGTTTCCACCTGCGTGAGAAGGGCATAAAGCCCATCGGCGTCCCGTGTTGCGCGCAGGCGGCCTGTCATGCCGGGATCACGCAGAACGCGGGCGATCCGCGCCAGCGCCTTGAGATGATCGGCGCCTGCATGTTCGGGCGCGATCAGCATGAAGGCCAGATCGACGGGCGCGCCGTCGAGCGATTCAAAATCGATGGCGCGCTCGAACCGCGCGAAAAGGCCGAAAATGCGCTGACAATTGACCAGCTTGCCATGAGGAATGGCAATGCCATTGCCGATGCCGGTCGAGCCGAGGCGCTCGCGCTGCAGCAATGCATCAAAAATTTCGCGCGCGGCTATGCCCGAAACCAGTTCGGCCCGCTCGCTCATTTCCTGCAATGCCTGCTTTTTATTCACTGCCTTGAGAGAAGGCAGGATCGACTCGCGTGTGATCAGGTCGCTGAGGGGCATTTCTATCTCTAAACTCGAATGGTCAGTCCATTCACGCAAGAACCATGCCGGAGCAAAAGCACATCCGGCATGGATGCGCTATGTCAGGTTGACGGAGGATCGATCCAGCCAATATTGTTGTCGCGTCGGCGATATACAACATTGACGCGGCCGTTTCCAGCATGGCGGAAGACAACAACCGGCGCACCGCTGAAATCCAGCTCGGTCACTGCCGCGGAAACGGAGAGAACCTTCAGCTGCCGCGCGCTTTCAGCAATGATCACGGGGTTGAAATCGGCAATCTCCTCGGCCTCGTCGCTCGGGGCTTCGATGACATAGCTCGCCATCATCGTTCCGGCTTCGCCGTTCGCCGCGCCGTTGGGGTGATGATCGCGCAATCGCTGCTTATACCGTCGCAAACGCTTTTCAATGCGCTCTGCCGCGCGGTCGAAGGAGGCATAGACCTCATGGGCCAAGCCATCCGCCTGCAGAGTCATGCCGGAGGCAAGGTGGAGGGTGCAATCAGCGCGAAAACCTGATCCTTCCGGAGTCAAGGTCACGTGTCCGGCGACCTTTCCGTCAAAATGCTTGGCTGTAATCTGGCTGATCTTCTCGATGACGTGGTGGCGCAGGGCTTCGCCGATGTCGATATTCTTGCCTGAAACGCGCAAAGTCATGGGTCGCGCGGTCCTTTCTTTTTTGCGTTCGCTCACGGGAATGGACAGGAGTTTCTCATTCACCGCAGGAAGCACAGGTTAACACAGTTGAACTACGGCTGGAAGGTCTTTTCGTCAATGCCGCCGCGTCCGGCGCAGTGTAAAATCCACATAACTTTAACGATTCGCTGGCGCAGCCTTCGCGCCAAACGTCGGCACGTGCGCAAAATTTTCTTATAATAACAATATCTTGAATTGACGCGGCTTTTGAGGACGTCAAAGGCCGCCAGCCATTTTCTCCCGGCGGCGCTCGGACGAGGAAGCAATGCGCAGGCTCTCCCGGTATTTGGCTACGGTGCGCCGTGCTATATCGATATTCATCGCCTTCAGCTTTTGCACCAGCATGTCGTCGGACAGAATTTCGTCGGGTTTTTCCGCCTCGATCAGCTGCCTGATCTTGAAGCGGACTGCCTCCGCAGAATGCTGATCGGCGCCGGTATTGGCGCTGATCGAGGCGGTAAAAAAATATTTCATTTCGAACAGGCCGCGCGCGCAGGAGATGAATTTGTTCGATGTCACGCGGGAAACCGTTGATTCATGCATGCCGATGGCGTCGGCGACGGTCTTCAGGTTGAGCGGACGCAGATGTTCCACGCCATGCGCGAAAAAGGCGTCTTGCTGGCGGGCAATCTCGCTGGCGACCTTGAGAATGGTGCGCGCGCGCTGCTCGAGGCTTTTGGTCAGCCAATTCGCGGTTTGCAGGCACTGCGAAACGAAAATCCTGTCCGCACCCGAAGGCTGGCGGCGGGCTATGCGGGCATAATAGCTCTGGTTGACGAGAACCCGCGGCAGGGCATCTGAATTCAGCTCCACCCGCCAGCTGCCCTCGGGCTCGGCGAGGATGAACACATCGGGAATGGCCAGTTGCACGGGCGCTGCGCCGAAGGCGCGCCCCGGTTTGGGCTCAAGCCGGCGGATCTCGCGGATCATGTCGTTGAGATCGTCCTGATCCACGCCGCAGAGCTTGCGCAGCGTCTGGAAATTCTTTTTTGCCAGCAATTCGAGATTATCGAGCAGGGCGGCGATCGCGGGGTCGAAGCGGTTGCGCTCCTTGAGCTGCAGCGCCAGGCATTCGGCCAGATCACGCGCGCCGATCCCGGTCGGATCAAGCGATTGCACACAGGCCAAAGCCAGCGCAACGCGATCCGGCGGGCAGGATAATTTTGCCGCGAGATCGTCGATCGAGCCGCGCCAGTAGCCGCTCTCGTCGAGTTCGTCGATGATCATGCCGATGATCAGGCGCTGAACAGGATCCTTTTCGGTGACCTGTGCCATAAGATGATCCTGCAGGCTTGTCTGCGCCGCAACATAAGCCTCAAGATCCGGCGCCTCTTCGGATGGCGCGCCGCTGCCTGACCAACTACCCTGCGCCAGGCCATAATCCGGCATGGACGGCGCATCGCCCGGGTCGCGGTCGAAATCGCTGGAAAGATCGGTGCCGAAATCCTGTTCGATGCCGCTCTGGCTGACGGCCATTTCATCGCCGCTCCAGTCGCCTTCACGGCGGGCATCGTCGGCAGGCGGAGTACCGATTTCACCCGGAAGCTGCGCTGGCCCCTCTGGCTGGGGGTCGTGCCGCTCCAGCAGCGGATTGCGCTCCAGCTCTTCCTCGATGAAGGCCGTGAGTTCCTGCGCGGAAAACTGCAGCAGCTTTATGGCTTGCAGCAATTGCGGAGTCATCACCAGCGACTGACCCTGACGCAGAACGAGCTTGGGAGAAAGCGACATTTATGATCCGATACACGACATTTACAGCCCGCTTATAGCATAGCTATCCGGAAAGGCGACAGGCTGGAATGATTCTTGCTTGAGAAAGCCGTCGAGGCTTGTGCGGAACTGGAGAGGCCCGGTCAGAGCCGGAAATCTTCGCCCAGATAGAGGCGCCTCACGTCGGGGTTGCCGACGATCTCGTCCGGGCTGCCCTCGGTCAGCACGTGGCCGGAGGAAATGATGTAGCCGCGGTCGATCAGGCCGAGGGTCTCGCGCACATTATGATCGGTGATCAGCACGCCGATGCCGCGCGCCGTGAGATGGCGTACCAGCGTGCGGATGTCGCCGACGGCAATGGGGTCAATGCCGGCAAACGGCTCGTCCAGCAGCACGAAGCTCGGATGACCGGCGAGCGCCCGGGCTATTTCGCAGCGGCGGCGCTCGCCGCCCGAAAGCGCGATGGCGGGCGAGGTGCGCAATTTTCTGATTTCAAATTCATCGAGCAGCGAATCAAGCTCTGCAGCGCGCCGGTCGGGGTCTGGTTCGGTCATTTCCAGAATGGCGTTGATGTTCTGCTCGACGGTGAGGCCTCGAAAAATCGATGCCTCCTGCGGCAGATAGCCGATGCCGAGTCGGGCGCGCCGGTACATTGGCAGCGCGGTGACATCGTGGCCATCGAGTTCGATCGTGCCTTTGTCCGGCTTGATCAGGCCGGTGATCATATAAAAACAGGTGGTCTTGCCGGCGCCGTTGGGCCCCAGAAGCCCCACGGCCTCGCCCCGGCGCAGATACAGGCTCACGTCCTTGACCACCTGCCGGGCGCCGTAGGTCTTGCCAAGATGATGCACGCCGAGCGTATTCTCGCCAAAGTTGTCCCGCTCCGAGCCATGCGAGGGCCGATGTTCGACCATGGCCTCCGAAGCCGCACCCGAGCCGCTCTGCCGGGGCCGCAGCTTTTGCCACAGGTCCGCCAGCCGGTTTGCGCCGGATGTCATATTCGCGGGTGCGGGCAATGCGAAAACCGTCATCAGGCGCTGCGATCCTACTGGCTCTGGGTTTTGCCGCCGGAACCGGGTACGAATACGCCCTTGACGCGTCCGCCGATCACCTGAGCCTGCCCGGTGTTGAGATCATAGACGAGCTTCTCGCCGGTGGTGATGTTCTTGCCCTGCATCAGCGTGACATGGCCGATAAGATAAAGCTTGCTTTCGGCTTTGTCATAGGTGCCGTGGTCACCCATGCCGATCTGGTCTTTCTGCGTCACCTTGACCGGGCCATCAGCTTCCATCCGCTTGATCTGGCTGCTTTCCGTCGGTGCCGATGGCGCGCCGCCGCCGTTTTTTTCAATGAAGATGTTCAGGACGGAGCAAGTGAGTGTGCTGTCGCCCTGTTTGGCCACAACGTTGCCGGTGTAGATGGCTTTCTGGTCGCGGTCGAAATAGTCGAGCTTGTCGGCTTCGATAGAAACCGGCTCCTTGGAATTGCCGCCGGGGATCAGCGCCGGCTTTTCGGCCGCAAAGCCCGCGCCGGAGAGACAGAACAAAGCCGCAGCGGCAAGCGGAAGGCGGCGCCTCAGGGCGCGATGTCCGGGCAAATTCATTGTGCGGGCCCTTCCAGCGGGCGGGTTGCGTCCGGTTCAGTCGTGAACTGGCTTCTTACATGGCCCTTAAAGCTGATCATCTTGCCACTGTCCGAAATATTGAGCGAATCTGCAAGTACAGTGCCATTTTTGAATGTCATGGTCACGGGTTCATTCGCAACGAGCGAGCCTGCGCTGAAATTGATCGTGGCATTGTCCATCTTCAATACATAGGCCTTGTCGCTTTTGATCTCAACATCTCCATGCATGATCATGGTCTGTTTGAGATTGTCAAATGTGGCTGTGCGCGCGCTGAACTGCGTCGAGCTGCCGTCATCCATGCCCAGCGACCCCTGCATTTCGGTCAGGTCAACAATATTCTGGATCTTGAGGTCCTGCCGGGCGCTGACGGCCTTGAGGCGATAGGGCTGGCCGTTTTTGTGGTAGCCCGAGAGACGCGGCTGCTCCATCACGATATGTGTGCCGTCAAGCCGGTAGCCGCTGGCGGCGATCTCGCCGGGCAGATGCCGGAAAGGGTTGAAGAAGGCAATGACGATCCACGTCACAATCGCTGCAAGAGAGAACAGAGGCAGTGAAATTTTCAGCCATCTGACGAGGCGGCTGTGGGCCGCGGCCTCATTGAAGGCTTTCTGCCGCTGCTGGGCGAAGTGATCGCGCGATCCTGTCTGTGGCCCTGCTTGTTTTTCCGTCACGCCAGACCTGTCGTTGTCTTTGGCCGCGCCGCCCGCCACAAGGCTTGAGCACTGAGCCGCCCGATTACATATGAGCGAATATATCGCTCTCCGCCCAGCCCATTATATCGAGACGCGCGCGATCGGGAAGAAAATTGAAACAGGCCTGTGCAATCGCCTCACGGCCCTCGCGGCGCAACATTTCGTCAAGCCTGATCTTCAGCGCGTGCAGGTGCAGCACATCCGAGGCGGCATAGATCATCTGGGCTTCGGACAAAGTCTCCGCGCCCCAGTCCGAGGACTGCTGCTGCTTCGAGATTTCCACGCCGAGCAGTTCCCGGACCAGATCCTTGAGGCCATGCCTGTCGGTATAAGTGCGGGTGAGTTTGGAGGCGATCTTGGTGCAATAGACGCTGTTGACCTGCGTGCCGAAGGTTATTTCGAGCATGGCGATATCGAAGCGTCCGAAATGGAACAATTTCGTGACATCCGGGTCGGACATCAGCCGCTGCAGGTTCGGCGCGCTCTTTTGTTCGGGCGCGATCTTGACGAGATCGGCGGTGCCGTCCCCGCGCGAGATCTGGACAAGGCATAGTCTGTCACGGTGAATATTGAGGCCGAGCGTTTCCGTATCCACGGCTACGGAGGTACCGCACGTAAAATCTGCCGGCAAATCTTGGTCATGCAGGCGGATTGTCATATGGGCCTCTCAATACAGAGGTGGTGATATCGTTTCACACACATCTAAAGGGAATGGTGCCCAGGAAAGGACTCGAACCTTCACGACCTTTCGGTCACTAGCACCTGAAGCTAGCGCGTCTACCAATTCCGCCACCTGGGCAACGGCAATGCTCATACGGGCCTTCGCGCCCCTTTGTCAATCGCTCCGCACAAAAATTCGGAACCGATTTGACAGAAATTTGAAAGCGACGCTCCGGCATGGCGTGACAAGCGGCTGCCGCGGCGTTAAGCAGGGACATGAGCGATTTGTCTTCGATGAGCCTTGGCCGTCAGGCGCGCCGCCTGCGTCTGGACACATTGACGCGGCTGCGGTGGCTGGCGGTCATCGGCCAGTTCAGCGCTGTTGCGGGAACCCATTACGGGCTGGGTTTCAAGCTGCCGCTGGTTTCCTGTTTTCTGGTGATTGCGCTTTCGGGTGCGATCAACCTCATGCTGCGGCTGCGTTATCCGGTCAGTTTACGTCTGGGCGATGCGGCGGCCTTCGCGCTGCTGGCCTATGACACGGCCCAGCTCTCGATATTGTTGTTTCTGACCGGCGGATTGCAAAATCCGTTCGCCATGCTCTTTCTGGCGCCGATCATGATTTCGGCCGCTTCGCTGCCGATTCGCTTCACCATTGCTCTGGGCGGACTGATGGTGACATTTGCGAGCCTGCTCACCTTCTTCCACCGGCCGCTGCCCTGGTATCAGGGGGCGGATCTGCAATTGCCCTATCTTTATATCGGCGGAATCTGGCTGGCGGTGGTGCTCGGCGCGGTGTTCATCGGCATTTATGCCGGGCGCGTGGCGCAGGAGGCGCGGCAACTGGCCGACGCTCTTGCCGCCACCGAACTGGTGCTCACGCGCGAGCAGCATCTCTCGCAGCTTGACGGCCTTGCCGCCGCCGCCGCGCACGAGCTTGGATCGCCGCTGGCGACCATGACCATCGTGATCAAGGAACTGGCGCTGCACCTGCCCAAGGACAGCCCGCTGACCGACGATATCGAACTGCTGCGCCAGGAAGCGGCGCGCTGCAAGGCGATTCTCGCCAAGCTCAATTCGCTGGGCGAAGAGGGCAGCGGCCCTCTGGAAGAAATGAGCCTCGAGCATCTGCTTGAGGAAGTGGTGGCACCCCAGCGCGATTTTGGCGTCAGAATGCAGATTTCTGCCGCAGGCGACGGGGCCATGCCCACCTGCCGGCGCAATTCAGGCGTCTTGTACGGCCTTGGCAATCTGATAGAGAATGCTATCGATTTCGCCGCGCATGAGGTCAATGTTTCGGCCCGGTGGACGGCGCAGAAAGTCTCGGTCACCATTCTCGATGACGGCCCCGGCTTTTCTCCCGATGTTTTGGGGCGTATCGGCGAGCCCTATATTTCCACGCGCGACCCCAGCCGCCGGGCTAAAAAGGACGAAGGCGACGGCCTCGGCCTCGGCCTGTTTATAGCCAAGTCGCTGCTGGAGCGCTCCGGCGCGCAGGTGATTGCCAGTAACCGTGCCGATGCCCAAACCGGCGCGCAAATTGAAATAATTTGGGCGAGGCCGGTTTTTGAGGCGATCCGGTCTTGATCCGATTGGGGAAAATGGCGTAACCCACAATCCGGATTGCCAAAAAATGCGTATTTAGCCGTGACAGGGCTCTAACGGGACCGGCACTTATCGCCATGCCGGATTTGATGAAAGAAGTTCAAGATGACGCTGCCCGCGCAAGAAGCTCCAGAGGAGCGCACACTTCTCATTGTTGATGACGACAAGCCATTTCTCAGCCGTCTGGTGCGCGCCATGGAAGCGCGCGGCTTTTCCGTGGTCAGTGCGGACACGGTCGCCGAGGGATTGAACCAGATCAGGCAGAAAGCACCCGCTTTCGCCATTATCGACATGCGGCTGACAGACGGCAATGGTCTTGACGTCATTTCGGAACTGAAGGCCCGCCGCCCCGATGCGCGCGGCATCATCCTCACCGGCTATGGCAATATTGCCTCGGCGGTGACCGCGATCAAGCTCGGTGCTTTCGATTATCTCGCAAAGCCGGCGGATGCCGACGAGATTTATGCCGCGCTGATGGCGATCAAATTCGACAAGAACGATCTTCCCGAGAATCCGATGTCAGCGGACAGGGTGCGCTGGGAACATATCCAGCGCATTTACGAGCTGTGCCAGCACAATGTGTCTGAAACCGCGCGCCGCCTGAACATGCACCGGCGCACTTTGCAGCGCATTCTGGCAAAACGCGCGCCACGTTAGGGCTTTTTGCCAAAAACGACATCAGTCCGGGCTGTTCTGTTCTTATCCTTCGACAGGCTCAGGATGCGGAGAACAGGCGGCTCCGGTTGCGATCGCGCCGCCTTGGGCGATGCATTCAGCTGGGGAATCCGTCCGGGTCTTCAAGCCGGTGCAGCCGTTCGGCGGCTGTGCGCGCGAATAGCTGCGTCACGCTCTTGCGGGTAGCGGGTGCCAGCCGGTGTTCGGGCGCGGCCCGCACTATTGCCGCGCCATAGGCATCCGCCAGAATGAGACCGGCATCCTGCGGCATGATTTCGCCAAGCTCCGCGCTGATCGTGGCAAAATAAAGCTGATCGCAGGCCATGCGGTAATCCGGCCATTTCTGATCGGCGCGAAAATCAGCCAGCGAGGATTTGATCTCGATGATCAGCAGCGTTCCATCTCCGGCCAGCGCCAGAAGATCGGCGCGCCGGCCATTGCGGACGGGCACTTCGCTCAGGGAGGCATAACCCATGGCCCGGAGCAACCTTCGCGTGCCGCGTGCAATGGCGAGGGCCGTCTCCGACTGCCGGCCATCCTCGCTCAGCAGGCTCATTTATTATCTTCGAGAATCATCTGGGCCGCCTTCTCGCCGATCATGATCGTCGGCGCATTGGTGTTGCCGGACGTGACCGTGGGCATGACCGAGGCATCGGCGACGCGCAGCCCGGCGATGCCGCGCAGCCGGAGTCTTTCGTCCACCACGGCCATCGGATCGGAATCCGTGCCCATTTTCGCGGTGGAAACCGGATGGAAGATGGTGGTGCCGATATCGCCCGCTTCCTTGAGCAGGCTCGCGTCGTCCTGCGCGGCGGGATCAGGCCGGAATTCCTGCGGCTCGAATATTTTCATCGCCTGCGTGGCCATGATCTTGCGGGTGAGACGCAGCGAATCAATGGCGACCTGCTGATCCTCCGTTGTGGCGAGATAATTGGGCTGGATCTTCGGCGCCTGCCGCGCGTCGGTGCTGGCGATATGCACCGAGCCGCGACTGGTGGGCCGCAGGTTGCACACGCTCATGGTCATGGCGGCAAAGTCGTGCAGCGGTTCGCCGAATTTGTCGAGCGAGAGCGGCTGAACGTGAAATTCGACATTCGGCGTGGCAAACTGCGGGCTGGTGCGCGTGAAAATGCCAAGCTGCGAGGGCGCCATTGTCAGCGGGCCGCGCCGGAACAGCACGTAATCAAGCCCCATCTTCGCGCGTTTGAACAGATTCTGATATTCGATATTCAGCGTGACCGCATTTTTTACGCGGTACATGGGCCGCAATTGCAGATGATCCTGCAAATTCTCGCCGACGCCGGGCAGGTGTACCAGCGGGTCGATGCCAAGGGCCTGCAGGCCAGCGCCATTGCCGATGCCGGATAATTCGAGAAGCTGCGGCGAGCCGATCGCGCCCGCGCTCAGGATGACTTCCGCATTGGCCCGCGCCTCACGCTTCTGGCCGCCCTGATGATATTCGATGCCGATAGCGCGGCCATCCTTTATCAGTATCTTGCCGACATGGACATCGGTCATCAGCCTGAGATTGGGCCGCTGCCTGAGCACAGGCTTGAGGAAGCCGCGCGCAGCGCTCCAGCGCCGCCCGCGCTTCTGCGTAACCTGAAAATAGGATGCGCCTTCATTGCTGCCGCTGTTGAAATCGTCGATGGACGGAATCCCCACTTCGGCGGCGGCGCGGCGCACAGCATCCAGCAGGTCCCATCTCACCCGCGGCGGCTCGACGCGCAGTTCCCCGCCGGCGCCATGGGCAAGGCTTGCCCCGGCGAAATGATCCTCATGCTTCTTGAAGAGGGGCAGCACGTCGTCCCAGCCCCAGCCCGTGAGGCCGAGCTGCCGCCAGCCGTCGTAATCGGCGGCCTGTCCGCGCATGTAGATCATGGCGTTGATCGAAGAAGAGCCGCCGATGACCTTACCGCGCGGATAACTCAGGGCGCGTCCGTTCAGGCCGGGCACGGCCTCGGTTTTGAACAGCCAGTCCGCGCGCGGATTGCCGATGGCGAACAGATAGCCGACGGGAATGTGGAACCAGATCCAGTTGTCGCGCCCGCCCGCTTCAACCACAAGCACGCGCGTGCCGGGGTTGGCGGACAGGCGGTTGGCGAGTACGCAGCCGGCTGAGCCGGCGCCGATGATAATGTAATCAAACTGATCCATGTGTACCCTTAAAGTTCAGCGCGGGCCTTGGCGCCGGCTTGAGCTGGCGGGGCAGCCCGGCCTGCACCAGTATGACGTCGCTGCATGCGTCCGCCATCAGCTGGTTGAGCTTTCCCTGTGCATCCCGGAACGACCGGGTGAGCGGATGGTCGGGAACCGTGCCCAGACCCAGCTCATTGGAAACGAAAATCACCGGCCCGGCAAGAGCGGCCAGACTTGCCGCCAGCCGGGCGCTGGCAATGGCCAGATCCCGCTGTTCCAGGAGCAGATTGGACAGCCAGAGCGTCAGACAATCCACGAGGATGATGCGGTGCGGCGCTGATTCGCTCGCCAAAACGCCTGTCAGATCAAGAGGTTCCTCGATAAGGCGCCATTGCGGCCCGCGTTCGGCCTTGTGCAGGTCGACGCGCGCGCGCATTTCCTCGTCGAAAATTCTGGCAGTGGCCACCATGAGCGGTTCGAGGCCGCTCGATTGCGCCAGCTCCAGCGCATAGGCCGTTTTGCCTGAACGCGTTCCCCCGAAAACCAGAACAGATTTATGCTGCAATCTTTGGTTCTTCCCTAGTGCTGCAAGAATGCCGAGGTTAGACTGCCTCAACTTTTCACTCTAGCAAAATGTGGCGCGATGAACCCGGTTTTCGACTCCCTGCCGACAACAATTTTTGAAACCATGTCGCGTCTTGCGCGCGAGCATGGCGCCGTTAATCTCGGGCAGGGCTTTCCTGATGATCCGGGGCCGGAGGACGTGCGCCGCAAGGCGGCGGAGGCCGTGATCTCGGGCTGGAATCAATATCCGCCGATGATGGGACTGCCGGAGCTGCGTCAGGCCATCGCCGCGCATTACCGGCATTTTCAGGGTCTGGACCTCGACTGGAATACGGAGGTGATGGTAACGTCGGGCGCAACGGAGGCTATCGCCGGAGCCCTGCTGGCGCTGATTGCACCGGGCGACGAGGTGGTTCTGTTTCAGCCGATGTATGACGCCTATCTGCCCCTGGTGCTGCGCGCTGGCGGTGTGCCGCGGTTCGTCACCCTGCAGCCGCCGCACTGGCGCTTTTCCGAGGCTGATCTTGCGGCGGCCTTCTCGCCGCGCACGAAACTGGTGCTGTTCAATAATCCGCTCAATCCGGCAGGCGTCGTCTATGAGCGCAGCCAGCTCGAACTGCTGGCCAGATTCTGCGTCGCGCATGATGCGATCGCTATCTGCGACGAGGTGTGGGAGCATGTGGTGTTCGACGGTCTGGTGCACGTGCCGCTGATGGCGCTGCCGGGCATGCGCGGGCGGACCGTGAAAATCGGCTCGGCGGGCAAGATCTTTTCGCTCACCGGCTGGAAAGTGGGGCTGGTGGCCGCCGCGCCGGATCTGATGCGCGTGCTCTCCAGGGCGCATCAGTTTCTCACATTCACCACGCCGCCCAATCTGCAGAGCGCCGTGGCCTATGGGCTGATGAAAGAGGATGATTATTTCATCGATATGCGCCGCAGACTGCAGGAGAGCCGCACCTATTTTGCCGAAGGGTTGCAGCATCTTGGCTTCACGGTGCTGGAGTCGCAAGCGACATATTTTTTGAATGTCGATTGCAGCGCCTTCGCGCTCACCGATGAGGCGTTCTGCACGAGGCTTGTCGGTGAATACGGGGTGGCGGCCATTCCCGTCTCGGCTTTCTATGCCGGGCAGCATGTCCGTCATATCGTGCGCTTCTGCTTTGCCAAGCAGCGCGCAACCCTCAATGCGGCGCTGGAGCGGCTGGCCCGCGCGGCAAAGGAATTAAATGCGGCCCCTCACTCCGGCACAATCGCAGGGTGAGGGGCCGTTCCGGTGTCTTACTTTGCAGCAATGACCGAGATTTCAACCTTGTACTGCGGCGCGGCGAGCTTGGCCTCGACCGTTGCGCGGGCCGGCGTGTGGCCCTGCGCCACCCATGCGTCCCAGGCAAGGTTCATCTCGGCGAAGGTTTTGATATCGGCGAGATAGATCGTTGCCGAGAGAATCCGGGTTTTGTCGCTGCCTGCTTCCTTGAGCAGGCCGTCGATGATCGAGAGAATTTCGACCGTCTGCTCGGAGACGCCCTTATCGGCGGCTTTGTCGGCAACCTGACCGGCGAGATAGATCGTATCGCCGTGAACAACGGCGGCGCTCATGCGCTTGCCTACACCCATACGTTGAATGCTCATGATTACTCCTTGTTTGATCAGGCCGGATCGAGACCGGCGACAGCACCCATGAAATCGCGTTTGCCGACTTCAAGGCCGTTGTGGCGCAAAATGTCATAGGCCGTTGCCGAATGGAAATAGAAATTCGGCAGCGCGAAGCGCAGGGCATAAGCGGCGGCCTCCATTTTCATCTTGTTGCCCCCGATGGGGAATTCGATCTCGCGTCCGGCTGCAGCATTGATGCTCGCAGCATCGAGCCCGCCGATATAGGCGATTGTCTTGGCGATACGTGCCTTGAGTTCGTCGAAGGTCTTTTCGTCATCGGCATATTTCGGAATTTCGCCGCCGGCCAGACGCCCCGCCGTGTTTTTGGCAAAATCGCAGGCGATCAGAACCTGCCGGACGAGGGGCAGCATATCGGGATAAAGGCGCGAGGCGATCAGAACCGAAGGATCGATCTTCTTGGCTTCGGCATAGGCGGCCGCTTTGTCCAGAATGGCGGACAAAGCCGTCAATTGCTGGGTAAACGCGACCACGGTGGCTTCATAAAGCATGATATTCTCCCTGTTGGTGGGCGTTACATTGCACGACTGGCGGGAAATTCAAGCGTTCGTTGCTGAAATATAGCTGTATCAGGCAAAGTCCTGCAGCAAAGCAAGGCTGCGCGGCGGCAAAATCAGCTCGCCCTCCGGCGCAAATTCGGGTGCGCGGGCGCTGGTGAAAAGGCTTATGCGCCATTTGCGGCCCGCCTCCGGCAGATACGCGGAAAGCGTTGACGCCCCGCGATTGAAGCATATGGCGATGCGCCCCGGCTCTGCCGCAAGCTGCACCTGCAGGAAGTTCGCGCCCGGATCGTGCCAGTTGTCCGCGCCCAGCGCCTTGCCTGATGCATCCAGCCAGCGCACGTCGAAACTGCCGTCCGCGCTTTCGCCGTGCAGAAACTTGTCGGCAAAGAAGGGCGCCAGCGCCGCGCGCAGGCTCAGGGCCTTGCGCGTGAAGCTGATGAGCGAATTGTCGGCCTTGTGCCAATGCGCCCATGAAATTTCATTGTCCTGCGCATAGGCATTGTTGTTGCCGCCCTGACTCTGGCCAAATTCCGCACCCATGCTCAGCATGGGCGTACCGCGCGAAAAGATGAGTGTGGCCAGCAGGTTGCGCTGATCCTGCAACCGGGCGGCGAGAATGTACTGATCGTCGGTTTCGCCCTCGAAACCGTGGTTCCACGAGCGGTTGTCGTTATTGCCGTCGCGGTTGTCCTCGCCATTGGCGTGATTGCGCTTATGCGCATAGGAGACCAGATCCGCGAGGGTGAAGCCGTCATGCGCGGTGATGAAATTCACGGAGCGGGAGGGGCACTTGTGCGCGAAGGCATCCGCGGAGCCGGCAAATCGCGTGGCGAAATCGGCAAGGCTTGCGTGAGCGCGCCAGAAATCGCGCATCGTATCGCGGTATTTGTCGTTCCACTCGCCCCATTGCGCCGGAAAGGTGCCAAGCTGATAGCCGCCCGGCCCGATATCCCACGGTTCGGCGATAATTTTGAGCTGCCGCAGAACCGGATCCTGCGCGATGGCGGCAATCAGCGGCGCCTGCGGGTCGAATTGGGGACGGCGGCCCAAAGCGGTGGCCAGATCAAAACGAAATCCATGCACGCCGCCCAGTTCTGCCCAGACGCGCAGACTGTCCATGACAAGGCGGACAAGATGCGGCCTGTTTAGCGCCAGACAATTGCCGCAGCCCATATCGTCGATGTAATAGCGCGGATTGTCCTGCAAACGGTAATAGGCGGCATTGTCGAGGCCGCGAAAGCTGACCGTCGGGCCCAGTTCATCGCCCTCGCCGCTATGGTTATAGACCACGTCGATCAGCGTTTCTATGCCGGCCTGCGCCAGTTCGGCCACGGCCCGGCGCACTTCGCCCCAGCCGCCCGGCGCGAGATGCATCGCCGGCACCATGAAGGCTGCGTGGTTGTAGCCCCAGTAGTTTGTCAGGCCGAGAGGCGGCAGGTGCCGCTCGTCGATGCTGGCGCTTGCGGGCAGCAGTTCCAGCGTCGTGATGCCGAGATCGCGGAAGTAGCGCTGCATCGGCGCGCTGGCCAGACCGGCAAAGGTACCGCGCTCAGCCTGTGCCACATCCTCGCGCAGCCGCGTCAGTCCGCGCACATGCGCCTCATAAAGAATAGTGCGCTCCCATGGCACGAAACTGCGCGGGGCAAGAGCCGCTAAAGGCGTGCAGACAATCGCTTTGGGCATATAGGGCGCGCTGTCCGCGGACGAGAACGAGAGATCCTTGTCGGCGGACGTGCGATCGTAGCCGAACATGCTTTCATGCAGTCTGAACGGCGCATCGAGCGCGAGCGCATAGGGGTCGACGAGCAGTTTATGCGGGTTGAATCGATGGCCCGCCTCCGGCGCATATGGCCCATGCGCGCGCAGGCCATAGAGTGCACCGGACCTGACACCGCTGATATGGCCGTGAAACACCGGGCCGGTACGCTCCGGCAGAATGAAGCGAATCTCCCGCCCGTTCTCGAACAGACAGAATTCGATCCGTCTGGCGTGAATGGAAAACACCGCGACATTGACGCCGGTTTCATCCGGCGTGACGCCGAGAGGTTCGGGGGAGCCTGCTGAGATCAGAGCCATGGATCTTTCTGCATCTGAATGGTGTGTTTCATCCGTCGACAGGCTCAGGATGAGGGGGCTTCAGGTGCGATAGGCCTAAAATTCAGGTGATGACGCTTGGCTCCCTGCGCCCCGTGAATTGCTCGATCAGGGCAATATCGCGTGAGAGCGTGATCAGGTCGGCGAGGGCCGCCTGTGTTTCCTGATCATGACGGGTAGCATCGGGCTCGAAGCGCTCGATATAAACGCGCAGGGTCGCGCCTTCCGTACCGGTGCCGGAAAGACGATAGACGATACGCGAGCCGTCCTCGAACAGGATGCGGATACCCTGATTGGCCGAATTCGAGCCGTCAACCGGATCGTGATAAGCAAAATCATCGGCCTCCTTCACCTTGAGTGCGCCAAAACTCTGGCCTTTCAGGCCGGGCAGCATCGCGCGCAGGCGCTCGACCAGTTCATTGGCACCCTTGCTGGCCACTTCTTCGTAATCGTGCCGGCTGTAATAATTGCGGCCATAGGTTTTCCAGTGATCGCGCACAATATCTCTGACGCTCTGCTTGCGCGCCGCCAGAATATTGAGCCAGAGCAGCACGGCCCAGAGCCCGTCTTTCTCGCGCACATGGTTTGAGCCGGTTCCGGCGCTTTCCTCACCGCAGATCGTGGCCATGCCGGCATCCAGCAGATTGCCAAAGAATTTCCAGCCGGTCGGCGTCTCGTAAATGCCGATGCCGAGTTTGGCAGCGACGCGGTCGGCGGCGGCGCTGGTCGGCATGGAACGCGCGATGCCCTTCAGGCCGCTCTTATAGGCCGGGGCCAGATGGGCATTGGCGGCAAGCATCGCCAGCGAATCCGAGGGCGTGACGAACTGTCCCTTGCCGATGATCAGGTTGCGGTCGCCGTCGCCATCCGATGCGGCGCACAGATCGGGCCCATCCGGCGACATGGCGAGGTCGTAGATATATTTAGCGTGGACGAGGTTGGGGTCCGGGTGGTGGTGGCCGAAATCGGGCAGGGGCGTGCCGTTAATGACGGTGCCTTTCGGCGCGCCGAGCGCGCCTTCCAATATGGCATGGGCATAGGGGCCCGTGACGGCAGACATGGCGTCGAAGCACATGCGGAAACCGCTCCTGAACAGGGCGCGGATCGCCGCAAAGTCGAAAAGCTCCTCCATCAGAATCTGGTATTCTGATACAGGGTCGACAATCTCCACCTGCATCGTGCCGAGCTGTTTCGTGCCAAGCGCGTCGAGGTCGAGATCGGGCGCCTCAAATATCTTGAACTCCGTGATCGTCTTCGTGCAGGCAAAAATGGCGTCGGTGATCTTTTCCGGCGCCGGGCCGCCGTTCGAGGCGTTATATTTAATGCCGAAATCGCCCTGCGGCCCGCCGGGATTATGGCTGGCCGAGAGGATGATGCCGCCGAAGGCCTTTCGCTTGCGGATGAGATTGGAGGCCGCAGGGGTTGAGAGAATGCCGCCCTGTCCAACCACCACGCGGCCAAATCCGTTGGCGGCGGCCATTTTGAGTGCGACCTGAATGGCTTCCCTGTTAAAATAGCGTCCGTCGCCGCCCAGAATCAGCGTCTGTCCGGCAAAGCCGCTCAGTGCATTGAAGATCGACTGGACGAAATTCTCGACATAATGCGGCTGCTGAAACACAGGCACACGCTTGCGCAGGCCGGATGTGCCGGGCTTCTGGCCATCGAAAGGCTTGGTGGCGACAGTCTTGAGCATTGCTGATCCTCAGATAGTTTTCGAACTTGGTTGTGATGGCTCGGGGCGGAATTTCTTGTCTGAGCGTGCGTCTCCGTCATGCCAGCAGGCGATGATAGAGCGCGGCATAGGCCTTTGCGGGTTCGTTCCATGACACATCGGTGTTCATGCCATTGATCTGCATCCTTTTCCAGCGCGGCTTGTCGCGATAGAGCGCGGCGGTGCGGCGCAGCGCATCGGCGAGGCCCGCCGCATTGACCGGCCCGAACTGCACGCCGGTAGCAACTCCTCCGGCCAGCGCCATTTCATTGGCATCTATGATGGTGTCGTTCAGGCCGCCGACGCGCGCCACCACCGGCACCGCGCCATAACGCAGGGCACAAAGCTGTGTGAGGCCGCAAGGCTCGAAACGCGACGGCACGAGCAGCGCATCGCAGCCCGCCTGAATGAGATGAGCCAGGCTTTCGTCATAGCCGATCATGCAGCCGATGCGCTCCGGATTTTGCGCGGCGGCGGTGCGAAAGCCGCCTTCGAGCGCGGTATCGCCGGTGCCAAGCAGGGCAAGCTGCCCACCTTCATGCAGCAGCACGGGCAGGGTATCGAGCAGCAGGTCGAGGCCCTTCTGCCATGACAGGCGGCTGATCACGCCGAACAAGGGCGCATTCGCATCCGGCTTCAGGCCCAGACGCTTCTGCAGCGCTTTTTTGGCTTTCGCGCGCGCGCTGAGCTTTCTGGCGGAATAGGGCGCGGGCAGCAGCGCGTCGTGTTCAGGGTTCCAGACCTGCGTGTCGATGCCGTTAAGAATGCCGGATGTGGTGCCGAGCTTGATGTTGAGCAGGCCCTCAAGCCCCATTCCGGTTTCCGCTTCGCGGATTTCGCGCGCGTAGCTTGGCGAGACGGTGGTGATCCAGTCGGCGAATTGCAGTCCGCCCTTGAGGTAGGATATGTCGCCGAAATATTCGATTCCCTCGATCGTATTGGCTTCCGGCGGCAGGCCAAGATCATGCAGCAGCGTGGGCGAAAAGCGCCCCTGAAAAGCAAGGTTATGCACGGTGACAATGGTTCTTGGCCGCTTGCCGCCGTCATAATGCAGATAAACCGGGATGAGGGCGGCCTGCCAGTCATGACAGTGGACGATGTCGGGCGCAAATTCCTTCAGCAATCCCTTGCCGATATCCGCGCCTACCCGCGCGAGCGCCGCGAAACGGAAGGCATTGTCCGGCCAGTCCTTGCCGTCCGGCCCCAGATAGGGGTTACCCGGACGGGCGAAGAGATGCGGCGCATCCAGCACATAGAGCGTCAGCCCCGCATGTTGCGCGCGCAGCAGTTGCGCCTTGCCGCCGAACAGCGCGCGGAAATGATGCACGGCCTGCGGCGCGTCCAGCGCCTTCATCACCGCCGGATAGCCCGGAACGAGCGTACGCATCTCGACATGATGGTGCGCGAGCGCCAGCGGCAGCGCGCCCGCCACATCGGCGAGGCCGCCGGTCTTGACCAGCGGATAAAGCTCCGAGGCGACGGAAAGAACCTTGAGATTTTTCATAGGTCGAGCCTGTCGATCATGGGCTGCGTGATGAGGCAGATGCCGTTTTCCGTACGGCGGAAGCGCTTTGCGTCCAGTTCCGGATCTTGTCCGACAACCAGCCCTTGCGGGATTTTGACACCGCGATCGACCACCACATTGGTCAGTTCTGCAGAACGGCCAATGTCGACATAAGGCAGGATCACAGCATTTTCGATCTTCGAGAAGGAATTGGCACGCACGCCCGTGAAGAGCAGAGAGCGCCGTAACGAAGACCCCGAGACAATACACCCGCCCGAGACCAGCGACGAGAGCGCATGGCCCCGGCGACCTTCCTCGTCATGAACGAATTTTGCCGGCGGCGTGATTTCGGCATAGGTCCAGACCGGCCAGTCCTGATCGAAAAGATCAAGTTCGGGCTGGATGTCGGTCAGGTCAATATTGGCGGCCCAATAGGCGTCCACGGTGCCGACATCGCGCCAGTAGGCATTGGATTCGTGGCTGGAACGTACGCAGGACTTGGAGAAATGATGCGCCACAGCCTTGCCGTGCTGGACGATATAGGGGATGAGATCCTTGCCGAAATCATGGCTGGATTTGGGGTCGGCGGCGTCTTTTTGCAGCAGGTCGATGAGAAATTTGGTCTCGAATACGTAAATGCCCATGGACGCCAGCGCCACATCCGGTTTGCCGGGCATCGGCGGAGGGTTCTTCGGTTTTTCAAGGAAGGAGATGATCCGGTCGTTTTCGTCGATATGCATGACGCCGAAGCCGGTGGCTTCCTTCAGCGAGACTTCGAGACAGCCGATCGTGACATCGGCGCCTTGCTCCACATGCTGCTGGAGCATTTCCTCATAATCCATCTTGTAGATATGATCGCCAGCCAGAAGCACGATATATTGCGGCTCGTAGGATTCGATGATGTCAATGTTCTGATAAACCGCGTCGGCGGTTCCCAGATACCACATTTCCTCAGATACACGCTGGCTGGCGGGCAGGATATCGAAGCTCTCGTTCCGTTCCGGACGGAAGAAGTTCCAGCCCCGCTGCAGGTGACGGATCAGACTATGCGCTTTGTATTGCGTCGCCACGGCAATGCGCCGGATGCCCGAGTTGAGCGCATTGGACAGCGCGAAATCGATGATGCGCGACTTGCCGCCGAAATAGACGGCGGGTTTCGCACGCTTGTCCGTAAGCTCCATGAGCCGTGAGCCTCGTCCGCCCGCCAGCACATAGGCCATGGCGGAGCGTGAGAGAGGTCCGGTGGTTTTTTTCTGGATCGACATGGGCATTTCCTCTTGTTGTAAGGGCCGGACTCTGTGTTCCGTGCCGTCGCTGGTTTGTTATTCCGTGGCTGGTTCGAACAGGAAATAGAGGGTTGCAAGCGGGGGGATAAGAATCTCGGCGCTGGCCGGCAGGCCATGGGACGGCGTGTCGCCGGCGATCACGGCGCCATGATTGCCCAGATTGCCGCCGCCATAGATGGCCGCATCGCTGTTGAGAATTTCGCGCCAGCGCCCGGCCTTCGGAAAGCCGAGACGATAGGGCGTGCGCGGAACGGGCGTGAAATTACTGACAACCACGATCGGTATGCCTGCGCCATCCTTGCGCAGGAAAGCGTAGACCGATTGTTCGCTGTCGTCGGCGACAAGCCATGAAAAACAGTCGGCCTCGCAGTCCAGCGCGTGCAGTTGCGGGTTTTCGCGGTAGATATGGTTGAGGTCGCGCACCAGCAGTTGCACGCCGCGGTGGCTTTGTGCCTGCGCCTCGTGCCAATCGAGGCTCTGGCGGAAGTTCCATTCGCCGCGCTGGGCGAATTCCTGCCCCATGAACAGCAGTTTCTTGCCAGGATGCGCCCACATGAAGCCATAATAGGCCCGCAGACCGGCGAATTTCTGCCAGTCGTCGCCCGCCATTTTGGACAGGAGCGAGCCCTTGCCATGCACCACTTCGTCGTGGCTCAGCGGCAGAACAAAATTTTCGGAAAAGGCATAAAGCAGGCCGAAAGTCATCTTGTGGTGGTGATATTTGCGGTAAACCGGATCGAGCGCCATATATTCCAGCGTATCGTGCATCCAGCCCATGTTCCACTTGAAGCCAAATCCGAGGCCGCCATTGTAGACCGGCTGGGAGACGCCGGGCCAGGCGGTGGATTCCTCGGCGATGGTCATGACGCCGGGATGCGCGGCATAGACCAGTTCGTTGAAGCGGCGCAGAAAGGCCACGGCCTCATAATTCTCGTTGCCGCCATCCTTGTTGGGCAGCCATTCGCCCGCCGGGCGCGAATAATCGAGGTACAGCATCGAGGCCACGGCATCGACGCGCAGCGCATCCACATGAAAGGCCTCAAGCCAGTAGAGCGCGTTGCTGGCCAGAAAGTTGGTCACTTCCGAACGGCCGAAATCATAGATCGCCGTGTTCCAGTCCGGATGAAAGCCGCGGCGCGGGTCCGAATGTTCATAAAGGGCCGTGCCGTCGAAATTGGACAGGCCATGAATATCGGTCGGAAAATGCGCCGGAACCCAGTCGAGGATGACGCCTAGCCCCGCCTGATGCGCCCTGTCGATCAGGCGTGCGAAGCCCGCCGGGTCGCCGAAGCGCCGCGTCGGGGCAAAAAGCCCGATAGGCTGGTAGCCCCAGCTGTCGTCGAGCGGATGTTCGGATATGGGCAAAAGTTCGATATGCGTGAAGCCCATCCACAAGACATAGGGAATCAACTGGTCGGCGATTTCATCATAGGTGAGAAAATCGCCGCGCTCGTTCCGCCGCCAGGAGCCAGGATGCACCTCGTAGACGGACATGGGCTGGCGGCGCGGGTCCTTCTGGCCGCGCTGTTCCATATATTCGGCATCCTGCCAGCCATAGGGGCGGGAACTGGTCACGACCGAGCCGGTGGCCGGCCGCATTTCGGCGGCAAAGCCGACAGGGTCCGCCTTCATGGGCAATATGCCGCCATGTGCGCCGATCAGTTCATATTTGTAGACCGCGCCGGGCCGGATATCAGGAATGAAGATTTCCCAGCAGCCGGAGTCGGCTCGCTTGCGCATCATGGCGCGGCGCGAATCCCAGCCGTTGAAATCGCCGACGACCGAGACGCGCTGGGCCGAGGGCGCCCAGAGTGCGAAATGCACGCCGCTGACGCCCTCATGCAGGCGTTCATGCGCGCCAAGCTTTTCATGAAGCGCGTGATGCGTGCCTTCCTTGACGAAATAATCGTCCATCGGGCCAAGAATGGGCGCAAAAGCATAGGTGTCGTGGAAGTCCCAGCTGACATGACCGGCGTAATGCGCGCGCAGGCGGTAGGCGAACCGCTTGCGTCCGGCCAGCAGGCCTTCAAACAAACCGGCAGGGTCAGTCTGTTCAAGCGTGCCGACAACCGCGCCCTTGTCGTCCATAACCTCAAGGCGCTGCGCATCCGCGACAAAAGCGCGGATGACGAGACCGCCGGGCGTTTCATGCGGGCCGAGCACGGCGAAAGGATCGCCGTGCCGCGCCTCCAGAATGGCCTGTCTGTGCGTGGGGCTGAGGCGCCAATCCGTAGCCGATGTCATGTTTCCACCCCGCTCTTTGTGATTATTATTTCATTTTGACGGTACGTTCCAAATTTCCGATGCATATTCACGAATGGTGCGGTCCGAGGAGAACCAGCCCACATGTGCGGTATTCCAGAGACTGGCGCGCCAGTAGCGCGCCGGATCATGCCACAACTCGTCGACACGGCGCTGCGCCGCGTAATAGGAGTCGAAATCCGCCGTCACCAGAAAATGATCCCAGTTGGTGAGCGACGTGACGATGTCGCGGAAACGCTCCGGCTCTCCCGGAGAGAACAGGCCTGATTCAATCGCCGCCATCACATCCTTGAGTATCGGCGAACCGGCGATGGTCTCGCACCCGCCCTGCCGGGCTGCCCTTACGCCTTCCACCTCCTCGGCGCGCAGGCCGAAGATGAAGATATTGTCCTCGCCCACGCGCTCATATATTTCGACATTGGCGCCGTCCATCGTGCCGATGGTCAGCGCGCCATTGAGGGCGAGTTTCATGTTGCCGGTGCCCGAGGCCTCCAGCCCGGCGGTGGAGATCTGCTCCGAGAGGTCGGCAGCGGGAATGATGGTTTCCGCGAGACTGACATTGTAATTGGCGAGAAACACCACTTTCAGACGGCCGCGGATCACGGGGTCGTTGTTCACCATATGGGCGACATCATTGGCAAGCTTGATGATCAGCTTGGCCTGATGGTAGCTTGCCGCCGCCTTGCCCGCGAAAATCTTGACACGCGGCACCCAGTCCTTGGTGGGCTGCGAGCGGATGGCGTTATAAAGCGCAATCGTCTCCAGAATGTTCAGCAGTTGGCGCTTGTATTCATGAATGCGCTTGATCTGCACATCGAAGAGCGCGCTCGTGTCGAGCTTGATCTGCATCCGGTCTAAAACGAGCTTGGCCAGCCTGTCCTTGTTGGCGCGCCGCGCTGCGATCAGCCTGTCGCGGAAGGCGGAGTCCCCGCCCAGCCGCGCGGCCTTTTCCAGCAGGCCGACATCGTCGAGCACCTTGTCGCCGCAGGCTTCGCGCAGCAGGGCAGTCAGGCCGGGATTGGCCTCGAACAGCCAGCGCCGGAACGTGATGCCATTGGTCTTGTTGGTGATGCGGTCCGGGTACAGGCTGTGAAAATCATGAAACACGGTCTTGCGCATCAGGTCAGTGTGCAGGGCCGAAACGCCGTTAACCTTATGCGAGCCCAGAAAGGCGAGATTGCCCATCCGCACGCGGCGTCCGCCGCCTTCCTCGATCAGCGAGACGGATGACATCAGACGGTCATCCGCAACGCCGCCGGCGCGCAGTCCGTCAAGATGCGCGGCATTGATCAGATAGATGATCTGCATGTGCCGCGGCAGCAGGCGCTCCATGAGTTGCACCGGCCAGGTTTCCAGCGCCTCCGGCAGAAGCGTGTGATTTGTGTAGGAGATGGTGCGGTTGGTGATGTCCCACGCCTCTTCCCAGGGCAGATGATGCACATCCACCAGAATGCGCATGAGTTCGGCCACGGCTATGGCGGGGTGCGTGTCGTTGAGCTGGATGGCGACCTTGTCGGGAAGCGAACGGATGTTTCCGTTCTGCTTCATGTGGCGGCGCAGCAGGTCGGCCAGCGAGGCGGCGGCGAAGAAATATTCCTGCCGCAGGCGCAGTTCCTGTCCCGCCGGCGTCTCATCGGATGGATAAAGCACCTTGGAAATGGATTCGGCCTTCACCTGCGCGGCCAGCGCGCCAAGGTGATCGCCGCGGTTGAAGGCGTCAAGACGCAGCGGATCGGGCGCGCGCGCCGACCAGAGGCGCAGCGTGTTGACATGATGCCCGCGCCAGCCCGCAACCGGCGTGTCATAGGCCACGGCCTCTATGGTCTCGGTCGGATTCCAGACATAGGCCACATTGCCCTGCGCATCGGGTCTGGCTTCGACGGCGCCGCCAAATCCGATGGCGTAATCGACTTCCGGACGCTCGAATTCCCAAGGATTTCCGAAAGAAAGCCAGTCTTCCGGATATTCCTTCTGCCAGCCGTCCTTGATCACCTGACGGAACAGGCCGTGGTCGTAGCGGATGCCATAGCCATAGGCCGCGACCGAGAGCGTCGCCATGCTCTCCATGAAACAGGCGGCAAGACGGCCAAGACCGCCGTTGCCCAGCGCCGCGTCGGGCTCGACATTGCGCAGCCGGTCGAGATCGACATTCAGCTCTCTGAGCGCGGCGCACATGGGTTCCGCAATGCCGATATTGGAAAGCGAGTCGAACAGCAGGCGGCCGATCAGAAATTCCAGGCTGAGATAATAGACGCGCTTGGTCTGCGCCTTGTAGGTCGCCCGGGTCGAATCCATCCAGCGCGCCACCACGTGATCGCGCGTGACAAGCGCTGTCGCCACGAACCAGTCGCGCTCGCTGGCCACCACCGGGTCCTTGCCGACAGCCGAGACAAGCTTGGCAAGCACGGCATCCCGCAGCCCTGCTACGGTCTGATCGGAAGATATTTCTGTAATTGTCTGGCTTTGGGTCAAAGTGGCCTCATCTGGAGGAGAAAAATGTCGGCTCTGCCGGACTTTCAGCTTTTTGGGCGAAAGGCCTGACAGAATTCAGGCCGCGTTTCGAGGCGCGGCCCGCCGATAAGGTCGATGCAGTAAGGCACGGCGGCAAAGACGGCATCAAGGCAGGTGCGGATCGCACTTGGCTTGCCCGGCAGATTGATGATCAGCGATTTGCCGCGCGTGCCTGCCAGCTGGCGTGAGAGAATGGCGGTTGGAACTTCCCTGAGGCTTGCCAGACGCATCGCCTCACCAAAACCATGCAATTCGCGCTCAATGGCCGCGCGCGTCGCCTCCGGCGTGACATCGCGCGGGGCAGGGCCGGTGCCGCCCGTGGTCAGGATCAGCGGACAGCCCTGCACATCCGCCAGTTCGATGATCGCCGTGGTGATCTCGCCCTGTTCGTCGGGCACGATGCGCCGCTCCGGGTGCCAGTCGCTGGCCAGCAACTCGGCCAGGGCAGCCTCAATCCCCGGTCCGCCCTTGTCCTGATACACGCCGCGATAGGCGCGATCCGAGATCGTGAGGATGCCGATGGGAATGCTGGACATTGTTCCCCTTTCGCGAGCGTTCGCCTGTTATTGGCTATAAGAGCGCGAGTTTGCGCTCCTGTAAACTCCCTAAACCGCTTTAAATTGCTTCTTCGTCCGGTTGCGCGCGTGAGAGTCGTGATTTTGCGGCGGCTGTTGCCCTTACGGGACGGCATTTTTCCGCATACAGGCGCCGGGTGTGCATTTTGCCGCCTATACATTTTCAGTGAATTTAGCTATGGATCGGCGCAAATCTGTTCAATGGGGATAAACGCATGACTGCCCTTATGCCGAATGAAATGCCGCGCCTTGTCACCATTTTCGGCGGCTCCGGTTTCGTTGGCCGCCATCTGGTGCGTGCCTTCGCCCGCAAGGGCTGGCGGGTGCGCGTCGCCGTGCGGCGGCCGGATCTGGCCTTTCATCTCCAGCCGCTGGGCGTTGTGGGGCAGATTCAGGCCGTGCAGGCCAATGTCCGCTATCCCGCCTCCATTGCCAAGGCGATGGAAGGGTCCGACCTTGTCATCAATCTTGTTGGCCTGCTGACCCAGTCCGGCCGGCAGAGCTTCGAGGCCGTGCAGGTCTTCGGCGCCCGCGCCATCGCCCGTGCTGCTGCGGCGGCCGGTGTTCCGGCGCTCATTCACATGTCGACCATCGGCGCCGATGCCAATTCCGCCTCGCACGCCGCATCCAGCCGCGCGCGCGGCGAGGCTGCCGTGCTTGAGGCCTTTCCAAATGCCATCATCACACGCGCTTCGGTGATCTTCGGGCCGGAGGACACATTCTTCAACCGTTTCGCCACTCTCGCCCGCATACTGCCCGCATTGCCGCTGATTGGCGGCGGCGAGACAAAGTTTCAGCCGGTTTTCGTCGGCGATATTGCCGAGGCTATGGTGCGCCTTGCGGAAGGGCAGGGCAAGCCGGGCAGCATTTACGAATTCGGCGGGCCGGAAGTGGTCAGCTTTAAGGATCTGATGCGCTATGTTCTCGCGCAAACCGAGCGCAGCCGCCTGCTTGTGCCGGTGCCTTTCGCGCTGGCCAGAGTCATGGCGCTTGCCACCGAAATCGCCAGCACCGTTTCGCTGGGCCTGCTGCCAGCCGAATTTCTCACCACGCGCGATCAGGTGACGTTGCTCAAATCTGACAATGTCGTCTCGCCGCAGGCCGAAACTGCAGGGCTGACATTGCGCGGGCTTGGCTTGATCCCGACGTCCTATGAAGCCATTGCGCCGGCCTATCTGCAGCGGTATCGCAAGGGTGGTGAATTCGACCGCAAGCGGGTCGTTTGATGTAAGCTCCGCCGCATCCGGGCAAAATCAACTCCCTCTCGCCCGCGCGAGCGGGAGTTGATGGGTGCTAAATGCACTTATTCATGCCTGACTGCGGTGCTGCGAGATCACGGCCCAGGCGTCCTCAGCCGTATCGACGATGTGAAAAAGCTCCAGATCGTCCGCCGACACCATTCCGGCCTCGACAAGCCGCTCGAAACCGATGATGGCGTGCCAGTAATCCTTATCGAAAAGAATGATAGGGATCGGCTGCATCTTGTGAGTCTGGACCAGCGTCATCACTTCGAACAATTCGTCGAATGTGCCAAATCCGCCGGGAAAGGCGATAAGCGCGCTGGCCCGCATGGCGAAGTGCATCTTGCGCATCGCGAAATAATGAAACTGGAACGTGAGTTCCGGCGTCGAATAGGCGTTCGGCACCTGCTCGTGCGGCAGCGTGATATTGAGGCCGATAGAGGGCGCACCGCAATCGGTGGCGCCGCGATTAGCAGCTTCCATGATGCCCGGCCCGCCGCCGGTGCAGATGACATTGCGGCGCATGCCGTTGCGCAGGCTGAGCGCGCCGCCACGCTCCGAGACAATCCGCGAGAAACGCCGTGCCTCCTCATACCAGAAGGCCTGACGGCCTGGCCCGTCCTCGCGCACGCGGGCCGAACCGAACACCACGACGGTGGAGGCAATGCCCCAGTGGCGCATCGCCTCTTCGGTCTTTTCATATTCGAGCTGAAAGCGCAGCCCGCGCATGGAATCACCCAGCAGAAAATCCTGATCCATCGCCGCCAGCCGGTAGGACGGCGAATTCAGTTGCAGATCAGGTTCCGGCTTGGTCATGCGCGCAGGACTCCTCCAGTCTTTTTGGCGACGTCGGCCACCACTTTCGCGGCCAGCGTATCCAGTTCGACATCTGTCAGCGTCTTGTCCTTCGGCTGGATGGTCAGCGCTATAGCCACCGACTTCTTGCCCGCCGGAATGCCGGCCCCGGCATAAATGTCGAAGACGCGGCCATCGGCGATAAGCGTGCGATCGGCGCTCTGCGCCACTTTCAGCACGTCGCCGGCCGCGACATGCGCGTCGACGACAAAGGCGAAATCCCGCTCCAGCGGCATCAGTTCGCTCAGCACAAGCTTCGGCTTGACCTTTGTCGGTCTGGCCTTGGGCGCGGGGATCTTGTCGAGGTAAATCTCGAAGCCGCACAATGGGCCCGAAATATCCAGCGCCTCAAGCGCCGCCGGATGAAGTTCGCCGAAATGACCGACGACATTCGGCCCGAAATGCAGCAATCCCGAGCGCCCCGGATGATAGAAGTCCGGCGCCTTGGCTGAAATCTGCAGCCCGCCGGTCGCGACACCAAGGCTTGCGAGCAGGCTCAGCGCATCGGCCTTGGCGTCGAACACGTCGACAGCCCCCGAATTGCCGCTCCAGTGGCGGCCGGCGCCATTAGGCCGCGCCGTGCCGTGCCGTACGGCGCTGGCGGCGATCAGCTGGCCGTTTTCGGTATCGTCCCTGAAAACCTGCCCCACCTCGAACAGCGCGACATCGCCCATGCCGCGGTCGGCATTGCGCCCCGCGGCGGCAAGCAGGCCCGGCAGCAGCGAGGGCCGCATGTCGGAAAGCTCGGCCGCAATCGGGTTGGCGAGCGAGAGTTCCGGCGCGCCGCCGCCAAAGAGCCTTGCCTGTTCCTTCGAGATGAAGGACCATGTCACGGCCTCGATCAGCCCGCGCGCTGCCAGCGCCCGGCGCGCGCCGCGGGTGCGCTTTTGCAGCAGGGTGAGAACAGGTTTCGGCACTGATGTCTCAAGCCGCGGCAGCGGTGTCGGCACAACACGCTCAATTCCGGCGATCCGGATGATTTCCTCGACAATATCGGCCTTGCCCTCGATGTCCGGGCGCCAGCTCGGCGCCGTCACCTCAGCTGTTTCTCCGGCTTGCCGCACGCCGAAGCCAAGTTTTGTCAGGATGGCATTGGCTTCGCCCGGCTCGATATTGAGGCCGGTGAGGCGTTTCGTCTCGGCATAGGGGAAGCTGACACGTGTTTCCGGTTGCGGCACCTTGCCGGCAACGACGAGATCCGATGGCGTGCCGCCGCAGATGTCGAGCACAAGCCGGGTCGCCATTTCCGCGCCCGGCACACAGAAGGCCGGGTCGATGCCGCGCTCGAAACGATAGCGCGCATCGGAAATGATGCCCAGATTGCGGCCGGTGCGGGCAATATTGGCCGGGTCCCACAGCGCCGATTCGATAAGCACATCGGTGGTGTTTTCGTCGCAGCCCGAGGCTTCGCCGCCCATGATGCCGGCGATGCTTTCCACGCCCTTGTCATCGGCGATAACCACCATGTTCTCGTCCAGCGCATAGGTCTTGCCGTCCAGCGCGACGATCTCTTCGCCGGATCTGCCCTTCCGCACATGCAGGTTGCCCGTAACCTTACCCGCATCAAAGACATGCAGCGGGCGGCCCTGATCGAAGGTCATGTAATTGGTGATATCCACCAGCGCGGAGATGGGCCGCAGGCCGATGGCGCGCAGGCGCTTCTGCATCCACTCCGGCGAGGGGCCGTTTTTGACGCCGCGCACAAGGCGCAGGGCGAAAGCGGGCGCAAGGTGCGGCGCAACGTCGAGCTTTACGGAAACGGGGCAGGGGAAGGCGCCGTTCACGGCAGGAATGTGCTGCGCTTTGAGTGTGCCAAGTCCGGCGGCGGCCAGATCGCGCGCTATGCCGTAAATGCTGGTGGCATCGGGCCGGTTGGGCGTGAGGTTGATGTCAATGACCGGATCATTGAGGCCGAGATAATCGCCGAAGGCCATGCCGACCGGCGCGTCGGCGGGCAGATCGATAATGCCGTTATGATCGGTGGAAAGCTCAAGCTCTGCCTCCGAGCACAGCATGCCGTTGGATTCGACGCCGCGGATGACGCCTTTGGCCAATGTGATGTTCTTGCCCGGAATATAGGTGCCTGCGGGGGAGAACACGCTTTTCATGCCGGCTCTGGCGTTGGGCGCGCCGCAGACCACCTGAACCGGCGTGCCCGAGCCGTCATCGACCATGCAGACACGCAGCTTATCGGCATTGGGGTGCTTCTCCGCCGAAATCACATAAGCGATGGAAAAACCACGCACCTTGGCGGCGGGGTCTTCAATGCCCTCGACCTCAAGGCCGATCTTGGTGAGTGTGGCGACAATCTCCTCGAGTGAGGCATGGGTGTCGAGGTGCTGCTTGAGCCAGGAGAGAGTGAGTTTCATGTGGTCTTTTCTGATATCGCAACAAATTGAACGATGGTCGCTATAATTTCTGTTCCTTACGGAAGAAGCACCCGCTCCGCCCGCGATTTCTCGCCGCGCGAGATGCTGACCATGCTGATGTCTTCGTCAGCTTCCGGCCAGTGAACGCCCATTGGCATAAATTCCACCTTGCGGCTGTCTTTTAGTCCGATGTGCGAAACAGTCATTTCATACAAGCCTTTTGCATTCTTAACCGCGCTGCCCCCCTCGCCCCGCTCGCGGGGAGAGGGTTGGGGTGAGGGGCCGGGTCTGTCGCCGCTAGCTGCTCAAGCCCCCCGCCAGACTTGGCAGATCCAGCGGCCGGAAACCGTAATGCGAGAGCCAGCGCACATCCGCCTCGAAGAAGGGGCGCAGGTCCGGCATTCCATATTTCAGCATGGCGATGCGGTCGATGCCCATGCCCCAGGCAAAGCCCTGATATTCGTCCGGGTCGAGGCCGCAATTGCGGATCACATTGGGGTGCACCATGCCGCAGCCCAAGATTTCCAGCCAGTCGCTGCCTTCGCCAAAGCGGATCTCTCCTCCCTTGCGCGAGCATTGGATATCCACTTCCATCGACGGCTCGGTGAAGGGGAAGAAGCTGGGGCGGAACTGCATGGTCACGCCCGGCACCTCAAAAAAGGCCTTGCAGAATTCTTCCAGAATCCATTTGAGCTGGCCCATATGGGCGCCCTTGTCGATGACGAGGCCCTCAACCTGATGAAACATCGGCGTATGGGTCTGATCGGAGTCGCAGCGATAGGTACGCCCCGGGCAGATAACGCGGATCGGCGGCTTATTCGCCAGCATGGTGCGCACCTGCACGGGGCTGGTGTGCGTGCGCAGCAGCTTGCGGGTGCCGTCGGCGGCAGGGTTGAAAAAGAACGTGTCGTGCATTTCGCGCGCCGGATGGCCGGGCGGGAAATTCAGCTTGGTGAAATTGTAGTCGTCGGTCTCGACATCCGGCCCCTCGGCAATGGCAAAGCCCATGTCCGCGAAAATGGCGGTGAGTTCGTCCATGACCTGCGAGATGGGATGG
Organism: Methylocystis sp. sgz306128; assembly: GCF_056032725.1. Taxonomy (NCBI): domain Bacteria; kingdom Pseudomonadati; phylum Pseudomonadota; class Alphaproteobacteria; order Hyphomicrobiales; family Methylocystaceae; genus Methylocystis; species Methylocystis sp. sgz306128. Next base: position 80,650 of record NZ_JBVYWO010000001.1, read on the forward strand.
ATGCGCCCGGTCTCCAGCCCGCTCTCGCGCGGCGTAAGGCTGATGTCCACAGTCTCGCGCGCGAGGCGCGCTTCCAGCGCTGCGGCCTTGAGCGTGGCTTTGCGCGCACCCAGCGCGTCGCTGACCTTGTCTTTCAGCGCATTGATGGCCGCGCCCTGCACCTTGCGCTCTTCGGGCGACATCTTGCCCAGAGTGGCAAGCAGCGCGGACAGCGAGCCCTTTTTCCCCAATGCGCCAACCCGTACGCTTTCCAGCGCGGGTTCGTCCGGCGCGGCGGCGATAGCGGCGAGAAGTTCGGCTTCCAGAACAGATAAATCGGACATGAGACCTCAGCGAGCAAATGCGCACCGCTTTTGCCATGCGGACAGGAAAATGTCGAGACAACAAAAAGCCCGCCTTGCGGGCGGGCTATTGAAAATATGGATTGCAGCAAAGCTTATGCCGCAACCGGAAGCGCGGCCTTTGCCTTTTCGACGATTGCGGCAAACGCAGCCGGTTCCGAGATTGCGAGATCCGAGAGAACCTTGCGGTCGATGGTGATGCCGGCCAGATCGAGGCCGTTGATGAACTTGCTGTAGGTGATGCCGAATTCACGCACCGCGCCGTTGAGACGCTGGATCCACAGCGAGCGGATCGTCCGCTTCTTGACCTTGCGGTCGCGGGTCGCATATTGCATCGAACGATCGACGGCGGCCTTGGCGGCGCGGATCGTATTCTTGCGGCGTCCGTAGAAGCCCTTGGCGGCCTTGAAAACTTTTTTGTGCTTGGCGTGGGATGTTACACCCCGTTTGACGCGTGCCATAGATGATCTCCAAATTCAGATGTTAGACAAGGTTCCAGGAACGGTTCAGCCGTTCGGCAGGAAATATTTCTTGATGTTGTCACCATCCGTCTTGAAGAGGATGTTGGTGCCGCGCTTGTTGCGGATCTGCTTTTTGGTACGCTTGATCATGCCATGGCGCTTGCCGGCCTGTGCATAGACAACTTTGCCGGTGCCGGTGATTTTAAAGCGCTTCTTCGCGCCCGATTTCGTCTTCAACTTGGGCATTTTGCTCATCCTTTGCAAAGATCCTTGCGGATCAGTTGGGTTTTCAGCCGCTTGCGCAGCTGTTCGTCTCATCGCGAGCGAAACATCCGCCACGGCAGCCCTTATCAGCCGGTCGGATAGAAGGCGCGTCATTAGAGGAAAATGCAGGCAAAGGCAAGGGGGAAGGGGCAAAGATTCATTTTCCCTTTCATTTCCGGCATATTGCTGTATAAGCACCGAAGTTTTCAAGACTGAAGACAGCCGCGCCCGCTGACCTTTCACTGGACGACATCCCGGATTGGCCGGACAGCGCGGCAGAACCCTAACTATAAGGATTACCCGATGTCGATTACCGCAGAGCGCAAGCAGGCGCTGATCAAGGAATATGCCACCAAGGCCGGCGATACCGGTTCGCCGGAAGTGCAGGTGGCCATTCTCACTGAGCGCATCAACAATCTTACCGGCCATTTCAAGAGCCACGTCAAGGATAACCATTCCCGCCGCGGCCTCCTGAAGCTGGTTTCGCAGCGCCGCTCGCTGCTGGATTATGTCAAGGCTCAGGATGAGGCGCGCTACAAGGGCCTGATCGAACGCCTCGGCATCCGCCGCTAAACGGTAAAAATTTGAGAGCGGCGGCATGGGGCTGCCGCTCTTTCTTTAACAAGCATCGTCATGGCAGGATCGCAAGACACTCTGACCCCGGTTTAAACCGCTCCGGAGTGCCTCGCCGTCTTGCACATGGCGTTTATCCACGAAAGCAAAGACACATGTTCGATATACAACGCGAAGTCATTGAATGGGCGGGCCGCAAGCTCACGCTCGAGACCGGCAAGATTGCCCGTCAGGCCGATGGCGCCGTTCTGGCCACCTATGGCGAAACCACCGTGCTGGCCACGGTCGTCTCGGCCAAGGCTCCGAAGCCGGGTCAGGATTTCTTCCCGCTCACCGTCAATTATCAGGAAAAGGCCTTTGCCGCCGGACGCATTCCGGGTGGCTATTTCAAGCGCGAAGGCCGCCCCTCCGAAAAAGAGACCCTCGTCTCGCGCCTCATTGACCGCCCGATCCGCCCGCTTTTCCCCGACGGATACCGCAATGACACGCAGGTCATCATCACCGTTCTGAGCTATGATCTCGAGAACGATCCGGACGTGCTGTCCATGGTTGCCGCCTCGGCTGCGCTCACGCTCTCTGGTGTTCCGTTCATGGGCCCGGTGGGCGGCGCGCGCGTCGGCATGATCAATGGCGCGCTCAAGCTGAATCCCACCGTCGAGGAGATGAAGGACTCGGTGCTCGATCTCGTCGTGGCCGGCACCGCCGACGCGGTTCTTATGGTTGAGTCGGAGGCCCGCGAGCTTTCCGAAGAGACCATGCTGCAGGCCGTCATGCATGGCCACGCCGGTTTCCAGCCGGTGATCGACGCCATCATCCGCCTTGCCGAAAAGGCCGCCAAGGAGCCGCGCGATCTTGTCCTCACCGACAAATCCGAATGCGAGGCCACCGTGCGCGCCATCGCCGAGGCAGAACTGCGCGAAGCCTACAAGCTCACCGCCAAGCAGGCCCGCTATGCCGCAGTCGACGCCGTGAAGGCCAAGGTCGAGGCCGCGCTGATCCCGGCCGAGGGCGAAGCCAAGTTCTCCAAGGAAATGGTCAAGGAAGTGTTTCATGACCTGCAGGCCAAGGTCGTGCGCTGGAACGTGCTGGACACCGGCATCCGCATTGACGGACGCGACGTCCGGACGGTTCGTCCGATCGTGGCTGAAGTCGGCATTCTGCCGCGCACCCATGGCTCGGCCTTGTTCACGCGCGGCGAAACGCAGGCGCTTGTCGTCGCGACGCTCGGCACCGGCGAGGATGAGCAATATATCGACAGCCTGGATGGCACCAACAAGGAACGCTTCCTGCTGCATTACAACTTCCCTCCCTATTCGGTGGGTGAAACCGGCCGTATGGGTTCGCCCGGCCGCCGCGAGATCGGCCATGGCAAGCTGGCTTGGCGCGCCATTCATCCGATGCTTCCGACCGCCGCCGAGTTCCCCTATACGCTGCGCCTTGTCTCGGAAATCACCGAGTCGAACGGCTCATCGTCGATGGCTACCGTCTGCGGCTCGTCTCTGGCCCTGATGGATGCGGGCGTTCCGCTCAAGCGTCCCACCGCCGGCATTGCCATGGGCCTCATTCTTGAGGGCGAGCGCTTTGCGGTTCTGTCCGACATTCTGGGCGACGAGGATCACCTCGGCGACATGGATTTCAAGGTGGCCGGCACGTCGGAAGGCGTGACCTCGCTGCAGATGGACATCAAGATTGCCGGTATCACCGAAGAAATCATGAAGGTGGCGCTGGGTCAGGCCAAGGAAGGGCGCATGCACATCCTCGGCGAGATGGCCAAGGCGCTGACCGGCGCGCGCGCCGAACTCGGCGAATTCGCACCGCGCATCGAAACCATGAAGATCCCGACCGACAAGATCCGTGAAGTGATCGGCACCGGCGGTAAGGTCATTCGTGAGATCGTCGAAAAAACCGGCGCCAAGATCAATATCGAAGACGACGGCACCGTGAAGATTGCCTCCTCCGACGGCAATTCGATCAAGGCGGCGATCAACTGGATCAAGTCCATCGTGTCGGAGCCTGAAGTGGGCATGATCTACGACGGCACCGTCGTCAAGGTGACCGATTTCGGCGCGTTCGTGAATTTCTTCGGCGCCAAGGACGGCCTTGTGCATGTCTCGCAACTGGCAAAGGCGCGCGTGGCCAAGCCGTCCGACGTGGTCAAGGAAGGCGACAAGGTCAAGGTCAAGCTGATGGGCTTTGACGACCGCGGCAAGATCAAGCTTTCGATGAAGGTTGTCGATCAGGAAACCGGCGAAGACCTCGAGAACAAGGCCGAACCGGCTGCCGAATAAGATCGTCGCTGTCTGGCTCTGCTCCGGGGATTCTCCGGAGCATCGCTGTATCAGCGCTATGCGTACACGCAAAAAGGCGGCCTTCCGGTCGCCTTTTATTTTGGTTCGCTTGCGTAACGTGTGTGCAGCGCGCTCAGATCGGCGCTCAGATTCTGCGTGCGCGCGGCAAAATCCGCCAGAAGAACGGCTGCGTCCTCGGGAAATTCGTTCAGCACGCGCAAAAACAATGTGCGCGGCATCCGCAGCAGGGTGCAGGCCGTCGCCGCAATGGCGGTGGCAGGCGCGTAGGTCTGGGTGAGCAGGGCGGTTTCGCCGATCAGCGTTCCCGGCTCAAGGCGGCTTACCGGTTTACCGTTGGCCTCCATGATGATTGCGCCGTCCAGAATGAGATAGCCACCCTGGGTCGGCGTGCCTTCGTCGAACAGTACGTCATGTGCGCGCAAAATCTGCGTTTCGGCCGAAAAGGACAGAAGGCGCAGGGCATCCGTGCTCAACTGGCTGAAGAAGGGAACGCGGCGCATTCGGCGGATCAGTTCAGTCGGCATGGAGCACTTTCCGGAATTGTGTTGACGGGCGGCAGGACATCAGCTGATGAGCCGGTAGCCGCCCGGCTCCGTGATCAGGATTTTTGCGTGGGAGGGATCCGGCTCCACCTTCTGCCGCAGCCGGTAGACATGCGTTTCGAGCGTGTGCGTCGTCACCTGCGCATTATAGCCCCAGACTTCGCGCAGCAGCACCTCGCGCGAGACCGTCTGTCCGCCCGCCCGGAACAGGAATCGCAAAATCGCCGTCTCCTTTTCAGTGAGGCGAACCTTGGGGCCCTTTTCATGGATAAGGTGCTTTGAGCTTGGCTTGAACGTATAGGGGCCGATCTTCAGCAGGGCATCGTCGCTGCTTTCATGCTGGCGCAGATGCGCGCGGATGCGTGCCAGCAGGACGGCGAAGCGAAACGGCTTGGTGACATAATCATTGGCGCCGGCCTCAAGCCCCAGGACTGTGTCCGCATCCGAGGTCTGGCCGGTCAGCAATATAATGGGACCCTTGAAGCCGCTCTTACGGGCCAGCTTGACCGCCTCGCGCCCGTCCATATCCGGCAGGCCGATGTCCATGATCACGAGGTCGGGCAGGCTTTGCCGCACCTGAGCCAGGCCTGAAGCCGCCGTCGCTGCCTCGACCAGTTCAAATTCCTCGTAAAGAGCCAGTTGTTCGGCCAGCCCGCCGCGCAGCTCGTTGTCGTCATCGACGATCAATATCTTGCGAACCTGACTCATTCCCCTCGCCCTGTTTTTTCACCAAGATATGCAAAACATTGAAACATGTCACTTGCGGCTTTTAAACCGCTGCGGAGCATAACGGAAGGCGCTAGACTGCGCAAAAGCGGCACAGCCACAAAACGACCATTCACGGAGCTGTGGCGGTTGCCATATATTTGCTCAAGCGGCGGTGAAGCAGGGTTCTCGTGAAACGGCAACGAAAGAAAAAGCGCGGTTTGACGATTCTGACGGTCCGCGCGCTGTCAGGCGGGCGCACGCGCGGAATGTTGCGGGTGGGTTCCCTGCATATCCCCTGCGCACTGGGCGCCGGCGGAATAAGCCACAACAAACGAGAGGGCGACGGCTGCACGCCCGCCGGCCGCTGGCCGGTGCTGGGTGGCTATTTCCGTCCCGACCGGCTGGCGCGGCCCACCGGCTGGCTGCGTGCGGCGGCGCGCAGCATGGGCTGGTGCGATGCTTCCGGAAACCCGCTCTACAACTGCCCGGTCAGCCTGCCTTTTTCCGCATCGCATGAGGCGCTCTGGCGTGAAGATGGTGTCTATGACATTCTCGTTGTTCTGGATTATAATTTCCGCGTAAGGAAACAGCACAGGGGCAGCGCGATATTTTTTCATCTGGCGCGCGAAAATTTTTCCCCGACCGCCGGTTGTGTCGCTATAAGGCTTGCGGATATGCGGCGGCTTCTGCCCCGTCTGAGCAGAAATTGTGTGATGGTTGTGAAATGAAATCCTGTCTTCTGTTTGATATCGACGGCACGCTCACGGACAGCGATCATTATCATCATATCGCCTTCAACGCGATGCTTGAGCCCCATGACCTGCAACTGACGCGCGATGAATTCACCGCCCGAGTATCCGGGCGCAGCAATTCCGTCATCCTTGCCGACCTGCTGCCGCATCTGCCGGTGGAGGAGCATGTGGTCATGGCGGATCAGAAGGAAGCCGCCTTCCGCGAAATGGCAACCACGCTGGAGCCGCTGCCCGGCCTGCGGGCCTTGCTCGACTGGGCCGATTCGCATGGCATTCCCTGCGGAGCGGTCACCAATGCGCCGCGCGCCAATGCCGAGCACATGCTGGGCGCGCTGGGCATTATCCACCGTTTCCAGACGATTGTTCTGGCGGAGGAATTGCCGCATCAGAAGCCGCATCCCCTGCCTTATATGACCGGGCTGGAACGCCTCAACTGCGATCCGGCTTTCAGCATCGGCTTCGAGGATTCGGTTTCCGGCCTCACCTCGGCGATCAAGGCCGGTCTGACCACCATCGGCATGATGACCTCAATGCAGGATCAGGCCGTGTTGGCGACGGGCGCGCATCTGGCGGCGCGCGATTATCTCGATCCGCAATTGCTCGATCTGGTGCGCAGGACCTGCCGCGTCCAGCCCTGAGATTCAGGGCTGCGTCTGGCCCATTGTGCAGATAAGCTGCCATTCCTCATCGCGCACGGGCTGCACGGAAAGCCGCGCGGATCTGAGCAGCGCCATATTGGCCAGAGCCGGTGTCTGCTTGATTTCGGCAAGGCTGACGGGCCGGATGAACGGCCGCAGAGCGCGCACATCCACCATGCCGAACTTGCCGGTTTCGTCGGACGGGTCAGGATAGAACAATTTGATCACCTCGACGATGCCAACAATCTCCTTGCCCTCGTTGGAATGATAGAAAAAAGCCGTATCGCCCAGTTTCATGGCCATCAGCTGCTGTTTGGCGAGATGGTTGCGCACGCCGTTCCAGAATGTGCCCTGCGGCCCGGCAGCGACCTGCTGTTCCCATGACCATTTGAACGGTTCGCTCTTGATCAGCCAATGTGCCATATCCTATCTGTCCTTTTCCTCTTCGGCGCGGGCGGGGCGGGTGAGCAGCGCCTCGATGGCGGCGTCTATGCCGAGGCGCCCGTCAAGAACGGCGTCCACGCTCAGGGTTATCGGCATATCTATCTGGCGCGCGCGGGCCATGGCGGCAAGAGCCTTGGCCGTATAGGCGCCTTCCGCCAGCTTGCCGCCGCCCAGAGCCTCGCTGACGCTCTGGCCCTGTCCAAGCCGCAGCCCAAGGCTGAAATTGCGTGATTGCGCCGAATTGCAGGTCAGAATCAAATCGCCAAGGCCGGAAAGGCCCATCAATGTCTCGCTGCGCGCGCCCAGAGCCCGGCCAAGGCGGGCGAGTTCCGCAAATCCGCGGGTGATCAGTGCGGCGCTGGCGCTGGCACCCAGTGCGCGTCCGCTGGCGATGCCGCTGGCGATGGCCAGCACATTCTTGGCGGAGCCACCGATTTCGGCGCCGCGCAGGTCGTCGGTGTGATAAAGCCGGAAGGTGGCAGAAGCCAGCCGCGCCGCAATCGCCCGCGCCAGCGGTTCGGCCTGGGCGGCCAGCGTGACCGCCGTGGGCAGGCCCTTGCCGACATCCGCGGCAAAACTCGGCCCCGAAAGCAGGGCAGGCGGGTTGGCGGGCAGTATGTCGGCCAGCACCTCGCTCATGAATTTGCCGCTCGCTTGTTCAAGCCCCTTTGCCGCGATCACAACCGGCACCTTTTCCGGGATGAACTGCGCCAGTTGTGTCAGCGCCGGGCGCAGGGCCTGCGCGGGAATGGCGGCAACCACAAGCGCGGCCGTGCGGATGATGTTCGGATCGGCGCTGATGCGCAGGCTCGCAGGCAGCGGCACGCCGGGCAGATAGGCCGTATTTTCGCCGCGCAGCGCGATTGTGTCGGCCTGAGCGGAGTCACGCAGCCAGAGCGCTGTGTGCTGGCCCGCCCGGACGCTGGCCAGCGCCAGCGCGGTGCCCCATGCGCCGCCGCCCAGCACGACGACGGGCCCGGATGCGAGCCTGCTTGCGGCATCTTGCCCGGCCTCGGCGCTCATCAGGCTTTTCCGTTGAGCGAGCGTTCGGCGCCCGGATCGAGCGGCCAGCGCGGGCGCGGCGCAAATGTCAGGTCATCGACAAGGCCGAGGCTGAGCCGCTCGATCCCCGCCCACGCAATCATCGCGCCGTTATCGGTGCAAAGCTGCGGCGCGGGCACGACCAGCGGCAGACCCACCTCATTGGTGAAGCGCGACATTGCCCGTTTGATGGCGCTGTTGGCGGCCACGCCGCCGGCCACGACCAGCGCGGTCGGCTGGCCGAGAATCTCGTGAAACTGGCGCAGGGCCGCGCGCACCCTGTCGGCGATGACATCGACAATCGCGGCCTGAAACGATGCGCAGAGATCGGCGACATCCTGCTCGCTCAGCGGCCCGCATTTTTCCGCCTCGATCCGCACGGCTGTCTTGAGGCCGGAAAGCGAGAAATCGGCGTTGGGGCGGCCCATCATCGGCCTTGGAAAAGCGAAGCGCTCCGGATCGCCATGCAGGGCGGCCGCCTCGACCCGCGGGCCGCCGGGATAGGGCAGGCCGAGCATCTTGGCGATCTTGTCGAAGGCCTCGCCGATGGCATCGTCCAGCGTCGTGCCGAGGCGCACATAGTCTCCAACGCCCCTGACCGCCAGCAACTGGGTATGGCCGCCCGAGACCAGCAGGAGCAGATAGGGAAAGGACAGCCCGTCGATCAACCGTGCCGTGAGAGCGTGCGCCTCAAGATGATTCACGGCGATGAAGGGCTTGCGCAATGCCAGTGCCAGCGCTTTTCCTGCCGTCAGCCCGACAATGACGCCGCCGATCAGCCCCGGCCCGGCGGCCGCTGCAATGCCGTCGAGATCGCGCAAGTCCATGCCCGCGTCATCAAGCGCGCGGCGAATCAGCCGGTCCAGCACATCGACATGGGCTCTGGCGGCAATTTCTGGCACGACGCCGCCATAGGCCGCATGTTCGGCGATCTGGCTCATCACCTCATTGGCGAGAATATCGCCGCCGCCGCCCGCCCGCAGGCCGACAATCGCCGCCGCGGTCTCGTCACAAGTGGTCTCCAGTCCCAGTACGCGCATCATAGCGGTTTACTTCGCCTCTTCGTTCGGACTAAATCCTACCCTATAAACACGCCCTGCCGAAACGCAACCCAAACAGCCGATCCGGAACCATGACTCTGACACATCCTTTGAAACTTGGCACGCGCGGCAGCCCTCTGGCGCTGGCGCAGGCGCATGAAACCCGCCAGCGCCTCGCCGAAGCCCACGGCATCGACCATGCCATGATCGAGATCGTCGTTATCAAGACGTCCGGCGACATGATCCGCGACCGCGCCTTGTCCGAGGCGGGCGGCAAGGGCCTGTTCACCAAGGAGCTCGATATCGCGCTTCTCGGCTTTGATATCGATTTTGCCGTACATTCGGCCAAGGACATGCCAACCCTTATGCCGGAGGGTATCGGTATTGCGGGCTACCTGCCGCGCGAGGACGCGCGCGATGTCTTTATTTCGGCGAAGGCTGCCGATCTGCGTGCTCTGCCCGAGGGCGCAAGCTTCGGCTCGGCCTCGCTGCGGCGTCAGGCACAGGCCATGCGCCTGCGGCCCGATCTCAGGCCCGCCTTGCTGCGCGGCAATGTCGAGACCCGTCTTGCCAAAGTCGAAAACGGCGAATGCGACTGCACCCTGCTTGCCCTGGCTGGCCTGAAGCGGCTTGGCCTTGCCCATCGCGCCACGGCGGTGCTGGATATTGCCGATTTCCTCCCCGCCGTGGGGCAGGGCGCAATCGCCATAACGGCGCGCAGCGGCGATTCATCGGTCGCGGCAGCGCTGGCGCCCGTTCTCGACGAGGAAACCGGCTTCGCGCTGGCCGCTGAGCGCGCCTTTCTTAAGGTGCTCGACGGCTCATGCCGTACGCCGATTGCCGGTCATGCGCGGCTGCATCACGGGCGGCTGCAACTGCACGGCGAAATTCTCTCCGTCGATGGCGCGCAGAGCTTCGATGTGGCGTTCATCGGTCATCCCAACGAGGCGGAGCGCCTTGGCGAGGATGCGGGCCGCGAATTGCTGCGGCGTATCCCCGAGGGGCTGCTGGCTCATTCCTGAGGAGCAAACATGCTGCTGCTGCTGACACGGCCCCTTGCCGAGGCACGGCGGACAGCGAGCCTGCTGCGGCAAAGCGGCCATGAAGCCGTGCTCTCGCCGGTGATCGGGATTGTGGCGCTGGAGCCGGTCTGGCCGCGATTGCGCCCCGAAGCTCTGATCGCCACCAGCGCGCATGCCTTCATCCGGCCGCTGCCGGAAATCTACCGCGACCTGCCGCTCTTTGTGGTGGGTGCTTCTCGCGGTGAGTGCGGCGGGCATCGCGGCGCCGTTCACGAGGCGCGCGGCAATCGTCATGCGCTGCTGGCATTGCTGCGCCAGTCGCCCTTCCGGCATTTTCTCTATCTGGCCGGGCGTCAGCGCAAACATGACCTTGAGCAGGATCTGGCTCAAACGGCGCAGGTTGACGTATGCGAGGTTTATGACGCCGCCGCCGCCGCGGGGCTGACGCCGCAGGCGCAAGAGGCCCTGCGCGAGGGCAGAATTGGCGCGGTGCTGCATTATTCGCGCCGCAGCGCCGAAATTTTTGTCGATCTGGCGCAGAAGGCCGGTCTCGCCGCTCAGTTGCGATCCGTCATGCATTATTGCCTCTCGGAGGATGTGGCGCAGCCGCTGCGCGCCGCCGGCCTTGATTGCGCCATAAGCGCGGAGCCGAATGAGCAGGCCCTTCTGGACCTGATTTGATTTTGGACATTTGCGCCGGGACCTGATCGGCTTATAAAGATGAAAAGAGGAAAAAGCGGAATGTCTGAAGACCAGAATGAATCCGTAGCCGGTCAGGTGCAGGACCAGAACAATGGTGATGTCCAGCCCGAAACGGCGGGCGAGGCGGCTCGTCCCGAGCGTCACAGAGGCTATGCGGGCGTGATCATTGCCGCCATTCTGGCTGGAGCGCTTGCCGGAGTGGGAACAGTGATCACGGCGCCTGTCTGGCTGCCGCATCTGCCCCTGCCTGTCTATGCATCGCTTGAGACGCGCTTTGCCCATATGGAACATGCCATAGCTTTGGTGCGCCAGCATCCGTCCGAGGCGGTTCAGGCCGATCTGAAGACGCTGGACGCGCGTCTGGCCGCTCTGGAGGCAAAAGCGGAGCAAGCGCCGGTGACGGCGCCGGCAATGGCCGATCCCGCATTGCAGGAGCGTATCGCCCGTCTTGAGGGGGCTGCTGCTGCCGCCAAGACAGAAATGCGCCTGCCGGGACAGCCGTCTGCCGCGGAAAATGCCGGGCCTTCGCTCCCGCTCGCCATTGCGCTCGATGCGCTCAACCAGCGGATCGCTGCCGATGCGTCATTTGCCGAGGCCTATAATGCCGCCGCCGCCCTTGGCGCGGATGCGACAGCCATGGCGGTCCTCAAGCCCTTCGCTGAAAAAGGCCTGCCCGATGCGAAAAGTCTGGGCAAGGAACTGGCCGCTCTGGTGCCGAAGCTCTTTCCCGAAGAGCCTGCGCCCGCCGGAATTCTGCCAAGGCTGTGGTTTCATGCGGCAAAGCTGGTGCGCGTCACGACCCGTCTGGCCGATCCGGGCGCAAGCCCTGAGGCTGTTGTCCGGCGTATGGGCGCGGCGATCGAGGCTGGCAACTGGGACGAGGTTGCCAGCCTGAATTCCTCGCTGCCGGAGGAGCTCCGCGCGAAAACAGCGCCGCTGATGGCGCGGGTTGAGGCCCGGCAAAATGCTGAAAAGGTCGCGCAGACCCTGCTGGATCAGGTGCTGAGCGGGCTGGCAGCCTCCAAGAACTAGGATTTTGTGATGCTGCGCCTGATAGTGTTTCTGATCATTTTGGCGGCAATCGCCCTGGGGATGAGCCTGCTGGCGGATCAGCCCGGCAATATCGCGCTCGACTGGGGCAATATCCATATCGAAACCTCGCTGCTCGTCGGCATTCTTGCTCTGGCCGTCGTCGTCATCGTGCTCGCGTCTGTCTGGAATCTGCTGCGATTCGTGCTGCATATTCCGTCGCTGGTTGGTCTTGCGCTTTCCGCACGCCACCGGGTGAAGGGTTATGCCGCGCTTTCACGCGGGCTGGTGGCGCTGGGCGCGGGTGACCAGAAGGCGGCACATCTGGCCGCGCGTGAAGCCGAGCGGCACCTCAGAGGCGCGCCCCTGACGCTGCTGCTGAAGGCGCAGGCCGCGCAGATGGCCGGCGACAGGCAGACCGCCGAGGCGACCTTCCGCGAAATGACGAATAATGCCGAAACACGGATTCTGGGCCTGCGCGGCCTGCATCTGGAAGCGCGGCGGCGCGGCGATATGGATGCCGCGCATGAACATGCCAAGGAGGCCGCGCGGCTTGCTGCCGTGCCCTGGGCATCCGAGGCCGCGCTGGATCATTTTACCGGAAAATCCGATTGGGCTGCAGCCTTGCAGGTTATCGACCGCAGTCTGGCCGCGCGCCATATTGAAAAGCCGCTCGCCAACCGCCAGCGCGCCGTGTTGCGTACGGCCATGGCGCTGGACATGGAACAATCTTCGCCGCAGGAGGCGTTGGCGCTGGCGCGTGAGGCAGCCCGTCTCGCGCCCGATCTTGAGCCGGCGAGCGCGCTCGCGGCGCGGCTCTATGTCCGTCAGCACGAGCCCAAAAAGGCGCGCAAGCTCATTGAAGCAGCCTGGAGCGTGACGCCGCACCCCGAGCTTGCCCGCATTTATCTCGACCTGCCGGGCGGCGACAAGGCCAGCGAGCGCCTCAGCCGGGCAGAGACTTTGCTCAGACTGACGCCGGACGCGCCCGAGGCGCGGCTTGCCCTGGCAAGAGCGGCGATATCCGCGCGGGATCTTTCCCGCGCCGAGGATGCGCTGGCGCCGCTGACGCGCCTTGATGGTGCAGAGCGGCCAACGCGCCGTGCCTGTCTGGCCAGAGCTGATCTGGAGGAGGCGCGCGGCAATGCCGGCGCGGCGCGCGAATGGCTGGCCCGCGCTGCCCGCGCGCCGCGAGACGAGGCCTGGATCGCCGACGGTTTCGTAACGGACGTCTGGGCGCCGGTATCGCCCCTGTCAGGCAGGCTGGACGCTTTCCGCTGGGCCCGCCCACAAGAGCAGATCGCGGAATTCGCCGATGACGTCCAGCCCGCAACCGCACCGCCGCCCGAGGCAAAGCCTGCTGCAGCCCCGGCCGTTCCGCTCAGCGCGCCGGTGATCTTCCCGCAATCGAACGCGCCGGATGATCCCGGCCCGGTGCTGGATGAAGAGGCACTGGCACGGATGCCCTAGCCGTTCTGCCGGACGGCCTCGCTCCGGCTCTTCGCGGAGTGCCTGAGTCTGGCCTGTTCCAGCGCGATGCCGGCTTCGGCGACGAGGTCCGTTTCGTGGCCGGGATTCGCGATGGCTGTGCCTATGACGCAGCCTCCGGCCATATCCTCGCTGGCGATTTCTCCTCCCGCCATGGCCGCAAGACGTGCCACAGCCTGACGCAGACGTTGCCTGAATGCGGCGGCATCGTCAGGGCAGGCCACATCGTGCTGAACTATAGCAAAAAGCCGCTCGTCAATCGGCGCAATCAGGTCGCAATCGCGGGCGGTCAGGGTCAGATGATCCTGTAGTATCGCGAGAAAAGCTGTATTTTTCGGCATATTCTTTGCGTTTTCCGGCGCTGGCAGGCTGAGGAGATGCAGTGCGACCGGTGTCTCGGCGCGCCGCCTTTGGCCAAACTCCCGGTTTATGTGCACACCCAGCGCCGCCAGCGAGATGAAATGCGGTTTGTGGACCGGCGGGGAAGAGGCCGTTTCAAGCTCAAGGGCGCTCGTCAGGATCAGATTGACGCGCCCATTCCGGTCGACCAGCGGCGCCTTGTAAATTCTGAGCCGGTGCAGAGTCCCTCCGGCATCCGGTGTCTGCTGTTCTTCGCCCAGCAAGCTCTCTGGAAACGCCGGCGGCGGGCTTGCTTTCGCGCCTTGCGGCTTCACCGAGGTCCGGGCGGGCTCCTCGCCGGCGAATTTTGTGAACGCACCGTTGCAGAAGACCAGTTGTCCGTCACCGTCACGGGCGCTGATCATCAGCGGCAGCGCCTCGATGAGTTGCAGCAGCTGGCGCTGGCTCTCCTGCCGGGCCTGATTCTCCGACAACCGGGCCGAGGCCAGATGCTCCTCCAGCAGCACAGCGCGCTTTTCCAGCAGGCGCTGATGATGGCGCAGCGACAGCAGATTGCGTGCCCGGGTGGCAAATTCGAGCTGATCTACGGGCGAACTGAGAAAATCCGTCGCTCCGGCCTCGAGAGCCGCCAGTTTCCACTCGCGCCGCGCGTGAATGGTTATGATGATCACCGGCACATCGGCGCAATGGGGCAAGAGTCGGAAGCGGCGCACGAATTCAGCGCCGTTCATCTGCGGCATGTTATAGTCGGTGATGACGAGATCCGGCGTTTGGCCGCGCATATGGTCAAGCGCCGCGGCGGCTGCGCTGAAGCATCTCACGTCAATCTCGTCCGCCAGATTCTGGGCGAAGCGCGAAAATATGGCCAGATTGGTCTGCCTGTCGTCGATCAGGATAATTCGTTGCATGACGGCTTCTTTTGAAGGGATGAGGCGAATAAGACGAAGCCGCGCCTAATTTCGTGAGAATTTCTTCGCTAAAATTTTAATCCCCTTTCGAATAGTCGGCATTGCAATCGGGTTCAGAGCACGCCATCTGAGGACAGCCGGGGTGGCTTTGCATTTTACGCAAGGCGCTGACAGGCTTCATCAGGCGTCTTTCCTGTCAATATGATTGACGTATCGGCGCAAGCCCTCTAACTCCCTGATCGGAATTCATGCTGGGCGACCGTGTTCTTCGCTGTCCGGGCGAAAGAACGGGACACCCTGAATCGAGTTGATAATTATGACGGAACTCACCGCTGCCGCCGCGCGGCGCAGAACTTTTGCTATCATTTCCCACCCGGACGCCGGCAAGACGACGCTGACCGAAAAGCTGCTGCTGTTCGGGGGCGCGATCCAGCTCGCCGGCGAGGTCAAGGCCAAGAAAAGCGGCGCGCAGACCCGTTCGGACTGGATGGGCATCGAGCGCGCGCGCGGTATTTCCGTCGTCACCTCGGTGATGACCTTTGAATACGGCGACTGCATCTTCAACCTGCTCGACACGCCCGGCCACGAGGACTTCTCGGAAGACACCTACCGCACGCTGACCGCAGTCGATTCGGCGGTGATGGTGATCGACGCGGCCAAGGGCATCGAGGCGCGTACGCGCAAGCTCTTTGAGGTGTGCCGTCTGCGCGATATTCCCATCGTCACGTTCATCAACAAGATGGATCGTGAGACGCGCAACCCCTTCGATCTGCTCGATGAGATCGAAAAGACGCTGGCGCTGGAGACAGCGCCCGTCACCTGGCCGATTGGCTCGGGCCGAAGCTTCGCCGGAACATTCGACCTGCGCCGCAATGAGGTGCGCCAGATCGACAAGGACGGCGATCCGATGCGCGTCTCCGGCCATGACGATCCGCGGGTGGCTGAGCTTCTGCCGGTGCAGGAGCGCGAGGACTGGCTCGGCGAGGTTTCTCTGGCGGTGGATGCCTGCGCTCCGTTTGATCTGGAGGCCTTTCGCGCCGGACATCTGACACCGGTGTTTTTCGGCTCGGCATTGCGCAATTTCGGCGTGAAGGATCTTATCGACGCGATGGCCGAGATTGCCCCGCCGCCGCGAAGCCAGCAGGCCAGCACCCGTCTGGTCGAGGCGGATGAAGAGAAAATGACCGGTTTTGTGTTCAAGATTCAGGCCAATATGGACCCGAACCACCGCGACCGTATCGCTTTCATCCGCGTCTGTTCCGGCAAGCTCTCGCGCGGCATGAAGGCAAAGCTCGTTCGCACCGGCAAGCCGATGAGCCTCAACGCGCCGCAGTTCTTTTTCGCGCGCAACCGCGCCATTGCCGACGAGGCCTATGCGGGCGACGTGGTGGGCCTGCCCAATCACGGCACGCTTCGCATCGGCGACACGCTGACCGAGGGCGAGGACATCGTCTTTCGCGGTGTGCCAAGCTTCGCGCCGGAAATCATCAAGCGCGTCACCCTGCAGGACCCGATGAAAGCCAAGAAGCTGAAGGAAGCGCTTCAGCAGCTTGCCGAGGAAGGCGTGGTGCAGGTCTTCCTGCCGCGCGACGGCGGCCCGGCGATGGTCGGCATTGTCGGTGCGCTGCAATTGGACGTGCTGCTGGAGCGCCTGCGCGAGGAATATGGCCTGCCGATCGCCTATGAGCAGACCCGTTTCTCGCTCTGTCGCTGGATCACGTCCGACGACAAGCTGGAGCTTGCCAAATTCATCGACCAGAATGGCTCTGCCATCGCCGATGACCTCGACGGCGCGCCGGTCTTTCTCTCGCCATCGGCTTTCTCGCTCAATTACGATCAGGAGCGCTGGCCGAAGATTACCTTCTCCGACATCAAGGATTATCAGGCCGAGGGCTGAGGGGGCTGTTCGTGTGTCCCTTCTCCCTCCGGGGAAGGACAGGGCGCCTCTTCGTCATTGCGAGCAAAGCGAAGCAATCCAGACGAACGCAACGGATGGCGTCGCTCACGCCCGCCATGACGCCCCTCACCCCAACCCTCTCCCCGCAGGCGGGGAGAGGGAAATTGCGTGCCAACACGCCACGCTCACCGCACCAGCACGTCCCGCCCCAGATCTGTGCGCTGCTGCCAACCGCTGCGCACCAGTTCGGGGTCGGGGTGTTCCTCTTCCGGCCAGCCGATGCACAGATAGGCGATCAGTTTCCAGTCTTCCGGTACGGCAAGGGATCGCGCCGCCGCGCCCGGATCGAGGATCGACACCCAGCCAAGGCCGAGGCCGCTGGCGCGGGCTGCCAGCCAGAGCGAAGTGATCATGCTCACCACCGAATAATCCAGCATTTCCGGCATGGTGCGCCGTCCTAAGCCGCCGCCTTGCGCGGTGCCCCGGTCGCAGAAACAGGCCAGTTGCACCGGGGCTGCATCCATGCCTGCAAGCTTCAGACGAGCATAAAGGGCCGCGCGCTCGCCCTGTTGCTCGGCCAGAGCCGCGGCATTGCTCGCCTCGAAATTGGCGCGCAGAGCCGCCCGCGCGGAGGCGCTTTCCACCCGCACCCAGCGCCAGGGCTGGCTGTTGCCCACCGACGGCGCCAGTTGCGCCATATCGAGAAGCTGTTCGATCAGGGCAGGTTCGACAGGATCGGGCCTGAAACGGCGCACATCGCGCCGCCAGATCAGCAGATCCTTGAGCTTGCTTTGAAAATCCGTATCAAAATCAGGTTTCATGGCGGTTTCCATCATGGCACGGCCGCAATCAGATGAAAGAATGAACCAGTTACGCGCCCGCGCTGGCTGCCCGCCGGTACAGGCGCGCTGCCGTAGGCGTCGAGAACTTCAGCAAAGGGCTTGTCGCCGCCAAGGTCAACCACGCTGGCATAGTGAAATTCATGGCCGCGAAAGCGCGCGCCGCGGCTGCCCAGCGCGCCGTCGCCCAGCAGGGCCGCGTCGCGGTAGCCAAGCTGCATCTTGCGCTTTGCGAAACTTGTGGAAACACCGAGAAGCCCCGCCATGCGATGTGTCTCGCCTTTGGCGTCGATCAGGCTTTGCCCGAGCGCCATATAGCCGCCGCACTCGCCATGCACCGGACGGCTGGCAGCAAAATGCGTGAGCCGCTCGCGGAAATGGCTGGCGGCGGCCAGCTTTCCGGCATGGAGTTCGGGATAGCCGCCCGGCAGCCAGCAGATATCGGCCGTTTCATCAGGCCCTTCATTGGCAAGGGGCGAAAAGGGCAGTATCTGCGCGCCCATCCGCCGCCATTGGCTGAGGATATGCGGATAAATGAAGGAAAAGGCGGCATCCTGCGCCAGCGCGATGCGCTGGCCGGGCGGCGGCAGGGCCGGAAGGCTCCCGGCTTCGCCAAACAGCAGCGGCGCGGCGATAGCCTGAATTCTGCCCAGATCAGCATGGGCTTCGATAAAATCGGCCATCGCTTCGAGCCGCGCATCGAGATCGGCGGTTTCGCCTGCCTGAACAAGGCCCAGATGCCGTTCCGGCAGGACGATGGCATCGTTTTTCGGCAGGCTGCCCAGAATGGGCAGTCCGAGCGCCTCGATCGCGCCGCCGGCGAGACGCAGATGGCGCGGGCTGCCAACCCGGTTAAGAATAACGCCGGCAATGCGGATGCGCGGATCATAGCTCATGCAGCCTTTGACGATGGCCGCCGCCGATTGCGCCTGTCCGGTCACATCGAGAACAAGCAGGACGGGCAGGCCGAGCGCCGCAGCGACATCCGCGGAGGCGCCGCTGCGACCGCTTTCGGCGGGGACGCCGTCGAACAGGCCCATCGAGGCTTCGAGAATGAGAAGGTCGCATTCCGCCGCGCTCTCGCGCGCCAGCGCCCGGACAAGTGCCGGCGGCATCGCCCATGTATCGAGGTTGAAGCTGGGGCTATGCGTCGCGGCGCTGTGAAAGGCCGGATCGATATAGTCCGGCCCGCATTTGGCGCCGCGCACGCGCTGGCCAAGACGCGTCAGGGCCCGCATGAGGCCAAGGCTCAGCGTCGTCTTGCCGCTGCCCGATTTCGGCGCGGCGATCAGCAGTCCGCGGCTCATGCGCCCTCCAGCGTGATGGCGAGGGGCGCGAGCGCCGCGCGCAGGCGCACGATCTCGCCGATGGCGACAATGGCGGGCGCTTCAAAGCCATGCGCCTCGACTTCGGCCACGGCCTGCCCAAGGCTGGTGACGAGCACGCGCTGCTCGGGGGTGGTGGCTCTGGCCACCAGCGCCACGGGCGTATCGGGAGCAAGCCCGCCCGACATCAGCGCGGGAATGATCTGCGGCAGGTTGGACATGGCCATGTACAGGATGATCGGCAGCCCGGCGCGCGCCATATTGGCCCAGTCTTCCGGGCGCACGGTGCCTTCGGCATTATGTCCGGTGGCCAGAATCACGCCTGCATTGGTGTCACGTGTTGTGGCGGGAATGGCTGCATAGGCAAGACCGCCAAGACCGGACGTGACGCCCGGCACCACGCGGAAAGGAATGCCCGCCCTGACCAGTTCCAGCGCCTCTTCGCCGCCGCGCCCGAAAACGAACGGATCTCCGCCTTTCAGGCGCAGCACGCGCTTGCCTTCGCGCGCCAGTTCTATGAGGCGCAGGGTGATGTCCTTTTGCAGATGCGAGGGCCGTCCGCCGCGCTTTCCGGCAAATTCAAGCTGTACTTCGGGCCGGGCAAGGCTCAGGATCTGCTCGCCGACCAGCGCGTCATAGACAAGCACGTCGGCCTGCCGCAATGCGTTGACGGCATGGAGCGTGAGCAGGCCGATGTCGCCCGGTCCCGCACCAACCAGCCAGACCGTGCCGGGGGCAAACAGGGGCAGGCCCTGAAGGATTGTTTCATGCGGGCTCATGCCAGAGCGCCTTTCGTCAGGTTTGCGTCCGCGCCAGCGGCGGCAAAAAGGCTTTGCGCTGCGCTCATCCTTGGGTATGAAACCTTATGAGCGAAAAATTCGACACCTCGCACCTGCGCCGCGGCTGGACGACGGGCGCCTGCGCCACGGCTGCCGCCAAGGCGGCTTATGCGGCTTTGCTCACTGGCCATTTTCCCGATCCGGTCACCATCACGCTGCCCAGCGGCGCTGAGGTGGATTTTGCGCTGGCGCGGCACGAAAGCGGACAAGGGTTCGCGCTGGCCGGAATCATCAAGGATGCGGGCGACGATCCCGATGTCACGCATGGCGCGCTGATCATTGCAAAGGTCAGCTTCGGCCCGCAGGGCAGCGGCGTGCAGTTCCGCGCCGGCCCCGGGGTCGGCACGGTGACGCGTCAGGGCCTGCCTCTGCCGCCGGGCGAACCGGCCATCAATCCGGTGCCGCGCGCCATGATGCGTCTGGCCATCAGCCAGGTGGCCGGGGCTTTGGGCACCAATGGCGATGTTGTCATCGAAATATCCGTTCCGCATGGCGAGAAGCTCGCGGAACGCACGCTCAATGGCCGTCTTGGCATCATTGGCGGCCTGTCCATTCTCGGCACAACAGGCATTGTCGTGCCGTTCTCCTGCGCGGCCTGGATCAATTCCATCCATCGCGGCATCGATGTCGCCAAGGGCATGGGCCTGACCCATGTCGCCGGCGCCACCGGCTCCACGTCCGAGGCCGCCGTGCAGAAACTCTATGATCTTCCCGAACAGGCGCTGATCGACATGGGCGATTTTGTCGGCGGCATGCTCAAATATCTGCGCAAGCAGCCGGTGGAGCGCGTCACCATCGCGGGCGGCATGGGCAAGATGACCAAGCTGGCGCAGGGCCTGCTTGACCTGCACTCGCGCCGGGGCGAGGTCGATCTCGATTTTCTCGCTGGTCTCGTGGCCGATGCGGCCCTCGCCGACGCTATCCGCAATGCCAATTCCGCCAAACATGCGTTTGAACTCGCCGCCGCAGCGCATGTGGACATTGCCGCAGAGGTTGTCCGTCACGGCTGGCAGACTGCGGCCAAGGCGCTGCACACGCCCTGCCTGCTGGAGGTTGTGGTTTTTGACCGCTCCGGAGGGCTGCTGGCGCGCCACGCGCAGAGGGTCGAGGGCTAGAACCCGTTGAACGTTGGCGCGGCCAGCCGTGTACGTTCCCTTGCTCCATTTTGAGGGTGAAAGGGTGAAGGAAAGCGCGCTGCGGCTGAATGTCAGGACGACGGAAGCCGGCTTCATTCCGCTCCCTCCCCGGCCGGTTCGCCCCAGCGTGTGCCGCCCCTGAAACGACGGCGGTAATCGACGCTGTAGAGAGCGCTCTCGCGGAAATCCGGACGGCCCAGCGAAGGGCCGACAAAGATCAGCGCCGTGCGCTCCATCGGGTCTTGCGCGGCGCGCGCCGCAATCGTGCCCAGCGTTCCGCGCAGGACGCGCTCGTCCGGCCAACTGGCGCGAAACACAATCGCCACCGGACAGTCCGGCCCATAGAAGGGTGTCAGCCGCTCCACCACATTGTCCAACGCATGAATGGCCAGATGAATGGCGAGTGTCGTGCCGCTCTGGGCGAAGGTTTCCAGCTTTTCGCGCTCCGGCATGGCCGAGGCGCGCCCTGAAATCCGGGTCAGCACCAGCGATTGCGCCACTTCCGGCATGGTGAGTTCCTGACCCAGCACCGCCGCCGCTGCCGCGAAGGACGGCACTCCCGGCGTGACGCTGTAGGCAATGCCGAGCTTTTCCAGCCGCCGGATCTGCTCGCCCATGGCGCTCCAGATCGAAAGATCGCCCGAATGCAGCCGCGCAACATCTTCCCCCGCTGCATGGGCGCGGGCAAATTCAGTCTCTATCTCGTCAAGGCTCATCGGGGCTGTATCGATGATCCGCGCGCCCGGCGGGCAATGGGCCAGAAGCTCCTGTGGCACCAGCGAGCCGGCATAAAGGCAAACCGGACATTTGGCCAGCAGGTCGCGGCCGCGCAGGGTGATCAGATCTGCCGCGCCGGGGCCGGCGCCGATGAAATGGACGCTCATGTGCGGGACTCCCTCATGGCAATGGCGCAAGTGGCCCGGGCGTTGGCAATGCGCGGCAGAACAAGACGCGCGCCGGTACCCGCGCCCGCCAGCGCGGCGGCTTCGGAGACCGACTCAAGCCCATAGAGCCGTGCGGCCTTGGATGAGCGCGTCACCACATGCGCCATCTGCCCGGCCAGCGCGGTGCGGGGCAGAAAATGCAGCGGCATGTTCAGCAGTTTCGCGGCTTCCAGCAATCCCGTTTCGTCCTGCTTATCCGATAGTGAAAATAAATGCGGCTCGCCCTCGATCGCGGCAAGGACAAGCGCTTCGCGCACCAATGCCGCAATTTCCGCGCCGGGGCAATGTTTTCGGCAGCCGAGTCCTATCGCGATCATGACTTGGTGACCATCCATTGCACCACCGGCATGGCGGCGCGCCAGCCGTGGAAGCCGCCAACTGCATCAGCCTCGGCAAGCTGCACCTGTACCATCCGCCCGCCATATTGACGAAATCGGGCGGTCAGTTCGGCCTGAGTTTCCAGCGTCACGGCATTGACCACCATCCGGCCGCCGCTTTTGAGCGCGCGATAGGCTACGTCGATCACGCCGGCCCGCGTGGCGCCGCCGCCAATGAAAATGGCATCGGGGGCGGGCAGGCCTTCCAGCACATCCGGGGCGCTGCCGGTGATGATGGCAAGATCGGGCGCGCCCAGTTCAAGTGCATTGGCCCGGATATTGGCAGCGCGCGCCGCGCTCTGCTCGATGGCAATGGCGGCAAGGCTCTCGTCGCGCAGCATCCATTCGATGGCGATCGAACCCGATCCGGCCCCGATGTCCCAGAGAAGCTCGTGCCGGCGCGGCGCAAGCGCGCCGAGCGTGATTGCCCGCATATCGCGTTTGGTGATCTGGCCGTCATGAACGAACCATGCGTCGGGCAGGCCAGCGCTTGCCGGGATGATCCGGGCATCCGCATCGGCCACAACCTCCAGCGCGATGGTGTTGAGCGCGTCGATCTGCACCTGGGCAAAATCCGGCGCGTTCAGTTCCGCCGCATGGGCGCGCAGAATACGCTCCTGAGGCCCGCCCATGCGCGCCAGAATAGTGAGTTTCGAGCCGCCCATGCCGCGTCTGACCAGCAACCGGGCGAGTTTGTGCGGTGTCGTCCCATCCCATGACAGGGCCAGAATGCGCGCGCCGGGCTGAAGATGGCGGATGATCCGCTCCAGCGGGCGGCCATGCAGCGTGATCAAAGTGCAATCCTGCTGCGCCCAGCCAAGGCGGCTGGCGGCAAGGCTGAAAGCGGAAGTGGCCGGAAAGCAGGTCATTTCTTCCGCGCCGATGTGCCGGGCCAGCACCGAGCCGATGCCGTAGAAGAACGGATCGCCGCTGGCGAGCACCACGACAGGCTCGCCCCGGCGCGCCAGAATGGCGGGATAGGCGGCCTCGATGGGCGAGGGCCAGCACAATGTCTCGGCCTGCGTTTTGCCGATAAGCGACAGATGCCGCGCGCCGCCGACGATGAGCCGGGCTTGATCAAGCGCCCGTTCTGCGGCAGGAGAGAGAGAGGCGCGGCCATCCTCGTTCAGGCCGATCAGGGTCAGCCAGGGGTTCATGAGCCAGCCTCCGGAGCAGTTGCATGAAATGTCTCATTCTCGGCGGCACGACGGAAGCCTCTGAACTTGCGCGCAGGCTCGACGCGCGCGGTGCGCCCTTCATTCTGTCGCTTGCCGGCGCCACGCAACGCCCAAGCCAGCCTGTGCCATTCCGCATGGGCGGATTTGGCGGCATCGACGGGCTTGTCGCCTATATCAGGGCCGAAGGCATCAGCCACATCATTGATGCAACCCACCCTTTTGCGCAGCAGATGTCCGCTCATGCCTTTGCGGCGGCGCAGGCCGCGCAGGTGCCGCTCGTGCAGCTTTCGCGTCCCGGTTGGTTGCGTCAGCCCGGCGACCGCTGGACCGAGGTCGCGGATACACAGGCCGCCGCCGCTGCGCTGGGAGAAGCTCCGCGCCGGGTGTTCCTCAGCCATGGCAAGGACATCGGCCCCTTCGCCGCGCTTGCGCAGCATGTCTATCTGATCCGCACCATCGATCCGCCGGAGGGACTGGAGCTTTTGCCGCAGCGCAAGCTCATTCTGGCGCGCGGGCCGTTTGATCTGGCCGGCGAGCGCGCCTTGCTGCAGGGCGAGCGCATCGATGTCGTCGTCACCAAGAACAGCGGCGGCAAAGCCACCTATGCCAAGATCGAGGCGGCGCGCGAACTGGGTTTGCCGGTGATCATGATCCGCCGGCCCGCGCCGCAGCCTTGTCCGCAGGCGGCAGATGTCGCCGGCGCGCTGGACTGGCTCGCGGCTCACGGCTTTACTCCATAGGAACGCGGCGTCAGCAGCCAGGGCGCTGCATTGGGCCGTGCGATCCAGCGGCTTTCGGACGAGCCGATGATGACAAGCGTGCT
The DNA here is from genome assembly GCF_056032725.1 of Methylocystis sp. sgz306128. Lineage (NCBI taxonomy): Bacteria > Pseudomonadati > Pseudomonadota > Alphaproteobacteria > Hyphomicrobiales > Methylocystaceae > Methylocystis > Methylocystis sp. sgz306128. Next base: position 104,630 of record NZ_JBVYWO010000001.1, read on the forward strand.
CATGTCGACGAGGCTGGTATCCGCCTCGCCGAGCGTGGTGAGGTGGAGCCGCTCATCGGGCCGCCCGACGGCGCGGGCAAAGGCGACCGGCGTGCGCGCGTCCTTGACGAGATTAAGCAGCGCGAAGGCCTCGGCGATGCGCTGCGGCCGCGCTTTCGATGCCGGATTATAGAGTGCGATGACAAAATCGCCCTGCGCGGCGGTGACGAGCCGCTTCTCAATTATATCCCAGGGCTTGAGATTGTCGGAGAGCGAGATGACGCAAAAATCATGACCAAGCGGCGCGCCCAGCCGCGCTGCTGCTGCCTGCATCGCGGAAATGCCGGGGATAATGTGCAGATCAAGCTCCCGCCATGGCTTCGGCCCGGCATCGATCGCTTCGAGCACCGCCGCCGACATGGCGAAAACACCGGGATCGCCGCCCGAGACCACGGCGACCTGTCTGCCGCTCAGCGCCAGTTCGATGGCATGGCGCGCGCGCTCCAGTTCGACGCGGTTGTCGGACGCATGGATGGTCTGGCCCTCGCGCGGACTGATCCGCCCCGTATAGGCCGAATAGCCGATAATGTCGGTTACGCTGTGCAGCGCATCCTGTGCTTCCGGCACGATCCAGTGATCCGGGCCGGGGCCGAGGCCGATGATGAATAGCTTGCCGCTCATGGATTTTGCCCATTGTCTGGCCTGCGCCCCTGGCCCGGAATCAGGATGATCGAGAAATAGGGCGCGGTTCCGTCTGTCTTCTGTGCCAGCGGCACCACCTTTTCTTCCGGCATGGCGCCGCGCTCGACATAAATGGCGCGGTTGAGCAGGCCGGCTTCAGCGATGGCAGCGCGGATCTTGGGAAAGTTCTGGCCGATTTTCATGATCACGGCGGCATCGGTCGCCATGAGGCGCGCGACAAGTTCGTCCTGCGGCAGCGTGCCCGGCAGCACCGTGAGAATGTCGTCGCCCCAGGTCATCGGTTCTCCCGCCGCTGTCCAGCAGCCGGACATGCCGGTGACGGCGGGCACGATGGTGACGGGAAAGCGCGTCCGCAGCCGGATATAGAGATGCATGAACGAGCCATAGAACAGCGGGTCGCCCTCGCACAGCAGCGCGACGTCTTCTCCGGCTTCCAGCAGCGCGGCGAGGCGCGCGGCGGACTCCTCATAAAAACCCGCCAGCTGGCTGTTGTAATCGGCTTCGGCGAAGTGAATCTCGGTCGTTACCGGATAAAGTAACGGTATTTCATTGGTGCCCGGCGCAATATGCGGATCGGCGATGGTGCGGGCATGGCCGCGCCGTCCCTGCTTGGCGAAATAGGCGATATGCTTTGCTCCCTGCAGAAGGCGCAACGCCTTCAGTGTGAGCAGTTCCGGATCGCCCGGGCCAAGACCAATGCCGTAGAGACGGCCAAACGCGTTCATTCTCATTCCTTCGCACTGGCAAGCGCATTGATGGCCGCTGCCGTCATGGCGCTGCCGCCCTTTCGGCCGCGAACCACGATGCAGGGCGCGCGACCGTCCTCGATCAGCGCCTCCTTCGACTCGGCTGCGCCGATAAAGCCCACCGGTATGCCGATGACAAGAGCGGGCGGCGCGACGCCCTCGTCAAGCAGTTCAAATAGCCGGTAAAGCGCGGTGGGCGCATTGCCTATTGCGACAACAGAACCGGGCAGCATGTCGCGCCATAACTCCATTGCCGCCGCCGTGCGGGTGGTGCCGAGCTTTTCAGCCAATGCGGGCACGCGCGGATCGTCCAGCGTACAGATGACGGCATTGTTGACGGGCAGGCGATTGCGCGTGACGCCATGGGCCACCATCTTCGCGTCGCACAGGATCGGCGCGCCGCGCTCCAGCGCCGCTATGCCGGCCCGGGCGGCTCCGGGCGAAAAGAAAATATCGGCGGCCGCTTCCACCATGCCGCAGGAATGGATGATGCGCACGGCGACGCGCTCCTCTTCCGGTGTGAAGCGGGCAAGATCGGCCTCCGCGCGGATCATGGCAAAGGAACGGCGGTATATTTCCGCGCCGTCGCGGATGTAATCATGCGTCAACGTTGAAATTCCTCATTAATTCTGAAATTATCCGGGGTAATTGCTCGGGTGCGAGTGCGGTGTGCGCAGGTTTTGCCCGTGTATCGCCCTGCAATATCAGGTCGTAAACCCCTTGCCTGCCCACCAGCGTCAGCGGCGCCCTGCCGGGATGCGCACAGCCTTTGGCGCAGCCGGAGACATGCAGCATCAGGCGGTCCGCGCCTGCAAACTGCGGTGTCAGAGCGCGTGCGTCGTCCAAAGTCTGCGTTTCTCCGCTGGAACAGAGCGGCGCGCCGGGACAGGCGGCAATATACAGTCTTGGGTCGGCAGGATTTGTGATCCACAAGCCGTCATCTTTGTTCGTATCGGCCAGCCGGAGAGGCGTGGTGCTCGTCGCCAGCAGCACCCGCCAGGGTGTGAGGCGCAGGTCTTCCGCGCCCGCTTGCCTGCATGCCCCGGCAAGGGCGGCGAGCGCAGCCGCATCCATCAGGCCGAAGGGCGCTGCCAGCCCGAAGAAGCCTAAGTGCTGGCCGAGAATTTCGCGTAATTCCGGCGCGGGACGCGGCTGGCGCGGGGCGAGGCACCAATCCTCATGCTGCGCCAGTTCGGGCATGAGTCTGGCAAATTTTCTCTCTTCCGGGTCTTGCCGGGCAGGGCTATTCATCTGGCGCGAGATGTAGTCGCGCATCCGTCTGAGCGCCGGGTCCGCCTGCCGCGCGCCGATGAACATGCGCGCCGCCGCAGCAGCGATCTCCGGCACGTCCGCCTCCCGCCAGAGCCCGAAATGCAGATGATCCACTCCGTCCAGCATCAGGCCGAAGCGCAGCCCTTGCGGCGTTGCAACGGCCTCGAAGCGCACGTCGGCGGATATGTCCCCAAGGCCGGCCCGCCCGCCGCCATCCAGCGCAAAGCCGAATTTTCCCGGTAGCGCCCAGAGCGCTTCGTCCTGTGCGAGACGCGCATCGAGCGTTGCCGCGAGGGGTACAAGTTCGGTCAGGCCATCAAGCGGATTGACGATGATATTGCGCACCGCCTCGGCCCTTTCATTGTCGCCCACCAGCCCGAGCGCCTGTAATTCGGCGATGAGCCGCGGGTGATCTTCCGGGCTTACGCCGCGCAATTGCAGGTTGGCGCGTGCCGAGAGGCTGATCTTGCCATTGCCGTAGCGCCGCGAGAGCGCGGCAATCGCGCTGGCCTGATCGAAGCTCATCCGCCCGGCGGCAAGACGCAGCCGCACCAGCAGCCCGTCGCCGGTCATCATGGGGCGCAGCGCGCCGGGGCACCAGCCTTTGATTTCACCCATGGCCCGCTCCCAGAATTTCGTCGAGCATGGCGCGGGTGGAGTTGCGCCGGTCCTGCCAGAAACCGCGCGCCAGAGCCTCGTCGAATTTCGCTGCCATGGCGGCTTCCGCCTGCGGATTGACCTCATGCAGGAAGGCGCGCACCTCTTCCTGTCCGAGCGTGGCGTCGAACAATATGTCGAAATGGCGGCTCTGAACGGCGTCGGTCAGCGCCGCATAAGCGAAGAGATTGTCGAGACTTTCGACGATTTCTGCCGCGCCGCGATGGCCGTGGCGCATCTGGCCCTTAATCCAGCGCGGATTGCTGGCCCGCCCGCGCAGAACCCGCGCCACTTCCTGCGCCATGGTGCGAATTTTCGGATATCGGGCGGCGGAATCGGCATGGTAGATGGCGGGGACCTTGCCAAGGCTGGCGGCGGCGGCGGCAAAGCCGCCCTCATGTTCGGCAAAGGCATCGGAATCAAGCACATCCTGTCCCGCCATATCCTGAACATGGACAAAGGCATCGGCACCGGCAACCCGGGCGGCGAAGGCGTCGCTGCGGCCTTCGCTTCTGCCAAAACTATGTGATGAGGCGGCGAGATAAGCCGCGCCCAGTTCGTCGCGGCTTTTCCAGTCGCCCCGGGCAAGAATATTGCCGAGCCCCAGCCCATAGGTGCCGGGTGCCGAGCCAAAAATGCGCGGGCCGTGGCTGAGAATGAGCGGATTCTCGTCTTCCGGTTCATCGAGGCTGGCCACAGCCCGCACAGCCTCGTCAAACAGCGCGATCTGGCCGGGAAACACATCCCGGAACAGGCCGGAAATGCGCAACGTCACGTCAACGCGCGGGCGGCCCAGCTTTGCCGGCGGCATGATTTCGAAGCCGTTGACACGGGTCGAACCATGATCCCATGTCGGACGCACCCCGATCAGCGCAAATGCCTGCGCAAGATCCTCTCCGCCGGTGCGCATCGACGCGCTGCCCCAGAGATCGAGAAAAATGCTTTTCGGCCATTCGCCATGGGTCTGCGCATAGGTTGCCAGCACTTCGGACGCCATGGCTTCGCCCATCTCCCAAGCCGTACGGGTGGGGATGGCGCGCGGGTCGATGGAGAAAAGATTGCGCCCCGTGGGCAATACATCGGCGCGCGTTGCCGGGGCACCTGCCGGACCGGGCGGCACGAAACGCCCTCTGAGCCCCTTGATGAGCCCGTCGATTTCGCCAGGCGCGGTGCCGAATATGTGCAGGCCGTCGCCGATGCGCATATCCTTGATGTCGCAGAGCCAGGCATCGAGTTCGGCCAGCACATCTTGTGTTGCGGCATCGCGGGTAATGCCGCTCTCCGTGAACAGGCCTGTTTCTTCGGCGCGGCGCAGGATCAGCGTGGCAAGACGCTTGGCGCGTCTGGGGTCCAGCGTCTCGGCCTGCGCATATTCGTCGAACAGGCCTTCGATTTCGGCCAGTGCGCCATGCGCGCCGGCCTGCATCAGCGGCGGAGTCATATGGCCGATGGTCACGGCGCCAAGCCGCCTTTTGGCCTGTGCCGCCTCGCCCGGATTATTGACAATGAACGGGTAGATCACCGGCACGGCGCCGAGAACGGCTTCGGGCGCGCAGGTTTCGGCCAGTGCGGCGGCTTTGCCCGGCAGCCATTCCAGCGTGCCATGGGTGCCGCAATGGATCATCGCATCCATATTGGCGCGCAGCCACAGATAGAAGGCGATATAAGCGTGGCAGGGCGGCAGGTTGGTGTCATGGTAATCGTTCTTGCGATTATCCGCGTGCCCCCGGTCGGGTTGGACGGCCACGATGAGCTTGCCGCTCCGGATGTGGCGGAAAGCGAAGTCTTCGTCTGGCAGGCCCCATGCCTTGATCACCGCCTCGCGGAACAGTCCGGGCAGGGTTGCGAACGCCTGCGCATAATGCGCCAGCGACATGACCAAACGCGGCGGTTCAAGCGTCAGCGCGCCGATGAGGCTTGCAGCGTCGATCTCATCGATATCGTAGCCCGCGCCGCGCAGTGCGGCGGCGATCTGCGCCACAGATTGCGGCGTATCGAGGCCAACGGCATAGGCTGTGCGTCCGCCCTTGGCCGGATAATCCGAGAGCACGAGGCCGATGCGCGTCTCAAACGCGGGCAGGCGGCGCAAGCGCGCCCAGGCTGCGCCAAGTTCGGCGACATAATCAACGCGCGAAGGCTCCGGCGCGTGGATGAGGCGGGAAAATTCCAGCGTCTGCGAGCGCGGCGTCTCGGCCTTGAACGAAATGGCGCGGGTGATGATGCGTCCATCCACTTCGGGCAGCACCACGTTCATCGCCTGATCGGCGGCAGAAAGCCCGCGCGCGTCGCCCTGCCATTGCTCACGGCTGCTTCCGGCCAGCATGACCTGCAGAACCGGGGCATCGGCGGCATCAAGCACCGTCGAGCCGTCATTCTGCCGGGCAGAGAAGGCGGTGGTGTTGAAAATCACATCCGGCGCGAAGCGTGCCATATGCGTGGCCAGCGGCTCGCTTGCCGATGGATCCTTCAGGCTGGTGACAAAGCTGGCGCTGACGGAGAAACCCTTGGCGTGCAGACTGGAGCCAAGCGCGCGGATCGGGGCAAGATCGCCCGAAAGCAGCAAGGAGCGGTAGAACACCAGCAGAGCCCTTGGCCCGTCCGCATGATTGAAGCAGGCCGGCGTATAGAGATCGAAAGCAGCCAATTTCCGGGGTGGGCGTGCCGCGGCGCCGGCCATGACATCGAGACAGGCCGCCATATTCTCCGGCCCGCCTTCCTGAAAATAAGCCCAGAGGGCGCGAAGCTGGTCTCTGGGCAGGGTCGAAGCCGCGTCGAGGCGCGCATCCTCCTGATAATCGCCGGGGACGAAGGCGAGGCTGATGCCGTTCGCCCGCGCCAGAGCTGCCAGCTCTTCGACGCCATAACGCCAGTAATCCATGCCGCCCAGCAGGCGCACCAGCACGAATCTGGCTTTGGCGATGATCTTTTCGGCATAAAGATCGACGGAATAGGGGTGCTTGAGCTGTGCGAGGCTGGCAAGGCGCAGGGCGGGCAGGCCCGAACCGGCCTCCCAGGCGCTGGCGAGGCTGGAGAGGTCGGCATCCGTGAAAGAGAGGAACACCAGCGGCGCAGGAGTCTGCTCCAGATCAACGGCCTCGGCCGTGTCGTTCAGGGAGCGGGACTCGGTGCGCAGCAGATGCATGGTTTACGCCAACGCCGCCGTGATGGCGTCCTTGTTCAGACCTTTCTCGCCGATCACCACAAGACGGCTCAGGCGTTGTTCGCCCGCGCTCCATGGCCGGTCGAAGCTCTGGCGAAAGCGTGTGCCGACGCCCTGCACCAGAAGGCGCATCGGCTTGCCGGCAACATCCATGAAGCCTTTCATGCGCAGCACGTCGTGCCGGGCGGCGACATCGGCGAGCTTGGCGATCAGTGCGTCCGGCTCATCGACAGGCCCAAGCTCGACGATGAACGTGTCGAAATCGTCGTGATCGTGGCCTTCCTCGGCATCATGATGCGAGGGCCGGTTGGCGAGGTCATCCTCGGCGGCGGCAGAGAGGCCGAGCAGCACATTCGGGTCGATCCGGCCCTCGTGCGTGGCGATGATTTTGACAGCGCGCGGCACTTCACGCTGGATATCGGCAAAAATGCTGGCGAGGTCGGCTTCATTGATCAGATCCGCCTTGTTGACGATGACAAGATCGGCGCAGAGCAGCTGATCCTCATAGACTTCCTCAAGCGGGTTGTCGTGATCGAGCGAGGCATCCTCGGCGCGCTGGCGGGCGAGGGCTTCGGGATCGTCGGCAAAACGCCCCTCCGCCACGGCGGCGCCGTCCACCACGGCAATGACGCCGTCGACTGTGAGGCGGGCGCGGATGCTCGGCCAGTCGAAGGCCTTGACGAGGGGCTTGGGCAGGGCGAGGCCCGAAGTTTCGATGATGATGTGTTCCGGCCTTGGCTCGCGCGCCATCAGGCCTTCAATGGCGGGGATGAAGTCATCCGCCACAGTGCAGCAGATGCAGCCATTGGCCAGTTCGACGATATTTTCCTCGGGGCAGGATTCTATGCCGCAGGAACGTAAAATGTCTCCATCGACGCCGACATCGCCGAATTCGTTGATCACAAGCGCCAGACGGCGGCCATTGGCATGTTCCAGCACATGGCGCACCAGCGTCGTTTTTCCGGCGCCAAGAAACCCGGTGATGATGGTGACAGGTATTTTGGCGAGCATGTGATTATCCTTTTGTGGTTTCCCTCATCCCAACCTTCTCCCATAGAGAGAAGGAGTGTTCGAGCTATGCGCTCTCCATCAGGGAGAGGGTCATGGTGAAGGCCTTTGCAGTGGCGGAACCCGCGCGACCACGCCTTTCTTGAGGGCGTCGGGGCGCTGCTTCCAGGGAATAAGGCCATCGGCTGCGGCGGCGTAAAGTCTGGCGCCGGCCAGAATTGTCTCGGCGGCTGTCTCGGCGGGCAGGTCGCCGTAAATATAGGTCCACTTGCCGGGCGCAGCGAAACTCACCGTGCAGGGACGCTTGCAGACGCTCAGGCATTCGACGGGGATGATCTGGAACCCCGCGCCATCGCTGGCGGCGAGGCTGGCATAAAGCCGCGCGCCTGCACGCTCCGCCTTCGGTTCAAGCGGCTCGTCTGCCGCGCGGCAGGTGGTGCAGACATAGATTTGCGTCGGCTCGGACACCGGTTTACCCCAGTTTGCGCGGGGTGCACCAAAGCGGTTGCCGATGCGGAAAACCGCATCGACGGGTTCAGGGCACCCCGCCCGAACCTTGACCGTGCCATGGCAGGTCTCCTGACTCTTGGATCGCCGCCCGCGCGCCCCTTCCCGAATCTGCATTCAGTGGTTTTGGCGCCGGGCTCCCCAATCACAGTTGCGGGGGCAGTTGTGGCTTGCGGGGCAAAACCCCGCCACATTCCCTTTTCACTCTCAACGCGAGAGACCATAGCGCCTAACTGTTAGGCGCGCCGACAGGGCCTGTCAATGTGCCGCGCTTGCCGGGGCGGGAAAGAGGTGCTTTTAATGCCTGCCAAATTGCGAGGACGCCATGACTATATCCGATTCCAGCGAGGAAGACCGCCACAAGGCCAAAATGGCCAAGCGAAAGGCCGTGCAGGACGCCGAAGTCGCCTCGAAAACCATTGCCGAGAAGGGGCTGCTCATCGTCCATACCGGCTCGGGCAAAGGCAAGTCCACGGCGGCTTTCGGCCTCATCCTGCGCGCGCTGGGCTATGAATGGAAGGTCGGCATCGTCCAGTTCATCAAGGGGGCGTGGGAGACGGGCGAGCGCAAGGCGCTGGAGCGTTTTCCCGATCTCGTGGAATGGTACACGATGGGCGAGGGCTTCACCTGGGAGACGCAGGACAAGGCGCGCGATATCGCCGCCGCCGTGCGGGCATGGGACAAGGTCAAAGACCTGATGGCCAGACCGGATATCCGCCTGCTCGTGCTCGACGAGCTCAATATCGCACTGCGCTATGATTATCTGCCGCTGCATGAGGTGGTGGAGGCGCTCAAGGCGCGGCGTCCCGATCTGCATATCGTCGTCACCGGCCGCAATGCCAAGCCTGAACTCATCGAGGCGGCGGATCTCGTCACCGAAATGACTCTGGTCAAGCATCATTTTTCCGGCGGCGTGAAGGCCCAGAAGGGTATCGAATTTTGAGCGCCAGAGCCTTGATGTTTCAGGGTACCGGCTCCGATGTCGGCAAGAGCCTGCTGGTCGCCGGCTTTTGCCGCGCGCTGACCCTGCGCGGGCACAGGGTGCTGCCGTTCAAGCCGCAGAATATGTCGAACAATGCCGCCGTAACCGCCGATGGCGGAGAGATCGGCCGGGCGCAGGCTTTGCAGGCGCGCGCCTGCGGTGCGCCCCTCAGCGTCCATATGAACCCGGTGCTGCTGAAACCGCAGAGCGATGTCGGGTCTCAGGTGATCGTGCAGGGGAAAATCTTCGGCAATGCGAAGGCGCGCGATTATCAGGCCCTCAAGCCGAAACTGATGTCCAGCGTGCTGGACAGTTTTGAACGCCTCAAGGCGCAGGCGGATTTTGTACTGGTTGAAGGTGCGGGCAGTGCGGCGGAGGTCAATCTGCGGGCCAATGACATCGCCAATATGGGCTTCGCCCGGGCCACCGATGTGCCTGTCGTGCTGATCGGCGATATCGACCGCGGCGGAGTGATCGCGCAGATCGTCGGCACCAGAGCGGTTATCGATGCGGCGGATGCCGATATGGTTAGAGGTTTCATCGTCAACCGTTTTCGCGGCGATCCCACATTGTTCTCGGCCGGCATGGACCTGATTTCAGAAAAAAGCGGCTGGCAGGCGCTGGGGCTGGTGCCGTATTTTACCGATGCCGCGCGACTGCCCGCCGAGGATGCGGTGGTGCTGGACAAGCGCCGCGGCAGTTCCGGCGGCGCGCTCAAAATCGCTGTGCCTGTCCTTGCCCATATTGCCAATTTCGATGATTTCGACCCGTTGCGGCTTGAACCGGGCGTCGATCTGGTGATGGTGGCGCGCGGGCAACCCTTGCCCGTTTGCGATCTTGTCATCCTGCCCGGCTCAAAGGCGACCATCGCCGATCTGAAATTCTTCCGGGCGCAGGGGTGGGACATCGATCTTGCCGCCCATGTGCGGCGCGGCGGCAAGGTTTTGGGTATTTGCGGCGGTTATCAGATGCTGGGCAGGGCAGTTCACGACCCGCAAGGCATGGAGGGCCCGCCGGAGAGCGTTGAAGGCCTCGGCCTGCTCGATGTGGAGACCACGCTTTCGGGTGACAAGAGCCTTATCGCCGTATCCGGAATTTCTGCCGATGGCGCGCCTTTTGCCGGATATGAGATGCATGTCGGGCGCACGTCCGGCCCCGATTGCGCGCGGCCGCTGCTCGATATCGCAGGGCGGGCGGATGGCGCCATTTCGGCCAATGGTCAGATCATGGCCTGTTATGTGCACGGCCTGTTTGCGCATGATTCGCAGCGGGCCGGCTGGCTGAACCGACTTGGCGGGCAGAGTTCGGGCATGAATTACGAGGCCGGGATCGAGGCCACGCTCGACGCGCTGGCGGCCCATCTGGAAAAGCACGTCGATATCGGTGCGCTGATCGGCTTGGCGCGGTAGGGCGCGCCTGCTCTCAGAGCGTCACGGCCAGTGCCGCGGCTGCGATCACCAGCGCCTGAATGAAGCAGGCGCGCCGGTAGAGCGTCAGGGCGCGGGCAATATCGCTGGCATTGGCCTCGCGCCGGCCATTGCCCATGAAGGCGTCATCCACCAGTTCCGCGCCATAGACGCGCGGCCCTGCCAGTTGCAGGCCCAGTGCCCCGGCCATGGCTGCTTCCGGCCAACCGGCATTGGGGGATCGATGCCGGGGCGCATCGCGCAGCATTGCGCTGACGGCCTTGCCAGCGCTGGCGCCCTTTGTCATCAGCGCCGCGAGAATCAGCCATAGCGCGGCCAGCCGCGAAGCGGGCAGGTTGACGAGATCGTCAAAGCGCGCCGCCGCCCAGCCGAACGCCTCGTAGCGCTCGTTCCTGTGGCCGATCATCGAATCCGCCGTATTGGCGGCCTTGTAGGCGACTCCGCCCGGCAAGCCGAGAGCGCAAAGCCAGAAAGCGGGGGCGACAATGCCGTCGGAGAAATTTTCGGCCAGACTCTCAATGGCGGCGCGCGCCACGCCGGCTTCGTCGAGCACGGATGTGTTGCGCCCGACGATCATGGCCACTGCACCTTGTCCGGCGGCGAGATTGTCGCTCAGGGCGCGCTCCACCGCCCGCACATGCGTGAACAGCGAACGCTGCGCCGGAAGGCTGGCGGCCAGAATGGCCAGTTTGATCATGCCGGAAAGATCGTGCAATATGAACCGGTCGAGCAACAGGGCGGGCAGGACGCTCAGGCCAAGCAGCGCAATCAGCGCCAGCGCGCCTCTGGCACGGCGTTTCCCGCCGCGATTGAGCGCGGCTTCCAGCCATGCGAGGGCAGCGCCCATCCATGTGACAGGATGGCCGATGAGCTTGTAAAGCGCGTCCGGATACCCAAATAAGCCTTCCAGGGCGAGGGCCAGCAGGGTCATTTGAAGGGTGAAGGCCATGACAGAAACACTCGAATCGATCCACATCCTAACGCATCATGGCGGCAATCTCGACGTCGCGGCCCAGCTCTTTCCGCATGCGCCCCATCCGTGGATCGACCTTTCCACCGGAATCAACGCCGAATCCTATCCTCTGGGCGATATTTCTCCGTTGGCCTGGACGCGCCTGCCCGAGGCTGGGGCCGTTACGGCGCTGGAAGAGGCGGCGGCGCAGGCTTATGGCCTTTCGGGAGGCGAGGCTGTCGCGGCACCCGGCACGCAGAGCCTGATCCAGCTTCTGCCGCATGTGCTGGCCGGGCGCAAGGTTGGCGTTCTCGGCTTTACTTATGGCGAATATGCCCGCGTCTGGCGTCCGCATGGCGTTGAGGTCCGGATATGCGCGCATCTTGCCGACCTGCGCGCCTGCGATGTCGCGATCATCGTCAATCCCAATAATCCGGACGGGCGGCGGATTTCCCCCGAGGACCTGCTGACGCTGGCTGCCGATCTCGCCGTCTCCGGCGGCACACTGGTGGTGGACGAAGCCTTCATGGATTTTTACCGGCCGCAGGCCAGCCTTGCGCCCATTATGCCCGCCAATACGCTGATCCTGCGCTCGTTCGGCAAGACCTACGGCCTCGCCGGTCTGCGGCTCGGCTTTGCGCTGGCGCACCGCGATCTGGCGCATGTGCTGCGCCGCGAACTCGGCCCCTGGGCGGTGTCCGGTCCGGCCCTGGCTGTCGCCCGCCGCGCTTTTGCCGATAAGGGCTGGCTGGCCAAGGAGGCGGCCCGCCTGCTTGCTTCGCGCCAGCATCTCGAGGGCTTGCTCGTCGGCGCCGGTTTCGATCTGGTCGGCGGCACCCATCTTTTCGTGCTGGCGGGTCATTCGCAGGCTCATCACTGGTTTCGCCGTCTCGCCGAGGCCGGGATTTTGGTCCGGCCCTTCGCCCAGCATCCGCAATGGCTGCGATTTGGCATTCCTGCCGCGACGGACTGGCCGCGCATCGAGGCGGCACTTACGCTTGGTTGATCCGGATCAAGGCGGTGCGCGTCGCTTCGACTAATCTCCGGCTTGCGGAGCGCCGCACCCGCGCCTAGCGTTAGGGTTTACTGGGACGATTCATGCGGATAGCTCTGTTCAGCGACATTCACGGCAACCGGGAGGCGTTTGCTGCCTGCCTGCGCGACGCCGCACAGCGCGGCGTCGATCAATATGTCTTCCTCGGCGATTATGTCGGCTACGGCGCCGAGCCCGAATGGGTTGTCGAGACAGTGGCCGCGCATCTCGACAAAGGGGCGATTGCCGTCGTCGGCAATCATGACCGCGCCATATCCGAACCGAGCCCCGCGATGAATGTGACAGCGCGGGCCGCGATCGACTGGACGAGGGAAAATCTTTCCCCCGCCGCGCGCAATTGGCTCGATCGTCTGCCGCTCGTGGTTGAGGACGAGGGGCGGCTTTACGTGCATGCCGATGGCGCGCATCCCGAACGCTGGACTTATATCACCGATTCCGAAATGGCCTGGGCCAGCATGCGCGCCACCCGGGCGCAGGTCACGTTCTGCGGCCATGTGCATGTGCCTGCCGTTTACGGCATCACCGCCACCAGCAAGCTGGCGCGTTTCCAGCCCGTGCCAAGCGTTGGCATCCCGCTGCTCAAGCAGCGCCGCTGGCTCTGCGTGCTTGGCTCTGTCGGCCAGCCGCGCGATCACAATCCGGCTGCCTGTTACGGCATTTTCGACACGGACAGCCACGAAATGAGCTATCTGCGTGTTCCTTATGACATCGAGAGCGCGGCGGCGCGCATCCGCGCCGCTGGCCTGCCGGAATCTCTGGCCGTTCGGTTGATGGAGGGGCGTTGACCTCGGGGGGGATTTCATGGGGCGCCATACGATCGAGCCGGGTCTTGTTCTCGATGGTTTTGAAATTGTCGAATTCATCTATAAGGGCGGCATGGCCTCGCTCTGGAAGGTGCGCAAGCCGGGTATCGACCTGCCGCTGCTGATGAAGGTGCCGGTCATCAGCGAAGGAGAGGACCCCGCCGCCATCGTCGGCTTCGAGATGGAGCAGATGATTCTGCCGCGCCTGCACGGTGTGCATGTGCCGAAATTCATCGCGGCGGGGGATTTTGCCACCCAGCCCTATCTGGTGATGGAGCATATCAATGCGCCCTCGCTGCTGCCGCGGATCGACTCCCTGCCGCTGCCCTGTGCGGAAGTGGCGGAACTGGGCGCGAAAATTGCCCTCGCCCTGCATGATCTGCACAGCCAGCACGTGATCCATCTCGACCTCAAGCCCTCGAATGTTCTTTTCCGTGAGAATGGCGAAGTCGTGCTGGTCGATTATGGGCTGTCGCATCACGATCAGTTGCCCGATCTGCTGGTTGAGGAATTCCGTCTTCCCTATGGCACCGCGCCCTACATGGCGCCGGAGCAGGTGCTCGGCATCCGCCATGAGCCGCGCAGCGATCTGTTTGCGCTGGGTGTGCTGATGTATTTTTTCGCCACCGGCGTGCGCCCGTTTGGCAACCCGCAGCGCCTCAGCGGTCTCAAGCATCGCATCTGGCGCGATCCCGTGCCGCCGCGCGCCCTCAATGCCGCCATGCCGCTCTGGTTTCAGGAGATCATCCTGCGCTGTCTGGAGGTCAACCCGGCGCGGCGCTATCCGTCCGGCGCGCAGCTTGCGTTCGATCTTCTCAATCCCGATCAGGTTCGCCTCACCGAACGCGCACAAAAATTGAAGCAGGATTCGATTTTTGCCGTCTGGCGGCGGCGCTTCAACGAAGATGCGCGGCCCATCCGTGTCGAAAACATGAAACAGCAGCTGGCGGGTGCGCCGATCATTGTGGCGGCGATAGACCTTGGCGAGGGCGGCGGCACGGTCGCAGATGATCTGCGCGTCATGGTCGGGCAGGTGCTGGCCACCATGCCCGAGGCGCGCGTTGCCTGTCTCAATGTACTCAAGCAGAACCGGGTCACGCTCGACAGCACGCTGGATGAAAACGGCGAATCCAAGCACATCCACCGGCTTGTCGGCTTGAAAAGCTGGGCTAATCCGCTGCGCCTGCCCGAGGGCAAAATCACCTTCCACGTGCTGGAGGCGATTGATCCGGCCGACGCGATCCTCAATTATGCCCGCGCCAACGAGGTCGATCATATTGTCATGGGCGCTCGCGCCAATTCCGCCATGCGTACGCTGCTTGGCTCTGTGTCGGGCGAGGTGGCAGCCAAGGCGCCCTGCTCGGTGACAGTGGTGCGCCCGCGCGCGCTGAAGGCCTGAAACCCCCTTTTTACGGGGCCGTGTCAGATAGAGCCCGGCGCCCATACATTTGCTTTTGAGCCGTCGCGGGCGCTGCGCCCAGCCGGACATTGGCTGCGCGATCTTATCGGGGCAATCGGTCGTGCCGACCTGGCGCCGATTTGCTCAAAATATGAGCATACGCGCAATACATGTAATCAGATGCAATTAATGCGATAATTTTTCAACTTTAGGTAGAAAAATAAGAATAATTAAGTTTCAGTCAATTTATGGACTCCACAATATTCGCATCAATATAAGTGGAGGCCCGTATGAATATCAAAATATCTCAGGCATTTCGCCTTTTTGGCTTATTGATCACAATTGGACTTGTGCTGACAACGCTGGCCAGTTCGATTGCTTTGCGAAGATTGCAGATAGGGGGCGAGGCCTATCAGAAGATCATCGCGGCCAAGGATCTGGTTTCGGACATCCTGCCACCGCCTGAATATATCATTGAGGCCTATCTGGAAGCCAATCTGGCTCTGCAGCAGCCGGACAAACTGGACAGCCATATTCAGAACCTGAAGAAATTAAGGGAAGCCTATGAACAGCGGCACCAGTTCTGGATCAATTCGGCCTTTCTGCCGGCGGAGCTGCGCAAAAGTCTGACACAGGATTCGGATGCGCAGGTGCAGAAATTCTGGACCGAACTCGATACGGTTTATGTTCCGGCGCTGCGCCGCAACGATATGGCGGGCGCACGGGCTTCTCTGACCAGCCTGACCCGGTCTTACGAGGCGCATCGGGCCGTCATAGACGATGTCGTGCACAAGGCCGACGCCTTCTCGGGTGAAGCGGAGAATTCGGCGGCCAATCAGGGCCAGTTGTTTCAGCTCCTGATGTTCGGCACAGCGCTGTTTGTGACTGTCATGGCCATTTTTGGGTTCAGCCTGCTGCGCCGGAAGGCCAGCGATCCCCTGATGGTGCTGTCCGACTATATGGGCAATCTGGCCGAGGAGAAATATGAAACGGAAGTGCCGATGCGCGAGCGCGCCGACGAGATCGGGTTCATGGCCCGCTCTGTCGATATTTTCCGCAATGCGATTGTCGAGCGGCGCCGGATCCGCATGGAACAGGACATAAACGACAAGCGCAATCGCGAAGAACGCGAGGAGAGCGATCGTCTGGCCCGCGAGGAGCGCGACCGCGCTCTGAACAGTCTTGCTGCGGGCCTGAGCGCCATATCCGCCAAAAATCTGGCCTATCGGCTCGTTGAGCCGATTCCGGCCGGCTATCGCAAATTGCAGAGCGACTTCAATGGCGCGATAACCCATCTCGAATTGGCCATGGTCGAAGTGATGGGCGGGATTTCCACCATTGGCGCGGGCACCAATCAGATTGCCGCGGCGGTGCAGGATCTTTCGCAGCAGACCGAGCAGCAGGCCGCCACGCTTGAGGAAACGGCCGCCGCTCTGGCGCAGATCACCGAAATGGTCAAGGCCACGGCCCAGGGCGCGCAGAAGGCGAATGCCGTTGTCCAGCAAACCAAGGAGGAAGCGCAGGAGAGCAACAAGGTGGTCCGGCATGTCGTTGAGGCCATGGAGAAGATCGAACGCTCGTCCGGCAGCATCAGCCAGATTTTGACGGTTATAGACGAGATCGCTTTCCAGACCAATCTGCTGGCCCTGAATGCCGGGGTAGAGGCCGCGCGGGCGGGCGATGCCGGACGCGGCTTTGCCGTGGTGGCGTCGGAAGTGCGGGCGCTGGCGCAGCGCTCGGCGGATTCAGCCAAGGAAATCAAGGCGCTGATTTCGGAATCTTCGGAGCAGGTGCATCAGGGGGTGGCGCTGGTCGGACAGACCGTGCGCGCCCTCGAAAAAATGGTCAGCCAGGTTGATGAGATCGATCAGTCCGTGGGCCTCATTGCCCGCAATGTGCAGGATCAGGCCAACAGCCTTGCCGAGATCAACATAGCCGTCGGGGCTATGGATACCAACACCCAGAAGAACGTCGCCATGGTCGAGGAGACGACGGCGGCGACGCAATCCCTCCACTCGGAAACGGAGCAGCTCATCAAGGTCATCCGATCGTTTCAGACCGCGCAGGAGCAAAGGCAGGCGCGCGCCGCCTGATGGCGCGGCCCGCCGGCCCGAATACGTGCGGCACAAACAGCCGCCGCTCATAATTTGGGGCGGCGGCATATTTTTTGTGCCAGCCTGACACTGCCGGACCCGCACACAAACAAACAAATAAGCAAGGGCCGGATCAATCCGGCCCTTGTCGTATCTGTGACAGACTTGTTTCTGCGGCTGGCGCCGTTTCTCTCAGGCGGCTTTGGCGCTGTTCATATTGTGCGCCGATGCCTGCTGCGACAGCCGGAAACCTTCGACGATACCGGCCAGTCTGGTGATTTCCTGATCGAGAACGCGCGTTGCCGCATGAGATTGTTCGACCAAGGCGGCATTGGCGGTGGTGATCTGTCCAAGGCTGGAGACAACCTGATGCACATCGTTCAGTTCTTTGGCCTGTTCGCCGGCGCTTGTCACGATCCGGGTCACAGAAGCGTCGATATTGCCAACCTGCGTCATGAACCGGCCAAAGGCCTCGCCTGTTTCGGTAACCAGTTCGACGCCCTTGTTCACCTGCTGGCCGGATGTCAGGATCAGATCCTTGATTTCCTTCGCCGCCTGTGCCGAGCGCAGCGCCAGCGCCCGCACTTCGGATGCGACCACGGCAAAGCCGCGTCCGGCATCGCCCGCCCGCGCGGCCTCAACCCCGGCATTCAGGGCCAGAAGATTGGTCTGGAAGGCGATCTCGTCCATGACGACAATGATATCGCTGATTTTCTGCGAGGATTTTTCGATGCTTTTCATGGCCTCGGTCGCCTGCTCGACAACGGCGCTACTGCGTTCGGCATCGTTGCGCATCAACTGAACCACCTTGCGCGTCTGCTGGGCATGTCCGGATGTGTCCTGCACCGCGGTGGAAATATGCTGCAGCGCGCCGATCGTCTCGTGGAAGCTGGCGGCCTGCCGCTCCGTCTTGCGCGCCAGTTCTTCAGTGCCGCTGTTGATGTCCCGCGCGCCGGAGTGAATGACAGCGGTTGCCGCCGCCACATCCAGCAATGCCTTTTCCAGAGCGTTCATTGCGCCATTATAGTCGCGCTGCAGGCTTTCATATGCTTCGGGCAATGGCTCGGTCATTCTGTAGGTGAGATTTTTCTCTGCAAGACGCGCCAGCCCTGCGCCGAAGGAGCGCGAAACCAGTGTGCGTTCCTTGCCGATGGCCTCCGCCTCGGCGCGTTTGCGCGCCTGTTCTGTATTGTTGTGTTCCTGTTCGGCCTTTGTCAGCAGCGCCTGAATTTTCGAATTGCCGTCCTGAAGCCGCTGTTGCAGCAGGGCTTCGTCCCGTTCGGCCTTCAGGAAAGAGCGGTGAATGATATAAAGGATAGTCAATCCCAGAAGTGCGGCCAGCACGGCGCCGATATAGCCCAGTGTCGCAAATGCACCGATCTGCTTCATTTCCGGGATAGCGAGAAAATCTTCGGGCGGCAGGCCCACCCAGAGCTTGAAATTGGCGTTGGCGGCCTTGATGGGAAGAACTTCTGAATAATACAGATTGGTGTCGGGAATGGCTGCGGACACGCTCTCGCTCGATTCGGTCTGCTGGCCGCCTTCTGCCGCGCCGATGATATTATGGTTCACGGTGTCGATCAGGGCATAATTTCTGGCCGGAAGGAGCTTGGCCAGAGCGCTGTTCAGCATGATGGCGGTAATCGTGCCGGCCAGTTCGTTATGCTCGTCATAAAAGGGCACGGAAAACATCGGCCCCGTTCGGTCGGCGTCTCTGCGTGTCGTGTTGAAAACGCTGTTGTCGCAGGTGATGACAGAGTTGGTGGCCAGAAAGGGAATTTCGTCGGCCTTCTGCATGGTCAGGGCTGGTGCGATATTGCGCAGACTCGCCATTTGCCGGTTCAGCAAATGATATTCGTAGCCTTCCTCCTGCACCGGCAGGTTGGGGTCGGGCGGCGGGTCGGCTTCTTCCGGTTTCTCGGTAATGCCGAGCCGTACCTTGTCGATCATCAGGATCGGCGCTTCCTTTTCATTGGTGGCGGGGTCAACGCGATCAGGATCGAGCGACTGCGGCACAATATAGACTTCGGATACGTCGATATTATTGGCGAGGTTGTTGAAAATCTGCTGGATCGCCTGCCGTCCGTCCGTGCTCAGGTTCTCGCCATGACGGTCGATGCGCCGGACGCTGGCCAGCAGACTGATGGTGCGCAGATTTTGATAGATCTGGTCGAAATCCGTGCTGAGGCTTTTGCTGACGAGATCGGCTTCATCGTGTTTTTTGGCGCGATAGGTTTCAAGCGCGCTCTGTCGCTCATCATTGGCCTTTATGTGCACAGTGAAAGCTATGCCGCCCGCGAAGGACAAAATCATCCCTGCTGCAATGGTTGTCTTGATGGAATGAAACGGAAAAAAGCCCACGATCGTCTCACCTCTGCTTGAATTGGCGACAGGGCCGCGCGAGGGGGCAAATTCCGGCCTCTGCAGGGCAAAGGCAGCAATCGCGCTGGCCCGACGGCTCAAATGGATTTTTAGGAGGACATTCCGGATCGGAACCGGCATGAACATAGGGCATAATGCCATGACAGGCGCGCACGCCCATCATCATGTCATGCCGGATATTGACACTATAGATGTTAATAAGCTGTTAAAAATGAAAATTTATTATTTAAATAAGAGAATATTATAGTGAAAAATTCAAAAATTTTGAATAGACGAATAATAATAAGCTTGATAATCGCATAAACATTACTCTGCTTATCTGTCAGCGGGCGCCGCTGAAGACAAGATCCTCATCAAATGAGAGCGCCGCACGATGCAGGATCGCGGCGGCGCCGACGGCCGGGCCATCCGCGCCGAGCCTTGAGAGTTCGATATCCGGCAAGGGGTGATCTTTCACCATATGGCGGGTGAGGGCGTCGATGACAGCGGCCCGCGCCTGGGTGAACAGCGCTGCGACCGGCCCGCCAAGCACGATCTTTTGCGGGTTGAGTGTGCTGGTGAGCGTGGCAAGGCCGCGGCCAAGATAGGTTGACCAGTCGCCCAGAACGCGCTGCGCGGCAGAATCGCCGCGCGCCAGCGCCTCCAGATAGGACTCCAGTCCGTTTGCCGCACCGCCATAATGGCGGAAGCGCGCGAGAATGGCCTCGCGGCCGATAAAATTTTCCAGCGAGCCGGGCAGGCCGGCAATCTCGCTGAAGCCTTTCTCGCCCACATAGATATGGCCGATTTCACCCGCGAAACCATCATGCCCGCGCATGAGCCTGCCTTCACTCATGATCGCGCCGCCAACGCCGGTATCGAGGAAGACATAGAGCGCATCGCGCACAACACTGGCGTTATTCTGATATATGGCGGCCATGGCAAAGGCATTGGCGTCGTTTTCCGCGCCGATATTGGCCAGATCGGGGAGACGGGCGTGCAGCATCGGTAACAACGGCACCTTTGACCATTTGAGAACCGGCGCGCGCAGCACATTGCCGTCCCTGTCGAGCAGGCCGGGAACGGTCACATTGAGTCCACGCACGCTCTGAGCCGGGACAGCAGCGCAGGCCCGCTCGATGAGACGCGACAGCTTTTCGATGAGTGCGCTCGGTTCCTCCTCGCCGGGCTCAAATCTCTCGACTTCGCGGGCGATGATCGCAGCCGTCAGATCGAGCGCCACGACGGTCAGCTGACCGACGCCGATGTCGGCGCCGATGAATGTCGAATGCAGCGGATTGAGCCGTATGTCGGTGCTGGGCCGCCCCGTGCGGATGTTGCGCTCCTCGGTTTCGGCGGTATCTTCCAACAACAGATTATCGCCGGTCAGGCTGGCGACGATGCTGCTCGTGGTCGAGCGTGTCAGATTGAGGCGGCGAGCGAGTTCGGCGCGGCTCATCGGCCCTTCCCGGAACAGGGTGTCGAGCACCCTGATTTCGTTGATATGCCGGACTGTGCGGGGCATCGCCATAACGTTTCTCCGAGACAAATTCACGCCCGGAAAACGGGCGGCGGCGCGATTGAGCGCCATGGTTCAGTTTTGTTAAGCCCATATGATAGGGCCTTGTTGCGCGCTCTGCCACCCGGAGGGCAACGCTTTGACCGGTATCGGCAATTTAAGCGCTGAGGAACAGTTTAAGCTGGGTTTTTGGTTCGCCAATGGATATTTTGCTTCCCGGAAATGTGCGTCTTAACATTGACAGCGGTCTGAATTATCTGTATCAATTAATTTGTTCGGATTCAAACCAAACAAATTTAATTGAACAGAATCGGTTACTCCAGCAAAGTGTTGCTTTGCCGGACGAGCGTTCAGGCATCGGATTTCTGGCCGCAATGCGGCCAATGACATGGTATTTGCGCCCGGCATTCGGGGTTGAAGGCGGAAGACATGGTGAAAAAGGACGACAGGCGGCTCAGGGTCGGCGTTTTGGGCGCGGGGCAGATCGCGCAGGCCGCGCATTTTGAAAGTTGCGCCAAGGCCCACAATGCCGAGCTCGCGGCCATCTGCGATGTCGCCGAAGATCTGCGCGAGCGGATGGCCATCATGCATGGCGCGGGCAAAACCTATGCCGATTATGACGCCATGCTGGCCGCGACCGATATTGACGCCGTGATCATCGCCACTGCCGACGCCTTCCATGTGCCGGCGGCGATCCGCGCTCTTGAAGCAGGCAAGCATGTCCTGTGCGAGAAGCCCATCGGCCTCACGATCGAGGAAGTCGAGGACCTGAAATCCGTGGTCAGGCGGACCGGTCGCATCCTTCAGGTCGGGCATATGAAGCGGTTCGATGCCGGATTGCAGGCGGCAAAGGCCTTCATCACCAATGAAATGGGTGACATGGCCGCATTGAAGGCCTGGTATTGCGACAGCACCCACCGCTATCCGATGACCGATGCCGTGCAGCCGCTGATTGTCTCCAGCGCCAATGCGCGCAAGCCCTCCGGCAATCCGAAGGCGGACCTGCGACGCTATTATATGCTGGCGCATGGCTGTCATCTCATTGATACAGCGCGCTATTTTGCCGGAGATATTGTTGCCGTGCAGGCGCGTCTCTCCGAGCGGGCGGGCATGTATTGCTGGTTTGTCGATGTTGAATTCGCCAGCGGAACGCTCGGTCATCTCGATCTGACCGTCGCGGTGCGCATGGACTGGCATGAAGGTTTCCAGATTTATGGCCGCAATGGCAGCATCATCGGCAAGACCTATAACCCCTGGTATTATAAATCCAGCGATGTCGATATTTTCCGCGAGGCAGATGGCGCGACCCACCGCGTGCTGGGGGCGGACGGTCATTTCTACCGCCGTCAGCTTGAGGGCTTTGCCGATGTGATATTGAACGGCGCGCCGATGGAGGGCGCTGATATCGATGACGGCCTTGCCTCTGTCCGCGCCATGGTGGCGATTGCGCGTTCGGCTGAATCTGGCTGCCGTGTTGCGCTGGCTGATGTTTCGGGTGGCGTGTGATGCAGCTTGGAATTTTCGCAAAGACCTTTTCCGGCACAGATCCGCAGACCGTTCTGGCGGCTGTGGCCGGGGCCGGTTTTGGCGCGGCGCAATATAACATGGCCTGTTCGGGGCTGCCCGCCATGCCGGATCAGGTGGGACCATCGGATATCGCAGCCATCCGCGCCGCCGCCGAGGCCAGCAATGTCGAGCTTGTCGCCCTGTCGGGTACGTATAACATGATCCATCCCGATCCGGCTGAACGCAAGCGCGGTCACCGGCGGCTGGAGCAGATAGCCGCCGCTGCCTCCGCCCTGTCCATTCCGCTGGTGACACTGTGCACCGGCACGCGCGATGCGCAGGATCAGTGGCGCGCCCATCCTGATAACAATTCGCCTGAAGCCTGGCGCGATCTTGTCGCCTCGATGGATGTTGCGCTCGATATAGCCGAGCGCCATCAGATTGATCTTGGCATCGAGCCGGAACTGGCCAATGTCGTGAATTCCGCCCAGAAGGCGCGTGTTCTGATCTATGAAATGGCGAGCCCGCGCCTCAAGGTCGTGCTTGATCCGGCCAATCTGTTCGAAGTGGCGGCGCTGGACGAGCAGCGGCGCATGGTCGCCTCCGCCATCGATCTTCTGGCCGATCGTATTGTCATGGGCCATGCCAAGGACCGCGACGCGGCAGGCGGCTTTGTCGCGGCGGGCAGAGGCGTGCTCGATTATGGCCATTATCTCAGGTGCCTGCGGCAGACAGGCTTCAGCGGCCCGCTGATCACCCACGGTCTTGAGGCCCGCGAGGCTGCAGAGGTGGCGCGTTTCTTGCGCGGCAAGATCGACGAAGCCGAAATCAGGTTGGTGTCGTGATGCTGGCCGCGCCGCATTTTCAGCGCGACGGGGTGGCCCTTCATGTCGACGATGCTGGCAATCCCGGCCTGCCGGTGTTTTTCCAGCATGGCCTGTGCGGCGATGCCGCGCAGACGGCAGATGTATTTCCTCAGGACAGGCGCTTTCGCCGCATCACGCTGGAATGCCGCGGGCACGGGCGCTCCCAGGCAGGCAGCGCCGAGGCTTTTTCGATTGCGGCCTTTGCGGATGATCTTGCCGCCCTCATCGAAGCGCGCGGCCTTGGCCCCGTTGTTGTCGGCGGCATTTCCATGGGCGCGGCCATCGCGCTGCGGCTTGCGGTGACGCGCAGGGATCTGGTGCGCGGGCTCGTGCTGGCCCGTCCGGCCTGGGTGGCGGATGCCGCGCCGGAGAATATGCGCCCCAACGCGGAAGTCGGCGCCCTGCTTGCGCGCCTGCCCGCCGCCGAAGCGCAGGCGGCATTTGCCGTAAGCGATACGGCGCAAAAGCTCGCGCAACAGGCGCCGGATAATCTTGCCTCGCTCAACGGTTTCTTTTCCCGCGCGCCGCAGGCCGTGACGGCCGCGCTGCTTCAGCGCATTTCAGCGGACGGCCCCGGCATTCCCGAGGCTGCCATTTGCGATTTGCATGTGCCAGCGCTTGTCATTGGCCATGAACGCGACGCCATCCACCCTCTTGGCTTGGCCGAGCGTCTCGCTGCGCTTATTCCCGGCGCCCGTCTTTCCGTTATCACGCCCAAGGCCGACGACAAGGCGCGTTATCGCGCCGAATTCTCGGTCGCACTTTCTGCCTTTCTCGAGGATTTTTTGTAATGCCAGCACCTGCCGCCAACTGGATTGAAACTTTACCTGCCCAGCGCCTGATCGGCGAATTTTCGGTCTGGTCGTCCGACCTGCTCAATATCGGCGCGGAACTGGCGCGGATAGAACCCTTCGCCGACATCCTGCATATCGATGTGGCGGACGGGCATTTTGCCCCGGCCATGCTGTTTTTCCCGGATCTGGTTGCCGCAATCCGCAAACAATCGGCCAGGCCGGTTCACGTGCATCTCATGGTGGCGGATGATGTGCTTCTCTCGCAGATCAGCCAGTTTGCGGATGCCGGGGCCGATCTCATCAGTTTTCACGTTGAAAACGAAAAGGTGAGCGCGACTGCGCTGGATATGATCGCGCGGCGCGGCCTTGCAGCGGGCATGGTACTGCGGGTTGAAACGCCGGTCGCGCGCATTGCGCCGTTCATTCCGCGCCTTCGTTTCGTCACGCTGCTGGGTACGGCTATCGGCGTCAAAGGGCAGGGGCTCAACGAAGCGGCGGGCGAGAGATTGCGCGAGGCGGGGGCGCTGATCAGCGCCGCGCAGGCCGGACACCGTATCGTGCTGGCTGCCGACGGCGGCATCAGGGAACAGACAGTGCCGCTGTTGCGCGCGGCCGGCGCCGAGACCGTGGTTCTGGGTTCGCTTGCGTTCAATGCGCCGGATCTGGCCGCGCGCATGGCATGGCTCCACAATATCTGAGGCTGAGAATGCTCGCGCGCCCATTTGCCATTGGCATAGACCTCGGCGGCAGCCAGATCCGGGCGGCCCTGCTGGATCGCTCGGGCAGCGTCCTCGCGCGCCGCGCCGCGCCGACGCCCGCAAGCGCCGGTCCTGATGTGGTGATCGACAAAATCATCGCTCTGGCCAATGCGGTTTCGGCAGGCATTGCGCGGGATCAGATCGTCGGCATGGGCGTGGCTGCACCGGGACCGCTCGATACGGTCAGCGGCATGGCGCTTTCCACGCCGACATTGGCCGGATTCACCAATCTGCCGCTGACGGATATGCTGCGGGCGCGCACCGATCTCCCGGTTTACCTCGAAAACGACGGCATAGCCGCCGCGCTTGGCGAATGGCGTTTCGGCGCGGGGCAGGGCTACGACAATCTGGTCTATATCACCGTGAGCACCGGCATTGGCGGCGGCATTATCTGCGACGGGCGCATCCTGCGGGGGCGCTTTGGCATGGCGGGCCATATCGGCCATATGACCATCGCGCGCGATGGCGCATTATGCGCCTGCGGCAACAGAGGCTGCTGGGAGGCCTATGGCTCCGGCCCGGCGCTGGCCCGCCGCGCCGAGGCTGAGGCAGCACAGCACAAAGAGAGCGTGCTGCACGGCCTGAACGGCAAGATCGATGGCCGCGCCATTTTCTCCGCGGCGGCGGTGGGCGATGCTCTGGCGCTGGCACTCGTTGCTGAAGAGGCCGATGTGCTGGGTATCGGCATTACCAATCTGCTCCATCTCTATTCGCCGCAGATCGTTCTGCTTGGCGGGGGCATCGCCAATGGATTCGATGTGCTGGAGCCCGGAATCCGCGCCCGTGTTCAGGCCAGCGCGATGCAGCCTTTCCGCAGCGTGCATATTCTGCGCGCCGGGCTGCATGACAATTCGGGCCTCGTGGGCGCTGCGGCGCTGGCCTTCGATGCCACGGCACCCAACGACCATCCGCAATCATCCACCGGCAATGCGACATGACAGGAATAGGCAGCAGCACATGATGGTTCAGAGCCATAAAAGCGCCGCGCTCACGCGGTAATCGGGGGTAAATTCCAGCCATTATTTCAGACACTTCTCTTTGAGAAGCGACAAGATCGCTCGACCTTTTTCAAATTTATCGCGCGTAAAATTTTGAATTGACGAAATAAAAAAATGTTGCAATGGTTCAGTCTGGTGAGGCTTGGAATTGGTCAGCCTGAGCCAAAAAACAAATCGTGGGAGAAAACAATGGAACGTCGCTCTTTACTTAAACTGATGGGTGCCACCGGGGCTGTTGCCGGAACGGGTCTGCTCACTGGCTCCGCGCAGGCTGCGGACAAAATCACCATCGCGCTTATTCCCGGCCTGACGGCCGACGGCTTTTATGTCACCATGCACAAGGGTGCCGAGGCGGCAGCCAAGGCTGTTGGCGTCAACCTTCTGTATCAGGGTGCCGCCGAGTGGAACGTCTCCCTGCAGATGCCGATTCTTGATGCGATCATCGCCAAGAAGCCGAGCGCCATCCTCATCGCCCCCAATGACAAGACCCAGATGATCAAGCCGCTGAAGAAGGCTTTCGATGCGGGCATTTCCGTCATCTGCGTCGATACGTTCATCGGCAGCGGCGTCTTCCAGACCGGCGCGGGCGATGCGGATTTCCCGGTCTCCTATGTTGCTTCGGACAACGTGCTGGGCGGTCGCATGGCGGCGCGCGCGCTGGCCAAGGCCATTGGCGAGAAGGGCAAGGTCTATGTCGCCAACGTCAAGCCCGGCGTCTCCACCACCGACCAGCGCGAAGAGGGCTTCAAGGACGAGATGAAGAAATATTCCGGCATCACCGTTCTGGATACCCAGTTCAATGATGACGATGCCAACAAGGCAGCCGCGCAGGTTCAGGCCGTTATCGGCCGCGAACCCGATCTTGCCGGTGTGTTCGGCGCGAACCTGTTTTCGGCTCAGGGCGCTGCCAACGGCGTCAAGCAGGCCGGCAAGGCAGGCAAGATCAAGCTGGCCGGCTTTGATGCGCCTGAGTCCATCGTGCCGCTGCTCAAGGACGGCACCTTCGAACTCACCATCGCGCAGCATCCGGCCGAAATCGGCTATTTCGGCCTGATCGCCGCCTATGCCCATGTCACCGGCAATCCGGTTCCGACTGCTATCGGCACAGGCTTCACCGTGATGACCAAGGACAATATCGACGATCCGAACGTCAATAAGTTCCTTTACAAGAGCAAGTAATTGCAGCGCGCGCTCCGGCTGTCCGCAGGACAGCCGGAGGCGTCGGAATTTCGGCGGCCTGCCCCGGCGCGGGCCGCACATTTATTGACGGCTTGAAAGCTGGAATTCACACATGGCCTTAGCGGAACGCAGGGGGACTGCAGTTCATCCCCTATTCATGAAAATTGCAGAAATGCGGGCATGGTTCTTCCTGATCCTGCTCATCGTGTTTTTTGAAGTCTGGTCGCGCGCCACCAGCGGTGCGAGCTTCATTTTCAATATCTATAATCTGCAGTCGATTTCGGTGTTCACCACCGCACCATTGCTGCTGGCGCTCGGCCAGACATTTGTCATCATTTCTGCGGGCATAGATCTGTCGCTGGGCTTCGTCATGGGGCTGGCATCGGTTATCGCGGCCCATTCCGCCAATTATTTTGCGGTGCAGCTGCATATAGATCCGTTTCTGTCCATGGTGCTTGGCATTCTCGCCGGCATGGTCATGACCATCGTGCCGGGATACGTCAACGGCTGGCTGATTTCGCAGCTCAAGGTGCCGCCGTTCATCGGCACGCTGGGCATGTATGGGGTGGCACGCGGCGCCGCCTATCTCTTTGCCGGGGGTATGACCATCGCCATCGATAACGACTGGTACAGCGCCATCGGCAATGGCCGGGTTGCCGGTATTCCGGTTCTGGTCATTCTCACGGCTATCGCCTGTCTCGTGATGCATTACCTGCTGTCGCAGACGCATTTCGGTCAGCATACCTATGCGATGGGCGCCAGCAAGGCCGCGGCCAACCGCGCGGGCATCAATACCAAGGCTCTGACCAGCAAGCTTTATCTTCTCTCTGCCGTCATGGCCGGTCTGGCCGGCGCGCTCTATACCGGGCGCTTTTCGGCGGGTGCGCCGCAGGCGGGCGAGCCGTTGCTGCTCGATTCCATCGCCGCCGTCGTTATCGGCGGGGCCAGCCTGTTCGGCGGTTCGGGCACCATCTGGGGGACGATCGCCGGGGCGCTGGTGATTGCCGTCATTCAATACGGACTTGTGTTCATCGACGTGGAGCCGTTCTGGCAGTTTATCGCGGTGGGCACGGTCATCATCATTTCCGTTCTGGTCGACCAGACGCAGCGCCGTTTCATGGGAGGACGCCAAGTTGAGTGACGCCACGCCTATCCTTTCCATCCGCAATGTGTCGAAGGCTTTCGGCGCGGTGCAGGCGCTGTCCGGCGTATCCTTCGATGTGCAGCCCGGCGAAGTGGTGGCTCTGGCCGGCGACAATGGCGCGGGCAAATCCACGGTGATCAAGACCATCTCCGGCGTCTTCCGCCACGACGAGGGCGAGATCATGCTCGATGGCCGCCCGGTCTCCTTCGCGACGCCGCAGGAAGCGCGCGACAATGGAATAGAGACGATCTATCAGGACCTTGCGCTAGCCGACAATCTCTCCATCGGCGAGAACATCTTTCTCGGACGGGAGCCGACGCGCAAGCTCTTTGGCCTGCTTCCCGTGCTCGACCGACGCAAGATGGCGCAGGCCGCGCAGGAGACGATGGAAAAGCTCGATTTTCATGTCACCCGCCTGGAAGCGCCGGTGGCGGCCTTTTCCGGCGGCCAGCGGCAGGCCGTGGCCATTGGCCGCGCCATGTACTGGAACGCGCGGCTTGTCATCATGGACGAACCCACCGCCGCCCTCGGCGTGCCGGAACAGCGCAAGGTGATATCGCTCATTCAATCGCTGAAGGCGCAGGGCAAGGGCATCATCTTCATCTCGCACAATCTGCGCGACATTTTCGAGGTGGCCGATCGTATCGTCGTGTTCCGCCGCGGCGAGAATGCGGGCGAGCGGCGCCCGGCCGAGACAAGCGGCGACGAAATCGTCCGCCTCATGGTCGGCAAATGAAGCTGCCCGCCAGGGCCGGTTTCGGGCCTTGACGCGGGTTGTGTCAGGCGGATTTGCGGAACACGAGTTCGGCATTGAGCAGGATGCGCTCGCCGTCGGGTCTGGGCCCGACAATGGCTTCGGCATGGTCCATCTTGGCGAACAGCAGATTGAGCGCCAGCTGGCCCATGCGGTCGCGGTCCTGCGAGACGGTGGTCAGGCCGGGGGATGTATAGGCGGCGAGGGGCTGATTGTCATGGCCGGCGACGCGATAATCGAATTCCGGGCCGATGCCGATGCGCGCACCGGCCTCGTTGATGCCGGCGATCACGCCAAAGGCGACACGGTCGTTGGCGCACAGAATGGTGCGGCGCGGAAAGCCGCCGTCACGCATGATCCGGCCAGTGACCTCATAGGCTATGCCCTCGAAGTCCCAGCTGTCGATCGGCCCGAAATCGATGACGGAAGGCTCGATCTTCAGCCGCGCCATCGTGGCCATATAGGCATCATGACGTTCTATGGCGTTCTGGTTGATGCTGGGCATTTCGAAATAGATTGGCGCCTCGCCCGAGCGGCACAGATATTCGGTGATCAGCGGCATGCTCTGGAAATTATTCGTGCCGACGAAAGCTTCGGCCGCATCAAGCGGCGAGTCGATGAAGACGAGGGGAATACGCTTTCCCAGCGTTTTCAGCTTGGACTTCTGCGATTTCATGCCGAGTGGCGCGATGATGGCCCCGCCGACATTCAGCGAGGTGATGGTCTCGATGGCGCGCTCCTCAAGCTCCGGCTTGCCGTTGGAACTGAGCAGGATGCACAGGTAGCCAGCTTCGCTCGCACCCATTTCGATGCGCCGGCTGAGCGCCATATAGAAAGGATCGGTGAGATCGGGCACGATCAGGCCGATGATCTTGGTGCGGCGGCGGTTGAGGTTTACGGCAAAGATATTGGGGCGGAAGCCGGTTTCCTTCAGCGCGGCCTCGATTTTGGCGCGCGTGCTGGCGCGCACGGATTTCGGATCCTGAAAAAACTTCGACACGGTGGGGCGCGAAATCCCGACCGCGGCCGAAAACTGCTCCATTGTCCGTATGGATTTCTTTTTCACGCTGCCCCCTGTTTAGCTTTGATATCAGCGCTTTAGAGTGCTGTCACGAGCTAAATTATTTCCTTATCAAATTTTACGAGGGAAAAATCAAAATTTGACACGAAGAAATTTTTAAATAAATTTGAAGAAAATTGAAGCTAGGTGATGAATGGCGAAAAGCGTCCGTATCGGCTGCGTTGGCGAATTACTGGTCGAATTTGTCTGTTCTGGCAAGAATGGACATCATCGGCTTGTGCAAAATTATACGGGTCCATTTGCGTCCGGCGCGCCGGGAATTTTTATCGATCAGGCGGCCCGCGCGGGCGCGGACTGCATTTTTGTCGGCGCTGTGGGGGCGGACGCCTTCGGCGATGTCGTGATCGGGCGGCTTGCCGCGGATGGTGTCGACACCAGTCTGGTGCGCCGGGTTGCGGATGCGCCCACCGGCACCGCCTTTGTCAGCTATAATGACGACGGCTCGCGTGATTTCGTTTACAATATAGCGCTGTCCGCCGCCGCGCAGTTCGATGCGGATGAGCGCGTGATCGCCGCCTTGCTGGCGTTCGGCCTCGATTATTTCCACGTGTCCGGCGCGGCCCTCGGCAATCCGCTGATCTGCGCCAAGATCAGAACGATCGTGACAGCGCTGCATGCGCATGGCGTCCGGATTTCCTTCGATCCCAATATCCGCAAGGAACTGATGAACAGCCCGGATTATTTTGCCGCGATACAGGACATCATGGACATGTGTTCCATATTCCTGCCGAGCGAGGATGATGCGGCGGCATTGTTTCCCGGCGCAACGTTCGATGCTTTCGCTGCCGGCCTGCTTGCGCGGGGTGCCGAATTTGTGGTGCTCAAAAAGGGCGAGCGGGGCTGCGAGGCGCGCGGGCGCGGCGGCGAGGCGGCCAGCCTTGCGGCACATAAGGTTGCTGCGCTTGATCCGACCGGCGCGGGCGATTGCTTTTGCGGTACATTCGTCACGCTGGCGGCCTCGGGCGCCATGTCCATGCGCGACGTGCTTGGCCATGCCAATGCGGCGGGCGCGCTTGCAGTAACCAAGGTCGGGCCGATGGAAGGCAACAGCCGGCTGGCCGAAATCCGCGCTTTTCTGGAAGCGGCGGCATGAACGGGGATATTCTGAAAGCACTGGCCGCCGGCCATCACGCGGGACAGGAAGGCGGCATTGCCTCATGGTGTACGGCGCATCCCGATGTGCTGCGCTGTATCCTGCGCGCCCATGCTGCCGACGAAGCGCCGGTTCTGATCGAGGCCACCTGCAATCAGGTCAATCAGGAGGGTGGCTACACCGGCATGACGCCGCGTGATTTTCGCCTTTTCGTCGAAGGTCTGGCGCATGAGGCCGGTATCGATCCGCGACGCATCATTCTGGGCGGCGATCATCTAGGCCCCAATCCCTGGCGGCATCTGCCTGCGGATGAAGCGATGAGCCGCGCGCGGGAGATGGTGCGCGCCTATGTCGGGGCGGGCTTTGCCAAGATCCATCTCGATGCCAGCATGGCCTGCGCCGATGACGGCGTGCTCAGCACCGCGGAAATCGCGCGGCGTTCGGTCGATCTGTGCGCAACAGCCGAGGCGGCGGCGGGGGCTGCGCCGCCGGTCTACATCATCGGCACGGAAGTGCCCGTTCCGGGCGGAGAAAGCGAAAAGATTGATGCGCTGGCCGTGACAAGCCCGGAAGCGGCGCTGCGCACTTATGCCGAGCACCGCGATATTTTTGCCCGGATGGGGCTTTCGCCGGCCTTCGGGCGGGTGGTCGGCCTTGTGGTGCAGCCGGGCGTTGATTTTGGCAATGAACAGATATTCGCATTCGATGCCGCACGCGCCGCCGATCTGAGCGCGGCCTTGCCGCAGATGCCCGGCCTCGTCTTTGAGGCGCATTCCACGGATTATCAGTCGCCGGAGGGTCTGGCGGGGCTTGTGGACAGCCATTTCGCCATTCTGAAGGTCGGGCCTGAACTGACCTTTGCCTATCGCGAGGCGCTCTTCGCGCTGGCCGCGATGGACAGCGCGCTTGGCGGCGCATCCGGCGAGGGCCTTTTTGCTGCTGTTTTCGGGGCCATGGACCGGGAACCGAAATATTGGCGCGCCTACGTGCCGCCGGGCGGGCGTGAGCGCCTTTTGCAATTATACGGATTGAGCGACAGAGTGCGCTACTACTGGCCGCAGCCGGACCTTGCAGCCGCAGTGCGGCGCTTGTGTGCGGCCATAGATACAGCGGAGGTGCCGCCCGGCCTGCTGTGGCAATATGCGGGGCATCTGCCGGAATCTTCGGCGGCTCTGCCGCTGTCGGCGCGGGTCATCGATACGAAAATTGGCGCGGTGGTGGGCAAATACCGCCGGGCCTGCGGCAATTAGAGCCCCCGGAACCGGTCTGCCCAGTCCAGCAGCGCTTCCTCGGGCAAAGGCTGCGCCGTATCGACGGAAAATTGCGCGAAGTCACCCAGCGGCCGGGCTTTTTGCGCAAGAGCGATCAGTTCCGGCACGTAATCAAGGCCGAGATGCCCCGCGGAGCGCGCATTCACGCGGGCGGCATAGCGCGCGCCGATGATCTGCGGATCGGCATGGCACCAGACTTCGGCGATCCGCTCCAGCCCGGCGCGGCGCACATGCGCCTCGAGCACCTCGCGCGGCTGGAAGCCGAACCACGCGTCGATCACCACGCCCGTCCGGGGCGGAAAATCGCCGATCAGCGCAAAAATGGCCTCATAGCTGCCGCGCCCCAGCATCCGGTTATATTCGCGGTCACCCGTGCCCAGATGATGGAAAAAGGCTTCCTTGACCGTGTCCAGCGCCAGAAGCGGCCAGCCCAGCCGTGCAGAGAGAAAGCGCGCCACCGTGCTCTTGCCGGAGGCCGGAACGCCATTGACCAATATGGCCGATTTCATCAGACCTGCTCCAGGGCGGCCAGTGCCGCGCCGATCACGCCCGCATCATCGCCCAGACGCGCGGGCGCGACAAGATATTGCGTCCATGGCGAAACAGCCGGAAAATGCGCGAGCGCCGCATGCGCCGCATGGCCAAGCCCTCCACCCAGCACGATCATTTCGGGGTTGAAACATGCGGCGATCGTATCAAGCCCGGCGCGCAGCGGCCGGGCAAAATCAGCCAGAAGCGCGCGCGGCCCCGGCTCCTCGCTGGTGCAGACAAATTCCAGCGTTACGCCGGCAAGGCCACGCTCCGCGCTGAGACGCCGGAACGCCGTGCCGGAGCTCAATGTCTCCAGACAGCCCCTGCGCCCGCACAGGCAGGGCGGGCCGTTGAAATCAACGGTGAGGTGGCCGAGCTGCCCGGCTGTGCCGCCGCCATGAATAATCCTGCCGTTCAGCATCAGCGCTCCGCCTATGCCGGTTCCGATGGTCAGCATCGCGACATGGGCCTTGCCGCGCGCCGCGCCGATGCGGGCTTCGGCCACCAGCGCCATGCCGGCATCGTTGCCCAGCAGAAGTGCATGCGGAAATTTTCGCTGCAAATGCGCGCCCAGAGCCATGCCGGACAGATCAACGAAGCCGCCGGAAAGGATCTCGCCGGTCGCGGCGTCGACCCGCCCCGGTATGCCGATGCCGAGGGCCGTGCAGCCGGGCGCGTCCAGCCCGGCGACCATCTGCTCGATTTGCCCGCGCACGCCTTCGGGCGTGGCGGCCGTGGCCTGCGCCAGACGGGCCTCTATGATTCCGTGCCTGTCGACGCGGGCGGCGCGGATATTGGTGCCGCCTATGTCGATACCAATGCCTGTCGCCATCATGGCTCAGGCCTCAGGATTTGGTGAGCCGGCGCGGGTGGCGGGCCAGAATGGCCTGCAATTCCTTCAGGCGGGGCAAGGCTCTCGTTTCCAGAAGCTGCCGCTGCTTCGCGCGGTCAAGCGAGACGCAATCCTTCCACAGCGAGCGGCCGGCGATGACGCCGGATGCTCCGTTGGCGAGCGCTATGTCCACCTGACCCTTAAACGTATCGTGATCCACCCCCGCCGAGAGCACGGACCATGGCACCGGCCCGCAAAGACGGGTGACGGCAGCGCAGGCTTCGGCATGGCCGGGATAGGGAATTTTCAGAACCTTGGCGCCAAGATCAAGGCAGATGCGCGAACCGCCGACGATCAGATCGGGGAATTTCGCCTTATACTCTTCCGGGCTTTCACCCGGCAGGCTGTAGGTCAGGAATTCAACGACAAGCAGCAGATCTTCCGCTGCAAAATCAGCGATGCAGCGGCGGATGATGTCCATATTATGCGCATTGGCTTCGGGATGGTCGGAGCGCAGATAGACCATGAGTTTGCCGCCGGTGCCGCCAAGTTCGCGCACGCGCCGCGCATTGATGCCGGGTACGAGTTTCGAGAGATAATGGCCGTCGGGCGAAGTGTCATAGCCAGAGGCATCCAGCCCGATCAGCAGCGCGACATCCCGCGGCAGCGCGGCTTCGTCGACGACACGCGGCACGGCGCAGATCGGGTCCAGCAGGATGCAAGGCGCATGGGCGGCCAGATATTTCGTGACATCGGCCTTGGTGTCGCCAAGCTGTGCATCGGTGATTCTGGCCTGTTCGGCAGGATCGGAACTGAGCAGTTTGCGGATACCGCCGCGCTGGTCGCAGGCAATGACCATGATCGCGCCATTCGCGCCGCAAATCTGCTGGTAGCCGCGCAGTTCCGCTGTCGTCATCGTGCTCATGCCTGTGCCTCATGCAATTTTGAAGATGCGAAGAGATTGCAGCAAGGCGGGGCCCCGTCAATCAAAATATTTACGCGGGTCAAATTTAATTTTGACGAACACGAGATTTGACGGGCGTCTGGCGGGCCAGATCAGCGGCTGGCGAACAGCAGCCGCCAGAGATCTCCGGCTGTCACGAAGATCGTCAGCGCCATGATGAAGGCAAGGCCGATCTTGAGCCCAAGCTCATGCAGGCGCGGATCAAGCTTGCGCCCGCGCAGGCCCTCGATCGCATAAACGACAAGATGTCCGCCATCGAGCATGGGTACCGGCAAAAGGTTCATGAAACCCAGCGACACGGAAAGCATTGCGGCAAGCTGCATCAGCGCGCCAACACCGAAAGCCGCGGCAGAATGCGAAACCTTGGCAATGCCGATAGGGCCGGAGAGCTGGTCGGCGCTGCCATGTCCGGCAAACAGCCCGCCGATATAGTCCGATGTGTCGCGGATGATTTTCCAGGTCTGCTCCGTGCCCAGCGCCACGGCGCGGGCAGCAGAAGGATAGACCAGCTTCTGCGAGGCCGAGTCGACAGACGTGATCCCGAGCTGGCCGACATGGAC
This sequence comes from Methylocystis sp. sgz306128, assembly GCF_056032725.1. Lineage (NCBI taxonomy): Bacteria > Pseudomonadati > Pseudomonadota > Alphaproteobacteria > Hyphomicrobiales > Methylocystaceae > Methylocystis > Methylocystis sp. sgz306128. The sequence goes on from NZ_JBVYWO010000001.1 coordinate 139,582, forward strand.
AAGCCCGCCCGGCGAGTGCATGGCCACCCGTTTGGGCGTCACCGGCAGGGTAACGGTCTGGCCGCCGCGCTCAAGTTCAACCATCAGCTTCTGATCGGGATGCGAGATGACGACGCGCAGGATATCCGAGAAATCCTCGATTGTGTCGTCGTTGATGCGCGTGATGATATCGCCTGCCTTGAGGCCCGCGCTTTCAGCGGCGCTGCCGGGCATCACAGCCGCCACTACGGGCGGAATAAGCCTTATGCCGTAGACATAGGCCTGTGCCGAAAAGATCATGATCGCCAGCAGAAAATTGGCGATGGGGCCGGCGGCGACAATGGCCATTTTCTTTGGGACGGATTGCGCGTTGAAGGTTCCTTCCGCCGCCGGGCCGGCGTTGGCGGATGCGTTGGCGCGCGGTACGCTGGCGGCGTTGTCGTCTCCGGCAAAGCGTACATAGCCGCCAATCGGGATCAGGGAGATTTTCCAGCGCGTGCCATGACGGTCGTTGAGACCGACAATTTCCGGCCCCATGCCGAAGGAAAAGGCCTGCACGCCGACACCGCACCAGCGCGCGATAAGATAATGCCCCATCTCGTGAACCACGACGATCAGGCCAAGAATGGCCAGGAAGGGCAGCAGATAGGTCACGGCCATCTCCGCATAGGATGCAACAAGCGAGATGGCTGTCATTATTCCCTCAATTTGTCCTGACCACGGATATAACACGGCTTAAATTAATCAGATACCTCGGATAAATCTAGGATAGTCTCGCAACCGGCACGCATTGAGCCCGGTTCGGTTATTAATTCGTATAAAGATTCAAATGGTCAGACGAATTTCGGGTTTCAAGAGCAGACGGCGTAAAAAGCTTGCATCTGCCCGGAGAGCGCCGTCACAGCGGGCGCGCATAACCTAGAAGGAAGACGCCGATCATTGCGGCTGAGGCCGACGGTGCCAGCGGAATCATGAGGCCTTTGGGCCCCTTTTCGCCCGGAAGCCATCCGAGTCTGGCCGTCAGAGCATGAATGCCGATGAAGATCACGAGCAATATGGCGAAGGGCAGCGCAAACCAAGGCCCCATCCACAAAAAGGCTGCGGTGAGAAACTTGACATCGCCGCCGCCCATCATTTTGCGGGTATAGCCGATCAGCATGACGAGGAAAGCGAAAGCTGCCAGCGCCAGATGCCAGTGCAACTGCATCCAGAGGCCCGAGACCGCGGCATAAAGCAGAAACAGCACAAGCATCGCGATCACATGGCTGTTGTCGATCTGCCGGCGCCGCAGATCGCCGAGCGCGATGCGCACCAGCAGCGCCGAGGTGAGGCAGAGCAGGGCTGCAGAGATAAGGCCGATCGCGCTCATGGGCGTAAATCCTTTGGCAGAGAGCCGATCGGGATATCGGCTCCGGAACTGATGCGCGCTGTCAGGGCCGTCGCCAGCACCTTGCCGACATCGTCCGGCTTTTCGATGGAAATAATGGCCTGCTGGTTTGCCGCCACTTTCACAGGCACGTCGATCCAGCGCTTGTCCCGCAGCAAGGCAATATTGGCCTTGATCGAAGCCGTATCGGAATCCAGCGACAAGGGCAGCACGAAGGGCGCATAACCGGCGCTGCCGGGAAAATTGCCGCCGCGCGCTTGCGAGGGCACCGCCGCAGTCAGAATATTCGAATCTGCTTGCCCCCGGTTGCGCAGGACGAGCGGACCGAGCAGCGCATAGCCCGGCGGCGCCTGCTGAAGACCAGCATCGATGAACATGTCGTTGGAGGCATAGGGCGGCCGCGCGGTATGAAGGCGCAGCATCAGCGTCACGCCCGGATCTTTGAACCTGACCTGTGCGGTCATGAAAAGGCCGGTCCCATCCGGCGCATCTGCCGACCAGATCCAGCTGGTTTCTCCAAAGGACACTTTGTCCGGCGTGCTGCTGTTGCCAATCTGATAGATGAGCGCCGCCTTAGCCTGGCTGGATCCCGGGACGATGGATGCAGAGCTGCCGGCTGGCTGTCTGGGCGAAGCGGCCGGGGCGGGCGGGTCGGCGCGCAATGTGGCTTTGGGCGGATTTTGCGGTGCAGCGCCCGGAGGGTTCAGCGTGGACGCCAACACATCGGATTGCGTGCCAAGGTCGATCTGGCCGGACGGATCGACCGCGCCCTGCAGGCGTTTGTCGCCGCCGCGCGGCGTGAATGGAAAGAAATAGTCCGGCAGGCCGGGTTTGCCGGCCTCAGCGCCGTCATTGGCCGGCTTCGCGGAACCCGTTGCCTGAGCCTGAACCGCGGCGGGGGGCTTGGCATGGATACGCTGCCACAGCCTGCGCCCTGCCAATGTCGCGGGCGCAAGTATGAGCAGGGCGGCGAGGAACAACAGTTCTCGCCGGAATCTGGTCATTTTGGCGCGTGATTCTGGTTTTTCAGTCATTCATCATGCAGAAAAATAGATAAAATATCAGCCGCTTTGCAGTATTATGGAGCAGTCTCGCAGAGCGTCGGTTCACTTCCCGTTAAAATCTGAAATTAATTGTCAGGACGAATTTAATGCGGCTTCTTCCGGTGCTTTATCTGCAACTATGGTCGCTTGCGGCAAACCTAGCTTTCCAGTTTGGCACTGTCACCTGATTTTCCAAATTCCAATCTGTAATATCAGATGATTCGTAACGCGGTAGCGAGCAGAATCTCCAAGCTGATTGCGTCGGCTTTATGGGTTTTTTTGTATCAAATTGAGGCATAGTCGATTAAAGCATGGATTTTGTTAATATTTTATCGAGTAAATTAACCTTGTTAGTTTATTTGATGAAGGCCCGAGATTGACTTCGCAGTTGCGTTAATGGATGATTAAGTGCGGTATTGCGCGAAATTTATTTTTTATGAGATTAATGGGTAGGCTGCCTCATGCGGTTAGGCGTTAATGTTCTGGTTCTGGTTGTCGCATTGTTGTTTGGCGGCGTTGCTGCATTCATGGTGCGCAACTGGCTGGCTACCCATTCCAATGGGAATTCGGCACCCGTTCAGATGAGCACTATAGTTGTCGCGACGGAGCCTTTGCCCTTCGGGACGCAGCTTAGCGCGGACAACGTCGCGCAGATTGAGTGGCCCTCATCGGTAACCCCGGTCGGGTCCTTCCCGACGGTAGACGCGTTGTTGAAGGGCGGAAGCCGGATTACTCTCGCTTCATTTGTCAAGAACGAGCCGATTGTCACGTCGAAAATTGGCGGGCCGGGCCAGCGCGGGTCTCTCTCGACGATGATCGAGTCCGGCAAACGCGCGGTGACCGTGCCGGTTGACGATGTGCGCGGCGTGGCCGGGTTCATTTATCCCGGCGATTTTGTCGATGTAGCGCTGACGCGGACGAACGGCGGCGGCGGCGCCGGAGCAAGCGCTCAGAATTTTTCCGAGGTGATCCTGCAGCATGTCAAGGTTCTGGCGATCGACCAGTCAGCGGGAGAGCGGCAGGATCATCCGGTCGTCGCCAAGGCGGTTACTGTGGAGCTGACCTCCGAGCAGGCGTTGAAAATTCTTCTCGCAACCAATTCCGGCAGGCTGTCGCTTATCTTGCGTCAGTCGAGCGACCGCTCGCAGGGCGAGCCGAATGTCCGTGTGACAGAGCATGATCTGTTCCAGAATGGTGTGCCTGATTCCGCATTGCCGGTTGAAAGTGCTCAGTCGGCTCAGTCCGCCCCTGCTCAGGACAAGGCTGCGAAGCCGGTGTCTGAGACGCCGCCGCCCGCGCCCGCCGCTGCGCCGCCTGCTCCGCCGGTAAAGGCTGTCGAAACGCGGACTGTGACTGTTGTGCGTGCGATGAAGGGCGATGAATATGAGGTTTTGAGGGTAAAATAGGCGTCGGTCATATCTGAATTGCAGTTTTCACCCGTTTTGATTTTTTATGAATTGATGAGTGCTTGAGATGCTTAAAGGACAAAACAGACTTGCGCAGGCGTCGGGCGACGTTGCGATCAGAGTTTGCGCCGCAGCCTGGACACCGCCCGCAGGCGGGCGCCATGCTGCACAGGCAAGGCGCTTGCGTCCCGCTATGTTTGTTGTGTCCTTGCTGATGGCTGGCGCTGCCGTTCTTGGTCAGGGCCTTGTTGGCACGGCAATGGCGCAGAGCGCCGCCACGATTTCCGATGAAAACGGCCCGACGCGCCATATATCCGTGACTTTGTTCAAATCGCGCACGATAAAGATCAATCAGCCGTTTGAGACGGCTGTCGTCGGCCAGAATGAGATCGCCGATGTCATGCCCATGACCGACTCGTCGCTCTATATTCAGGGCAAGAAGGTCGGCACAACCAATGTGTCGATTTTTGATCCGCAGAAGCGGCTGGTCGCAGTGCTTGATCTAGAGGTCATTCCCGATACGGCATCCTTGCGCAATCGCATCGTCGAGACGACGGATGGGCGCAATATTCACGTATCCAGCGCCAATGGTCAGGTTATTCTGAGCGGAGAGGCCTCGGACGCCATTTCCGCCAACCGCGCGCTGGAAGTGGCCAAGGGTCTTTCGCCGAACGCGCCGATCATCGATGCCATGAAGGTCAGGCCGTCGCAGCAGGTGATGCTCAAGGTGCGGTTTCTTGAGGCGAGCCGCAACGCGCAGCGCGCTCTGGGCGTCAACTGGTTCGGCACCAACGGTTCGCGGGGCATCAACACCGGTATAGGCGGAGTAGTGCAGAACCCAAGCTCGGGTTCATTGCCTCTGTTCGGCGCGGCCGGTACATTTGCCGGGGCTTCGGCTTCCGCGCCCTTTGGTACGGTGCTGGCCAACCTCGTCAATAAAGGCACCAATATCGATGTGCTTCTGACCGCGCTGGAAGAAAAGGGGCTGGTGAAAAGCCTGGCCGAACCTGATCTGATCGCTTTGTCGGGAGATACCGCCAGCTTCCTGGCCGGCGGCAAGATTCCCGTCCCGACAGCGACGGGTACGGGCACAAACCAGTCAGTCTCGGTGAATTACGAGCCTTTTGGCGTGCAGCTTGGCTTCCAGCCCACGGTTATGGCCAATGGCCTGATCAATCTGCGCCTTGCACCTTCTGTCAGCGAACTGGACCCCGCTCATGCCGTGGTGTCCAATAATTTTTATATCCCGGCCTTGACGACGCGCGAGGCGCACACGACGGTTGAGCTGCGCGACGGGCAGAGCTTTGCCATTGCCGGGCTGCTGCAATCGTCCCGGCAGGAGACGATTTCGCAATTGCCATTCCTCGGTTCAATTCCTGTTCTTGGCGCCTTGTTCCGTTCGACAAGCTTCCAGAACAACGAGACGGATCTCATCATCATCGTGACGCCGCATCTGGTGAAGCCCATGGCGCCGGGCGATCACATTGCCACGCCATTCGATCGCAGCGGTCCGGTCAATGACGTCGATCTGTTTGCCATGGGCCAGCTGGAGCGCAAGAAAAGCTTCTCGGAATACGTGGGCAGCGGCGGGGACGTGCGGGGTCCTTACGGCCACATCATCAATGTCGGAACCGCTGATCAATATCTGGAAAAGAAGTGAGGCGGGGGATGAGCAGGGGGATTATTGCTCTTGTAATTATCGGCTTGGGCGGATTGCTTGCAGGCTGCGCCTCGGCTGGCGGGCAGGATCCGTTCGAGAGCTATACTGCGCGGCGCGATACGGTCTCGTCCGCGCCGGGAGATGACATTGCGGCCAATGAAGTGGCCCAGATGGTTGACCCCTGGCCAGCCTATGTCCGCAACAAGAACATTCCGGGAGATAGCGCTCGCCTCACAAAGGGAGTCATTCTTTACGAAAGCGGCGCCAAGGCTTCCGGTGCGCTGCCTCAGTCTTCAAGCTCTGGCGGCGGGCAGGGTGCTTCCGGGGGTATGGCTCCGGCTCAATAATAACGCCGACCGCAGCCGGTTGATTGCGGGCCTAAGTTAAGGTGTTGACGCATGAAGATCGAATTTTTCCAGGCACTGTCGTCCGGAAAAACCGCTCGTTGCATGCAGCTTGCGCGGCGGAGTTTCCTCTACAGAAAAGGCGCGCAATGGCTTCGCTCCGGCCACATGCGTGCGGCTGAACTGGCGCAGGATACGCGCGGCGTGATGCTGCCCTACGTCACGGTGCTGCTGGTGGTTATAATCGGCATGTCCGTGCTTGCGCTCGATGGCGCACGCTACATGAGCCTGCAGACACAGATGCAGCGCGGCGCCGATGCGCTGGCCATTGCCGGGGCCGCCGAACTGAACGCCCTGCCGGACGCCATCACCCGCGCCACGGCGGCCATTACCAACACCAGTTCAAGCTGGGTGTCCAACTCCAATCTCTTCGGCAGCAATGTCGGGGTCACGGTTTCGAATATCCGCTTCCTTTCGAGCCTGCCGCCCGGCACCACAACCAGCATTGCGTCAAGTTATGTCACCACCGATCCGACGCAGGCGCGATTTGTCGAAGTGACGGTGACGCCCGCGACAATGTCCACGGTGCTGCCTGCCGCAATATTCGGCGGCGTCAATTCCGTCGTTGCCGGCGCTCAATCCGTGGCGGGGCCGGATGCCGCTTTATGCGATACAACGCCGCTGTTCATCTGCAACCCTTATGAAACGCCGGGGATGACGTATGAGCAGGCAACCGCAGCGCTGGTCGCCGGTGCTCAGTCCGCAACTTCCCAGCGCCAGCTGATCGAGCTGACAAGCACTCAGAACAAGTCCTCGACCTATTTTCCGGGGAACTTTGGGTATATCGAGCCGGCTTCCGGCACCTTTCCGTCGGGAACCTGCGGCGCGGACAAAGGCAGCAACAACAGCGTTGTTCAGGCCATGGCGCTGAATTTCCCGAATATCTGCTATTTGCTGCGCGCCATCAATCCGCAGACGGGTAATGATTCCAACGTTTATGAAGCGCTCAACGTGCGTTTTGACGTCTGGAAATCACTAACAGGGTCGTTCCAGAGTTGCGCCAAGGATTCGAACTACGCACCCGATGTGAATGTGAGAAAGGGATTTCCGCCGGCCAATGGCGCCAATGGCGCGTGCAACCCCAATGTCTCGTCGACCACCTATCTGCCCGGCAATACGGGGAACAAGAGCACGGATAACTCTTCGCCGGCAGCTTCTCTGCCACTCGACAACAATATGCTGACCAGCGGCCTCACCGACCAGTCTGTCGGCTTCGGCAACGGAGACTGGACCTGCGGCGATATCTCGATCGCCACCACCGCGGCGACATCGACGACATCTTCGAGTAACATACTCACCTTCGCATCGACGACGGGCATCAGCGTCGGTATGGCGGTCTATGGAACAAATATACCTAACGGGACGCAGGTTACGGCGGTCACCTCCACTCAGGTGACGATGAGTCAGAGCGTCTCAAAGAATATCAGTTCAGGGGCGACGGTTACTTTCCCAGGTTACTGGAGCACCGCCCATCCTGGCGGCGCGGCTGCGCCATCGGGATGCACGGCCCCGGCCACGATAAGCCGCTATCAGGTCTATCTGTATGAGATAGCTAATAACCTCACTGCTGACCAATCGATTGGCAAGGAACAAGGCTCCGGCAATATGTGCTCAACGACCACGCCGATGGCCGGACGGAGAATTCTGCATGTAGCTGTTCTCAACTGTGAGAATCTGTCAGTGAATGGCAGCTCGTCAAATGTTCCGGTGGCGGCTTTCGCAAAAATGTTCTTAACTGTTCCGATATACAATGTGAAAACTGCAGCTTCCAACAGTACGGTCAACGGTGTGCCCTACGCCGAAATGGTGGGTCTGGATACGCCGGGCGACGGTTTCTTGTTTCAGAATGTCCAATTGTACCGATAGATTTTTTAACGAATTGAAATTTTATGGTGAACAGGTTTATCAGAAGGCTCTGGAAAGATAACGGAGGCACGGCGCTCGTTGAGGGCGCGGTGCTTACGCCTGTTCTGATTGTCCTGTTTCTGGGCGTGTTCGAGTTCTCGTTCTATTTCTATCAGCAGCAACTCATTTCAACGGGCGTGCGCGACGCAGCGCGTTATCTGGCCCGCTCGTCGGACCCGTCCAATTCAACCAACCAGACCTATGCCAAAAACCTGGCGACCACAGGCTCGATAACGTCGGGCGGCTCATATCGGGTCAAGGGCTGGACGGCGAGCGCCATCACGGTGACGGTTTCCTCCGTGGCAAACACCGGCACCGCAACGCCCTGCGGAACATCGGCGTGCTACAGCGGCTTTTACGATTCCAGCGGCAATTCGATTGTCAAACTCGTCACCGTTTCGACGGTCTTCGCCGACCCTTCGCTGGGCTTGTTTGGCGTGCTCGGTCTTTCGGCCCCGACCATCAGTGTTTCCCACACCGAACGTGTGATTGGCATCGGATGACGTCCATGACCCTGACCCTGACCAGAAATCTTCGCCGGGACTCCCGCGGCAGTGTGCTTGTCGAAGCCACTGTCATGATGTCGATCATTTTTATTTTCGTGCTGGGCGGGATCGATTTTCTGTTTGCCTTCTACCAGTACAATGCAGCGGCCAAGGCTGTCGAGGTGGGTGCGCGCATAGCCGCGGTCTGGACGCCGGTGGCTGGCGGGCTGAGCACTCTGAGCACCAATGTTGTCAGCAGCAGTACGATCGTCGGCAGCGCCATGCCAAGCTTCACGGTCACCTGTGACGGTTCGACGCAAACCTGCTCCTGCACGGGCACCTGCACCGGCATTTCGGGCTATAATGCGTCTGCGATGAACGCCATCGTTTATGGGCGGGCCAACAATGGCAGCTGCACTGCGGCAACAACCTATTACACGCTGGGCATGTGCGGCGTTTTTTCCAATATCAGGCCGGCGAATGTCAAGATCGTCTATACACAGACGGGGCTTGGCTATGTGGGGAGGCCTGACGGCCCCGTGCCGACCATAACGATATCGCTGCAGAACGTGCCTTTCAAATTCTATTTCCTTGGCGGTCTTCTCGGTTTCTCGGATATCAACATGCCCCCACTGACAACATCGATAACAGGAGAATATATGTCCGCATTGGGAGCGTCTTGATGAGCGGTGAGAGTGAGAAACTTGACGTCTTCATGTGGAATGCGAGCGGCGATCCGGCAAGAACACCGGCCCTCGAACTGCGTCTCAAACCCTTCGTGCCAAAGCTGATCAAGGTTGAGCGGCTTGAGGATGTGGAACGCAAGGCCAGCGCCGCCGCCAAGCAGATATTCCTGCTGGCCATCATCAATTCCGGTGACAGCAAGTCTTTCTCGCGCTTTGTAGACATGATTGCCCAATATCGCGGGCGTATCTTTTTCATTCTTGTCGGCGGGGATATCTCTGCGGGCGATTACAAGCAACTGGTGCAGTCGGGCAATGCGGACTGGGTGCCCGAACAGGCGCCGGGCAAGGAAATATTCGACATCATCGTGCGCATGCGCGGTGGTGACAGCGCCCAGCCCGGCCATTCCATGCGCGTGCCGCATCTCATCGCCTTCATGCCCGGAGCGGGCGGAGTTGGCAACACCACTCTCGCGGGGGAGACGGCCATCCAGCTTTCGCGGGCCAAAGGGGCCAAGGGGCGCAAGATCTGCGTCATCGATCTCGATTTTCAGACCAGCCATCTGTGCGGTTATTTCGACGTCGAGCCAAAATTGCAGATCGAGGAGATCATGCGCTCGCCCGATCGCCTGGACACACATCTGCTGGACATTTACACGACGCATCATCCGAGCGGCATTGACCTTTTTGCAGCGCCGCGCGCCAAGCGCGAACTTGAGCAGGTCAATCTCGAAGGTCTGGATTCCCTGTTCGGCATGATCGCGCAGCGGTATGATTTCATCCTCATCGATCTGCCGGTGGCCTGGAGTGCGTGGACCGCTCAGATACTCAAGGTTTCTCAGGCCGTGGTGATGACTGGCGTCAACACGATCCCCTGCCTGCATCAGATGGTGGAAACGCTGGCCGCCGTGCGGGAAATTGCGGGCACCTCGGTTGAGATCTGCGTCGCCATCAACAAATGCGAGGTTACCTGGCGCGGAGGCATTTCGCGCAAGAACCATGTAACGCAGGTTCTCGGCGGCGAGGAACTGATTTTCGTGCGCGAGTCGAGGATCGCAATTGAAAGCGTCGATACCGGCGCGCCGATGTCCATTAGTCATTCATCAAGCAAGATTGCAAAGGACATCAGCAAATTGGCTCAGTTTTGCGGAAATGTTAAGGTGCGCTAGAATATGATCTTGAGGCTGATATTGTCTTACTGATTTTTTAAAGCATTTCGTTCACCGCAATAAAGGTCGGAATCGTGAGTTTTTTTAATTTTCAATCCGCACCAAAACCTTCCAAGCCCGTTGCTGTAGAGACGCCTGCGGCTGACGCGGCGCCTCCGCCACCGCCTCCGCCCAAGGAAGCGCCGCGCGAGGTCATCACGCAGCGCCCCTCCATGATCGAGGAGCGGCTGAAGCTGCACGAACTGATCATCGAGGAATTCAACCTCGCGCTTCTTGAAAAACTGCCTCCGATCGAATTGCAGCGTCAGGTGCAGGCTTTTGTCGGCAATTATGTCCGCGGGCAGAATATTTCGCTCAACCAGAAGGAACTGGAGGTTTTCACCACCGAAATTCTGGCTGAGATGACCGGTTTCGGCCCGCTGGAACCTCTGCTGAAGGACTCCACGGTTTCGGATATTCTGGTCAACACCCACAAACGGTGTTTCGTCGAACGTTCCGGACGCCTCGAAGAGGTGGAAGTCCATTTCAAGGACGAGTCCCACTTGTTGCGCATCATCAACAAGATCGTCGGCGGGGTCGGCCGCCGCGTCGATGAATCCTCGCCCATGGTCGACGCCCGTCTGCCCGATGGTTCGCGTGTCAACGTGGCCATCCGCCCTATCGCCATCGACGGGCCGCTTGTCTCGATCCGTAAATTTTCCGCCCGCCCGTTCAGCATGGACAGGCTTGTTGAAGTAGGTGCATTGCGGCAGAGAATGGCGGAAGTGCTTGCCGCCGCCGTGAAGGGGCGCGTCTCCACCATCATCTCGGGGGGCACGGGCAGTGGTAAAACCACCATGCTGAACGCGCTCTCGAACTATATTCCCTCGCATGAGCGTCTCATCACCATCGAAGACGCCGCGGAACTGCAGCTCCAGCAACCGCATGTCGGGCGGCTGGAAACGCGGCCGGCCAACGTTGAGGGCCGGGGCGAAATCAAGATGCGCGATCTTCTGAAAAACGCGCTGCGTATGCGCCCGGACCGCATCATCATCGGCGAGTGCCGCGGCGAGGAAGCCTTCGACATGTTGCAGGCCATGAACACCGGCCACGAAGGTTCCATGACCACCATCCACGCCAATTCGCCGCGCGAGGCAACCAAGCGTCTTGAACAGATGATCGGTATGGCCGGATCGCCCATGACGCTGGGCGCCATCCGCAGCCAGATCGCCTCGGCTGTCGGGCTCATCGTGCAGGTGCAGCGTTTGCCGGACGGGCGGCGCTGCGTCACCAGCATCAGCGAGATCACCGGCATGGAAGGCGAGGTGATCCAGATGCACGAAATCTATAAATTCGTCAAAGAGCACACGGATCAGTCGGGCAAGATGCACGGCAATTTCCGCGCCACCGGCATCCGCCCGAACTTCCTGTCGAATTTGAAAGCCTACGGCGTCGAACTGCCGTCGGGTCATTTCGATCCGTCGCAACCGTTGTAAGGCCACGCCATGAATGAACCTTGGCTGATATATGGTTTCGTATTTGTCACGGCGGTGATGATCATCGAAGCGGTCTACTGGATGCTCTATCGCGCCAGAACGACACAAAAATCGATCAACCGGCGCCTGACGCTTGGCGAAAAGCTGCCTGACAGGGTGCGCCTGCTTGATGAATTGCGGCGGGAGCGCGGCTTTGCGGATTTTGACAGTCCGTTTCTGAGCCGGATGAACGATTATTTCGTCCAGACAGGCGCGACAATTTCCAAGGCTGCGCTGCTGTCATGGACCTTCGGCCTTTCGTTCGTCATATTTCTGGCGACGGCATTTCTGCTGCGTTTGCACACCGGTTCGATACTCATCGGTCTGGTTTTTGGCCTGGTGCTGGGGCCGCTTCTGGTTTTTCTGTATCTTGTCATGCAGCGCTCGCGCCGGATTGCACGTTTTGCCGAGCAACTGCCGGACGCGATCGATGTGATTGTGCGCGGTTTGCGCGTTGGCCACCCGTTCTCGACATCCATCGAACTGGTCTCGCGCGAAATGGCGGATCCTGTCGGAACGGAATTCGGTATCACGTCGGACGAAATCGCCTTCGGTCAGGATGTCGTTACCGCCGTCAACAATCTCAATCGCCGGGTTGGGCAGGAGGACCTTCTGTTTCTGGTTATTGCCGTCACCGTGCAATCGCAGACCGGCGGCAATCTTGCCGAGGTGCTGGCGCGACTGTCGCAACTCATCCGCGCACGCGTGAAGCTGCGCTTGAAGGTGAAAGCGCTCAGCGCCGAGGGCCGCATGTCCGCCCGCGTGCTTTCGTCGATGCCATTCCTTCTGTTTCTCGTGATCAATACAATGTCGCCGAATTATTTCAGCGAGATAAGAGGCAGTCCGGCTATGGTGCCGGCTCTGATCGTCGGCGGGACGCTTCTGGCTGTCGGTAATTTTGTGATTTACCGCATGGTGAATTTCAAGATCTAGATTTGGAATAGAGATGTTAGATTTTCAGCTGGTCTTGATTGTTCTGATGGCCTTCATAGCGGTGGCCGGCCTGATCTTTGTGGTTGCGCAATATTACGTCAATCGCTCGCAGGTGAAGCGCCGTCTCAGTGCAGGCACCGTATCGGCCGAGGTTGTCGAAGAACAATCGCGCAGCGCCATTGGCAATCTGATCAAGGAGCGATTCACGGAGGAATCCTTCGGCGTCGACAGTTCGGTGCGCTCGAAACTGCGTCGCCAGCTGCTGCGCTCGGGCTATTTCAGTCACGACGCGCTCAATTATTATTTCTTCGCCCGTATTGCGACGGTGATCGTCCTGCCGATCGCGATATTTGTGATCATGAATATATTTCTGCCGACCATCTCCCGGCCTTTGCTCCTGCTGTCGGTGAGTGTCGGCGCGCTGATAGGCATATTTGGCCCGGACGCCTTTTTGTCCAACCGGCAGGGCAGCCTGAGTTTCGAATATCGCCGGGTTTTTCCGGACCTGCTCGATTTGTTGGTGGTATGCGTCAATTCGGGGCTGAGTATCGAGGGGGCGCTGCAGCGTGTGCGCCCGCAGATTGAAATGCGCAGTCACGCGCTTGGAATAAATCTTGAGATCATGGGCGCGGAAACGCGCGCGGGCCGCAGCACTATCGAGGCGCTGCATTCGCTTGCAGACCGTCTGGCCATCGACGAGGCCGCAGCGTTGGTGTCAGTGCTGCGCCATTCTATCGAACTGGGCGGAAACGTGGCCGAAGCCCTGACTGTGTTCAGCGACGAATTGCGCGACAAACGCATGTTCCGCGCCGAGGAAACTGCCAACAAGCTCTCGGTCAAGATGGTGATCCCGCTCGCCTTGTTCATTTTTCCCGTGATTCTGATGATCGTCATGCTGCCGATCGCCCTGAAACTGGCGTTCGTGTTCTCGAAATAGCACCGGCGCAGGGCACATAAAAAACGCGGGCCTGAGCCCGCGTGTGTCTGTCTGAAATCTCTTCGCGTCAGAGCTGCGAGCGCTTGATATAAGCCGCGCTGGAGGCAAGAAGCTTCAGATTGTTCTCAATGGTTATGTTATGCGGATCACGCTTCAGCGCTGCATTGAACTTGGCGCGTGCGGTGGTCAGATTGCCGCGCAGCAGGTAGGAATAGCCCTCATTGTTGAGAAGCTGCACAGTTTCTCCGCCCAGATTGCGGGCCGTATTATAGGCGCGATCGGCGAGATCAAAGCGGGCGAGGTGATCATAGCTCGCAGCCAGACCGATCCATGCGGTCAGATCGCGCGGCGCCTTTTCAACGGCGTCGCGATAATAGCGCTCTGCCAGTCCATAAGCGCCATCCTTGAAATATTGCTCCGCGAGGCGCAGCGGCTGGTCGGACGGATAATAGGCCGCGGCGGTGATATCATCCGGCTGAACGTCGGCCTGAGCGCTCGCTGCGGGTGCCGGTGTTGCATTGGCGGCTGGATTGAGATCGCCCGTCTGGCAGCCGGCAAGCGTCAAAGCAAGCAGAGTGGCGGCGAATACCCCGGAGGTTCTGGCAAAAGGCCGGATTGGCTGAAGCATGTTCAATCAAAATCCCTAAATAAACTTTCGGATCAACCGGAGCGCCGAATAAAGCCGCATTATGAAATGTTTAAGATAGCTTAAATTTTATATCTCAGATCTGACGCCATTTCTAGCCCAATTTGGGTATCGCTGATTTTGGTGAATTTAGGGTTAATTTTGCTGCCCTACAGTAAATCTATGCCTGCGCAGCAGCCATTCCGACGTGAAGAACCGCGGCAGGTAAGCAGGCCGGATGCGTCTGAGAATTGAGCCGGATTCTGGTGGGGCGGTGCGGCGAGGCGAATCGAATCGGGGCTGCCGCAGGCGCAAGAAACGAGGGTGAGCGTGAGCATGGTGGAGCGGGTGAAGGGAGTCGAACCCGGGCTGCCGCAGGCGCAAGAAACGAGGGTGAGCGGGAGCATGGTGGAGCGGGTGAAGGGAATCGAACCCGGGCTGCCGCAGGCGCGAGAAACGAGGGTGAGCGGGAGCATGGTGGAGCGGGTGAAGGGAATCGAACCCGGGCTGCCGCAGGCGTGAGAAACGAGGGTGAGCGGGAGCATGGTGGAGCGGGTGAAGGGAATCGAACCCTCGTATGCAGCTTGGGAAGCTGCCGTTCTGCCATTGAACTACACCCGCACGCGATGTGTATAGCCGCATTTTGCGCCGCCTCGCAAGAGGCTGCGGCTCAGCTGCGAAAATGTTTCGACAGCTTCAGGCCCTGCGCCTGATAGTTCGAGCCAAGGCCTTCGCCATAAAGCGCGCGCGGCGTCTGAGACATCTGCTCATAGACCAGCCTGCCGACGATCTGCCCGTCTTCAAGGATGAAGGGCACATCGTGCGAACGCACTTCCAGCACGGCGCGCGCGCCTTGTCCGCCCGCTTCAGCCGCACCGAAGCCGGGGTCGAAAAAGCCCGCATAATGCACGCGGAACTCGCCGACGAGCGGGTCGAACGGTGTCATTTCCGCGGCGTGGCTCGGCGGCACGCGCACGGCTTCCTTGCTGGCGAGAATATAGAACTCGCCGGGGTCGAGCACCAGCGCGCGCTCATGCGTGGCGTGGATCGGCTCCCAGAAATCGAGGACGTCATGCGCGGCCTTTTTGTCGATGTCGATCAGGCCGGTATGGCGCTTGGCGCGATAACCGATAAGGCCGTCGAAGCCGGTCAGGTCGACGGAAACGGCAACGCCCAGCGCGATCGAGGGATTTGCGCTGGTGACGAGCGTCTCGCGCGCATGGAGCGCGATATGCTCGGCATCGTCGAGGCGTGCATCGCCGTGGCGGAAGCGGATCTGGCTCAGGCGCGAGCCGCTGCGGGCGAGAATGGGGAAGGTTCTGGGCGAGATTTCAGCATAGAGCGGCCCGCTGTAGCCCGCTTCGATAATATCGAAGGCGCGGGCGCGGTCGGCGATGACGCGGGTGAAGACGTCGAGCCGCCCGGTTGAGCTTTTCGGATTGGCGCTGGCCGCGATATGCGATGGCAGATTGAGAATTTCCTGCACCTCGGCAAGATAGACCGTGCCGGTTTCGAGCACCGCGCCCTGTTCCAGATCAATTTCATGCAGCGCCAGCGCGTCGATGCAGGCGGCGACTGCGCGGCGCGGGCCGGGCAGGAAACTGGCGCGCATGCGCCAGGCCCTCTTGCCAAGGCGCAGGTCCAGACTTGCGGGCTGGATCTGATCCGGCGCGAAGGCGCTGGCAGGCACGATGGCGCCCTCAGCCGCGAGGGCTTCGATCTGATGCGCCGAGAGAATGCCGGTGGGAATATCGAATTTGACCAAAACCAATCACCTTTTTGCCTTAGTCGTAGCCCACCTTTAGCTTGACGCCAAGGCGCTTGGGCTGTAAGCCACAAGCAAATATAGAATTTCGTGGTTTTTGGGCCGATCGGCTTGCCGCCACGTTAAACAAGGCGCTAAAAGATCGGGTGTTGATCCCGATTTTGGCTTTGCCGAAGTCGGGTTTTTGTTTTTGCGGCACACGATGCTGCTGCGGGAGAATGTGATGAAAAAGCCCCTCGATGTGACGAAACTGCGCTCTGCAACCCGCCTCGTGCATGGCGGCACCCTCCGATCCCAGTTTGGCGAGACGTCGGAAGCCATTTTCCTGACACAGGGCTTTGTCTATGAGTCGATGGAGGCGGCCGAGCGCCGCTTCAAGGGCGAGGAACCGGGCTTCATCTATGCGCGCTTTTCCAACCCCACCGTCGCCATGTTCGAGCA
This sequence comes from Methylocystis sp. sgz306128, assembly GCF_056032725.1. Lineage (NCBI taxonomy): Bacteria > Pseudomonadati > Pseudomonadota > Alphaproteobacteria > Hyphomicrobiales > Methylocystaceae > Methylocystis > Methylocystis sp. sgz306128. The sequence continues at coordinate 155,918 of NZ_JBVYWO010000001.1, forward strand.
GCGCATGGCCGTGCTGGAAGGGGCGGAGGCGGCGCGCGCCACCGCGAGCGGCATGGCGGCTGTCACTGCGGCGCTGATGGGTCAGGTCAAGGCGGGCGACCATGTGGTAGCGGCGCGGGCACTTTTTGGCTCCTGCCGCTTCATCGTCGAGGATCTGCTGCCGCGTTTCGGCGTGGCCTCGACGCTTGTCGATGGCGCTGATCTCGCCCAATGGCAGGCTGCGATGCGCCCGAACACCAAAGTGGCGTTTCTCGAAAGCCCGACCAATCCGACGCTTGAAGTCTATGATATTGCCGCCATTGCCGATATCGCGCACAAAGCGGGCGCGACGCTGGTTGTCGACAATGTCTTCGCCACGCCGTTGCTGCAATCTCCGCTCAAGCTCGGCGCCGATTGCGTCGTTTATTCCACCACCAAACATGTGGACGGGCAGGGGCGCTGTCTGGGCGGCGTGGTGCTGGCCTCGGAAGCCTTCATCCAGACGCATGTGCATAATTTCCTGCGCCAGACGGGGCCGTCCATGTCGCCGTTCAATGCCTGGGTAATGCTCAAGGGGCTGGAAACGCTGGCCCTGCGTGTCCCGGCGCAGCAGGACAGCGCTGCAAAAGTGGCGGATTTTCTGGCCTCTCATCCGGCCATTTCCCGCGTGCTATATCCCGGGCGCGACGATCACCCGCAACGCGCATTGGTGAAAAAGCAGATGAGCGGGGGCGGCACGCTCGTTGCCCTCGAACTGAAAGGCGGCAAGGCAGCTGCGTTCAAAATGGCCAATGCGCTGAATATCATCGCCATTTCCAACAATCTGGGCGATTCCAAGAGCCTGATCACGCATCCCTCCACCACGACGCACCAGCGTCTGGCCGAGGACGCGCGGCTCGAGCTTGGCATCACGCAGGGCATGCTGCGTCTCTCCGTCGGGCTTGAGGACGCGCAGGACCTCGTGGATGATCTGGCGCAGGCGCTGGCGCTCGTCTGATTTTGGCGTTTTGTGCGAAAGATCACTTCACGAAAGCGCGCAAATGAAGGAAAATGAGCGTTCTTTGCTGCGCGAGGCTTCCATGTATCGTTGCACGACCCGGAACATCGAAGTGATCGTCCTGCCGCAATTCGCGGCGGATCAGTCCCGGCCAGAAGATGGGCGCTTCTTCTGGGCCTATACAATCGAGATCGTCAATCAGGGCGATGTCACTGTCCAGTTGCTGTCCCGGCACTGGATCATCACCGATGCCAACGGCGAAACCAGCGAGGTGCGCGGCGCTGGCGTTGTCGGCGAACAGCCGGTGCTCGAGCCGGGCAATTCCTTCCGCTATACGTCGGGCTGCCCGCTCGGCACACCTTCAGGCATCATGCGCGGCTATTTCCATATGGTGAGCGAGGATGGCGAATCGCTGGAAGTGGAAATCCCCGCCTTTTCTCTCGACAGTCCCTATATGCGAAGGGTGATCAATTGACCGATCTTGCGCGCGTTCTCGATATTCTGGGCCAGCTTGTCAGTTTCGATACCGAGAGCAGCAAGAGCAATCTGGCGCTGATTGTCCATGTCGAGGATTATCTGCAGAGGCTTGGGGTCGAATGTCACGTTGTGCCCAATGCATCCGGCGAAAAGGCAGCGATTTTCGCGACGATTGGCCCGAAAACGGATGGCGGCATCGTCCTGTCCGGCCACACCGATGTCGTGCCGGTAAAGGGACAGGCCTGGACAAGCGATCCGTTCGGGCTGCGGGTGGCGGACGGGCGGGCCTATGGGCGCGGCAGCTGCGACATGAAAGGCTTTGCCGCGCTGGCTCTGGCCCTCGTGCCGGAAATGCAGCGCGCAGGACTGAAGAAGCCCGTCCACATCTGCCTGACCTATGATGAGGAAACCACCTGTCTTGGCCCGATGGACGTGCTCGCGCGCATGGGGCATGACCTGCCCCTGCCGGCCGCCGTCATCGTGGGTGAGCCGACACTGCTCGAAGTGGCCGACGCCCATAAGAGCATCGCCACCTACCGCACAAGGGTGACCGGCTTCGAGGCTCATTCGGCCAAGCCCGATCTGGGCGTCAATGCCATTCCGTTTGCCTGCGAGCTTGTGGGCGAACTCTATGCCTTTCAGCAGGAGCTTGCCCGCATCGGCGATCCTTCCGGGCGCTTCGATCCGGCCATGTCGACCATATCGGTCGGCACCATATCCGGCGGTACGGCGCGCAACATTCTGGCCAAGGAATGTGCCTTCCTCTGGGAGTTCCGGGGACTGCCGGGCGTCTCGCAGCGTCTGGCCTATGACCATTTCATGCGCAAGGCGCAAGCTATGCTGCCGCGTCTGCGCCTGAACGCCGCGACAGCCAATATTGAAACCGAGATTGAAATTGAAATTCCGGGCCTCAACCCGGATCAGGGCTCTTTAGCCGAAACTCTGGCGCTGAAACTGGCCCGGCGCAACACGACCATCGCCGTTCCTTACGCCACCGAGGCGGGGCGCTTTCAGCTTGCGGGCATTCCCACCGTCGTCTGCGGGCCGGGCTCGATCAATCAGGCGCACCAGCCCGACGAATATATCGAACTGAGCCAGTTGCAGGCCGGACTGGATTTTTTACGCGGGCTGATAGCCGAACTGAGCTGAAGTCCGGCCCATCAGGCGGATTCGCCCTCATCCTGCCCTTCTCCCGAGGGAGAGGGGGCGTGTGCGGCTGGTGGAGAAATTCCCTCTTTCTCTGTGCAAATGTCATGGCGAGCGCAGCGACGCCATCCAGATTTTCGGGACATTATGGATTGCTTCGCTTCGCTCGCAATGACGGCGCGGCGAAGGTTTGCCGCATTTTCGGCATGCGTGTTCTCGCGCTTGACCCGCGCCTTCACAGGGGAGGAGTACTGTCAAAGCCCTGCCGCGCGCAGGCCGCGCAGGCTGTTGCCGAGAAAGATCTTATCGGCCTGCAAGAGATCTTCCCATGTGAGCACCGCCTCGAACGCCTCTCCGGTTTCGAGAAGTTCCTCGCGCAAAATGCCGGGCAGCAGGCCGCTGGTGAGCGGCGGCGTCAGCAGAACTCCATCCCGTTCGATGAAGATCGAATTGCGTGCGGCCTCGCAGATTTCGCCACGCTGGTTGAGAAACAGCGCTTCGTCGAATCCGGTGGCCGCGGCGGCGGCAAAGGCATCCTCATACCGGGCGCGGCGGGTGGTTTTATGGCGCAGGAAGGGATCGCCCGCATCGAGCCGCGTCGCGGCAAGGGTCAGGCGTTGCAGCCGCTCGGGTTCGGGAGGAAGCGGGGCGTGGGTCAGTTCGAGCTGGCCGTCGCGGGCAAGCTCAAGACGCACGCGCCGGGCAAGGCCCTCGCGCGTCCAATCCGCCAGCGGGGCGTGCAGCACCCGCGCGATCTCATCCTTGGAAAAGGCAAACCCAAGCGCGCGTGCCGAACGCCCGAGCCGCGCCAGATGCCGGTCAAGCCGGACAAAGCCTTCGTCCGGGCTCCAGCGCAGTGTTTCTATCAGGCCATAATCGGCAGCGAGATCGGTCAGCACCCGGGCCTTGAGCAGGCATTCGTCATATTCGCCCGAGGCGTCCGAATCCATGACAATGCCGCCGCCCACGCCGTAATGACCTACCCCGCCCTGCAGCCTTGCCGTGCGGATGGCCACATTGAGATTGAGCGCGCCCTGCGGCGTCAGCGTGCCCATGGAGCCGGTATAGGCCTCGCGGGGGCCGCGTTCCAGTTCATGGATGATCTCCATGGCGCGGTGCTTGGGCGCGCCGGTGATCGAACCGCAGGGAAATAGCGCTTTCATCATGTCGTGCAGGCTCAGGTGATCCCTGAGCTGTGCCGTGATGGTGGAGGTCAGCGTGTGCAGGCTGGGATAGGTCTCGACTTCGAACAGGCGCGGCACCTGAACGCTGCCGATCTGCGCGATCCGCGAGAGATCGTTGCGCATCAGATCCACGATCATCACATTCTCGGCCCTTTGCTTGGGGTCGGCCTGCAGTGCGGCGCGCTGGGCTTCGTCATCCGCCGGATCAAGGCCGCGCCGCGCCGTTCCCTTCATCGGGCGCGACATGATGCGCCCGTCCGCCGCTTCGATGAACAGCTCCGGCGAGACCGAGAGCAGAGCCGCTTCGCCGGTGAGGATAAGCCCGCCATGCGCCACGGGCTGGCGCGCGCGCAGCGCGCCGTAAAGCCGCAGCGGATCGTTATGGGTGAAGCTGATGTCGAAGGTCAGATTGATCTGATAGGCGTCGCCCGCGGCAAGATAATTCTGCGCCTTGCGCACCTTGTCCATATGGACCGCGCGGTCATGGCCGAAGGCAAGGTTGCCGATGGGCGCCGGTGGCCCCAGAGCGGCGAAAATGGCATCGAGTTCGGAGAGATCGATCTGCCGCGGGGCTTCGAACAGGCCGAACCAGATCAGCGGCAGCTGCGGCGCATCGGGCAGGAAGGCGCGCAGATGCGGCTCGAAGACATAGCCAAGCTCATAGGAGAAAAAACCTGCGCCGTGCAGCCCCCGCTTCATGCCGGCGTCGATACGCGCAAAGGCTTGCGTTACGTCCTCGGCGCGGCTGCATGTGATCACCTCAAGCGGCTGGGTATAAAGTTGCGCTGGCTGTGCGGGATCGAGCCGGTTCTCCATCAGCACGAGAGGCGCGGCCAGCAATTGCTGTCCGCTGAGCGCGAGGCCGGAAAGGCCGGGGCCGTTATGCACAATTTCAGCCATCAGATTCCCGTCCGCAACAGGGCTTCGCATCCGGCCCTCTGCGCCAATGTCCCCGTGCCTGCGGTGCGCCGTCTAGCCCCGCATGGCGCGCATGGCCGTGATCAGCCCGGCGGTTGAACCATCGAGAGCGTCGGTTCCGCCCTTGCCCGCCACGATCGGCGCGAGGCGGTTGGCGAGTTCCTTGCCCAGTTCCACGCCCCATTGATCGAAGGAATTGATGTTCCAAATCACCCCCTGAACGAAAACCTTATGCTCGTAAAGAGCAATCAGCCGCCCCAGCATTTTCGGCGTCAGCTGAGAATAAAGCAGGGTGCTTGAGGGCCGCGAGCCGGAAAAGACCTTGTGCGGGGCGATGAGGTCGATTTGCGTCTTGTCCATGCCCTGCTTGTGCAGAATCGCCTTCACCTCTTCAAGGCTGCGTCCGCGCATCAGGGCCTCGCTCTGCGCAAAGCAATTGGCGGTGAGCAGATCTTGATGGCCCGCATCGGCCTCGGTGGGTTTTGCTGCCAGCAGGAAATCAACCGGCACGGCTTCGGTGCCCTGATGCAGGCATTGGAAGAAGGCATGCTGGCCATTGGTGCCGGGCTCGCCCCATATCACCGGCGCGGTTGAATGCGCTGCGGCATCGCCGTCGATCTGCACCGATTTGCCGTTCGATTCCATATCGAGCTGCTGGAGATAGGCCGGGAAACGCGACAGGCGCTGGTCATAGGGAATGACGGCCTGAGACGCCATGCCCCAGCAGTTGCGATACCAGATGCCCAGAAGCCCCATCAGTGCCGGAATATTCTGCGCCAGCGGCGCAGAGCGGAAATGGCTGTCCACCTCATAGGCGCCGCGCAGGAATTCCTCATATTTCTTTGGCCCGATGGCAATCATCACCGGCAGGCCGATGCTCGACCACACCGAATAGCGCCCGCCAACCCAATCCCAGAAGCCGAAAACGCGGTCAGGCTGGATGCCGAAGGCGGCGACCAGATCAAGCTTGGTCGAGACCGCGGCAAAATGGTCGGCGACCGCGGCCTCGCCAAGGCTTTTTACGATCCATGCGCGCGCCGCCCGCGCATTGGCAAGGGTTTCCTGCGTGGTGAAGGTCTTTGAGGCGACGATGAACAAAGTGCGGCTCGGATCGAGATCCTTGAGCGTATCGGCCATATCGGCGCCGTCGACATTGGCGACAAAATGCATGTGGAGGCCATTGGCGATGAAGGGCGAGAGCGCCTTGCACACCATGGCCGGGCCAAGATCGGAGCCGCCAATGCCGATATTGACGATATGCACCAGCTTCTTGCCGGTGGAGCCCTTGATCGCGCCATTGCGGATCTTGGCGGCGAAAGCGGCGCATTTGGCGCGCTCGGCCAGAATCTCGGGCATCACATCCGCGCCATCGGTGACCACCGGTTCGCCGGAGAGATTGCGCAGGGCCGTATGCAGCACGGCGCGCCCCTCGGTGAAATTGATTTTTTCGCCGGCGAACATGGCCTCGCGCTTGGCCTCGACACCGGCGGCTCTGGCGAGATCAACCAGCAGGGAGATGGTTTCGGCGGTGATGCGATGCTTGGAATAGTCGAACACCATATCGTCAAAGCGCAGGCTGAGATGGGCAAAGCGCTGCGGGTCGGCGGCAAAAAGCTCCGGCACGCTCACCTTCGACATAGCCTTCTGATGGGCCTGAAGCGCTTTAAAAGCGGTTTGAACAGCAGCCTGCGACATGGTGTATTCCCCTTTGGTTGCATGGTGCTTGTAGCGAAAATTTTATGCAGGGGGAAGGGCGGGGTGAGCGAACTCTGAGCCCCGATTTTGTTTTAAAGTTTCATTTATAAGATTTCAAAAATTGAATTTTTTTAAATTATCCTCATAATAGACTTTGAAGCTAAAATGCGTGTAAGCATTTCGATTTGATAGGGAGTCCTATCTGAGCGTAAACAGGCGTAATCTTTTTATACTACTGCAGAGATGGCAATCATGACAGCGCGGGTCGACTCGGTTTGCAAATACATTTGCGAAAAGGGAAGTTGGAAGATCACGAATCTCCAGCTTCAGAAGGTTCTTTTCATGGCGCAAATGTATCACATGGGCCGCAACAATGGTGCTCGTCTCTTCGACGGCGCATTTGAAGCTTGGGATTATGGTCCGGTTGAGCCAAATGTTTACCGTAAAGTTCGTATGTTTGGGGCCTCTCCGATAAAAGATATCTTTTATGATGCAAGAAATTTCAAAGAAGAAGATAATCGTCGTAAGGAATTGGACGTGGTTTGTAAGGCCTTGTTGCACTTGAATGCCGGCGCTTTAGTTGATATGACTCATCGGGTGGACGGAGCGTGGGCCAAGAATTATGTCCCGGGACTTAGAGGAATACAGATACCCGACGCAGACATCGCCGACGAATATTTCCGCAGACTTGAATCTTCAAGACGACACCGGAGTGTTGAGGTCACTTGATAAGCCTGATTCCATCGAAAGAGCTGCCGCAGCACTTGAAAGTCAGTTGGAAAAAATTAGAACTGAGCGGAAGCAAGAGCGTTTTTTATGGATGTTTGTTGTAACCGGTATGCTGAATGCTTTGGTGGATATCGCATTGCCTTGGCATGGCATTGCGGTTTTTTTGTTGTTTTCTCTCATATTTTTGATCGGTGCCGCTAAATTACTGGAAGTGCATTGGTTTGTACCATATTTGGAGCGATGGCTCGATAGGGCAAGTGTTTCAAAGGGCAAGTTTGAAACGGAATAAAGCGATGATTGGCTTCGCTTAACACGCTTGCTCTTTCGCGCCTGAGCCTCTATCCACGGCGCATGGCTCCTCCTCTCCTGATCTTGCAAGACATCGGCCTTCGTCTGGGCTCGACGCCCCTTCTGGAAGGTGCGTCCTTTTCCGTTTCCGAACGCGACAGGCTTTGTCTTGTCGGGCGCAACGGCTCTGGCAAGAGCACTTTGCTCAAGATCGCCGCCGGGCTGCTGCAGCCTGATTCAGGCACGCGGTTCTTCCAGCCCGGCGCGACCATCCGCTATCTGCCGCAGGAGCCGGATTTTTCCGGCTTTTCTTCGGTGCTGGCCTATGTCGAGGCCGGGCTGAGCGATGCCGACGACCATTATTCCGCCCGTTACCTGCTTGAGCAGCTTGGCCTCACCGGTGAGGAAGACCCCGCGACCCTCTCGGGCGGCGAGGCGCGCCGCGCGGCTCTGGCCCGCACGCTCGCGCCCAAGCCCGATATTCTGCTGCTCGACGAACCGACAAACCATCTCGATCTCCCGGCCATTGAATGGCTCGAAGCGGAGCTCAAGGCCTCACGTTCGGCCATGGTTATCATCAGCCATGACCGGCGCTTTCTCTCTAACCTTTCGCGCAGCACGGTGTGGCTGGATCGCGGCATCACGCGGCGGCTGGAGCGTGGCTTTGCCGAATTCGAGGCCTGGCGCGACAAGGTGCTGGAGGAAGAGGAACTTGCCGCGCACAAACTGGAGCGGCGCATCGTCAACGAGGAGCATTGGGTGCGCTATGGCGTCACCGCCCGGCGCAAGCGCAATGTCGGGCGCATGGCCCGCCTTGCCCAGTTGCGGCAGGAAGTGCGCGACCGCCGCCGCGCGCAGGGCGCGGTCAAGCTTGGTGCCGGAGACGGCCGGATGTCCGGCCAGCTGGTGGTCGAGGCCGAGGGTATCTCCAAGGCCTATGGCGAGCGGGTGATTGTCAGGAATTTCTCCACCCGTATTCTGCGCGGCGACCGTATCGGCATTGTCGGTGCGAATGGCGCAGGCAAGACGACCCTGCTCAAAATGCTGATCGGCGAGCTTGCGCCCGACACCGGCCATGTGCGTCTGGGTACCAATCTGCAACTGGCAACCCTCGATCAGAGCCGCGCGTCGCTGCGGCCGGAATGGACGCTCAAGGATGCGCTCACCGATGGCCACGGCGACTCGCTGGTGGTCAATGGTGTTTCGCGCCATGTCATGTCCTATATGAAGGACTTCCTGTTTTCGCCTGAACAGGCGCGTACGCCTGTTGGCGTACTGTCCGGCGGCGAGCGGGCACGCCTCACGCTGGCGCGTGCGCTGGCCAAGCCGACCAATTTCATGGTGCTGGACGAGCCCACCAACGATCTCGACATAGAAACGCTGGACCTGCTCGAAGAGATGCTGGCCGATCATCCCGGCACGGTGATTGTGGTCAGCCATGACCGCGATTTTCTCGACCGGGTCGCAACATCCGTCATCGTGGCGGAAGGCGAGGGCCGCTGGCTCGAATATGCCGGCGGCTATACCGATATGCTGGCCCAGCGCGGCGCGGGCGTTTCTGGGCTTGTGAAGGGCGAGGCGCCGCCTATGGCCGCGCGCGAGACCAGATCCGACCGCGAGCCGAAACCGGCCGCCGCGCAGAAGCGCAAGCTCTCCTTCAGGGAAAAGCACGCGCTGGAAACCCTGCCCGGCCAGATGGAAGCGCTGCAGGAGCGTCTGGCCAAACTGCGCGTGCTGCTGGACGATGCCACGCTTTACAGCCGCGACCGCGCCCTGTTTGATAAAGCCTCTCATGCCGCTGCGCAGTGTGAAAGCGAACTGGCCGCCATGGAAGAACAATGGCTTGAGCTGGAAATGCTGCGCGAGGAACTGGAAGGCTGATGCGGCTTGCTCTTTCCCCGGAGACGGGGCTGCGGGTGGCGGCTTGTCTCGTGCCCGCAGATGTAAGAAGCTTAAGGTAAGAACATCAGGAGTTGTCAATGCCCCATTCTTTAACGCAGGCCTGGCGCTGGTATGGCCCCAATGATCCGGTCAGCCTCGATGATATCCGTCAGGCGGGCGCCAGCGATATTGTCACGGCGCTGCATCAGCACGCACCGGGCGAGGTCTGGCTGCGCGAGGAAGTGCAGGAGCGCAAGCACATCATTGAAAACACGCCCCCGGGCCGCACGCCGCTGCGCTGGAGCGTCGTTGAGAGCATTCCGGTAGCCGACGACATCAAGCGGCGCGGCGCGGCGGCTAAAGCCTCAATCGAAAGCTGGATCGCCTCGATGGAGGCGGTGGCCTCCTGCGGCATCCGCACGATCTGTTATAATTTCATGCCGATCCTCGATTGGACGCGCACCGAACTTTATTGGGAACTGCCCAATGGCGCCAAAGCCCTGCGCTTTGACCAGACGCAGCTTGCCGCCTTCGACCTGTTCATCCTGCAGCGCAAGGGCGCGGAGCGCGATTATGCGCCGGGTGTGATCGAGGCGGCGCGCGCACTTCACGGCGCGATGAGCCAGCAGACGCGCGACCATCTCACCCGCACCATTGCCGCCGGATTGCCCGGCTCCACCTCGGATGCGCTGGATCTCGAAGGGTTCCGCGCCCGCCTTGCGCTCTATGAGGGCATTGGCGAAAAGGAACTCCGCGCCAATCTGATCGCGTTTCTTGAGGCCGTGACGCCTGCCGCCGACAAGCTCGGCGTTCATCTCACCCTGCACCCCGATGATCCGCCGCGTCCGCTGTTCGGATTGCCGCGCATCGCAAAAAATCGCGCCGATTATGAGGCTCTGTTCAATGCCGTCCCGTCCGAGGCCAATGGCATCTGCTTCTGCACAGGCTCGCTGGGCGTCAATGCCGACAACGACCTGCCGGCTCTGGCGGAGCTTTTTGCGCCGCGCATTCATTTCGTGCATCTGCGCGCCACCAGACGCGAGGCGGATGGCTCCTTCTTCGAGGCTGATCATCTCGATGGCGATGTCGATATGGTCGCGGTGCTGCGTGTGCTGCTAAGGGAAAACGCCCGCCGCGCGCCCGGCCGGGCTATTCCGTTTCGCCCGGATCATGGCCACCTGATGCTCGACGATCTGACCAAGAAAACCAATCCCGGCTATTCGGCCATCGGCCGCCTGAAGGGGCTCGCCGAATTGCGCGGCGTTATCCGCGCATTGGAAGCCGGCGCCTAACCGGGCGGCGCAGCAAAAAATCATCCTCACGGCGCTTCTCCCTTGCCTGAAAGTGGGAGCGGCGCCGGAAGGTGCTCAGGTCAGGCACAAAATGCTCTAGCTGGCGCTTGCAGCCGTTCCGGGCATTTTCGCCCAGGGCCGGTGGCTGCGGTATTGGCCGTTGGCAACGGCGCGAAACGCAAGAGCCACCAGCGAGAGTAGCGTCAGCCACCAGATTTGCGCGTAGCCCTGACCGATATAGCTGAACAGCATGATGTCGGTCAGGCAGGCAAGAAGGAAGCCGGAGAGAATCTCATGCGCTTGCGTGGCGGCCTGAAAAGCGAAATAGCTGAGTGCCACAAAGGCGCCGACGCCGAGCAGTCCGAGATCGAACCAAAGCTCGAAGCCAAGCCAGTGCGCTGCGACGCCGTCAAACTGGCCGAGCGCGCTGTGCGGGCTTGAGCCAAGTCCGCGTCCGGTGACAAGCCTTGCAATATCGCTGAGCAAGGATTGCTGCAGCGCCTGCGCATAGGGCCCGTAATGGCTGCTTGAACTGGCCAGAAAACTCAGGAGCAGCGTCAGCAGCGGGCCAAGCACGACCGCAAGACCAAAGCCAAGACCCAGCCAGCGCGCCAATCGGGGCTGATGCGCTCCGGCCAGCACATAGACGATGGCACCGGCTGCAAAAATCACAAGGCAGGAGAATTGCCAGGTCAGCAGCAGCGCAAGCGCGGTCACGATGGCCAGAATGCCGGCCCATATCGTGTGCCGGCGGATGACGAGCGCGGCGATTCCGGGCCATGCGAGCAATGTCATGGTTATCCCCGCCCGCTCATCGAAAACGGGCGCGTCCTGATGATGCAGCAAGGCCATGCTGAAACGGATCAGGGGAATGAGCGCCGACAGGGCAAGGCCGATGCTGACGAGATAGAGGTTGGCGCTGCGCGTGTGCCGCGGCAGAGCCATGCAGGCCAGCCAGGTGAAAAGCCCCGTCAGCAGAGATTTAATCACGAAACCGAGGCTTTCGAGCCAGAAAGGGCTCCAGAGCAGGGACAGCAGCGACCAGAAAATCATCGCCAGCGCGGCAGCCAGCACGGGCGTGAAGCGGATGCGGAAGGCCTGCGCGCGCATGGAGCGCGACATGACCAGCAGCGCCGATCCCAGACTCAGTATCAGGCCGATCGGGAACAGGAGAAAAAGCGTGCGGCGCGAGAATTCGCTGCCAAGCGGCAGCAGGCAAAACAGCACGACAAAGCCGAGGCGCATAAGCAGCAGCGCCGCGTCTTCAGCCGGATCGTAGATTTTGGTCTTTTCGTTCTGCAGCATGTCGGTCAATGAGGCGGTTTGGCAGCACACTAAACCGAAAGAATCGAAACTTCTGTGCATTCGGAGACACAGTTGACAAAATAATTATGCAAAACCGGCTCTGGAATTTCAATTTGCCGCTTTTTTGATCGCGACAAATGCGGGATGATAAAGAAAATACATATGACGACAGGGGGAGTAGCGCGTGACATTTCAGGCCGTGCCTGATGGCCAGAATGGTTTGGTGCCCGGCTTTTTGCGGGCGCAAGGCCGGATCAGGGCTGCTTTCGGCGCCGGACACGGCAGAACCTTTCTGGCGCGCCATTATGAGGCGGGCGGCTTTCGCTTGCGCATCCCCAATCGTGACCACGCGCGGGGCGCCAGCGGCCTTGAGGCGGTGATGATCAACACCGGCGGCGGACTTGTCGGCGGAGATTGCGGCCATATTGCCGTGGAGCTTGCCGCAGGATCGGATGTGACCCTGACCAGCCAGTCGGCAGAAAAGGTCTATGGTTCGCAAGGGCCGGCGACGCGGCTCGATATCGAACTGCGCCTTGGTTCCGGCGCGCGTCTTGATTATATCCCTCAGGAAGCGATCCTGTTCCGCGACGCCTGTTTTTCCCGGCAATTGTCGCTCGACATGGCGGCAGATGCCCGCCTCATACTGCTTGATTCGCTGATTTTGGGCCGCAAAGCCGCGCATGAGGACGCCATTTCCGGCACTTTCCGCGACAATTGGCGCATTTCAAGGGCCGGCCGGCTTGTTTTTGCCGAGAATGTGGCGCTCGGCCCCGACCTCAAGGCGCAGCTTGCGCGCGCCGCCGTGGCGCGCGGCGCGATGAGCGCGGCGACATTCCTGCACATTGCGCCCGATGCCGAGGCGCAGCTGGAGCCGTTGCGCGCGCTTGTGGCGGGCAGTGCGGTTGAATGCGCGTTCAGCGCCTGGAACGGCCTGCTTGCCGGACGTTTTCTGACCGATCAGCCGCCATTATTGCGCAGACTCATCCAGCTCGTGCTGCAGCATGTGCGGGGCCGGGAACTGCCTCGGGTGTGGATGTGATTATTATGAAAATACAAATGAATTCAGGAGCATGTTATGAATCTGACGCCGCGTGAGAAAGACAAGCTGATGGTGGCTCTGGCCGCCATGGTGGCGCGAAACCGCCTGGCGCGCGGCGTCAAGCTCAACCATCCGGAGGCCGTGGCGCTGATCACGGATTTTGTCGTCGAGGGCGCGCGCGACGGGCGCTCCGTCGCGGATCTGATGGAGGCGGGCGCGCATGTGCTTAACGCCGATCAGGTGATGGAGGGCATCGCCGAGATGATCCACGACATTCAGGTGGAAGCCACATTTCCCGATGGCACCAAGCTTGTCACTGTGCATCATCCGATCCGCGGCGCGCATTCCGGTCTGGTGCCGGGCGAGGTGCTGGCCGAGGCGGGCGATATTGTCATGAACGAGGGCCGCGAGACCGTGACATTGCATGTCGCCAATGCGGGGGACAGGCCGATTCAGGTCGGCTCGCATTATCACTTTTATGAAACCAATCCCGCGCTGAAGTTCGAGCGCGAGAAGGCGCGGGGCTTCCGGCTCGATATTCCGGCGGGTACGGCGGTGCGCTTCGAGCCGGGCCAGTCGAAGGACGTGCGCCTCGTGGCGCTGTCCGGCAGCCGGACGGTTTATGGATTCCGCGGCGATGTGATGGGAAATCTGGAAGAGGCAAAAGCATGAACAATCAGCGTCCAACCTCTCTTTCGCGTGCCGCTTACGCCGATATGTTCGGCCCCACATTGGGGGATCGCGTGCGTCTGGCCGATACCGAGCTGTTCATCGAGATCGAAAAGGATTTCACCATCTATGGCGAGGAAGTGAAATTCGGCGGCGGCAAGGTCATCCGCGACGGCATGGGCCAGTCTCAGGTGACGCGCGCCAACGGCGCCATGGACACCGTGATCACCAATGCCACGATCATCGACCACTGGGGCATCGTCAAGGCCGATATCGGCCTCAGGGACGGCCGCATCGCCGCCATCGGCAAGGCCGGTAACCCGGATATCCAGCCCGGCGTCACCATCATCATCGGCCCCGGCACCGAAATCATTGCCGGAGAAGGCAAAATCATCACCGCAGGCGGATTTGACTCACATATTCATTTCATCTGCCCACAGCAGATCGACGAGGCGCTGGCCTCCGGCATCACCTCGATGCTGGGCGGCGGCACCGGCCCGGCAACCGGCACATTCGCCACAACCTGCACGCCCGGCCCCTGGCATATTGCCCGGATGATCGAAGCCGCTGACGCCTTTCCGATGAATCTCGGCTTTGCCGGCAAGGGCAATGCCGCGCTGGCCGCGGGGCTCGTCGAGCAGATCGAGGCGGGCGCCTGCGCCCTGAAACTGCACGAGGACTGGGGCACGACACCGCAGGCCATCGACACCTGCCTGTCTGTTGCTGAAGATCATGACATTCAGGTGATGATCCATACCGACACGCTGAACGAATCTGGCTTTGTCGAAGATACGATCAGGGCCTTCAAGGGCCGCACCATTCACGCCTTCCACACCGAAGGGGCGGGCGGCGGCCATGCGCCGGACATCATTTCGGTGGCGGGCCTTGAGAATGTGCTGCCCTCCAGCACCAATCCGACGCGCCCCTTCACCAAAAATACGCTGGATGAGCATCTCGACATGCTGATGGTCTGCCATCATCTTGACAGTTCGATTTCGGAAGATCTGGCCTTTGCCGAAAGCCGCATCCGCAAGGAAACCATCGCGGCTGAAGATATCCTCCACGATCTGGGGGCGCTCTCGATGATGTCGTCCGACAGTCAGGCCATGGGCCGGGTGGGCGAGGTGATCATCCGCACCTGGCAGACGGCGGACAAGATGAAACGCCAGCGCGGGCCGCTGCCCGGCGACGGACGCGCCGATAATGCCCGCGTGAAACGCTATATTGCCAAATATACCATCAACCCGGCCATTGCCCATGGCGTCTCGCGCCATATCGGCTCGGTTGAGGTGGGCAAACTCGCCGATCTCGTGGTCTGGACGCCGGGCTTTTTCGGCATCAAGCCCGATCTGGTGCTGAAAGGCGGGGTCATCGCCATGGCCAGCATGGGCGACCCGAATGCTTCGATTCCAACGCCGCAACCGATGCATTACCGGCCGATGTTCGGCGCGTTCGGCAAGGCACGCACCGGCTCGTCGCTGACCTTCGTCTCGCAGACTTCGCTCGACAAGGGCCTCGCCACGCAACTTGGTGTCGCCAAAACGCTGGTCGGCGTCGAGAATACGCGCAAGATCTCCAAAAAGAGCATGGTGCATAATGACGCCACGCCCGATATCCGCGTTAATCCCGAAACTTATGCTGTGACGGCGGATGGCGTTTTACTGGTGTGCGAGCCTGCGACATCCTTGCCCATGGCGCAGCGTTACTTCATGTTTTGATTCAGAGTCAGACTATATTATCCATATGCGAATTATATTTTAGTCGATTCGGATAAACTGTGGGTCTGGCGCTGAGAGCTTGCTTTATATTATTGGCTGGGGCCCTGTCTGCCCCAGCCTGTGCGGGTGTTTTCGACCCGCCGCCGATGGTGCCGTGCTCGGATGCCAAGACCTGCGATCGTAATCCGGCGCATCTTGCGAATTTCTTGCAGCATTTCTTTGAATGGCTCGTAAAAAGTTACGATGAGGCATGGAAACGCCGCGCCGTTCCGGGAGAGATGCCGATTGCGCAACGTTTAGCACGGAATGACAGAGAACTGGAAAATATCATGACACCGCAACTCAGGCGGTTGTCCCACAAAGTTGAAGTCGGCATGGGTGGACGAATTGCGGCACCTTATTGTTTCGAGGGCGACAGCGATGTGATCACCTGCAAATTTGCGCCGATACACGCCTGGGACGGGGCAATCACGGTTAGGCCGGTCAGGCTGGCAGGGGACAGGGCAGATTTCATCGTCGATCTGCCCCGGGGTATCGTCACTTTCAGCATGGACGGCATTATACGCTCGGAGCATGATTATCCGCCGTTCCAGCTTGGCGTGACTTTGCGCCCCAGTGGCGGCTTCTGGCGTATCGACCGCTCCGGTGACCTTGAAAAGCTCAAGGCGCTCGGTAAATGGTGAAGGGCGGCTGATCGGAATTGAAGGCCTTGGCTTCCTGCGCGCATGCATGGGCATATAATGCGTCCAGCACGTCCGGTACATGGCCATCCCGCAAATAGGCGCGCAGGCACGCCCTCGCCGCTATGGCGGAAGCCGGGTCATGACCATATTTCCGGCAGAGATAATTGATTTCCCGTTCGAGATTATCCATTCGAATGATCCATAGCGTTCACGTTTAGTTCTAAGTTAAAGTGATGGGCGCTGACGGGGATAATTCTGGTTCAAAAATGAGTTGTGATACTTTATCAAAGCAGAAACGAGGATTTCATATGTTACGGGCTGTAAAGGTCATCGCCAAAGGCGATTGGAATGAGGCTGTCGAGACCGTCGTGCTCGATTATGATGATCGCCACCGCCGCCGCATGGCGATGCAGGGCATTGGCGGGCTGGAGTTTCTGCTCGATCTGCCCGAGGTGGTGATGCTGCGCGGCGGCGACGCTTTGCGCCTGGAGGATGGCCGCCTCATCGAGGTGGTGGCCGCGCCCGAACCGCTGCTGGAAATCCGCGCGGCGGATGCCCACGAGATGATCCGCATTGCTTGGCACCTTGGCAACCGCCACCTGCCGACACAGATTGCTGGGACAAAACTGCGCATCCGCCGAGATCATGTCATCGCCGATATGGCACGCGGGCTGGGCGCGAAGGTTATCGAGATCGAAGCGCCCTTTGATCCGGAGGGCGGAGCCTATGCGCAATCGGTGCAGACGCAGGGGCATGACCATGGTCATGCCCATCACCGCCATGGCCACGCTCATCACGCGCATGATCATGGGCACGCGCACGACCATCATGATCACGGCCATCACGATCACGGCCATGTTCATGGGCCCGGTTGCGGCCATGATCACTGAGCCATGAATTTCCTGCCGCTCATGGTCTGGTTTTCTCCTGCCTTTCCGGTGGGTGCCTTTGCCTATTCGCATGGGCTGGAATGGGCCGTCGAGGCAGGGGATATCACCGATGCCGCCGATGTGCAGGACTGGATCGGCGCGCTTATCGAGATGGGCTCGCTGCGCAATGACGCCATCCTGCTCAGCGCGGCCTGGCGCGGCGAAGCCGTGAATGATCTGGCTCTGGCGCTGGCCTCATCGAAAGAGCGCTATCTTGAGACAGCAGCGCAGGGCACGGCTTTTGTCGCGGCATTGCGCAAGTCCTGGCCCGCACCTGCGCTCGACGCGTTTGACGGGGAGATTGCCTATCCTGTGGCGGTGGGAATTGCCGCACGGGCGCATGAACTCCCGTTGCGGGAGACGCTGGCGGCCTATCTTCTGGCCTTTGTCAGTGCGCTGACCTCGGCCGCTGTTCGGCTTGGCCCCATCGGCCAGAGCGACGGCCAGCGCATCATCGCCGGCTTGCTGCCGGCCATCAATGATCTTGCCGGCTTTGCCGAGACATCGCGGCAGGACGATCTGGGCGGATGCGTATTTCGCTCGGACCTTGCCGCCCTTTCCCATGAAACCCAATATTCAAGGCTGTTCCGCTCATGACAAAATCAAATACCGGCCCATTGCGTGTAGGCATCGGCGGCCCCGTCGGCTCCGGCAAGACGGCGCTGATGGAGCTTTTGTGCAAGAAATTCCGCCAGACCTATAATATTGCGGCCATCACCAACGACATCTACACCAAGGAAGATGCGCGGCTTCTCACCGAGGCCGGGGCGCTGGAGGCCGAGCGCATCATGGGGGTCGAGACCGGCGGCTGCCCGCATACAGCCATACGCGAGGACGCCTCGATCAATCTGGCGGCCATCGACGACATGAACCGCAAATTCCCCGGCCTTGACCTCATTCTGATTGAATCGGGCGGCGACAATCTCGCGGCCACCTTCTCGCCCGAACTCGCCGATCTGACGATTTATGTCATCGATGTCTCGGGCGGCGAGAAAATCCCGCGCAAAGGCGGGCCGGGCATCACCCGCTCGGATATGCTGGTGATCAACAAGATCGACCTTGCGCCCCATGTCGGCGCCTCATTGGACGTGATGGACCGCGACGCAAAACTGATGCGCAAGGCCAAGCCCTTCGTTTTCACCAATATGAAAACCGGCGAGGGGCTGGAGGCTGTGGCGCAGTTTATTATTGAAAAGGGCGGGCTTTAAAGACGTGAGCGCGGATGGCAGCTTTCCGGGCTTTGCGGGGACTCCGAGACACTCCCTCTCCCGTCGAGAGAGCCTCAGGATAAGGGGGGCGAGAGGTGAGGGGCGTCTTTGCGAGGAGGCATAGCCGACGAAGCAATCCGGAAAACAGATTGCTTCGCTTGCGCTCGCAATGACGGGTGAGTGTCCTGCCGCCTCACGCGCCCCGGATCATATTGATAATGCCGGAGAAATCCACGCCGCCCGCGCCGCTGGCATTGAACTGCTCATAGAGTCTGGCGGCGGCTGCGCCGAGCGGGGTTGAGGCACCGGCGCTCGCGGCTGCGTCCTGCGAGAGTTTGAGATCTTTCAGCATCAGGGCCGCGGCGAAACCGGGCTGATAATCGCGGTTGGCAGGCGAGGTGGGCACCGGGCCGGGCACGGGGCAATAGCTCGTCAGGGACCAGCTTTGTCCCGACGAGGTCGAGGCCACGTCGAACAAGGCCTGATGCGACAGGCCAAGCTTCTCGCCCAGCACAAAGGCTTCGGCTGTGGCGATCATCGTAATGCCCAGAATCATGTTGTTGCAGATCTTGGCCGCCTGTCCGGCGCCCGCACCGCCGCAGTGGACAATCTTCCTGCCCATTTTTTCAAGGATCGGCCGCGCAGAAGCGAATGCCATATCGTCGCCGCCGCACATGAAGGTGAGCGTGGCTGCCGCAGCGCCGCCCGTCCCCCCCGAGACCGGCGCATCCAGACTGACAAACCCGGCTCTTTGCGCCATTTCATGCGCCTTGCGGGCGGAATCGACGTCGATGGTTGACGAATCGATGAACAAAGTCCCTGTTCTGGCCGCCTTGATCATCTCCTCCCAAACGGCCAGCACGGCCTTGCCATTGGGCAGCATGGTGACGACAGCATCGGCTTCGCCCACGACAGCGGCGACGCCCGCGCCGATTTCGATGCCGTTCGCTGCGGCGCCCTGACGCAACGCCTCGACGAGATCGAAGCCCAGAACCCGATGGCCGGCCTTGACCAGATTGGCGGCCATGGGCCCGCCCATATTGCCCAGTCCGATGAATGCGATGGTGCTCATTTTCCGTCCTCGATCAGTCCGCGCGCAATGATAAGCCGCATGATTTCGTTTGTGCCTTCAAGGATCTGGTGCACGCGCAGATCGCGCACGATTTTCTCAAGGCCGTAATCTGCAAGATAGCCGTAACCGCCCAGCATTTGCAGCGCTTTATTGGCGACATCGAAACCTGTATCCGTGGCTTTCAGTTTGGACATGGCGCAAAGCTGGGTGGCGTTTGCTGCTTTTGCGTCAAGCGCCCCGGCCGCATGATAGAGCAGCAACCGCGCGGCTTCGAGATCCGCCGCCATTTCCGCAAGGCGGAATTGCAGGGCCTGAAACTCCGTCAGTTTTTTGCCAAAGGCGCGGCGCTCCTTCATATAGGCCAGCGCCTTGTCGAGCGCGGCCTGCGCCCCGCCAAGCGAGCAGGCGCCGATATTGAGCCGCCCGCCATTCAGGCCGGACATGGCGATCCTGAACCCGTCGCCTTCCGCGCCAAGGCGGTTTTCGGCGGGGATGCGGACGGCGTCGAAGATGACGCTGCGCGTGGGCTGGGCGTTCCAGCCCATTTTTCTTTCATTCGCGCCGAAGGAGAGGCCGGGCCTGTCCTTCTCCACAATAAAGGCGGAAATGCCCTTCGGCCCGGCTTCGCCGGTGCGCGCCATGACGATATAGATGTCCGATGTGCCCGCGCCCGAGATGAATTGCTTGGCCCCGCTCAGCACATAGGCATCGCCGTCCCGGACGGCCTTTGTTTTGAGAGCGGCGGCATCCGAACCGGCCCCCGGCTCCGTGAGGCAATAGCTGGCGATATGCGCCATGCTGGCAAGCCTGCCGACATGGGCCGCGCGCTGCGCTTCGCTGCCGTAGCTGTCAATCATCCAGCAGCACATATTATGAATCGAGAGAAAGGCCGAGATCGTCGGGCAGCCGGTGGCTAGCGCTTCGAAAATCAGCGCCGCATCGAGGCGCGAGAGGCCTGAGCCGCCAAATTGCTCGCTTGTATAGATGGCGCCAAGACCGAGCGCTGCGGCTTCGCGCAAAGTATCTGCGGGAAAATGTTTTTTCTCGTCCCATTCCACGGCGAAAGGCGCGAGCTTTTCGTTGGCGAAATCCCGCGCCATTTCGACGATGGCGGTCTGATCTTCGGTCAGGAATGCGTAATCGTTCATTCCTGCGGTCGTATCACGCCTTTTTTCAGAATGATATTGCCATAAAGTCGACGCTCGCCGGTCGCAACCATCGCATAGGCGCGGTTGGCGCGCTCATAGAATTTGAAACGCTCGATGGAGCCGAGCGTGAACTTCGGCCCTTCATGCCGGGCGATGGCGGCCTTGAATTCGGCAAAGATCGGCTGATCCGGGCTTGCGCCGGCAGCAGGCTGCATGTGCCAGCAGGCTTCTGGCACGAAATCGTCAAGCGGCATCACCGAGAGAATGGCATCGAGTGCGTCGGTCGCCGAGACGCCGTCGAGGCGCACAACCTGCGGTCCGGCGCTCTCGGCCGGATAATTGCCATCGACAATGGTGATCTCATCGCCGTGGCCCATGGCGCGCAGCACATAGAGCAGATCGGGGGTGAGCAGCGGGTTCAGTTTTTTGAGCATGGGGCTTTCCTTCTTATGGCCGGTGGATGAGCAGATTATTGAATGGGCGCGTCGGCCCGCAGCAGACCCTCGGTCTTGAGGTCAGCCCAGAGCGCCGATGGAATGGCCACATTCATCATGCGGGCATTTTCACGCACCTGATCAGCCGATTGTGCGCCGGGAATCACCGAGACCACGGCAGGGTGGTGCAGCGGAAACTGCAGCGCCGCTTCGCGCAATTTCACGCCATGTGCCGTGCATATGCGCTCGATCTTCGCCACCCGCTCCAGAATGGCAGGCGGCGCAACATCGTAATTGTAGAATGCGCCGGGCTTCGGGCCGGTGGCCAGAATGCCGGAATTGAACGGCCCGCCGAGCGCGATGCCGATGTTTTTTTGCAGGCAAAGCGGCAGGAAACTGTCCAGGGCCTCCTGTTCCAGCAGCGTATAGCGTCCGGCCAGCAGGAAGAGGTCGAAATCTCCCGCCCTGGCCATGGTTTCGCACACCTGCCATTCGTTGACGCCGACGCCGATGGCCTTGATCACGCCCTGTGCGCGCAGATCGTGCAGGGCCTTGTAGCCGCTGTCCATGAATTGCTTGATGCGGGCGTCCGAGGCGGCCTTGCTGCCGTGGGTGAAGATATCGACATCATGGCAATAAACGATATCGAGGCGATCGACGCCCAGCCGCTCGAATGAAAATTCCAGCGAGCGCATCACGCCATCATAGGAATAATCATAGACTTCGCGCCGGTTTGGCGTGTCGAAGAATTTGCCGATGCCGGTGCGCTCCTCTGGTTTGCATACGGCGAGCAGACGCCCGACCTTGCTGGAGAGGAGGTAGTCGCCGCGCTGGTGCTGCCGCAGGAAGCCGTTGAGTCGTGTCTCGGAAAGGCCGAGGCCATAGAGCGGCGCGGTGTCGTAATAGCGGCAACCCACCTCCCATGCGGCGTCAAGCGTTGCGCGGGCGGCCTGTTCGGTGAGCGGTTGGTAAAGGTTGCCCAGCGGTGCCGTGCCAAAGCCAAGGGCGGTGAATTGCATTTTTTGACCCGTCCGCGACGTGAAATCGCGCGGGGCGTTGATGGAAGCGCTCATGTTGAAATGTAGCCTGTTGGTCAATCAATAGGCTGGCATTCTAGGTTGCCGAGATCGGATTGGTCAATCCGCTTTATTTATCTGGCGGGGCAGAACGCCGAGCGGGCGTTATTCCGAATCGACTTAACTCTATATATTTAGCATGAAAAAGTTTAAGTATTGAAAATTTTACATCATTAATTCATCAATGAAGTTATTAGCAATTGCGTAATAGTTTGGCGGAGATCTTAAGGTGCTCAGGGCATATTGGAAATCGCTGATATATAAAAATAGCATATCTGACGGAATTGCTTATCAGATATCCTATGTATCGGCGTTCGGGTATGTTTCGTTGGCCGTGAACGATCCAATTCTTGCGACATATGAAAACAAGGCTTATGCAGGCAGTGGTAATTCAACGCTGTCCTTCGCTAATATTACCAATTCCGGTCGGTTAATTGTCAGTCTGTCGTCAGGCACGGCAAACTTCTCTGCCAGCGGTGTGTCCTATAAGGGCACATTCACCAATATTCAAAATCTGATCGCAGGCACCGGTAATGCCAATCTCATCGGCAATGCGCAGAACAATATTCTGACGGCAGGTACCGGAAACGATAATCTCTACGGTTATGCCGGCGACGATACGCTGGTGGCGGGCCTTGGTAATGATGTTCTTGACGGAGGCACTGGCAACAATACAGCGTCATTTGCCAATATTGCCAATTCTGGCCGGTTGATAGCCAGTCTGTCATCGGGAACCGCGACCTTCACTGTTAATCGTATGACCTATACGACCAAGCTCGCCAATATTCAGAATCTGATTGCAGGCACCGGTAATGCCAATCTCATCGGCAATGCGCAAAACAATATACTGACGGCAGGTACCGGAAACGACAATCTCTATGGCTATGCTGGCGACGATACGCTGGTGGCGGGCCTCGGCAATGATGTTCTCGACGGCGGGACCGGCAGCGATACGGCGTCATTTGCCAATATTGCGGCGGATGTGACCATTGATGCGGGCGCGGGCAGCGCATCGTTCAAGGTTGGCGGCGTGACCTATAGCGATACGCTCTCTTCGATCGAGAACTTTGTCGGTGGCTCCGGTAACGATACGATCGTGGTGGGTGTTGGCAATGGTTCCCTCGATGGCGGCGGAGGCACCAATACATTGTCCTTCGCCAATATCACCAACAAAGGTCGTATGTTTGTTAGTTTCGCGACGGGAACAGTCAGATATACGCTCGACGGCATAACATTCTACAATTTAAAGATCAGCAATTTCAATAATCTGATCGGCTGTAATGGAAATACAAATCTTGTCGGCAATTATGGCGACAGTGTTATTGAGGCTGGCGTCGGAAATGACAATCTCTCTGGTTTTGCTGGCAACGATACGCTGATCGTGGGCCTCGGAAATGATGTCCTCGACGGTGGCATGGGCTATAATACTGTTTCTTTCGTTAATATTGCAGCCGATGTCACAATTAATACAGCTGAAAATTTAGTCGCCTTTACGCAGGCCGGGCGAAATTATATTGATAAAATGTACAATATTCAAAAATATGTCGGCGGCACCGGCAACGACACGTTCGTTGTGGGTGTGAGCAATGTGACGCTGGATGGCGGCGCGGGGAATGATACCGTGTCTTTTGCCGCTCTCACGCAGGATATCCGCTTTGATCTTTCGGCGGGCACGGCTGTGGCTGCCGGGCTTTCGGACAGTTTCCGCAATATCGAGACTTTTGTCGGCGGCACCGGCAACGACATGTTCGTGGTTGGTGCGAGCAATGTGGCGCTGGATGGCGGCGGGGGGAATGACACCGTGTCTTTTGCCGCGCTCGCGCGGGATAAGGACTCGACGCTGTCCATTGATTTTGCAAATGCCACGGCTTCGTTCTCTCTGGGCAATAAAACGTACACCCAGACATTTTTAAATATTGAAAATATCGTTGCAGGTAATGCCACCGCCAATCTGACTGGCAATGCCGGTGATAACGTCTTTACATTGGGTATTGGCAATCAGACGGTCAACGGCGGCGCGGGCAACGATACCATATCCTTTGCAGATATCGGTGGCACGACCTTTACCTTTGGCAATGGTACGGTCTCGTTCGTGGCTAACGGAACGACCTATACCGATACATTTATTTCTATCGAGACTTATGTCGGCGGCACCGGCAACGACATGTTCGTGGTTGGTGCGAGCAATGTGACGCTGGATGGCGGTGCGGGGAATGACACCGTGTCTTTTGCCGCGCTCACGCAGGATATCAGTTTTGATCTTTCGGCGGGCACGGCTGTGGCTGCCGGGCTTTTGGACAGTTTCCGCAATATCGAGAATGTTGTCGGCGGCGCTGGCAACGACATGTTAGTGGTGGGTGTGAGCAATGTGACGCTGGATGGCGGCGCGGGGAATGACATGTTGTCCTTTGCCGCTCTCACGCAGGATATCCGCTTTGATCTTTCGGCGGGCACGGCTGTGGCGGCTGGGCTTTCGGACAGTTTCTGCAATATCGAAACTTTTGTCGGCGGCGCTGGCAACGACACGTTCGTGGTTGGTGCGAGCAATGTGACGCTGGATGGCGGTGCGGGGAATGACACCGTGTCTTTTGCCGCGCTCACGCAGGATATCAGTTTTGATCTTTCGGCGGGCACGGCTGTGGCTGCCGGGCTTTTGGACAGTTTCCGCAATATCGAAACTTTTGTCGGCGGCACCGGCAACGACATGTTCGCGGTTGGAGCGAGCAATGTGACGCTGGACGGCGGCGCGGGGAATGACACCGTGTCTTTTGCCAACATCACACCGGATGGGAACACCACGCTCACCGTGAATGTCGCGAATAGCACGGCCTTGTTCACAGTCGGCGGCGTCAGCTACAGCGACGCATTCACATCGATCGAGAACGTCATCGGCAGCGCGCGCGATGACATATTCGTTGCGGGCGCAACCAATCTGACGCTCGACGGCGGCGGCGGCAATGACACGTTCGACCTGTCCCGCATTAATGCTGATTTCAGGATTAATTTATCGCAGGCTGTTTCAACGACAACCTATAGCTTTAATGGGGCGAATTACACCGATACAATCTCTGGCATAAGAAATATCACAGTCGGCCAGGGCAATCATAACCTCGTCGGCGATGGTTATGACAATGTGTTCACTATGGGTATTGGAAACTCAATTGTTGATGGCGGCGGGGGGTATAATACTTTGTCTTTTGCCGGATATGGAAATGGTATCATTTTTGACATACATGGTTTGTACGCATCGTACGGAAAATCAGTCAGTTATAAGAATATTCAGAATCTGATCGGCGGGGAAGCTAACGATAAATTTTATGATGGCGTGAGAAATATAGATATAGACGGTGGTGGTGGCCAGAGTAATAATTTATATATTGCCTCTGCTGCCGTGTCCGCCGTATGTGATATTACGAAAGGAAAAATGTATGAATTAGATTATAAAGGGTTTAGCGCTTCGTATAATTTTAAAAATATTCAATACATAGATGGTTCCAATTGCGATAATTTTGAAATTGATTTTTATTCATATGATATATCAAATAAAATAAATATTACTTTCTACTTGCCGACCAAAATGAATTCTAATGTTAATAATAGAATTGCTCTTGATCATAACTATTTTTCTGCATGGAAACAGGGAGACAATGTTACTGAGAGCCAATTCGTCTGTTCCAAGACTATTAACGATTTGTCCGCTGACAGCCGACTGTTTTACAATCAAGATACGCGTGTGCTTTATTACACACCTGACGGTACGGCGGCGCATGCGAAGGAATTGGCAACATTATATAGCCCCGGTTTTATAGTCGGACCCGATATTCTCGGTTTTTTGCCAACTGCCTTCAAGATAATTTGATCCGATAAAACTTGCTGTTTTGTCTTCCGCTTCACGTTCGTCACGCAGTTTGACCCCCGCGCTACCACAGGAGTATGTCTCTCTGGGTGTAATATGCCGTTATCGTTCCTTCCTCCCCGCCCGGGAAAGGACAGGATGACGGGCTTTGCAATAAGGGAAAGAGCGCCTTGCATGTTCCCTCTCAGTTCACTACTCGCCTTTTCCGGCACGAGAGAGGAGGGAGAGATCTTGCATTTAAATGTCATGTTTAAACAAATATGAGGAATGACTTCTTGCTCTTATTCTCCGCCCACCAGCTTGGACACGGCCTTGGCGGTATATTCGACAATCGGCACGATGCGGGCATAATTGAGCCGCGTCGGGCCGATAATGCCCAGTACGCCAACTATATTCTGCTTTTCGTTGCGGAAGGGCGCAGCGATCATCGATGAGCCGGAAAGCGAGAACAGCTTGTTTTCGGCACCGATGAAAATGCGCACGCCCTGCGCCGTCTCGGCCCGGTTGAGGAGGTCGATCACGTCCTTCTTGCTCTCGAGATCGGCAAAGAGCAGGCGGATACGTTCGATATCCTGCTGGGCGTTAAGGTCCTCCAGCAGATTGGCCTGTCCGCGCACAATGAGCTGTTGAGTCGTCTGGCCGGGCTCGGACCATGAGGCCAGCCCAGCCTCCACCAGCCGGGCGGTGAGGGTATCGAGTTCGCTTTCGAGATCGGCGCGCGCCATCTCCACCTCGGCGCGCAGTTCCTGCAATGTGCGCCCGCGCAGCCGCGCATTGAGAAAATTCCCCGCCTCGACCAGCGCCGAAGCGGGGAGGCCCTTGGGAATGGCGAGAATGCGGTTTTCCACCGTGCCATCCTCAGCCACAAGAACGGCGAGCGCCCGCTCCGGGTCAAGACGCAGAAACTCAATATGCTTGAGGCGGATGTTGTCCTTTGTCGTGGCAACGACGCCCGCGCCGCGGGACAGGCCCGAAAGCAGGCTTGAGGCTTCCGAGAGCACGCCATCCAGACTTTGATGGGCGGCGGCGGCCTTGACCTTTGCGTCGATCTTGCCCCGGTCCTCGCCCGACAGATCGCCGAACTCAAGCAGCGCATCCACGAAAAAACGCAGGCCGAGGTCGGTGGGCAGACGTCCCGCGCTGGTATGCGGCGAGAAGATAAGGCCCAGCTCCTCGAGATCCTGCATGACATTGCGCACCGAGGCGGGCGACAGCGACATCGGCAATATTTTTGACAATTGCCGCGAGCCGACCGGCTCGCCATGCGCCAGATAGGAATCGACAATCTGCCGGAAAATATCGCGCGAGCGCGAA
This sequence comes from Methylocystis sp. sgz306128, assembly GCF_056032725.1. NCBI lineage: Bacteria > Pseudomonadati > Pseudomonadota > Alphaproteobacteria > Hyphomicrobiales > Methylocystaceae > Methylocystis > Methylocystis sp. sgz306128. Next base: position 182,955 of record NZ_JBVYWO010000001.1, read on the forward strand.
TCCAGCCGCGTCAATGCGCCGGCATAGCTGGCGTCCTGATCAGATGCGGGATGAGAACTGCGTGGCATGGCTTTAAAATGGGCGCTCCGGCGGCGATTGGCAAGAGACGATTGCGACGGCCCTCATGGTGCGGGCTTGCCGCGCGGCGCTTTGACGGCATGGGACACGCGGCCCACTTTCGCCGCGGCGCCCTGCAATTGCCGGCGCACATCATCGCGCTTTTCATGAATGGACGCAATGACATAGCCCATGGGCACGCCAAGCCCGACAAGCGCCGCTTCGGAGAGCTGAAGGCTGGCCTCGATGGTTTCAGGCACCGCATCGGTGACGCCCATGTCATAGAGATGGCTGGCGTGCTGCGAATCCTGCGCGCGCGAGACAATGACCAGATCGGGGCGGATGGAGCGCGCCGCAGCAACAATCGCGTCAATCTCCTCCCGGGCATGAATGGTGATGATGAGCGCGGAAGCCGTATCGATGCGGCAATGGCGCAGAAAGCCGGGCTGGCGCGCGTCGCCGAAATAGATCGGCTTACCCTGCCGCCGCCACTTGGTGATGATGCGCGCATCCCTGTCCGTCGCAATATATTTGACCTTATGCTCGTCCATCAGCGAACTGACCATCTGTCCGACCCGGCCAAATCCGACAATAACGGCGCGCAGTTCCCGGTCGTCGGGCGGTGCTTCGCTCAGTTCCGGCGCAGGGCGTACGGGATAAAGCCTTGCGCCGAGCCAGAGGCCGAACGCATCGCTCAGCGGAATGACGGCCATGCTCAATGTGATCAGGCTGAAGACGAAGGCCGCGCTTTGCGGGCTGACCAGTTCCTTGCTGACGGCGGCGCTGAGTACGACAAAGCCAAACTCGCCGCCCGATCCCAGCAGCAGGCCCGTCTTGAAGCCGGTGAGCCAGCCTTGCCGGAACAGGCGTCCGCTCAGAGCCACAAGTGCCGCCTTCGCGCCGATGAGGGCAATAGCCGCGGCCAGAAGCGGCAGAGGATTGGCGGCGAGCGCGCCCAGATCGAGCGACATGCCGACAGTGAAGAAGAAAATGCCGAGCAGCAGGCCCTTGAAGGGCTCGATCTCAGCGCCGATCGCCCGGCGGTATTCCGTCTCGGACAGCAGAATCCCGGCGATAAAGGCGCCAAAACCCATCGACAGGCCCGTTGCGGCGCCCAGCAGGCTCGCGCCAACTGCGACAAACAGAATGGCGGCGATGAACAATTCGTGGTTTCTGGTGGCGGCCACCAGCCGGAAAAACGGCTGAAACAATCTTTTGCCCAGCACCACAATGGCGACGACCGTCAGCCCGCCCTGCAATAACGCCCTCAGCAGGCCCAGAACCACCGAGCTTTCCTGGCTAGCACCGAGAATGCCGACCAGAAACAGGATAGGAACCACAGAAATATCCTGAAACAGCAGGATAGCGAAACTTGCGCGCCCCGTTGCGCTGGACAGGCGCCCCTGGCTTGCCAGAAGCTCGATGATGATGGCGGTTGAGGAAAGCGACAGCGCTGCCCCGATGATCAGCCCCGAGGCTGAGGTCTCGCCCAGAGCCACCGCAATCGCGCCGATCAGCACCGCGCTGGCCACGACCTGTAAGGCGCCGAGGCCGAAAACCAGCCGACGCATTGTCATCAGGCGTTCGAGCGATAGTTCGAGCCCGATCAGGAACAGCAGGAAAACAACACCGAAATCAGCGATCTGGCTGATGTGATCCTGCGGCCCGATGGTGATGAAATGCAGACGCGGCAGCGCGCCCAAACCGTGCGGCCCCAGCATCGCTCCTGCCAGAAGATAGGCCAGAATGGGGCTGACCTTCAGGCGCAGGAGCAGGGGCACGATCAGGCCTGCCGTCGCCAGCAGGATCATCACGGCCTTGTAGGCGGCAAAGTCGAAGTTCGAATCCATCTGTCTCTCCAGCTTTGCAGCATAGAGACAGGCGGACTAGTCGAGCAACATCCGTTTGAGCAATTCCAGCTCTTCCGAGAGCGCCGCGTCGGCGGTGGTCATCGTATCGATCTTGCGTACGGCATGCAGCACGGTTGTGTGGTCGCGACCGCCGAAACGCCGGCCGATTTCAGGCAGGGAGCGCAACGTCAGGACCTTGGCGAGATACATTGCGATCTGGCGCGGGCGCACCACATTCGCCGTGCGCCGCGACGAGAGAATATCGGCGCGGCTGACCTGATAGTGATTGGCAACCAGTTTCTGGATATCTTCGATCTTGACCCGCTTTGGCTCGCGCACCTTGACGAGATCGCGGATGGCGATTTCTGCTGTTTCAACGCTGAGCGGCGCACCGGTGAGCGTCGAATGGGCAAGCAGGCGGTTGACCGCGCCGTCGAGGTCGCGCCCGTTGGCGGTGATCGCATGGGCGACAAAGCTCATGACAGCGTCCGGCACTTCAAAATTGGGCTGCAGGATCTTTGCTGCCTGTACGCGCGCTTCCAGGATACGCAGCCGCAGCGCTTCGTCGAGATGGTGCATTTCGACGCAGAGCCCCCCGGCGAGGCGCGAGCGCACGCGCTCTTCGAGGCTCTCCAGTTCTCCCGGCGGACGATCGGCAGCAATGACAACCTGCTTGCCGGCATCGATCAGAGCGTTGAGCAGATGGCAGAATTCCACCTGAATCGATTTTCCCTGCAGGAACTGGACGTCGTCGATAACCAGAACATCGATGGTGCGCAGGCGCTCCTTGAAAGCAATGGCGGTCTGGGCCTTGAGCGCCGAGACGAAGCCATACATGAATTTCTCTGCGGTCAGGTAGACGACGCGACGCGCCCGGTCTTTGGTTTTGTGGGCAATGGCATGAAGCAGGTGGGTCTTGCCCAGCCCCACAGCAGCATGAATGTAAAGCGGATTATAGAGAGGTGTCGTGTTGTCAGCAGTTTCGCCGATACGCTGAGCCGCAGAAAAGGCCAGTTGATTGGATTTGCCAACGAGAAAGCTCTCAAAGGTCAGGCGCTTGTCGAGGGGCGAGGAATCAAACCCGTCGAGTTCGGGAAGCGTTGCGCTCTTGCTCGGGCCGGGCGTTGTTTCCGCCTGCGCTACGCGCACAGTACCTGTTGTACCTTGCCGCGCCTGCGGGCGTTCCATTGTGCTGTTGCGCAACGATCCTGAACGTACGCTTAACGAAATTTCGCGAATGCCGAGATCTGCCGCCGCCAGCGCTGTCGCAATACGGTCGGTGTAATGCGAATTGATCCAGTTTTTAAGGAACAGAGTGGGTACAGTTATATGGGCGATGCCGTCGCGCACGGCATCAAGCTCCATGCGGCCGAACCAACTCGTGAATATATCTTCGCCCAGCTCGGATCTCAGCCTCTGGCACGCATGCAGCCATGCCTGTCGGATAATGTTTCCCTCGCCTGATCCTGTATCATTCAGTTCGTTCTTGAGTGCCATGGAATTGGTCATTTTTCTTTTCTTTTCAGAACAGGTCAGTCAGTCTTCACACAAACGGGCAGTCCATGCGGAAAAGCTACCCAAAGCCACCACATATTCACACGCAAAGATTTAACAGGCTTTATAGTAGGAAAATCAGCAAGTTGAGATTGCTTCGCAGCAATTAACTCCTGTCATTCTCCAGCCACGGAAAGACTTACACACCCCCTCGGCTGAGCGCAACGCGCAAATTTTTTCAGAGTTTCTCTTAGGGAATGTCATCGTTTTGCCGTGGAAAGTTTCATGTGTTTGGCCGTGCGATAAGGGGTTGATAAATGGCAATTTTGTGACCGTTTTTTGATAAGTTTCGCCGCTGCTTCTCAGGATTTCCGGACTAAGTTTTGCCAGAATATGTTCGCTTTTTGTTCATTACCTTTGGTTACAGAAAATTTCGCTTATGGCCTAATGCCATGAAATATATCGGATATTTATGAGCGCTGCCCGCCCGGCCTTTTGGCGTCACGCACGTGGAAATAAAAAATTGGCTTGACTCATTAAAAAGCCCGGACGCCCCGCATTAAGCAATTTTTAATGCATCTGAATTTCGTATTATAAAATATAAAGATAAAAAATCTAACGTATTATATTGAATATAAAAATAATTATCTTCAAAATATAAGCTTAGTTTCAAGAATGAAATTTTAAATTAACTATAATTTGACGATTGGTGATCTAGGTTCCTGTAAATATATTTGGGAAAAAGATCGGCACGCGTTCATATGGCTATAAAATCCGCCCGATTGATTGTTCTGGGTGTCGCGTTGGTGGCGGCCGGCGGAGCGTATTTTGTTTCGCAGTCGCGTGTCGTCTCCCGCGTCGTCGAAGTGCCTGTGAATATGCCTGCACCAATAGCCATGGATCATGTTCTGGTGGCCAAAAGGGATCTGCCGATGGGCCTGCAGATCGCCGCGCTGGACATGGAGTGGCGCGAATGGCCCAAGGAGGCCATTTCGCCGGAAATGATCCGCCAGAGCGACATGGCGCGCGCGCCCGAAGACATAGCCGGATCCATCGTGCGCGGCGGCTTTCTGGCCGGAGAGCCCATCCGCCGGGACAAAATGGTTAAGGGCGCTCATTCTGGTTTCATGTCCGCAATTCTGGAATCCGGCTTCCGTGCGGTTGCGATCAGCATTGACGCGCAGGGGTCTAATTCGGCGGGTGGGTTCATCCTGCCCAATGACAGGGTCGATATCATTCAGGTCTCCCGCGACAGTGAAGCCTCAAAGGCTGAAGGACGGGATGTTCTTCGCATCCAGACCATATTGAGCAATGTCCGCGTGCTCGCCATCGGCCAGAACGTGCAGGAGAAGAACGGGCAGCCCGTTGTTGTCGGCACCACGGCCACGCTTGAACTGACCGAGCAGCAGGCGGAAGCCGTTATTCTGGCCCAGCGCAATTCGATCAGCGGCAACCTGTCCCTCTCGTTGCGCGCCATGGTCGATGCCAAGGGCGGGGCCTCCAACAATATCGTCGCCGACAGATCGGCGGCCTCGACGATGGTCGTACGCTTTGGTGTGGCCACGCAGGCCGAAAGCAGATGAGCGCCGCATGAAACCAGGACCGACATTCTTCCGGCAGGCAGAGGCCCCGGCGGGCATGAGCGCAAGGCCGGTCTGGCTGTCCGGCATGATACTGGCCATGCTCGCCGGCCTGCCCGCAGCCGCCCAGACGCCGCCGGCAAGCTTCAGGGCGGCACCGGCCGGCCAGAAAGCCGACAGCGTGCCCTACACCAGAAATCTGCAGATCGCGGTTGGCAAATCCATGATGGTGGATCTGCCTGAAGAGGCTTCCGAGATTTTTGTCGGCAATCCGGGCGTTGTGAATGCCGTTGTCCGCTCGCAGCGCAAGATTTATCTCGTGGCTGCCTCTAACGGGCAGACCTCGATTTTCGCCATGAACAAGGAAGGACGGCAGATTGCCGTTCTGCAGATATCCGTCGGCCGCGATATCGACGAATTGCGCGCCCTTTTGAAGGCCGCCATGCCCAACAGCCAGATTGAGGCGCGCACGGTCGCAGACACGATTATCCTGTCAGGCACGGTCAATTCGGCGCTGGAAGCCCAGAAGGCCGAGGATATCGCCAATGCTTTCGTCGGATATTCGACAGTTGGAGCGTCGTCGGTTTCCACTTCCAATAATTCCGTGAACTTCAATTCGGCCAGTGTGGTGAAAGGCAGCGTCATCAATTCCATTGTCGTGCGCGGCCGTGATCAGGTCATGCTGAAGGTGACGATCGCTGAAGTGCAGCGGCTTGCCGTCAAGCAGCTCGGTATCAATACCGAAGGCAACTGGGGCACGTTTGGTGCCGGCAGCTTTGCGGCAAGCGAGGGCGCCAGCGCCTTGTCGGCGGATTATTACAAGGCGCTCGGTTTGTCCTCCAGCGGCACGCAGGGCTCGCTGACATCCATTCTTCAGGCCTTCGAACGTAATGGCGTCGGGCATATTCTGGCCGAGCCGAACGTAACGGCCATATCCGGCGAAAGCGCACGTTTCACGGCGGGTGGGGAAATCCCGGTCTATGCCTCGGAATCCGGCTGTTCTGCGGCGGCCACGACCCAGTCGAGCGGCTGTCAGGTCAGCTATAGTTACAAACCTTATGGCATCACACTGAACTTTACGCCTGTCGTGCTTTCCGAAGGGCGCATCCAGCTGCATCTGGCGACGGAGGTCAGCGAAGTCGACAGCCTTGGCGGCGCGGGGGCATTATCGCGTTTCATGCCGGGTTTCACCACCCGCCGTCATGAAACAACACTTGAACTGCCCTCCGGCGGCTCCATCGTTTCCGCCGGTCTGATTCAGCAGCATTCGACAGCGACCATCGATGGAATGCCCGCGCTCGCCAATCTCCCCGTTCTTGGCGCGCTGTTCCGCTCCCGCGCCTATCAGAAGAGCGAGACGGAACTGATGATCGTGGTCACACCCTATATCACCCGAACGCTGCGCCCCGATGAAGTCAGCCGTCCGGATGACGGCTTTGCCGATGCCTCCGATATGCAGGGCATATTTCTTGGCCGGGTCAACCGCATCTATTCCACCGCCAATAATCCGCAGGCGCTGAAAAATTTCAAAGGACCGGTGGGGTTCATCACAGACTGATTGTTCCAAAAATTTTCTCAAACTGAGCCAAAGCCATGCAGACTGTTCAGAATATCCCCATTCATCAATCCGCTGCGGTGCGGTTTTTCGCCGTTCTGGCGCTTGTCCTGCCACTTTGTGCCTGCAACAGCGGCGATCCGGCGAGAATTTCGGCCAGCGCGCCGGATGATTACCGGCTGCGGCATCCGATCATCCTGACGGACCGCTCCCAGCATCTCGATATTTACGCCGGCGATGCATCCGGACGCATTGACGCGCGCCAGAGTGCGGATATTGACGCTTTTGCCGCCCTGTACCTCGAATCGGGCAAAGGCAGGATCAGCGTGCAGGTGCCGGGGACGGGCGAACAGCCGCCGGTGCGTGCAGCACTGCGGACAATCAAGGCCAGACTGGCCGCGACCGGCGTCAAAGGCACCCTCAGCATATCGGGATATGCAGCAGACGACCCCGGCCTGTCGGCACCGATCCGGCTTTCCTTTGAGCATCTTTCGGCGCGGGTCGCCAGCCGCTGCGGTCAGTGGCCCGCCGATCTTGCCGGTCTTGACGGCGATGGATTGCAAAACCGCCCCTATTATAATCTGGGCTGTGCCACACAGACCGCTATAGCCGCACAAGTGGCTGACCCCGTCGATCTTGTCCGGCCGCGGCAGGAAGATGCGGCCGACGTGCAGATGCGCACCCGCGCGATCACCGCCGTGCGCAGCGGCAAGGATCCGTCAACGCTCTGGTTCAATACCAACACCAACATCGGCAATCTGGGAAACTAGCCATGCAGCGCTTGCACCAGACAACCGACGGCAAGGGGCGCGTATGAGCGAAGCCGATCACATTGCGCCGCTGCCGCGTATTTCCGTACAGGCCTTCTGCGAAACGGCCGATGTCGCATCGATCCTGCAGGCGGCCATGCAGGACCGTCGGCTGCTGAAAACTCATTTCAAAATCAATATGGGCGGCGCTTTGGCCGCGCTGGAATCCTATCGCACGTCGCCGACACCCAATCTGGTCATTATCGAGACCTCGGGCAAAAACGACATGCTGATCGCACATCTCGACGCTCTGGCGGAATTTTGCGATGCGGGCACAAAGGTCGTTGTGATCGGCCGCGTTAACGATATTCTGCTCTACCGCCAGCTGATGGCGCGCGGCGTGTCGGAATATCTGGTCATGCCGTTTTCCGTCGTTGAACTGATCGGTTATCTTTCGGCGATCTACCGTGCGCCCGAAGCTTCGGCCGTGGGCAGACTGATTGCGGTGACGGGGGCAAAGGGTGGCTCGGGAGCCTCGACCATTGCCCATAATCTGGGCTGGTCGATCAGCTCCGGCCTGGACATGCCCACTGTCATTGTCGATCTTGACCTGCCGTTCGGCACTCTCGGGCTGGATTTCAATCAGGATCCGCCGCAAGGCGTCGCCGAAGCTGTCTTTTCGGCGGACAGGCTGGACGCCAATTTTCTTGACCGTCTGATGTCGCGGTGCAGCGACAAGCTCATGATCATGGCGGCGCCGGCAACGCTTGAGCGCAGCTATGATTTTTCCGAAACCACATTCGATCAGATCGTGGATATTCTGCGCGCCAGTGTGCCCTGCATTATTTTCGATGTGCCCCATCTGTGGACGAACTGGGCCCGCCGGCTGCTGGTCAGCGCCGATGAACTGGTCATTGTCGCCGAGCCGGATCTTGCCAATCTGCGCAACACGAAAAATCTGTTCGACGCCTTGCGGCAGTCCCGGCCAAACGACCGGCGTCCGCATCTTGTGCTGAACCGCGTTGGCCTGACGAAGCGGCCCGAGATCAGTACCGAAGATTTCTGCAAGGCAGTGGAGGCTGAGCCGGTGGCCAAATTTGCCTTTGAGGCCAGATTGTTCGGCACGGCGGCCAATAACGGCCACATGATCGCAGAAGTCCAGTCGGATCATGAAGCCGTGCACATGCTGGATCATCTCGGCCGGGTGCTGATGGGCCGCGCCGAGGTCCGGAAGGAGAAGAAATCGCTTCTGCCGCCGCTTCTGTCGAAATTGCTGCGCACAGCGTGAGCATGGCCTGGCGGTTGACTTTATGGCTTTGAATCGGGAGTGAACAGACATGTTTGGGAAACGTTCCGGCTTCGGCGCCCTCAATAAGCTGGCAGCGCCGGCTGTTGCCGAGCCGCGTCCGGCGGCGGCCGAAAGCATTAAATCCCCTGCCACCGAGGCGGTGCCGGAGAAACGGCGCGACGATAATTACTACATCACCAAGAGCATGATTTTCGGCGCGCTGATCGAGGCGATCGATCTGGCGCAGCTTGCCAAGCTCGATCCTGAATCCGCGCGCAATGAAATCCGCGATATCGTCAATGAAATTATCGCCATCAAGAATGTGGTCATGTCGATTTCCGAGCAGGAAGAGCTGCTCGACGATATCTGCAACGATGTTCTCGGCTACGGCCCGCTGGAGCCGCTGCTGGCGCGTGACGACATCGCCGATATCATGGTCAATGGCGCCAGCAAAACTTATATCGAAGTCAACGGAAAGATCGTGCTCACGTCGGTGCGCTTTCGCGACAATCAGCAATTGATGAACATCTGCCAGCGGATCGTCAGTCAGGTCGGACGCCGCGTCGACGAAACCTCGCCTATCTGCGACGCGCGTCTGCCTGACGGCTCCCGTGTCAACGTGATCGCACCGCCGCTCGCCATTGACGGCGCTGCGCTCACCATCCGCAAATTCCGCAAAGACAAGCTGACGCTGGATCAACTGACGCGCTTTGGCGCTATTTCTCCTGCTGGCGCCGAAATACTCAAGGTTATTGGCCGCGTTCGCTGCAACGTGATCATTTCCGGCGGTACGGGTTCGGGCAAAACAACGCTGCTCAATTGCCTGACCAATTATATCGATGTCGATGAACGCGTCATCACCTGCGAGGACGCTGCCGAACTGCAGTTGCAGCAGCCGCATGTGGTGAGGCTCGAAACGCGCCCGCCAAATCTCGAAGGTACGGGTGCGATCACCATGCGCGACCTCGTGAAGAACTGCCTGCGCATGCGCCCGGAGCGGATCATCGTCGGCGAAGTGCGCGGACCGGAGGCGTTGGATCTGCTGCAGGCGATGAATACGGGCCATGACGGTTCGATGGGAACCCTCCACGCCAATTCGCCGCGCGAGGCGCTCAACCGCATTGAATCCATGATCACCATGGGCGGATTCGCTCTTCCGGCGAAGACGATCCGCGAAATGATCGTCTCGTCGGTCGATGTGATCATTCAGGCGACGCGCCTGCGCGACGGCTCGCGCCGCATAACCCATATCACCGAGGTTCTCGGTCTGGAGGGCGACACGATCATCACGCAGGATCTGATGCTGTATGAAATTCTTGGCGAGGACGCGCATGGCAAGCTTCGCGGAGAACATCGCATGACCGGGGTCGGCCGGCCCAAATTCTGGGATCGCGCCAAATATTATAATGAAGAGGAAAGGCTGGCTGCGGCTCTGGATAGTTAAATGCAGATTAAACATTTGGGTCCATAACAATAAAAAACCGGATTTGCTATGGATACGAATGTTCTTCTGATTTCAATACTATCGGCTCTGGCTGTCGGTGGTATTGCCTATGTCTTCATATATCCCATTCTTTCTGGCGAAAACCGCGCCAGCAAACGTCGGCAGATGCTCAAGACCTCTGCGACCCGTCAGGCCACCAGCCGCGCAGCAGAACTCGCCAACCGCCGCAGACAGCTGGAAAATTCCCTCAAGGAACTGTCCGGCAAGCAGACCCGCAAATCCCAGCGCGCGCTCGCGGTGCTCATCATGCGGGCGGGACTGGATTGGAGCAAGCGAACCTTCATCATCTTCAGCATCGGCATGGGGCTGCTTTTCGGTCTGGTGTTTTTCGTCATGAGCGGGCAGTTTCTGTTCGTGCTGCCCGCCATGATTGTTGGCGGGCTGGGATTTCCGCGATGGGTCCTGTCGTTTCTGGGCAAGCGGCGCATCAAGAAATTCGTCAATGAATTTCCCAATGCGCTGGATGTCATTACGCGCGGCCTCAAGGCTGGCCTGCCGCTCGGCGATTGCCTGCGGATCATCTCGGTTGAGGCGGCAGAGCCGGTGAAATCGGAGTTTCGCCGTATTGTCGAGGCTCAGGCCGTGGGGCTCACGCTGCCCGAAGCGGTGGAGCGCATGGCCGAGCGCGTACCGGTGACGGAATCCAATTTTTTCTCGATCGTCATTTCCATTCAGTCCAAAGCGGGCGGAAATCTCTCCGAGGCACTGGGCAATCTGTCAAGGGTTCTGCGCGAACGCAAGAAAATGAAAGGCAAGGTGCAGGCCATGGCGATGGAGGCCAAGGCTTCGGCGGCGATTATCGGATCGCTGCCGTTTATCGTCGCCGGGCTCGTCTATTTTTCCAGCCCCGAATATATCGCCCGGCTGTGGACGACAAATATGGGCAAGCTTTCGCTCGGTGCTTCGCTGCTCTGGATGTCGATCGGCATTTTCACCATGAAAAAAATGATCAATTTTGATCTTTAGGAGGTCGCTCTTTTATGCTGGACCTTCTTTTTGAGAAATTGGCCACGCCCGATTTCGTCTTCGGCATTCTGACGGCCGTTGCGGTTGCCGCCACCATCATCACGATGGCCATGCCGTTGCTGGAAACAAATGTGCTGGATCAGCGGATGAAGGCGGTTGCGCTCGAGAGGGAGCGCGTGCGTGTGCGCGAACGCGAGCGTCTGGCCCGGGCCGAGCCCAAAAATTCTGTCCGCTTCGTGCAAAAGGACTTCATGAAGCGCATCGTCGAGCAGTTTCAGCTCAAGCGATGGCTCACCACCGATCAGGCAAGGATGCAACTCGCCAAGGCCGGCTATCGCGGCGAACCAGCCGAAGTCGCCTTCATGTTCTTTCGTCTGGTCACGCCGATAACCCTGTTTATCGGCACTGCCGTTTATGTCACGCTGCTGGCGGACTGGCATCAGCCGGCTCTGGTGAAATTCGGCGCCTGCATTGGTGCAGCTTATGGCGGCATCAAGTTGCCCGAGATCTATCTGAGCAATCAGGCACAAAAACGCCGTCTTTCGATTGCTCTGGCCTATCCGAATGCTCTGGATCTGCTGCTGATCTGTATTGAATCGGGCATGTCGATCGAGCAATCCTTTCGCAAGGTATCTGTTGAGATAGGTTCTGAATCCGTACCGATGGCAGAGGAATTCTCGCTGACCACCGCCGAAATTTCCTATCTGCCCGACCGGCGCGTCGCCTTTGAGAATCTTGCCTCGCGCACGGGGCTGCCCGCGATGAAATCGCTGGCGACGGTGCTCAATCAATCCGAAAAATACGGCACTTCACTGGGGTCCGGGTTGCGGGTGCTGGCGCAGGAAGGCCGTGACGAGCGGATGCAGAATGCCGAAAAGAAGGCCGCGGCATTGCCGCCTAAGCTGACTGTGCCGATGATTCTGTTTTTTCTGCCTGTGCTGTTCTGCGTGATCATCTTCCCGGCCGTTATCGACGTGATGCACTGGTCCTGACGTCAGCCTTTCTTGCCGGGCTTGCTGCCCTGCTGGATGTCCTTCCAGGTATTGGACTGGGCGATCATTGCGCGGATGGCTTCGACATTGCGGGCGGCGTCCTCGGGCGAGAGGTCTTTCTCGGACAGAGTTTCCGCTTCCTTGAATTTTCCTTCCAGTGCGAGGATCAGGGCAAAATTCTGCCGCACGCGCACGTCGGCATCCGGCTGGGCTATGGCGAGGCGGAAAGTCTGCTCGGCCTCCGGCAGGTTTTTTGCCAGCGCCTGCGAAAGGCCGAGATTGGAGAGAACACCCGGCTCATTCGGCACGATCTTGAGCGCGGCGGAATAATAATTCTGCGCCTGCACGTGATCGCCGAGCTGGTCGGCGACCGTGCCCTGCACAGACAGAATGCGCCAGTTCGGCATTTCGGGGTGATGCGCGCGGCTCAGCACGTCGGCGGCCTCCCGCAGCCGTCCGGCATTGGCGAGCGCGCGGCCATATTCGCCCAGAATATCGAGATCTTTCGGGTTTTTCAGCGCAATATTTTGCAGGATCGCCACGGCCTGCTCGTTCTGGTCCAGGGCCCGGAGCGAACGCGCATATTGAATCGCCGTATCCTTGTTGTCGGGTGCGGCCTCATATCTGGCGCCCCAGGCCGCTGAATATTCACGCAGCGCCGCCGGATCGCGCGGCAGGGTTTCCGAAGTGGATATGGAGCTGGTGACATCGCCAAAATTTTGCAGGCTCTTGCAGGCGCAAAGCTGGAAGGCCGCGGCGAAAACTGTCATAACAAGTCCGGACGATCTCAGGCGGCGGAAGCGGGATATCTGGGCCGGGTTTGTCATCTCGTCTCCGGGCGCTGGAAGCAAAACAGGTTACAAGTCTTGAAATCAGAAATAATTCCTTAACCCTAATAGATGGTTAAACCCTTCTGTCATGGTGCAAATATTCAGAACTATTTAAAGAGGATAAGTGAACATGCCGTTTTTTGCTCAGCCTGCGGATGAATTCATTCCGATAAGCTTTGTAACGCCGGAAAATCTGGATGCGATTATTGCGGCGCTGCCCTCTGCGGCGCAGTCTTATCTGCGCGCGCTGTCCTTCAAGGGCAAGCCGGGCCAGCATGCCATCTATCCGCTTGAGACGGGATTCGGCGTTCTGTTCGGCGAGGACCCGGCATCAGCTTTCGCCATTGGCAAGCTCGTCGGAACTCTTCCCGCCGGCACTTATGGCTTTGCCGGTCAGCCGGCCAATGCCGCGCAGGCGGCTCTCGGCTGGCTTCTCTCGTCCTATCGCTTCACAAATTATAAATCCGGCGAAGACGCGCCGCGCCTTGTCGCGCCCGAAGGCGTCGACGCTGCCCGGCTTGAACGCCTCGCCGAGGGCGTCAGCCTCGGACGCGATCTCATCAATACACCCGCCAATGACCTTGGCCCGGAAGCACTCGAAGCCGCTGTCCGCCGTCTGGCCGATACGCATCAGGCTTCGTTCCGCGCGATCCGCGGCGATGAACTCCTGACCAAGAATTTCCCGCTCATCCATGCCGTGGGACGTGCGGCGGCCGAGGCGCCGCGCCTTGTCGAATTTACCATCGGGCGCGAGGACGCGCCCAAGGTCACGCTGGTCGGCAAGGGCGTCACATTCGATACCGGCGGTCTCGATATCAAGCCCGAGAGCGCCATGGGCCTGATGAAGAAGGACATGGGCGGCGCGGCAACGGCGCTGGCGCTGGCGCATATGCTCATGTCGGGCAAGATCGATATCCGCCTCAGGGTTATCATCGCGATCGTTGAGAATTCGATCTCGGCGTCTGCCTTCCGCCCCGGCGATATCTATCCCAGCCGCAAGGGCCTGACCGTTGAGATTGGCAATACCGATGCTGAGGGCCGGTTGATCCTTGCCGACGCGCTGACCTACGCCGACGAGGAACATCCCGATCTGCTGATCGATTTCGCCACGCTCACCGGCGCTGCGCGCGTGGCGCTGGGGCCCGATCTGCCACCCTTCTACACCGATGACGAAACTTTAGCGGGTGAAATTGCCGCCTGTTCGCTCAGGGCGCTTGATCCCGTCTGGCGTATGCCGCTCTGGCAGCCCTATTCAAGCCTGCTGGACGGCAAGATCTCCGACCTGAACAACATTTCCGGCGGCCCGTTTGCCGGTTCTGTGACTGCGGCGCTGTTCCTCAAACGCTTCATCACCAATGGGTCCTGGGTGCATTTTGACGTCTATGGCTGGAACCCTTCAACCAAGCCTGGCCGGCCCGAGGGCGGCGAAATACAAAGCGCGCGTTTACTTTATGATCTGATAGAGGAGCGTTATGGCAAATAAATATTGCCGAGTTGATTCAATGTTTGAATAATACGGCTCCGAAACGAACGGAGCCTTCATGCCGGTGAACATGCGCCCAGCGCAGGCGTTGCGATTGCTGCACGTCATATCCTATGATCTGGTGGGCGAGGGCAAGCCGGAGCTCGCGCCCGATTTCACATTGCGGCAGATCGCCATTCTGCTCACCATCTATCTGGAGCCGCCGCCCCATACGGTGCGGGGGCTGGCCAGAAAGCTCGACGTCACCAAGCCCGTGATCACGCGTGCGCTTGATACGATGGGCAAATATGATCTGGTGACGCGGCGGCGCGATGAAACGGATTTGCGCAATGTCATCATCCAGCGCACAGTGAAGGGTGCGCTTTATGTCGAGGCTCTGGGCGATCATATTTCGCGTCAGGCCGCACGTCTGGGACCCTGAGATGAAACCTGATCCCCGCATCACGCCCGCCCGTCCGGATATAGCCGCCGCTCATCTCAAGGGACAGGTGCAGGCGGCCCGCTTTGTGGAAGGGCAGACGATGGAGGTGCGCGACGGCGTGGCGCCGCTGCGGCGTGAACCGCGTCCCGATGCCCCCGTTGATACCGAACTGCTGTTCGGCGAGTCGTTCACTGTCTATGAAACCGACGAGGAAGGCTGGTGCTGGGGACAGGCCGTCCGCGATTCCTATGTCGGCTATGTCGCGCGCAATGCCCTTGGTCCAAAGCTGCCGAAGACGCATCGTATTTCGGCGCTGGGCAGCTTTCTCTATCCCGGCCCCAATATCAAATTGCCGCCGCTCGCGGCGCTGAGCCTCAACAGCCTGCTGAATGTGTCGCGCCGGGAGGGAGATTTTCTCATCCTGCCGAGGCTGGGCTGCGTTTGGGCGGCCCATGCCGCGCCGCTCACGTCCGTCGAGCCGGATTTTGTCAGCGTGGCCGAGCGGTTTCTCCATGTGCCCTATAGCTGGGGCGGGCGCAGCCGCGTCGGCGTCGATTGTTCGGGGCTGGTGCAACTGGCGCTGCAGGCCTGCGGACAGGATGTCCCGCGCGATTCAGACCAGCAGGCTGCGCTTGGCCGGGAAGCGGACGGCGCCTTGCAGCGCGGCGATCTTATCTTCTGGAAAGGGCATGTCGGCATCATGCAGGATGAGGAGCGCCTGCTGCACGCCAACGGCCATTTCATGTGCGTGACATCTGAGCCGCTTGATGCCGCGCGCATCCGCATTCAGGCGAAGGGCGGCGGCGGCGTGACGGCGGTGCGGCGGCTGGTAGCCGGGGCTTAATAGCCCCGCGCGGGGTCGACGACGTTTTCCAGCGGCTTTCCGGCCTCGAAAGCCTGAATCTGCCGGACAATATAGGCGGCCAGAGCCGCAGGTTCCGAAATCGCCGAATTATGCGGCGTGATGGTGACGCGCGGATGGTGCCAGAGCGCGGAATCCTCCGGCAGCGGCTCCACTTCGAACACGTCCAGCGTCGCCGCCTTGAGAATACCCTCGTCGAGACATTCGAGAATATCGCTCTCCGTTTGCGAAGCGCCGCGTCCGGCATTGATAAGCACCGGCCCGCCGAGGCGGCCATCTGAAGCCAGCTTCTTAAACAGGGAACGGTTCAGGATGCCGCGTGTTTCCTGCGTCAGCGGCAGGAGACTGACAAGTATGTCTGTGCGCGCCAGAAAGGGCTCCAGCCCGGCTTCGCCGGCATAGCAATCGATGCCGGCGATATGTTTGACGCTGCGGCTCCAGCCGGCGACATCGAAACCGATGGCCTTGAGCTTGAGCGCGGCGTCCTTGCCGAGCACGCCCAGCCCCATCACGCCCACGCGCACCTCGCGTGCTGCCGGCTGGAAGCGATCGTCCTCCCAGATTTTCTCATATTGCTGCCAGTCGTACATGCGCTGCTGCCGATGGTGCAGCAATGTGTGCAGCACCACCCATTCGCTCATGCGGTCGCGCAGATCCTCATCGACGATGCGCACCACCGGCACATCGGGCAGATCCGTATCGCGGAAGACGTGATCCACGCCAGCCCCGAGCGAAAAAATCACCCTGAGATTGGGATAGGCCCTGAGCGAGCCGGGTTTGTGTTTCCATGTGGCGGCGTAATGCACATCGGCCGGATCGAACGCATCGTCGGGCGTCACGATCCGCCGTTCCGGCAGGAGCGCGGCAAAGCGTTCCACCCAAGGCGCGGCATCCCAGCCTTCCAATGTCACCAGCAGCATGTTCTATCCCGTAATTCGCTCGAGCACCGGCGCATGGTGCGCCTTTTCTTCGCCAAATTGCAAGGCAGAGAGCAGAATCTCTTGCGCTGCATCAAACTGTGCCTGACTTTGGGCGTGGATAAAGCCGAGCGGCTGGTCTTTTTCGACATATTGCCCCAGACCGGCAAGGCGGCTGAATCCGGTTGCCGGATCGATCCTGTCGCTGGCGCGCATCCGTCCGCCGCCAAGCCCGATGACAGCAATGCCGATGTCGCGCGTTGCGATGGCGGCGATAAACCCGCTGCGAGGCGCTGGCACGGGGCGCACGAGTCTGGCCTGCGGCAGATGGCGCGACGCCTTTTCCACGAAGTCGGCTGGACCGCCGAGCGCCGCGACCATGCGTGCGAACCGCTCCGCCGCCCGTCCGCTGTCGAGTGCTTCCTGCAAGGCGCGGCGCGCTTCGGCGAGGGAGGCGGCGATAGTGCCGCCGGTCAGCATTTCCGCGCCCAATGCCAGAGTCACCTCGTGCAGGCGGGGATCGCGGCGCGCGCCGGTAAGATAATCAACGGCGTTCTGCACCTCGACGGCGTTGCCCGCGCAACTCGCAAGCGGTTCGTTCATGTCGGTGATCAGCGCCGTTGTCGGCAGGCCCGCGCCGGTGGCGACGAGGGCGAGGCTGCGCGCCAGTTCCCGGGCATATTCCAGCTTCGCCATGAAGGCGCCATTGCCGGTTTTGACGTCCATGACCAGAGCCTGCAGACCGGCCGCCAGTTTCTTGGACAGGATAGAGGCCGTGATCAGCGGGATGGATTCCACCGTGGCCGTGACGTCGCGGATGGCGTAAAGGCGCTTGTCGGCCGGCGCGAGATCGGCGGTCTGGCCGATGATGGCGCAGCCCGCTTCGCGCACCACCCTGCCAAACAGGCTGGCGTCGGGCTGCGCCACATAGCCGGGTATGGATTCGAGCTTGTCCAGCGTTCCGCCGGTATGGCCGAGGCCGCGCCCGGAAATCATCGGCACGAACCCGCCGCAGGCTGCCACCATGGGTGCCAGCATCAGGCTGACATTGTCGCCGACGCCGCCGGTCGAATGTTTGTCGATCACAGGCCCGGGCAGATCAAGGCCGCGCCAGTCGAGTATTGTGCCCGATTGCGTCATGGCCTGTGTCAGGGCTACGCGCTCGCCGATGTCCATGCCACGGAAGAAAACCGCCATGGCGAAGGCGGCCACCTGACCCTCGCTCACCGAACCATCGGTCAGGCCCTTGACGATGAAATTGATTTCGGCCGCGCTGAGCGTGCCGCCGTCGCGTTTCTTGCGGATGATTTCCTGCGGCAGCATGATCAGCCTCCCGCCAGCTTGCGGATGAACCCGCGAACCAGCCGTTCGAAGCTGTTTGCGCTCTGATGCGCGACATCCTTGGTTTCGGCATGCGAGGGGCTTGCGCCCTCAATTCCGGCAGCGAGATTGGTGATCATGGACACAGCTGCCACTTTCAGCCCTTCGTGCCGTGCAAGAATGACTTCCGGCACGGTGGACATGCCGATGACATCCGCCCCCAGCAGGCGCGCCATGCGGATTTCCGCGGGCGTCTCGAAGGAGGGGCCGGGGTACCACATATACACGCCCTCATGCACGGCAATGCCGCCTTCGCGGGCAACAGCGCGCATCAGCTCCAGCAGGGCCGGGTCATAAGCGTTCGTCATCGAGACGAAGCGGCTGTCGGACTGCACGCCGGTCAGCGGATTGATACCCGAATAATTGATGTGGTCGTTGAGCAGCGCCAGCGAACCGGGTCGCCAGTCGGCGCGCAACGCGCCGCAGGCATTGGACAGCAGCAGGGTTTTTGCACCCATGGCGGCGAATGTTTCTATCGGCACGGCCATGGCGCGGGCATCGCCATGCTCGTAAAAATGCGCGCGCCCCTGCGCGAAGGCGACGCGAAGCCCCTCCAGCCGGCCGATCACCAGCCGTCCCGCATGGCCGGAAACGCCGCTGGCTGGAAAGCCCGGCAAATCCGCATAGGGCAGGATGGTGGCCTCCTCCACGGCATCGGCAAGGCCGCCGAGACCCGTGCCGAGCACCATGGCAAGATCGACGGGCGCGCGCTCTCCGGCAGCGCGGATGATGCCGAGCGCGGCAGTGGACTGGCTCATTTGCCCTCCAGATGGCCCGGGCCGAAGGAATAGGGCAGCAATTCCTCCAATGTGAAGCGGGCGCGCAGACCCGCCGGTCCGGCAATATGGATGGGCGTATCCGGCGCCGCGAATTCGCGGATGCGCTGGCGGCAGCCGCCGCAGGGCGTGACCAGACCTTCGCCCGCTCCGATCACCAGAATTTCCGCGATTTTTCTCTCGCCCGCCAGCACCATGGCCGAGATCGCACCGGTTTCGGCGCAGGCACCTTGCGGATAGGCGGCATTTTCGACATTGCAGCCGGCGTAAATAGCGCCGGATTCGCCGCGTATCGCCGCGCCGACGCTGAATTTCGAATAGGGCGCATAGGCGGACGCCTGCGCCTTCTGAGCCGCGTCGAAAAGATCGTCAAGGCTGGACATCAGCGCTCCTTCACATAGGCCATGCCCGAGGCTTTCGGCGGAATGGCCGAGCCGATGAACCCGGCCAGCAGGATGACGGTCAGCAGATAGGGCAGGGCCTGTATGGCCTGTACAGGAATCTGTCCAAGCACAGGCACAGCGACGCCTTGCAAGCGGATCGATATGGCGTCGAGCACGCCAAACAGCAGGCAGGTGGCCAGCGCTGCCCATGGCCGCCACTTGGCGAAGACCAGCGCGGCCAGCGCGATGAAGCCCTTGCCGGCGCTCATCTGCGGCAGGAATCCGGCGGCCTGCGCCACCGAGAGATAGGTGCCCGAAAGTCCCGCCAGCACCCCGCAGATGACGATCGCCTGATAGCGCAAGGCCCGCACGGAAATTCCAGCCGTATCGACGGCGGCCGGGTTTTCGCCCACCGCCCTCAGACGCAGGCCGAAGCGGCTTTTATAAAGCACAAACCATGTCAGCGGCACACAGGCGAAGGCGATATAGGTGATGGATTCATAGCCGGATATGAGATGATGATAAACCGAGCCGAGAAAGGGGACGTGATCTGCCGCCTCGGTCCCCGGCAGGCGGATCGGCGAAAAGCGTGCCGCGCCCTCCAGCGCCGGCGTGCGTCCGCCCTGTCCGAACCAGGCATTGCCCAGCAGGGCGGTCAGCCCGACTGCCGCCATGTTGATGGCCGTGCCGGAGACGATCTGGTTGCCGCGCTGGTCGATGGCCGAATAGCCGTGCACCAGCGAGATCAGCACCGAAATGACGATGCCCGCCGCGAGGCCCGCCCATGCGCTGCCGGTGAAGGTGGCGGCGGCGGCTGCGGCAAAGGCCGAGGCCAGCATTTTTCCCTCAAGCCCGATATCAACGACGCCTGAGCGCTCGCTCCAAAGGCCTGCGAGGCAGGCGCACAGCAGCGGCACCCCGAGGCGGATGCCCGAGGCAAGAATAAAGACACAGGTGTCGAACAGGTCCATTATTGCGCCTTTGCATCGAATAGCCTGAGCAGGCTGGCCAGCGGCTGGCGGAACAGGCCCTCCAGCGCTCCGCCGAAGAGCACCACCAGTCCCTGTATCACCATGATCATGTCGCGGGTGATCTTCGGCTGGTCGAAGGCAAGCTCCGCTCCGCCCTGATAGAGCATGCCAAACAGAATCGACGCCAGGACGATGCCGACAGGATGCGCCCGGCCCATCAGTGCCACGGCAATGCCGACAAAGCCGAACCCGGCCGTATAATCAAGCTGCACGCGGTGCGCATCGCCCAGCAGCATGTTGACGGCAAGGCCGGCATTGAGCGCGCCCGAAATCAGCATGGTGATGATGGTGATGCGCGCGGGCGAAATGCCGCCATAGACCGCCGCATGCGGGTTTGCCCCGACCGTGCGTATCTCGTAGCCGAGGCGTGTGCGCCAGATCAGCAGCCACACGGCCCACGCAGTGGCCAGCGCCAGCAGGAACGAGAGATTGAGCGGTGTTTCGGCAATTTTGAAGCCGAAATGCGCCATGATCTCCTTGAGGCGCGGCATGTTGGCCGATGCGGCGAACATCTGCGTCGAGGGGTCCATCGAGCCGGTCTTGCGTAAGACATTGACCAGCAGATAGCTCATCAATGCCGCCGCCAGCGAATTGAACATGATGGTCGTAATGACGATATGGCTGCCGCGCTTGGCCTGCAGATAGGCCGGGATAAGCGCCCAGAGCGCGCCGAAGGCCAGCGAAAAGACAATGGCCAGCGGAATGACGACAATCGCGGGCAGAAAGCCGAGATTGAGCCCGATCAGCGCCGCGCCGAGGCCGCCGACATAGGCCTGGCCGTCGCCGCCGATATTGAACAATCCCGCTTTGAACGCGACAGCCACGCCAAGCCCGGCGAAGATGAAGCTCGTGGCGTAATAGAGCGTGTAGCCCAGCCCGTTGACCGAGCCGAGGCTGCCCATGATCATCAGCCGGGTGGCGGTGATCGGGCTTTCGCCGATCGCCAGCACGACAAAACCCGACACAACGAAGGCCAGCGCGATATTGAGCAGCGGAATGGCGATAATATCGGCCCATCGGGGGAGTTGCACCGGCGCGCTCATGCGGCGGCCTCGTCGAGACCGGCCATAAGCAGGCCGAGATCCTGCGCATTGGTATGTTCAGGGCGCCGCTCGCCGGTGATGCGTCCGCCGCACATGACGATGATCCGGTCGGACAGGGCTGTGATTTCGTCCAGTTCCACCGACACCAGCAGAATGGCTTTGCCCGCATCGCGCATGGCGATGAGCTTCTTGTGGATGAATTCGATTGCGCCGATATCGACGCCGCGTGTCGGCTGGCCGACGAGCAGCACATCGGGGCTATGTTCCATTTCGCGCGCCAGAACGATTTTCTGCTGGTTGCCGCCCGAGAAATTGGCCGTTTTCAGTTTAGGATCGGGCGGGCGGATGTCATAGGCGGACATTTTTGCCGCCAGATCGGCGATCATCCTGTCCGGTTCGAGCAACAGGCCCGCACCGAAGGCCGCATCGTCCTGAAACCCAAGAATTGCGCTCTCGAAGGCCTCGAAAGAAGTGACCAGTCCCATTTTATGCCGGTCCTCCGGCACATGCACCACATGATGGGCGCGGATCGATCTTGGATTGCGCTCGCTTTCGGGGAGTTCAACGCCGTTGATCAGAATGGTGCCCGAAGTAATGGCCCGGATTCCGGCCAGCGCTTCGAGCAATTCCGACTGGCCATTGCCCGCAACCCCGGCAATACCGACAATTTCGCCCGCATGTACCCTGAACGAAGCATCCTGCACGCGCGCCACGCCGAATTCATCCGTCACCACAAGATTGCGCGCCTCCAGCAGCACCTTGCCGGGATGGCTGACGCCCTTGTCGACCCGCAGCAAAACCTTGCGCCCGACCATGGCATCGGCCAGTTCCGAGGTCGACGTTTCCTGCGTGGCAAAATGGGCAACCATTTCGCCGCGTCGCATCACCGAAACCCTGTCTGTGACATCCATGATCTCGCCCAGCTTGTGGGTGATGAGGATCACGGTTTTGCCCTGCTCTTTCAGCACGCGCAGCATGTCGAACAATTGCGTTGCTTCCGCCGGCGTGAGCACGGCTGTCGGTTCGTCCAGAATGAGGATCTCTGCGCCGCGCACCAAAGTTTTCAATATTTCGACGCGCTGCTGCAGGCCCACCGGAAGATCGCCGACACAGGCATCGGGATCGACGTCGAGACCGTAATCCCGGGCCAAACCGGCCAGACGCGCCCGCGTGGCCTGCGCCCCCCGCGCCAGAAGCGCGCCGCCCTCCGCGCCGAGCATCACATTGTCGAGCACAGAAAGCGTTTCCACCAGCATGAAATGCTGGTGCACCATGCCTATGCCATGCGAAATGGCCTCACGACTGGAGCGGATGCGGACCGCTTCGCCATTGACCTTTATCGTGCCGCTGTCGGCCTCGTAAAATCCGTAAAGGATCGACATCAATGTCGATTTTCCAGCGCCGTTCTCCCCGACAATGCCGTGGATCGACCCGCGCGCGACGCTCAGGTCGACGTTCTTGTTGGCGTGAACCGCGCCAAAGGCCTTGTTGATGCCGGTCAGTTCGATAGCGGGCAGGGAGGCTTGACTCATGAGCGGCGGCGCGTCGTTTCGGTTAAGGGCACATGGCGTTGCTTAGTTTACCCTCATCCCAACCCTCTGCCCGGAGGAGAGAGAACGGTTCACACGCCGCCTTCTCTCCTCAACCCGAATTTGTCGAGGGAGGGGAGAAGGCCGGGATGAGGGCAAGAGTTCGATTAGGAAAGAACAGCCCTTACATGCACTTGGAATCGCTCATGTAATCATGGACCTGAATCTTGCCCGAGATGATATCCTGAGCGGCCTGATCGGCAGCGGCTTTCATTTCAGGCGTCACCAGAGCCTTGTTGTTGTCATCCATGGCATAGCCGACGCCGTTTTCCTTGAGGCCGAGCGCCTGCACGCCGCCCTTGAACGTGCCGTCCTTGGCCGACATGAAGACATTATAGGTTGCGACATCGACGCGCTTGAGCATCGAGGTGAGGATCTTGCCCGGATGCAGGCCGTTCTGGTTCGAGTCGACGCCGACGCCAAGCTTGCCGGCATCTGCCGTGGCGCGCAGCACACCGATGCCCGTGGCCCCGGCTGCGGCATAAACCACATCTGCGCCCTGTGCGATCTGGGATTTGGCGAGTTCGCCGCCCTTGACAGGGTCGTTCCAGGCCGCCGGGCTGTTGCCGGTCATGTTCTTGATGACTTCGATCTTCGGATTAACGTATTTTGCGCCTTGTTCATAGCCGCAGCCGAATTTGCTGATGAGCGGAATGTCCATGCCGCCGACAAAGCCGATCTTGCCGGTCTTGGAAGCTTTGGCGGCCAGCAGGCCGACAAGGAACGAGCCCTCATGCTCCTTGAAGACAATGGAGGCGACATTCGGCTTGTCCACCACCATGTCGATGATGGCGAAATGGGTCTTGGGGAATTCGTCGGCGACCTTTTCCAGCGCGGTTGCCCAGGCAAAGCCCGGCAGAACGATGGGGTCCTGCCCGTCGGAGGCAAATTTGCGCAGCGCCTGCTCGCGCTGGGTGTCGTTCTGGATTTCGAAGTCGCGGAACGCGATGCCGGTGTCCTTGGTAAATTTTTGCGCGCCGTTGAACACGCCTTCATTGAAGCTCTTGTCGAATTTGCCGCCCAGATCATAAATGATCGCAGGCTTGATATCAGCCGCATGCGCTGCCGCCGCGCCCAGCAGGGCGGCGGCAAAGGTCAAGGAAACCAAAGTTTTCATCTTACTCTCCCTCAAGATAAAACCTGACTATCTGGTCAGAAATATGCGGCTCTGTCAAAGTCCGGAATTTGTGCAAATCCAACTGTTCTGTGTATAAACATGCGCAATTTCGCGTCATTGTCGAGCCTCGTCTTCAGGCGGGCGCATGCATCGGATTTTTCGATATACTAGGCCTGAAACCGGCATGGGCCCGGCGCAGTTTGAAGGTTGAAACGCAGGGTCATGCGGGCGGCCGTCCCGCGCACCCGGGGAAAGGTGGATGGATATGGCGGTTTTGCGGCGTCTGGCTCTGATAGCCCATGACCAGAAGAAATCCGACATGGCGGACTGGGCCGAGCGGCACCGGAAAAGCCTCGCGCATTACCAGCTTTTCGCCACGGGAACCACGGGTGGGCGAATCATGGAGCGCTGCCCGGAATTGCCGGTGACCCGGCTCAAATCCGGTCCGCTTGGCGGCGATCAGCAGATCGGCGCGATGATCGCCGAAG
Organism: Methylocystis sp. sgz306128; assembly: GCF_056032725.1. Taxonomy (NCBI): domain Bacteria; kingdom Pseudomonadati; phylum Pseudomonadota; class Alphaproteobacteria; order Hyphomicrobiales; family Methylocystaceae; genus Methylocystis; species Methylocystis sp. sgz306128. Next base: position 207,310 of record NZ_JBVYWO010000001.1, read on the forward strand.
GGCAGATCGATGCGCTGGTGTTTTTTGTCGATCCACTCTCGCCGCACCCGCACGATGTCGATGTCAAGGCGCTGATGCGCGTCGCCCTTGTCTACAACATTCCGATGGCGCTCAATCTGTCCACGGCGGAACTGCTGATCGACGGGCTGGAATGATCTTTGCCGTCACGGCACCTTCACTTGGTGCCGAACATCCGGTCGCCGGCATCGCCAAGGCCGGGCACGATATAGCCATGCTCATTGAGGTGGCTGTCGATCGACGCCGTCCAGATTTTCACCTCCGGATGGGCTTCATGCAGATGCCGGATGCCTTCCGGCGCGGCCAGCAGGCAGACGAAGCGGATATCCCTCGCGCCGCGCGCTTTCAGCAGTTCTATCGCTGCAACGGCTGAATTGCCGGTGGCCAGCATCGGATCCATCAGGATGATCGAGCGGTCGGCGAGGTCGCTGGGCGCCTTGAAATAATATTCCACGGCCTGCAGGGTTTCCGGGTTGCGGTAAAGCCCGATATGGGCGACGCGAGCCGAGGGGACCAGCATCAGCATTCCGTCAAGAAAGCCGACGCCTGCGCGCAGGATCGGCGCGAACACCAGCTTCTTGCCCGCAATCGTCGGAGCCATCATCTTGGTGATCGGCGTTTCGATCTCAATCATTTCTATCGGAAGATCGCGCGTCACCTCATAGCAGAGCAACATGCCGATTTCATTGAGCAATTGCCGGAAACCCTTGGTGGAGCGCGAGGCGTCGCGCATCAGGGTGAGCTTATGTTGTACGAGCGGGTGATTGACGACCTGAACGCCGCTAAAACCGTGATCTTGCATGAGAACCCCTTGAATTTTGGGGTCAGGATAAAGCAAAAGCGCTATCGGCGGTCAGGAATCATTGCGGTCATCCACCGTTTTTTGGCGAAGCATAGCCAGCCCCGGTGTTTCCGGTTTCCCGCTATTCGGCAGGCTCGGAATGAGGTTGGACAGGCTCGGTATGAGCGAAAAGCGAGGCGCAAAGCAGCGTGCATGCAACCGGCGTCAGATCCAGCTTGTGCCGCGCGGCGGCGGCGGAAGCTTAAGCCATGCCGCGATGCTGGCGCCCACATCGGCGAAAGTGGCGCGCCGCCCCAGCGCGCGGGGCGGCAGGGACGCGCATTGCGCGAGGATCGGCACGAATTCGCGCGTGTGGTCGGCGCCCCTGAAGCACGGATCATTGCCGTGGTCGGCTGTAAGAATGAGAAGATCATCGGGCCTGAGCCGGGCAAACAATTCGGGCAGACGCGCATCGAAGGCCTCAAGGCAGCCGGCATAGCCGATCGGATCGCGCCGGTGGCCGTATTCGGTATCGAAATCGACGAAATTGGCAAAGATGAAGCCGCCGTCCTTCAGCGTTCCGATGGCGGCAAGCGTCATGTCGAAATGCGCCATATTATCCGCGCCCTTGATCTCGTGTCCGGTGCAGTGATGCGCGAATATGTCTCCGATCTTGCCGATGCTCACGACATCGCGGCCGGCTTTTGCAGCAAGTTCGAGCAGATTGTCTGCGGGCGGCGGCACGGCGAAGTCCTTGCGGTGCGGCGTGCGCTGAAAATGGCCGGGACTGCCGGAGAAGGGGCGGGCAATCACGCGTCCGATGGCGTAGGGGTCGGCCAGCCTGCGCACGGTCCTGCACAGGTCGTAGAGCCTTTCCAGCCCGAAGCTGTCCTCATGCGCGGCGATCTGCAGCACGGAATCGGCCGATGTGTAGCAGATAGGCTTGCCGGTTCTGACGTGTTCCTCGCCAAAATCTTCGATGATCTGCGTGCCTGAGGCGTGGCAATTGCCCAGAATGCCGGGAAGCCCGCCCTCGCGGATGATGGCCTCGGTCAGTTCCGGCGGAAAGCTGGGAATGGTGCGGGGAAAATAGCCCCATTCAAATGGCACGGGCGTTCCCGCCAGTTCCCAGTGGCCGGAAGGCGTGTCCTTGCCCCGCGAGACTTCGGCCCCGAAACCCCATTGGCCCGCTGCATCCTGCCGGATGAAGCCGGCGGGAAACTGCCCGCTGGCCAGTTCCGCCGCCGCGCCGAGGCCGAGCCGCGCCATATTGGGCAGGGTCAGAGGGCGGCCCTGCGCGGCGCAGGCCTGCGCGATATGGCCCAGAGTGTTGCTTCCGGCATCGTCATAGGCCGCTGCATCGTCGGCGGCGCCGATACCGAAGGAATCGAGGACCAGCAGCAGGGCGCGCGGCATCAGAATTCCCCCTTGTGAAACGCGGCCTCGAACAACTGGCGGGTATAGTCCTGCGCGGGTGCGGCAAATATGGCGTCTGCCCGGCCGGCCTCGACCACTTTGCCGCCTTTCATGACGATGATGTCGCTGGCCAGCGCCTTCACCACCTTCAGGTCATGCGAAATGAACATGTAGGTGAGCTTGCGGGCCTGCTGAAGCGCGCGCAGCAGATCGACGATCTGCGCCTGAACCGACATGTCGAGCGCCGATGTGGGCTCATCGAGTACGATGAATTTTGGATGCAGGACCATGGCCCGCGCTATGGCGATGCGCTGGCGCTGGCCGCCGGAAAATTCATGCGGGTAGCGGTCCATGCTGGCCGGATCAAGGCCGGTATCGGCAAGCGCCTGCGCCACGATCTCGCGTTGTTCCAGCCGCGAGGTCGCCTTGCCGTGGATGCTCAGGCCTTCGGCGACGATTTCGGCCACCGAGAGACGGGGCGAGAGCGAGCCGAACGGGTCCTGAAAGACGATCTGCATTTTGCCGCGCAGCGGGCGCATGTCCTTGCGGGAAAAGCCGGCAATGTTCTGGCCCATGAACACGATCGGCCCTTCGGAGCGGATAAGGCGCAGGATCGCAAGCCCCAGCGTCGTCTTGCCGGAGCCCGATTCGCCGACGATGCCGAGCGTGTGCCCCTCGCGCAGGCAGAGCGAGACGCCGTCCACCGCCTTGATGTGGCCGACGGTGCGCCGCAGGAAACCCTCGCGGATCGGAAACCACACTTTGAGATTTTCGGCCTCGACGATGACGGGCGCATGATCTGCTGGCGCTGGCGGCGCGCCCTTGGGCTCTGCGGCAAGAAGCATCTGTGTATAGGCATGGCGCGGGCTGGTGAACACCTGCGCCACCGGGCCGGTCTCGACGATCTCGCCCTTCTGCATGACGACCACATCGTCGGCCATGCGCCTGACAATGCCGAGGTCATGGGTGATGAACAGCAGGGCCATGCCGTGTCTGGCCTGCAAATCCTTGAGCAGCGCCAGAATCTGAGCCTGAACCGTGACATCGAGGGCTGTCGTCGGTTCATCGGCAATCAGCAGGTCCGGCTTATTGGCCAGCGCCATGGCGATCATGACGCGCTGGCGTTGTCCGCCTGAGAGCTGATGCGGATAGGCGGAAAGCCGCTCCTCGGCATTGGGCAGCCCCACCTCGCGCAGGAGTTCAAGCGTACGCGCCGCAGCAGCGGCCTGCGATGCTCCGTGAACGCGCAGGATTTCGCCGACCTGCCTGCCGATATTGTGCAGCGGGTTGAGCGAGGTCATCGGCTCCTGAAACACCATGGAGACCGTTCGTCCGCGCAGTTTCTGCAAGCTGCGTTCGTCGGCCTGGCTGATGTCCTCGTCATTCAGACGGATGGTGCCGGTTATATTCGCCCCATGCAGCAGGCGCACGATGGAGAGCGCCGTGACGGATTTGCCCGAGCCGGATTCGCCCACCAGCGCCAGCGTCCTGCCGCGCTCCAGCGTGAAGGACGCGCCTTTGACGGCCTCGGTGCTGCGCCCGCCCTGCGTGAATGTGACATTGAGGTTCTCAACCCTGAGCAGTGTCATCGGCTACCTCAGGGTCTTGCGCGGATCGAACGCATCGCGCACGGCCTCGCCGATGAAGATGAGCAGCGACAGCATCAGCGCTATGGTGAAGAAGCCGGTCAGACCGAGCCAGGGCGCATTGAGATTGGCGCGGCCCTGCAGCAGCAGTTCACCCAGAGAGGGGGAACCGGGCGGCAGGCCGAAGCCCAGAAAATCCAGCGACGTCAGCGTGGTTATCGACCCATTGAGGATGAAGGGCAGGAAGGTGAGCGTCGCGACCATGGCGTTTGGCAGCACATGCCGCCACATGATCCGCGCATCCGAGACGCCGAGCGCCCGCGCCGCATTGACATATTCGAAATTGCGCGCCCGCAGAAACTCCGCCCGAACGACATGCACCAGCGCCACCCATGAAAAGGCCAGCAGGATGCCCAGCAGCACGAAGAAACTCGGACTGATGACCGAGGAGAGGATGATCAGCACATAAAGCGTTGGCAGCGATGACCAGATTTCGATGAAACGCTGGAAGACAAGGTCTGTCCAGCCGCCAAAATAGCCCTGAATGGCGCCCGCCAGAATGCCGATGGCCGAGGATATGCTGGCCAGCGCCAGACCGAAGAGGATGGAGATGCGAAAGCCGTAAATCAGCCGCGCCAGCACATCGCGGCCCTGATCGTCCGTACCGAGCCAGTTCCATTCCAGATCGCGGCAGCCGAGCGCCGGATTGTCGCTTTTGAGATTTTTCTGTGCCGCCGCGCGGCAGATGTCGGTGCTCAGCGTCCATGTCGGCGGCGAGGGCACGGGCGTCGGCACGTCGTAATTATGGGTGTTGTCGGCAAAGCGGATGGGCGGCCAGATCATCCAGCCATGCGCCTTGATCTCGTCGGATATGACCGGATCGCGATAATCGGTCTCGGCCAGAAAGCCGCCGAACTTGCTCTCGTCATAATGAATCATCACGGGAAACAGCCACTCGCCCTTGTAATAGGCGATGATCGGCCGGTCATTGGCGAGAAATTCGGCGAAAAGCGAGAGCACGAACAGCACGCCGAAAATCCAGAACGACCAGTAGCCGCGTTTGTTGGCCTTGAAATTGTCCAGACGGCGCCGGTTCATCGGCGAGAGGTTCTTTTCGGGAAGCGGCGGCGCCAGCATTCACACCTCCCGCGTCTCGAAATCGATGCGCGGATCAATCCATGTATACATGAGATCCGACAGCAGCCCGACGAACAGCCCCAGCAGCGAAAAAATGTAAAGATTGGCGAAGACCACGGCATAGTCGCGGTTGACGATCGCTTCATAGGACAAGAGCCCCAGCCCGTCGAGCGAGAAGGTGAACTCGATCAGCAGCGAACCGGTGAAGAAAGCGCTGACAAAAGCGCCGGGGAAGCCGGCAATGACAATCAGCATGGCGTTGCGGAAGACATGGCCATAAAGAACCTGCCGCTCCGAAAGGCCCTTCATCCGCGCGGTCTGAACATATTGCTTGCGGATCTCGTCGAGAAACGAATTCTTGGTCAGGAAGGTTGTCGTTGCGAACGAACTGATCGACATGGCCAGAATGGGCAGGCAGATATGCCAGAAATAATCGGTGATCTTGTGCAGCAGCGTGAAATGCGACCAGCCCTCCGAGGTCAGCCCGCGCAGCGGGAATATCTGCCAGAACGAGCCGCCGGCAAACAGCACGATGAGCAGAATGGCGAAAAGAAAACCCGGCACGGCATAACCGACAATAATGACGGCGGATGTCCAGACATCGAAACGCGAGCCGTCCCGCACAGCCTTGGCAATGCCCAGTGGGATGGAAACCGCATAGGAAATCAGCGTCATCCACAGGCCGAGCGTCATGGATACGGGTAGTTTCTCCTTGATCAGCGTGATCACCGGCGTATCGCGGTAATAGCTTTTGCCGAAATCGAACATCAGGTAATTTTTCACCATGATGAAGAAGCGCTCATAGGCTGGCTTGTCGAAGCCGAACTGTTTGTCGAGTTCGGCGATCAGCTTGGGATCGAGCCCCTGCGCGCCGCGATATTTCGATGTGGCTTCCGCCGCCGCCGTGCTGGCCGCGCCCAGATCCTTGCCGCCGCCAAAGCGCGACGTAGCCGAGGCGTCCAGACCCTGAAGCTGCGCGACAATCCGCTCCACCGGCCCGCCGGGCGCAAATTGCACCACGATGAACGTTAGCAGCATGATGCCGAACACGGTCGGGATCATCAGCAGGATGCGGCGGGCGATATAGGCCAGCATCAGCCGCGCCCTATTTTCTTGGCCTTGGCCTCGTCAAACCACCATGTGCCGGGTGCGCCCGTCCCATATTTGGGCGTGGTCTGCGGCCTTGAATATTCGTCCCAATAGGCAATCCACGCCTGATCGCGGTGCCACATCGGGATCCAGTAGCGCCCCGCGCGCAGCACGCGGTCTAGCGCGCGCGCCGCCACTTCCATGTCATGGCGGGTGGTCGCCTTGGCCACTTTGTCAACGAGGGCGTCAACAGCAGGGTCCGTTATTCCGGCAAGATTGGCTCCGCCGGGCGTCTTTGCCGATTCAGAACCGTAGATCACCCGCAGTTCGTTGCCGGGGGTGAGCGCGCCGCCGCGGTTGAGGCTGATGATGTCGAAATCGAACTGCTGCGTGCGGGCCTGATATTGCGCGGCATCGACAAGCCGCGTGGTGGCCTTGATGCCGAGGCGTCCCAGATTCTGCTGGAAGGGCTGGGTATGCGGCTGCAGCGCGCCTGATGAATCGAGAAATTCGATCTCGAAAGGCTGGCCGTTCGGCAGGTTGAGCAAGCTGCCGTTGCGCTTGCAGCCGGCGGACAGCAGCAGGTCATTGGCTTTTCTGAGCAGGGCGCGGTCGGTGCCCGAGCCGTCCGATACGGGCGGCACATAGGGCTCGCCGAAGACCTCGTCGGGCACCTTGCCGCGGAACGGCTCAAGCAGCGCCAGTTCTTCGGGCGAGGGCTTGCCCTGCGCCTCCATGGGCGTGCCCTCGAAGAAGGATGCCGTGCGTTTTGTCGACGAGAACATGATGGTTTTGTTCGTCCATTCAAAATCGAAGCACAGGCCGATCGCCTCGCGGATGCGCGGATCATGAAATTTGTCGCGGCGCAGGTTGAAATACCAGCCCTGAATGGTCGGCGGCACACCGCTCGGCAGGGCTTCCTTCTTCACCCGGCCATCCTTGACGGCTGGAAAATCATAGGCCGTGGCCCAGAGGCGGGAGGTATATTCCTCGTGATAGGTGATGGTGCCGTTCTTGAAGGCTTCGAAGGCCACCTGCCGTTCGCGGAAATATTCATAACGGATTGTGCCGAAATTATTCTGGCCGACATTGACCGGCAGATCCTTGCCCCAATAATCGGCAACGCGCTCGAACTCGACGAAGCGTCCCTGCTCGAAGCGGGACAGCCGGTACGCGCCTGAGCCAAGCGGCGCATCGAGCGTCGGCTCCTCGAAATTGCGTTTGGCCCAGTAGGCGGCGGAGAAGATCGGCATTCCGCCGATCACCAGATGCAGGTCGCGGCTGCGCCGTGGCGAGAGCTGCACCTTGACAACATCATCGGCCTCGGCTTCGGCACCGGTCATTTCAGCAAGTATTTCCCGATAGAGCGGATGGCCTCTGGTCTTGAGAATATTGAGCGAGAATGCGACATCCGTTGCCGTGAGGCGGCTGCCGTCGTTAAAACGCGCCTCGGGCCGGAGCAGGAAGCGGTAGGTCAGCCTGTCGTCGGCAATGCGCACCGCGCGCGCCGCCAGCCCATAGAGCGCATCCGGCTCATTGCCCGATCCCGCCATCAGCGAATCGAAGCACATATCCATGCCGGCCGCGCCATTGCCCTTCAGCACATAGATGTTGAACGTGTCGAAGGTCTCAAAATTCTGGTTGCCGTTGGTCGAGGAGATCTGCAGGACGAGGCTGCCGCCCTTCGGCGCCTGCGGATTGACATAGGAAAAATATTTGAAATCCGGCGCTTCCTTCAGTTCCCCGAAGGAGGAGAGCCCGTGGGTCTCCGTTTCCGCAAAGGCGCGGCCGGGTAGGAGAAACGCGCCAAGAGAAGCGGGAACAAATTTGAGCAGGGTGCGGCGGGTGAGATCGAGCACGGAAGGTCGCGGCCTCTTTTCAAAATGATTCGCTCTGAAATTAGAGCGTTTTTGCCCGCGAGGCCACAGCTAACAGCCCCAGACAGCAAAAGGGCCGGAACATGTCCGGCCCTTTACCCGCTTGTTGGCAAAGATTACTTGGGAAAATCGACCGGCGCATCCGACAAGGTGCGCAGATAGGCGAGGATATCGGCGCGCTTGGTGTCTTCCTTTTCGCCGGCATAGCCCATCTTCGTGCCAGCGATATAACCCTTCGGATTTTCGATGAAGGAATTGAGCGCCTCGTAATCCCAGTTGCCGCCCTTGGCCTTCATGGCATCGGAATAGGCAAAGCCCTCGACTGAGCCCTTGGCGCGGCCAACGACGCCCCACAGCGGCGGGCCAACCTTTGCAGCTCCGCCCTTTTCAAGATTGTGGCAGGCGGTGCAGACCTTGGCGATTGCCGCGCCCTTGGTGGCGTCAGCCTTGGCAAGAAGCTCCGGCAGCGGCACAGCGGCCTTGGCCGGCGCGGCGGCCGCTTCCTTGACCTCTCCCGAAGGCAGATCATAGCCCGCTTTTGTCAATTTTTCATGGGTGAAAAGACCATTGGACACAATGCCCAAGCCCATGACGAACAGCAATGTTCCAAGAACTGCACCAGCGATCTTGTTGAACGCGAGATCATCCATACTTCAGGCTCCGTCAGGCTTGCTCAAAATTTCCAAGCGTCATTCGCCCGGAAAGGGACATTTCATATTTTCTAACTACAGGCATTGCGCCCTTCTTGGCAACACGTATAAACGCCAATAAACGTCAAATCATTGCTACTTTTTGCCGCCAGACGAGAAATTTCAGGTTCACGCATGTCAGATCCCCTTATCCTTATCCCGGCGCGCATGGCCTCAACCCGCCTGCCGGGCAAGATGCTGGCCGATATCGCGGGACAGCCGATGATTGTCCATGTCTGGCGGCGGGCTATGGAGGCCGGGATCGGGCCGGTTGTGGTGGCGACCGATTCGCCCGATATCGTCGCGGCCGTGGCGGCGGCGGGCGGCACAGCCGTCATGACCGCGCAGAGCCACCAGTCGGGTTCCGACCGCATCTTCGAGGCGCTGCAAAACATCGATCCGGATGGCCGCCATGACGTGATCGTCAATGTTCAGGGCGATCTGCCGACCCTTGATCCGCGCATTCTGGCCTCGGCGCTGCTGCCGCTGGCCAATGCGACCGTGGATATAGCCACGCTCGGCGCAATGATCACGCACGAGCGGGAAAAGACCGACCCGAATGTGGTCAAGATCGTCGGTTCACCCCTGACGCCGCATCATTTGCGCGCGCTCTATTTCACGCGCGCGACAGCACCCTGGGGCGAGGGGCCGCTCTATCACCACATCGGTCTTTATGCCTACCGCCGCAAGGCGCTGGAGCGTTTCGTGGGCCTGCCGCCATCCGTGCTGGAGCAGCGCGAGCGGCTGGAGCAACTGCGCGCGCTGGAGGCAGGCATGCGCATCGATGCCGTCATTGTGGATACGGTGCCGCTGGGGGTCGACGGGCCGGATGATCTGGCCCGGGCGCGGGAAATGTTGAAAAGCGAGAATTGAAATGAGCAAGATTGCCTATCAGGGCGAGCCGGGTGCAAATTCCGACATTGCCTGCCGCGACGTCTATCCCGGCATGGAGCCGCTGCCCTGCGCCACTTTCGAGGAGGCGCTCAACGCCGTTTCGGACGGCTCAGCCGAACTCGGCATGATCCCGATCGAAAATTCCATTGCCGGGCGCGTGGCGGATATCCACCAGCTCATGCCGAAAGCGGGTCTCTATATCGTTGGGGAATATTTCCTGCCGATTCACTTTCATCTGCTTGGCCTGCCCGGTGCACGGCTTGAGGACATAACCGACGTCTACAGCCATGTTCACGCGCTCGGCCAGTGCCGGAACATCATCCGCAAGCTGGGCCTGCGCGGCCATGTCGCCAGCGACACGGCAGGTTCTGCCCGCGAGGTCGCCGAATGGGGCGACATCTCCCGCGCTTCGCTGGCGACGCGCCTCGCCGGGGAGATCTACGGCCTCAAGGTTCTGGCCGAGAATGTGGCCGACGAAAGCCGCAACACCACGCGCTTCGTCGTTCTGTCGCGCCGGCCGCAGGATTACCGCGCCTTTCCCGGGCCGCTGATCACCACATTCATCTTCCGCGTGCGCAACGTGCCCGCCGCGCTCTACAAGGCGCTGGGCGGGTTCGCCACCAATGGCATCAACATGACCAAGCTGGAAAGCTATATGGTCAATGGCGAATTCACGGCGACGCAGTTTCTGGCCGATGTCGATGGCCACCCAGACGATCCCTCGCTCGCCCGCGCGCTGGAGGAACTGGCCTTCTTCTCCAAGGAGGTGCGTATTCTGGGAACATATCCGGCGCATCCCTTCCGCATAGAGAGCCAGAAGGCGGCTGAATAGCCCAGCCGGGGAGTCCCGCCGCCGTTATTCTCCGACCCAGGCCCTCAGAATGTGGTGGGCAATGGCCATTGGCTGCGGCGACGAAAGTCCGTCCGGGTGCGTGCCATCCAGCAGCGCGCGGCATTCGTCGCGCGAAAACCAGCGGGCGTCTTCCAGTTCATGCGCGTCGATGCGTATGTCGCTGGAATGTGCCTCGGCGATACAGCCGATCATCAGACTGGCCGGGAAGGGCCAGGGCTGGGAAGCAAGATAGGTCACCTTGCCGGTCTTGAGCCCGGCTTCCTCATAAACCTCGCGCCGAACAGCGGCTTCCAGTGTTTCCCCGCTTTCGAGAAAACCGGCAAGACAGGAATACATGCCGCGGGGAAAGCGGGCCTGCCGCCCGAGCAGCGCGCGCTCGCCATCCACCACCAGCATGATCACCACCGGGTCGGTGCGCGGAAAATGCTGCGCGCCGCAGGCCGCGCATTCGCGCCGCCAGCCGCCGGCGGCAAGTGCTGTCCGGCTGCCGCAGCGGCCGCAAAACCGGTGGCTTGCATGCCAGTGCAGCACGGCCTTGGCCTGCCCGAGTATACCGACCAGCGCCGGCTCAACCATCTGCCTCATGGCGATGGAGCGCATGTCGGTGAGCATCAGATCAGGGCGGCGGATCAGACGGATGATGCGCGTGTCCAGAAGGCCGCTCTGGTCGGCGATATCGATGATCTCGCTGTCTTCCTCAGCCAGAAGATGCGCGAAAAGAGGCCGGTCGTCCCAGTTGCCGAGAAAGACGGATTCCGTCACCTCGCCAAGGCTCTCCGCCTCGCTGACGGTGAACAGCGGATCCTGATCGTTCAGCACCGGCATGTCGCGGGCGATCACCAGCACACGCGCCTCGGAATCGGCTTTCAGGCGCGCCAGAACAGCCGCGTCGTCGCGCCAGTCGGAATGGCGATCGAGCGGGTTGCGCACAAAGCCCATCTGGCCAAAATGCGCATAGGAGAGCGGATCAGAAATCATGTTCATCCAATGGGGTTCGTGACCAGCGCCGTTCGGATTTTTTCGCGCACGGCTTCGCTTTGTTCGTTCATATAGGGCATGGGCTCGCCAAATCCCCAGACCGGCCGCGGCCAGGCCAGATCTTTTTCAAAGCGGGCGACAATATGGACATGCAGTTGCGCCACAACATTGCCGATGGCGCCTATATTGAGCTTGTCGGGACCGAAAATATCGCGCATCAGGCGCGAAACGCCGCTGATCTCCGCAAAAAGCCGGGCCTGATCCTCGGCCTCGAGGTCGATGATCTCGCGGATGCTGGGGCGGCGCGGCACCAGAATGACCCACGGAAAACGCGAATCGTTCATCAGCGCCAGACGTGAAAGCGGCAGCTCGGCGAGCGCCAGAGTGTCGGCAGCCAGACGCGGATGCAGCGTGAACGCGGGGGAAGACAAGAGACTCATGCGCGATTTGTGGCATTGCGCTGCGCCCTGCGCAAGCCGCGTCCGGTCCGCGTGCGGATTAATTTTTTATGCCCGCCCTTGCGAAACGGGTCCGATTTCGTCATATAGGAAGCGGGAGGTTGGCGGTGGACGTTTCACTCGCCAACCGGGTCAGGTCCGGAAGGAAGCAGCCCTAACGAGACCGAGCGGGTCTTCGTCCAACCTCCTACTTTCCCTTGTCTGGTATGGGTGCGATGAGCGAGGAAGAAACAACGGAGATGTTTGAAGCCTCCGTTATGGCTCCGCAGCAGCCCGTCCGTCCAGCTGCCGAGCCTTATCGCGTCCTTGCCCGCAAATATCGTCCGTCCAGCTTCGAGGATCTCATCGGTCAGGAGCCGATGGTGCGCACGCTCTCCAATGCCTTTGATACGGGCCGTATACATCAGGCCTATATACTGACCGGCGTGCGGGGCGTGGGCAAGACGACAACAGCCCGCATTCTGGCGCGTGCCTTCAATTATGAGGTGCCGGGCAAGGTCGATGCGCCCAGCATCCATATGCCTGAACTTGGCGTTCATTGTCAGGCGATCATCGAATCGCGCCATGTCGATGTCATCGAGATGGATGCGGCCTCGCATACCGGCATCGACGACGTGCGCGAAATCATCGACAGCGCGCGCTACCGGCCTGTCTCGGCCCGCACCAAGGTCTATATCATCGACGAGGTGCACATGCTTTCCAAGCAGGCCTTCAACGGTTTGCTGAAAACGCTGGAAGAGCCGCCCGGACATGTGAAATTTCTCTTCGCCACCACCGAGATCGACAAGGTGCCGATCACCGTGCGCTCGCGGTGCCAGCGCTTCGATCTGCGCCGCGTCGAGGCCGATGTTCTGGTCAGGCATCTTTCCGGCATCTGCGCCAAGGAAGGGATAGAGGCCGATGCACAGGCGCTGGCCATGGTCGCGCGCGCCTCGGAAGGCTCGGTGCGCGACTCGCTCTCCCTGCTTGATCAGGCCATCGCGCATAATGTCGGCGGGCGTATCGAACCTGCCGCCGTGCGCGAGATGCTCGGCCTCGCCGACAGGGCCGAAATTGTCGACCTCTTCGAGCAGGTGATGCGCGGGGACGCGGCGTCTGCCCTGCAGATGATGAAAAAACACTATGATCTGGGGGCCGATCCGGCACAGATTCTCACCGAACTGGCCGAATTCGTCCATTTCGTCACGCGGCTGCAAATTCTGCCGCAGACGGCGCAAAACCCCGATCTGACCGAAGAGGAGCGCGTGCGCGGCGGCGCTTTTGCCAAAACCCTGCAGATGGCCGCGCTCACCCGCGCCTGGCAGATGCTGCTCAAGGGCCTTGGCGAGGTCAAGGATTCGAGCCGCCCGCTGGCCGCCGCCGAGATGGTGCTGGTAAGGCTTGCCTATGCCGCCGACCTGCCGACGCCGGACAAGGCACTCAGGCGCCTTGGCGATCTTGAGAAATCGCTGGCCGGCGGGGCGGCTTTCGAAACACCCACGCCTACGCCCGGCGGCGGGCCGCAGGGCAGCCGCGCATTGCGCACCGGCGCCAGTGCCCTGCCGATCCAGTCCGAGCCGGTGATGGCGCATGGCGCGCCTGCCGTTCGGCTCAATGGCCTGCATGATGTGATCGCGCTGGCGCAGACCAACCGCGATATCATGCTCAAGAGCGCGCTGGAGCGGGACGTGCGGCTTGTGCGCTTCGAGCAGGGGCATATTGAATTCGAACTCGGGCCGCATGGATCGCCGCAACTGGCGGCTAATCTCTCGCGCCGCCTGCAGGAATGGACCGGTGCGCGCTGGATGGTGGCTGTCACGTCCTCCAAGGGCGCGCCGAGCCTGCGTGAGGCCGAACAGGCCCGCGCTCAGGATGCCCGCGCCGGATTGGAGGCCGATCCGCTGGTGCAGGCCGCTCTGAGCCATTTTCCCGGCGCGAAAATCGTCAATGTGCGCCTTGCCGAGGAGGCGCCGCCGCCAGCGCCCGTTGTTGAGCCGGGAACAAGTGCGGAAGGCGACGACGAGGTCGCATTTTTCGACCAGATCGAATTTGATGAAGATCTTTAATTTTTGGAGGCAGAGCCATGAAAGACATGATGGGCCTGATGAAAAAGGCGCAGGAAATGCAGAGCCGCATGGCGCAGGTGCAGGCAGAGCTTGACTCTGCCCTTGTCGAGGGCGTGTCGGGCGGGGGAGTGGTCAGGGTGTCGCTCACGGCGACAGGCGCCATGAAGGGCGTTTCCATCGACGAGAGCCTGCTCAAGGCCGATGAACGCGAGATTCTGGAAGACCTGCTGGTCGCCGCGCATGAGGATGCACGGCGCAAGGCCGCCCAGCTTTCTGAAGAAAAGATGCGGGCCGTCACTGCCGGGCTGCCGCTGCCGCCCGGCATGAAACTGCCGTTCTAGGATCCTCGCATGGCGGAGCGTGTCGCAGGGCCGGAAATCGAACGGCTCATCCAGTTGCTTGCGCGCCTGCCGGGTCTTGGCCCGCGCTCGGCCCGCCGCGCCGCGCTGCATCTGATCCGCAAGCGCGAGGAGCTGCTCGGGCCGCTTGCCAGCGCGATGAGCGTGGCGCACCAGACCATCGTCACCTGCGAGACCTGCGGCTCCATCGATACGCAAAATCCATGCACCATCTGCCGCGATGCGCGGCGCGATGCCGGTGTTCTGGTGATCGTCGAGACGGTGGCCGATCTCTGGGCGCTGGAGCGCGCCAAGGTGGTGAGCGGGCAATATCATGTGCTTGGCGGCACACTTTCCCCTCTTGATGGCGTCGGCCCTAAAGACCTTAATCTCGATACATTGCGCGCCCGTGTGCACAATGGCGTGCGTGAGGTCATTCTGGCGGTCAATGCCACTGTCGATGGTCAGACGACAGCGCATTATATCACTGAACTGCTGAAGGATTCCGGCGCGAAAATATCGCGGCTCGCACATGGCGTGCCGGTGGGCGGCGAACTGGATTATCTTGACGAAGGAACTCTGGCTGCGGCCATGCGCCAGCGCGCGCCGTTCTAGGCCGGGTTCCGTTCGGGCTGCAACGTTGCGGGCCTTTGTCGCACCCTGAGCCTCAGCACCTCACCCTGAGTTTGTCGAAGGGTGATATACTTCGTGCAATTATCTCTTTACGCTTTTCTGTTTTCGAAAGCGTCTTGGCCGGGCTTGACCCCTGCCATCCACGTGGATACGCGGGTCACGCCCGCGCATGACGGTCTGTTCTGGTGGGCAGCGATCCTTCGACAAGCTCAGGATGAGGGCAGGTTCAGGTTGAGGGGTTTGATGCCCGGATCACGCCTGTCCGCACCCGTCATGTGGACGCGGCCGAGGTGCGATAGGCTCCGACAATGGCGGGAGCGGCAGGCGGTTCGTCAAATTCCAGCGAATCTATGCGCTCGCCGCGCTTGACGATCTTGTCGGCCGATACCGAAACATCGTTCAGATCCCGCTGTGCCTGACCAAAATGCGTCTCCAGTTTGCCCACACGATCGCGCAGACGAACCACGTCCTCCAGCAGAACGCGGACTTCCTTCTGGATGAGGTGAGCCTGTTCGCGCATCTGGCTGTCCCGGACGATGGATTGCATCACCTGCACCGCCAGCATGAGCAGCGAGGGAGAAACAATGATGATCCTCGCTTTATAGGCTTTTTGCACCATATCTTCGAAATGCTCATTGAGATCGGCGTAAATCGACTCGGACGGCACGAAGAGGATGGCGAGGTCCTGCGTTTCGTCGGTGATGAAATATTTTTCGGATATATCCTTGATATGCTTGCCAAAATCTGTACGCACGCGGGCGCTGGCCGCGCGGCGGGCGTCCTCGGTGACCGCATCCTTCAATGCAGAAAACGCCTCCAGAGGGAATTTGGCGTCCACCACCAGCCCGCGCGTGTCGGTGGGCAGGCGGATCAGGCAATCGGGCCGCGTGCCGTTGGAAAGGCTGGCCTGAAACTCGTAGGAGCCTTGCGGCAAGCCGTCACGGACTATGGCTTCCATCCGCCCCTGTCCGAATGCGCCGCGTGTCTGCTTGTTGGCGAGAATGTCCTTGAGGCTGACCACTTCCTGCGTCAGTCCCATCAGGCGGGCCTGCGCCGCATCGATCACGGCAAGGCGCTCGTTGAGCTTGGTGAGATTGTCGCCCGTGGTCTTGCTGGAGGCTTCCATGTTCTGGCCGAGGCGGTGGCTCACAGAATCCAGCCGCTCGCCGACATGTTTGGCCAGTTCCTGCTGGCGGGAACTGATCACTTCCGCCATGGTCTGCACGCGTCCGGTCAGTTCGGCGTTGACCCGCATCAGGGCCGCCATTTTCTCGTCCAGTTCGCGCTGCCGGGTGCTTTCCGTCTCCACCTGTTCGCGGTTTTGCCGCGCCGTCCGTGCCAGCACGACGGCAATGGCCGCCATGAGGCCGAGCAGGGCGGTCATGGCGAGACCGAAAAGATTGACGGGAACGGAGCCGAGGAAAAAAAGCGTCTGGTTCATCGCGCCACTCTATGCTGATTCGGCTTGCAATTGAACAAAAACAGAACGCAGCGCGAAATATTTGACCTTGACCGCTGGCATGATTATCTGATGCCGAAAAGGAAAAGATTCATGGCTCTGCGCCCCATCGTCATTCTGCCCGACACCCGCCTTCGTCTCGTCTCCGAACCGATAAGCCTGTTCGATGCGCAATTGAAGCGCCTGACCGAAGACATGTTTGAAACCATGTACGAAGCGCCCGGAATCGGTCTTGCTGCAGTGCAGATCGGCGTGATGCAGCGTGTGCTCACCATGGATATCGCCCGCAAGGAAGATCCGCCGCAGCCTATGGCGCTGATCAATCCCGAGGTGATCTGGGCCTCCGAGGAAAAATCCGTCTATGAGGAGGGCTGTCTGTCGATTCCTGATTTTTATGAGGAAGTCGAGCGCCCGGCCGCCGTGCGCGTGAGATATCAGGATGTGACCGGCGCCACACGGGAAGTGCAGGCCGAGGGGCTGCTCGCCACCTGCGTGCAGCATGAGATCGACCACCTCAACGGCAAGCTGTTCATTGACTATATCTCGCGGCTCAAGCGCGAGCGGGTGATCAAAAAATTCGCCAAGGCGGCGCGGCGCGAGGCTGATGCGCCGCCGCAACCGGGCGAGATGGGCTGATGCGCGTCATTTTCATGGGCACGCCGGATTTCGCCGTGCCCAGCCTCTCGGCATTGATCGCGCAGGGCCACGAAATCGTCGCCGTATATACGCGTGCGCCCAAGGCGGCGGGCCGCGGCATGGAAATGCGGCTCTCGCCGGTGCATGTTCTGGCTGAAAAATTCTCTATTCCCGTATTCACGCCCAAAAGTCTGCGCGGGGAAGAGGCTGCAGAGGCCTTCCGGGCTCTCGAGGCTGATGTCGCGATAGTCGTGGCCTATGGGCTGCTGCTGCCAAAGGAAATTCTCACCGCGCCGAAATATGGCTGTCTCAATCTGCATGGCTCCTTGTTGCCGCGCTGGCGCGGGGCGGCGCCGATCCAGCGCGCGCTGATGGCCGGCGATGCCGCAACGGGCGTCATGGTGATGCAGATGGACGAGGGGCTGGATACCGGCCCTGTCGGGCTTGCGGAGCGCATTCCTCTGCCGCCGGATATGACGGCGGGCGAGCTGCATGACAAGATGGCCCTTGTCGGGGCTGATCTGCTGGTGCGTGCGCTTGCCGCGCTTGAGCGCGGTGCGCTGCAATTCACGCCGCAACCGGCGGATGGGGTGGTTTATGCCGCGAAAATCGACAAGGCCGAAAGCCGTCTGGACTGGCGGCGCAGCGCGCGCGAACTGCATAATCATGTGCGGGGATTGTCGCCTTTTCCGGGAGGCTTTTTCGAAGCCGATTTCGGCCGGGGGCCGGAGCGGGTCAAGGTGCTCAGGGCGCGTCCCGCTGAGGGCTCCGGCGAACCGGGTCAGGTGCTGCATGATCTGGTCATTGCCTGTGGCGAAGGCGCGCTGGAACTGCTCGTGGTGCAGCGCGCCGGCAAGGGGCCGCTCGGCGCAGAAGATTTCCTGCGCGGGCAGCACCTGCCTGCCCGGCTGACGCTCGTCTGATGCCGCGCTTCAAGCTCACGATCGAATATGACGGACGCGCCTTCTGCGGGTGGCAGCGGCAGGCCAATGGCCTTGGCGTACAGCAGACCATCGAGGAGGCGATCCAAAAATTCACCGGCGAGACCGTGCAGATTCAGGGCGCCGGGCGCACGGATGCCGGTGTTCATGCCTTGGCGCAGGTCGCGCATGTCGATCTGCAGAAAAACTGGCGCGTTGATGTTGTACGTGACGCAATGAACGCTCATATGCGCACCCATCGCATAGCCGTGCTGCGCGCCGAACGCGTGCCCGAGACGTTCGAGGCGCGGTTTTCCGCGATAAAACGCCATTATATTTACCGGATACTCAACCGCCGCGCGCCGGCGGTGCTCGAACATGGCTATGTATGGCACATCGCCCGCCGCCTCGATGCCGGTCTTATGCACGAGGCGGCGCAGCGTCTCACCGGCAGGCATGACTTTTCCACCTTCCGCGACTCCGAATGTCAGGCGAACAGCCCGGTGCGTACGCTGGACCGGTTCGATGTCACTTCGGCGGGCGATCTGATCGAGATCAGGGTGTCGGCATTGTCGTTTCTGCACCGTCAGGTGCGCTCCATGGTGGGCAGCCTTGAACATGTCGGCTCCGGCAAATGGAGCGAGCAGGATCTTGTCAATGCGCTTGAGGCGCGCGACCGCGCACGTTGTGGGCAGGTGGCTCCCGCCGATGGGCTTTATCTCGCGGGTGTTGATTATCCGTCATAAGGCGGCCCGCGAGATGAGCGGGGCTTGTTTCATGCGGGCAGGTGCAGCGTCGGGCGCCCGTCAGGCGAAATAACGCTCCAGCACGCGCTGGTAGATCCGCGTCAGCGCCTCCACATCGGCGATGCGCACATGCTCGTCCACGGCGTGCATGGTTTTGCCCACAAGACCAAATTCCACCACTTCGCAGTAATTCTTGATGAAACGCGCATCCGAAGTGCCGCCGCTGGTCGAGAGAACCGGCATCTGCCCCGTTTCTCCGGCGATTGCGCCCGAGATGATTTCGGTGAACGGGCCGGGCTTGGTGACAAAGGCGGTGGCATTGCTCTTTTGAAAATGCACATGCACGCGCGCCGCCGTCTCGACGCTGGCGATGCGCCGGCGCAACTCGCTTTCAAGGCTCTCCAATGTCCACAAATCATTGAAACGCACATTGAAGCGGGCAAAAGCGCTGGCCGGAATGACATTCGTCGCAGTATTGCCGACATCGAAGGTCGTGACTTCGAGATTTGAGGCCTCGAAAAGCGGGGTGCCGGCATCGACCGGCGTCGCTTTCAGCGCCGCGATAATCTCGACAAGCGGCATGACCGGGTTGAGCGCGAGATGCGGATAACCGACATGGCCCTGCTTGCCTTCAACCCGGATTTCGCCCGTGAGCGAACCGCGCCGGCCGATTTTCATCATCTGGCCAAGAAAATCAGGGTTTGTCGGCTCTCCGAGCAGGCATTGATCGAATATTTCGCCTCTTGCCTTCGTCCATTCAAGCAATTTCACAGTACCGTTGATGGCCGGGCCTTCCTCGTCGCCGGTGATCAGAAAGCTGATGGCGCCCCGCGGCGCGCCATGCTGCTCCAGAAAGCCGAGAACCGCGGCGACCGATGCGGCTATGCCGCCCTTCATATCGGCCGCGCCGCGCCCGAATATGAGGCCGTCCGTCTCTTCCCCCGAGAACGGCGGATAGGTCCAGCCCGCCGCATCGCCCGCCGGCACCACATCCGTATGCCCGGCAAAGACAAGATGCGGCCGGCCGGAGCCGATCCTGGCGAAGAGATTGTCGACGTCCGGCGTTCCTTCTTCGGAAAAGCGGACGATATGCGTTTCAAAACCGGCAGCGCTGAGCACACGCTCCAGCAGATGCAGCGCACCGCCTTCCTCCGGCGTCACCGAGGGACAGCGGATGAGATCCCGCAGCAGGGCGCGCGCGGACAGGCTCATGGCGTATCCCCTTTCTGGAAACCGAGCAGCCAGAGCGTCCAGATGGAGATGACCACCAGCGCAAAGTCAAAAGCATAGCTGATGAAAGCGGGAAAAGTGGTGCCGATACGCGGCTGCATCCAGTGCACGGCGGCATCGAACAACAGCATCAGCGGCAGGATCAGGGCCAGCGCCCCCGGTCTGCCGATATCCTGAAAGCGCTTGGCGCTGACAAAATAGAAACAGACTCCAAGCATCATGGTGGCGAGCGTCAGCAGCGCCACAAGCCCCACCTTGGTGATATCGCCGCGGCCCAATCCAAGATAGAGCGCGAAGACCGCCAGCCAGATGACGGCGAGGGCTGCGCTGGCGCGCCACCAGGTGCCGCGCCCGATCTTGCCCTTGTCCTCGCGGAAGAGAAAATGAAAATTGCTCACAAATATATCCTGGGTTGCATGATGCGCCTGCATCACAAGGCCTGCGGGGGGCGGCCAACGGGGCTGCCGCTCCGCGTCCGGCGCGACACAGTCAGTCGCGCAGCAGTTCGTTGATGCCGGTCTTGGAGCGGGTCTGCGCATCCACCGTTTTCACGATCACAGCGCAGTAGAGCGAGGGGCCGGGCGTGCCGTCGGGCAGGGGCTTGCCGGGCATGTTGCCCGAGACCACCACCGAATAGGGCGGCACATAGCCGATGTGAATCTTGCCGGTGGCGCGGTCGATGATCTTCGTGGAGGCCGAGATGAACACGCCCATCGACAGCACCGAACCTTCGCCGACGATCACGCCTTCCACCACTTCCGAGCGCGCGCCGATGAAGCAATTATCCTCGATAATGGTGGGATTGGCCTGCAGCGGCTCCAGCACGCCGCCGATCCCCACACCACCCGAAAGATGCACGTTTTTGCCGATCTGGGCGCAGGAGCCAACGGTCACCCATGTGTCGACCATGGTGCCGGTATCGACATAGGCGCCCAGATTGACAAAGGAGGGCATCAGGATCGCGCCCGGCGCCACATAGGCCGAACGGCGCACCACGCAGTTAGGCACCGAGCGGAAGCCTGCATCTGCATGTTCCTTGGCGCCCCAGCCCTCGAATTTCGACGGCACCTTGTCCCACCAGCTCGATCCGCCTGGGCCGCCGGAGATGAGTTCCATGTCGTTGAGGCGGAACGACAGCAGAACCGCCTTCTTCAGCCATTGATTGACCTTCCAGCTGTCGGGGCCGGTCTTGCCGGGAATTTTTTCGGCAACGCGGCGCTGTCCTGTGTCCAGCATATGCAGGGCGGTCTCGACGGCATCGCGCACTTCGCCCTGGGTCTTCGGGGTTATATTGGCCCGGTCCTCGAAAGCGGCGTTGATGATTGTTTCCAGAGCATGGGTCATTGGCTGTTTTCCCTTGAGTGTTCAGACGAGGTTTGTGACCGAAGCGCTGCTCTTGTCAAGGATTGGCGCCTGTGCGAGACATAAAAAGCGCTGCGAATGCCGTATTTCGTGCCGGAATGGACATTGACTTCTGCCCTCGCTTCCTCCTATAAGCGCACACCTTTTTCAAACCGCGTCATGACGGTGCCAGATTGTTCGTATTCAATGCGAGCATGGGGACCGGATTTGGTGTTGGTCAATAGACAAGTGGAGTGTGACCCGTGAAACGGACCTATCAACCAAGCAAGATCGTGCGCAAGCGCCGCCATGGTTTTCGCGCCCGCATGGCCACTGTTGGTGGCCGCAAGGTCATTGCAGCCCGCAGAGCTCGCGGCCGCAAGCGCCTTTCGGCTTGATTTTTCATGAGCGGGAGCCCAACTCCCGTGCGCCTCAGACAGCGCGCTGAATTTGTTGCCGTCGCCAAGGGGCGGCGCGTGCACCTGTCCGCATTGACCTTGCAGGCTCAGCGCAGGGGCGAAGCAATGGCTCTTGAAACAAATGCTCCTCCGGCCTACGCCGGACCTCGCTTCGGGTTGACTGTCACCAACAAGACAGGCAATTCGCCGGAGCGTAACCGCATGCGCCGCCGCCTGCGCGAAGCCCTGCGGCTTGGCAGGCTCCCGGCGCAGGACATGTATGATTACGTGATTGTTGCCCGCCGCACCGTGCTCTCGTTGCCATTTGCGGATTTGCAGGCCGAACTGGAGCGGGCTCTCCGGCAGATTCACGCGCCGCGCGGCGCGGGCAAACCTTCCAAACAGACCAGACAGGCTGACCTTCCATGAAACAGGACAACAAGAATCTCTTTCTGGCCATCGGCCTGTCGAGTGCCGTTTTGCTGGGCTGGAATTATTTTTACGGCGTCCCGAAAATGCAGAAGCAGAAGGAGGAAGCCGCCCTCGCGCAGGCGACATCCAAGGTGCCTGCCGCCGCTCTGCCCGAAGGCGCTGTGCCGGGAACGGCCGCGCCGGGCGTTGACGCCACCCTGCCGCGCACGGACGCGCTGGCACGCTCGGCGCGCATCACGATCAGCGCCCCGCGCGTAAGCGGCTCGATTTCGCTGGCTGGCGCGCGCATCGACGATGTTTCTCTGAACAATTACCGCGAAACCACCGATCCGAAATCGCCCCATATCGTTCTGTTCGAGCCTGCCGGCGCGCCCAATCCCTATTATGCCGATTTCGGCTTTGTCGGCGCGCCCGGCGAGAAGGTGAAGCTGCCCGATGCGCAGAGCGTCTGGACAGCGGACAAGACCACGCTGACGCCTGAAAGCCCGGTAACGCTGAGCTTTGACAATGGCGAGGGGCTGACCTTCAAGCGCACCATCAGCGTCGACAAGAATTACATGTTCGACGTGAAGGATTCGGTGGCCAATCACGGCTCGTCGCCGGTCACGCTCTATCCATATGCCCTGATCGCACGCCGCAATATCCCGCCGCTTGCCGGTTTCGGCGCCTTGTTCGAGGGCCTGCTTGGCGTGGTTGGCGATTCCCGCGTGCAGGAAATCACCTACGCCAAGATAGAGAAGGCCACCAATGGCAAGGAAGTGCTGGAAGGCACGGGCGGCTGGCTTGGCTTTACCGACAAATACTGGAGCGCGGTGCTGATCCCGGCACAGGATGCGCAGTTCAAGGGTACGTTCTCTGTCTTTGGAGAGACCCGCAAGACCTATCAGGCCGACGTACTCGGCAACGCCATGACGGTCGCGCCCAATGCGCAGGCCGAGGTGGCCACGCGTCTGTTCGCCGGCGCCAAGGAAACCCGCACGATCGATGCTTATCAGACCGATCTCGGCATCAAGAATTTCGATCTGATGATCGACTGGGGCTGGTTCTATTTCATCACCAAGCCGCTGTTCAAGCTCATTGACTACATCAACCACATTCTCGGCAATTTCGGCCTTGCCATTCTCGTGGTGACCGTGCTGCTGCGCGGTGCTCTCTTCCCTGTCGCCAATCGCTCCTATCAGTCGATGGCGAAGATGAAGAAAGTCCAGCCGCAGATGAACGAGATCAAGGAGCGCTTTCCGGACGACAAGCAGAAACAGCAGCAGGCGCTGATGGAGCTGTACAAGAAGGAAAAGATCAATCCGGTTTCCGGCTGTCTGCCGATGGTGATCCAGATCCCGATCTTTTTTGCGCTCTACAAAGTGATTCTCGTCACCATAGAAATGCGTCAGGCGCCGTTCTATGGCTGGATCAAGGACCTCTCCGCGCCCGATCCCACCCATATCATCAACCTGTTCGGGCTGCTGCCTTTCGACCCCAGCTTCCTGCCGAATTTCCTGCATATCGGCATCTGGCCGGTCTTCATGGGCATAACCATGTTCCTGCAGATGAAGATGAATCCGGAGCCCACCGACCCGGTGCAGAAGCAGATGTTCACCTATATGCCGGTGATCTTTACCTTCATGCTCGGCACCATGCCTGTGGGGCTGGTGATCTACTGGACATGGAGCAATATCCTGTCGATTCTCCAGCAGGGCTTCATCATGAAGCGCGCCGGGGTCAAGATCGAACTGTTCGACAATCTGCGCCGTCTCTTCATGAAAAAGGCGGCCTGAGTGGCCGCCGCTTCCCCGCAGGACAACGACATTGCGCCCGCCTTCATCGAGGCCGGGCGCAAGCTCTTTTCCGGCCCGTGCGATTTCATCTGGGCTGCCGCCAAGGCGGATAATCTGCCGCCGCTGGGCCCGCCGGAAATTGCCTTCGCCGGACGCTCCAATGTCGGCAAGTCCTCGCTGATCAACGCTCTGACAGGCCGCAAGACGCTGGCCCGCATTTCCAATACGCCGGGCCGCACCCAGCAGCTTAATTTCTTTGCTCTGGGCCCGGAGCCGGACGATATACGCCTGCGCTTCGTCGATATGCCCGGCTATGGCTATGCCGCCGTGGACAAGGCAAAGCTCGCCAGCTGGAACAGCCTGCTCAGGGATTATCTGCGCGGCCGCTCCAGCCTTCTGCGCGTCTTTGTGCTGATCGACGGCCGGCGCGGCATCAAGGAAAATGACGCCGAGATGCTGGACATGCTGGATTCTTCCGCTGTCTCTTATCAGGTGATCCTGACCAAGCAGGATGAGGTGAAGCTGTCCGAGCAGGACGCGCGCCTCGACGAAACGCTGGCTGCCTTACGCAAGCGCCCGGCCGCATTTCCGCAGGTTATCTTCACGTCGTCCGAGACGGGCGCAGGCATTCCGGCCTTGCGCGGCACCATCATGCAATTGCTGAGCGAGCGCGGGCACCGCATCTGAACGCATGTCGCCCGGAGACACGGCGGCTTCGGTTGGGGGAATGCAGCGATGAGGCCGGGCGGCTATTGCGGTGCAAAATGACTGTGGCTAGACTAAAAAGAGCCGGGTTCACGGAGAGAGCAATGAGGAAAGTCTATGCGAGCGCGAGCGCCGCGCTGGAGGGTTTGGTGCGCGACGGCATGATGATCATGTCGGGCGGGTTTGGTTTGTGCGGCATTCCCGAAGCGCTGATCGATGCGCTGCGCGATACGGGCGCCAAAGGCCTCACTGCAATATCCAACAATGCGGGCGTAGACGGTGTCGGCCTTGGCCGCCTGCTGGAGACGCGGCAGATCAGGAAAATGATTTCGTCCTATGTCGGCGAGAACAAGCTTTTTGCCCAGCTGTATCTCGGCGGCGAACTGGAACTGGAGTTCAATCCGCAAGGCACGCTGGCCGAGCGTATCCGCGCGGGCGGAGCGGGCATTCCCGGCTTTTACGTCAAGACAGGCGTCGGCACCATTGTGGCGGACGGCAAGCCGACGCGCGAGTTCAACGGCGAGACCTACATCATGGAGACCGGCCTCGTTGCCGACATCGCGCTTGTCCATGCCTGGAAGGGCGATACCGAAGGCAACCTCGTCTATCGCAAGACAGCGCGCAACTTTAACCCGATGATGGCCACCGCCGGCAAGATCACCATTGCCGAGGTCGAGCATCTCGTGCAACCGGGCGAGATCGACCCTGACCACATCCACACGCCGGGCATTTTCGTGCAGCGCATCGTGCATGTACCCGACAGCCCCAAGCGTATCGAACAGCGCACCACCCGCCCGCGCGCCTGAATTTGCGGAGATAAACATGGCCTGGACACGTGAACAGATGGCTGCCCGCGCGGCCCGAGAATTGCGCGATGGATTTTATGTCAATCTTGGCATCGGCATCCCGACGCTTGTGTCGAATTTCATTCCCGAAGGCATGAGCGTCCAGTTGCAGAGCGAGAACGGCATGCTCGGGATGGGGCCTTTTCCCTATGACGACGAAGTCGACCCCGATCTGATCAATGCCGGCAAGCAGACCGTCACCCAGCTGCCCACCACATCCTATTTTTCCAGCGCCGATTCGTTCGGCATGATCCGCGGCGGCCATATCGACCTGTCCATTCTTGGTGCGATGCAGGTCTCGGCGGGCGGCGATCTCGCCAACTGGATGATTCCGGGCAAGATGGTCAAGGGCATGGGCGGTGCCATGGATCTTGTCGCTGGTGTCAAGCGCGTCGTGGTGCTGATGGAGCACGAAGCCAAGGGCGAGTCCAAGCTGCTGAAATCCTGCACCCTGCCGCTGACCGGCGCGCATGTCGTTGATCTGGTCATCACCGATCTTGGCGTGTTCACCGTAGACAAGAAGGGCGGCACCGGCCTCACCTTGATCGAACTGGCCGACGGCGTCACTCTGGATGAAATCCGGGCCAAGACCGAGGCCGAGTTCAAGGTGGCGCTGGCGGGGTAGATTCCCTCGCCCCGCTTGAGGAGAGGGTTAGGGTGATGAATCAAACCGTCATTGCGAGCGCAGACGAAGCAATCCATTGTTCTGCACACTCTGGATCGCCACGCTCCGCTCGCGATGACGGCGTTGTTTTTTAAAACTCCACCACTGTGCGGATCGACTTGCCTTCGTGCATCAGGTCGAAGCCTTCGTTGATGCGCTCCAGCGGCAGCTTATGCGTGATCAGATCGTCGATATTGATCTTGCCGTCCATATACCAGTCGACGATTTTCGGCACATCAGTGCGGCCTCTGGCGCCGCCAAACGCCGTGCCCTTCCACACCCGCCCGGTGACAAGCTGGAACGGGCGCGTTGAAATTTCCGCTCCCGACGGGGCGACGCCGATGATGATGCTCTGGCCCCAGCCCTTGTGGCAGCATTCGAGCGCCTGGCGCATCACTGTGACATTGCCGGTGCAATCGAAGGAATAATCCGCGCCGCCCCTGGTCAATTCGACAAGATGAGCGACAATATCGCCGGAAATATCGCGCGGGTTGACGAAATCGGTCATGCCGAACTTGCGGGCCAGTTCAGCCTTGGCCGGGTTGAGATCGACGCCGACAATCTGCGCCGCGCCGGCCATGCGCGCACCCTGGATGACATTGAGGCCGATGCCGCCCAGCCCGAACACAACGACCCGTGCGCCCACCTCGACACCGGCGGTCCAGATCACCGCGCCGATGCCGGTGGTGACGCCGCAGCCGATGTAGCACACTTTGTCGAAGGGCGCGGCCGGGTTGATCTTGGCCAGAGCAATCTCCGGCACGACGATATAATTCGAGAAGGTTGAAGTGCCCATGTAATGGGCGAGCTTTTGTCCCTTGTAGGAAAAGCGGCTTGTGCCGTCCGGCATCTGGCCGCGCCCCTGCGTCACGCGGATTTTCTGGCACAGGTTGGTCTTGCGCGAGAGGCAATAGTCGCATTCCCGGCATTCGGGCGTGTAAAGCGGAATGACGTGGTCGTCCTTGCGCACGGAGGTGACGCCGGGGCCGCATTCCAGAACGATACCCGCGCCCTCATGGCCCAGGATGGACGGGAAAATGCCCTCGGCATCCGCGCCCGAAAGCGTGTAGGCATCGGTGTGGCAGATGCCCGTGGCCTTGACCTCGACGAGCACTTCGCCGGCTTTCGGCCCTTCCAGATCCACCTCGACGACCTCAAGGGGCTTGCCTGCAGCAAAGGCAACGGCTGCACGTGACTTCATGGATATTTCTCCTTCAATTTCTTTGGCTGGCAATTCATAAAGGCGGAGTGCATCATAACAGGCGCGACTCGGGGAATGTAAAGATGACTCATCCTGTCTTGATGACAGCTCATGGCTTTGAATGCGAGATCTGGCCGCAGGCCGGAGCGAATATTGTGCGGCTGGCCTATGTGCGCGATCGTATCCGTATCCCTTTGCTCTACACGCCCGCCGAGCCTCAGCCCGGTGCAAGCCCGAGCTGGTTCGGCCTGTGGCCCATGGTGCCTCTGTGCAATCGTGCCTTTGGTGCAAAACTGGATACCGGTTTCGAGATTCACGATCTGCCGCCGAACGACCCGGCTGGCGTCAATATTCATGGTTTTGGCTGGCAGGCCGCCTGGGATATCGTGGCGCAGAGCGAATCGCGTCTGGTGATGATGCACAAGGCCGAACGCGCCGGGCCATATTTTTACACGGCCCGCATGAGTGTCACGCTGGATGCGGCGGGCGTCACCTTCGATCTTTCTGTGCGCCATGACGGCCGCGAAGCTCTGCCCTATGGCATTGGTTTTCATCCGTGGTTTCCCAGCAATGAAGCGACGCGCGTGCGTCTCAAGGCGCAGGGCGAAGTCTATATGAGCGAGGGCTTCCGGCCTCACGGCCACGGCCGCCTGCGCGACCTGCATGATTTTTCACGCGGGCGCCCGGCGCGCGAATGGAGCGAACGCGCCATCAATTTCACCGATTGGGACGGGCTGGCCCAGATCGACTGGCCGGATATCGGCAAGACGCTGACCATTCAGGCAAGCCCCAACCTGCGGCATCCGGTTCTCTGGTCGCCGCTTGGCGCGGATTTTGTTTGCTTCGAGCCGCAGTCACATGCTGTCGGAGCGCAGACGGAAGGGCTGATCCGTGCGATTGCGCCGCTGCACACTCTGGCGGGCGGCGAAAGTCTCAGCGGCACCATGCGCCTGTCCCTGTCGGAGTTCAGCTTTGAAACGGCTTGAAAGTATTTTTGCCGCGATCGATGCCTGCAACAGTGCCGATCCCAACCGCTTGTCCGGCGAACCCGCCGAATGGCTTTATGGTCGGCGCATGAGCGAAATGCTGAATCTTTTCGCGCCGCAGGCCGATCTGGCGGTGCAAATTGCCGTCAGAGGCCAGCATATCGAGCGCTGGAGCCTGCCGCGCAGCGATTTTCCCGAGGGTAAGGCCGGCTATCATCGCTGGCGCAACGAGCAAAAACGCCGCCATGCCGACAGGCTCGCGGGCCTGATGACGCAATGCGGGTTCGGCGCGGAGGAAATCGCGCGGGTCGGCTCAATCGTGCGCAAGGAAAAGCTGAAGCAGGATGCCGACGCCCAATGCCTTGAGGATGTCGCCTGTCTGGTGTTTCTGCAATATTACGCCGCCGATTTCGCAGCAAAGCATGAAAAAGACAAGGTGCTCGACATTCTTGCCAAAACCTGGAGCAAAATGTCGCAGGCAGGCAAGGCGGCCGCTTTGCGGCTGGATATGCCGGCTGCAGTGGCCGCACTCGTACGCGAAGCGCTGCCGCAGGAGTTGGACGCGAAGTAAAATTGCATTATACCTGCTTTATGACGGATGCTGGGCGGGAAACCTCTAATCAGTTTGCCAAGGTTGTGGCGTTGGCGGGTTTTGGCCTGCTTTTTGTCGCCGCGCTCATCTTATGGGCGGGGTTTGGCCCGCTGATCTTTGTGGATCTGGCCAGCACGATCCGCAGTTGCTTTTAGGAATTTGTCCCGATGAAACGATTGCTGCCTCTGAGCCTGCTCCTGCTTGGGCTGATCGCTGCGGTGGGTGCGACCATTTGGGTGCTGCGTCCGCATGATGCGAATGTGGCGGGGGCGATAGGAGGGCCGTTCTCGCTTACCGACCAGAATGGCAAAACCGTTACCAACAACGATCTGGCCAATAAGATCACGCTCGTATTTTTTGGCTACACCCATTGTCCGGATGTCTGCCCCACAACCTTGTCGGACATGACGCAGGTTCTGGGTAAGCTGCCGGATAATGCGCCTGTGGCCGCTCTTTTCATTACGGTTGATCCCGAACGCGATACGCCCGCGGTGCTGAAGGATTATCTCTCCAGTTTTGATCCGCGCATCATCGGCCTTTCCGGCTCCCGCGCGCAGATCGACGCTGTGGAGAAGGCCTATCGCGTCTATTCAAGAAAGGTGCCCGGCACACGCCCGGAAGATTATTCCTATGATCACACGGCGCTGGTCTATGTCATGGGTCGCACCGGTCAATTCATCGAATCTCTGAATCTTGACCGGCCGGCCGAAGCGACGGCCAAGGAATTGCAATCGATGTTCTAAGGCTCCGGCCCTTCGGGCGGGGAACAGACGCGAGCTGCTTTTAATAAAAGCTGACTGGAAAGTATTTTCTGGTCAGTTCGGCAAGCTTGCCGCTGGCATCGAGCCGGATCAGGCTGGCGTTGATCGCATCGCGCAAGGCCTCGTTCTTCGGCAGCAGGGCGATGCGCGCGCCATCCGAAAAGAAGGCCGAATCGTAATAGGCGCCGCCACTGAAGGCGCAGCAATCGCCCTGCGCGCCGGCGAGCCATATGGCGAGGCTCGGCCCGTCGGCGAAGAGCGCCTCAACCTTGCCGCTGCGCAGCGCCTCCTCGGCATCGCTCAGGCTGGAATATCCGGTGGCCAGCGTGGTTGGAAAATTGAGCCGGAAATAGGCCTCATGGGCGCTGCCGCTGACCACGCCGATTGATTTGTTGCTCAGGTCTTGCGCAGACACGATCTTGAGCGGACTGTCTTTCAGCACGGCAAAGCGCGCGGGCGTCAGGTAATAGGGCATTGTAAAAATATAATGCGCAGCCGTTTGCGGTGTTTGTTTCAGCGAAGCGATAACGGCATCTCCGGCATCGCTGTCCATGGCCGTATCCAGCTTGTCCCATCGCCAGGGCTGGATTGTGCAGGTCGCTTTCAGATCGTCGCAGATGGCGCGGGCGAGGTCGATATTGAATCCGGATAATTCGCCATCCGAGCGCAGGAAATCAAACGGCGGATAATCGCTCTCCGTCAGAAACCGGATCTGGTGGATGTCGCCGGCCTGTGTCCGGACATTCTGCGCGCGATGGTCGAACAGGGCGGGCGTTTCGCTTTTTGTTTGGGCATGTACAATATTGATAGTAAAAAATAGAAATAATGCTGTGTATAAAGCCGAATTTTTCTTAAATATACTCATGGAACGGCAGGCCTTCACATCAATTATTGCTGACATGCACTAATATATGATTCATTAAATTGCGAATATGCGTCACGCATCTGGAGCTTACGGTCATGCAACTGGATAAGTCCAGTTCTTCTGGTGTCATCACAGAGCCTGTCAGCATAACGCCGAATGAGGATTTTGTCCCCGTTCCATCATCTTTTCCCGCTCATGCCATTGATGCGCCGGCAAGCCAGATCAGCCTGCCGGTTGAACTGGCCTTCATCGCGCATTGCGGTCTTGCGCCTGACGTTATTTTTGCAGCCGCAGACCGCGCCTATTACGAGGGCGTCGGAATTGTCCGCTATGTCATTGCCAACGGACTGCTGGAAGAGGGCTTTTTCTATCGTAGTGTGGCGGATTTTATCGGTGTTCCTTTTATCGATTACGAAGTTTCGCTCAAAAATCACGGCCCGGTCGGCGCAAGGCTGCGGTCCGGACTGGCGTTGGTCGAAGCGGACGGCGCGGAGCCGCATTACCTTGCCGCGCCCGAGGATGCGCTTTTGCGTGTTCTGCTGCGCAGGGGGAGTCTGGGCCGCCGGATCGCCATAACGACTCCGTCCCGGTTTCGCCGGCTGACCGGTGCGCAGGCTGGCCCGATGCTGGCGGAGGAGGCCGCTCTGGGCCTCTGGCGCAAGAACCGGTACCTGTCTTTCCGCGATGGCATGAATTCCTTGCAGTTTGGTGTGCTGGCAGCCCTTGTGCTGTCCTTTGGCTTTTTTGCGGCATGGCATTTTTTGCCAACTTTAATTTACTGCGGCCTGATTTGCGATGTCATCACACTGGGCTTTATCCTGCACCGGCTGGTCGCCACGGCGGCGAGCTTTTGGTACATGCAGCCGCATGGGCTTTCGGTTCCCGATTTTCAGTTGCCAAACTACACGATCATCGTGGCGCTCTATCGCGAGGCGAATATCGCCGGGCAACTCTATGAGGCTCTTTGTTCGCTTGATTATCCGGCCAGCAAGCTCGACGTCGTTTTTGTTCTCGAAGAGAGCGATGAGGAAACGCGCAACGCTCTTGCTGCTTTGCAGATGTCCGTGAGATTTCTGATTCTGCAGGTGCCGGAGGGGATGCCGCGCACCAAGCCCCGCGCCCTGAATTTTGCCATGCCGTTTGTGCGCGGCGAATTCGTCTGCGTTTATGACGCCGAGGACATTCCTGATCCGGATCAGTTGCGCCGGGTTGTCTCGGCCTATGCCCGCGGGCCGGAGAATCTCGGCTGCGTTCAGGCGAGGCTGGTGGTCGGCAATGGCGGTGACTGCGTTCTGGCGCGGCTGTTTGCCATCGAATATGCCGGCTTGTTCGATGTCACCAATGCCGGACTTTCCCGGTTGGGCTGGGGCTTTCCGCTTGGCGGCACATCCAACCATTTCCGAACGGATTCCTTGCGTCATCTGGGCGGCTGGGATGCCTGGAATGTGACGGAAGACGCCGATCTGGCTTTCAGGCTGGTGCGCGGCGGCTATTCGATGCAACTGATCGATTCCGTAACAATCGAGGAAGCTCCCGTTACCGTTAAAAACTGGATGAGCCAGCGGCGGCGCTGGCTAAAGGGGTGGATTCAGACGCTGATTGTGCATACACGGGCTCAGATCCTGCTTCGTTCGCCGCAGGGCTATTTTGCCGCCAGCAATGTCTTTCTCACGCTCATTGCCACAGTGCTGACCACTTTGATCGCACCGGCAGTACCGCTGTTTTTTGTCTGGCTCGGCTTCTGGATCTATGCCGAGGGGTGGCAGTGGATCGCAACTGCGCCTTTCGTCTGGCTTTCGATTGCCGTGGGCATCCTCGGCGTTGTCTCGATTTTATGGACGGCCGTCCTCGGCATCTTGCGGCGCGGGCCACGATCCCTGCTCAAGGATGTGGCCTTGCTGCCATTCTACTATTGCCTGATGTCGGCCGCCGCCTGGCTGGCCATAGGCGATTTGATCCGCCAGCCCTATGAGTGGCTGAAAACGCATCATCTTGGTCAAAATGGCCGGGGAGGACAAAGCGCGCAGGGCGGGTAGCGACGGGCAGCGCCACCGGCTTATCCACGCGCCGCCCGCTCATTTCAGGCTGCAAGGCCCTGTTGCGCGCGCAATTCTGCAAGCGCAGATTCAATTTCTTTCCGTTGATTTTCCAGATACTCGATCTGAGTGGTAATCTGCTCAGAACTGAGTTCCAGCCGCGGCGGCGCATCGTCGACATAGATCGATGAATTCACCATCTCGCGGATTTCCGAGAGCGTGAAGCCAAGTTGCTTACCCTTCAGGATCACCTGCAGGCGGACGCGGTCGCGCCCATCGTAAAGCCGCAGATTTCCCTCGCGAAGCGGATTAAGCAGGCCTCTGTCCTCATAAAACCGCAGTGTACGCAAGGTAATATTGAATTCGCGGGCGAGATCTCCGATCGTATAATATACTTTTTGTCCTTCATTGGCGTTATCTTGCAGTATGACCGCGTTTTGTTGACGATTAGACATAAGTTCTGGCTCCTGAAATTAAAAATTTCGGTCTAACTGTGAGTACGCAAAGCAATAACCGCTTTTTACACTATAAGATTGCGAGCGGCTTGATTTGCAACTTACATCACCATCCGGAATTTTCAATCACAGGTTGTATTATTTATTAACTAAATTGCATCACATTATTTGTCCGATAAATGGAAAAAATGTTGCTGCGCTTTCCTTAACGCTATCTTTACCATCCTGGTAGAAAGTTTGATCTGCGTTCATGTTCCGTTAGCAGGAATGATTCTCCGGGAGGGTCGTGGGCGCCCAACGTGTCGGTGAACGGGTTTTTGGGCCTCAGGTAGCAAAATGAGCAAAAGTTCTTCGAGCAAATTCCAGAATATGGATTTGGGCGCGCCCGAAGCCGCCAAACTGGCCGCACGACGCGCTGGAATGTCCCTCGGCGCCTGGATCAATCAGGTGGTGCAGGACAAGGCTGACGAACTTGCCCTGGACCCGGATGAACTTGACGAAGACGAGCGGCTGGACGCGGTGATCGAACGGCTGACGCGTCTCCAGCTCCGCCGCCCGTCCACGGCTTCCGCATCGCGGGAGCAGGTTCGTTCCGGCACTCGCGCCGCAGCGGACGAGCCGCAATCCCGTGTGTCGCAGGTCAGGCAGCCCGTGCGCCCGCAACTGGACGATCCCTTGTCCCAGGTGCTGCAGCGTCTTGAAGTGATGGAGCGGCACCTGTCGCGCCAGCCCGAGCGTAATGATGCCATTCTGGCACAGGCGCTTGAGCGGCTGGAGTCCAAGATTGACGCCCGCCAAAATGCACTGGCACCCCGGATACCGGAAACCGTGCTGAACCGAACCCAGGCAGCGCGCGCCGACGCCGTCCCCATGCAGCGGGCCGGCAATACGCTGAAGGACATCACCGCGCGTCTCAATGCCCTCAACGCCAGCCTTGGCGGCAATGGGCAGCGCGCGGCCCAAAAAGCCTCGCCCGCATGGATGCCTGTTTCGCGTCCCGTGCCGGTCTGGCAATCTGCTGCGGCACTCAATGCCTCCGCTTTGCCGGGCATTGACGGGCGCTCGCGCATGGAGCAGCGTAACGCGCTCGAAAATAAGGCATTTATGGATCTGCAGGCCGAAGTCGCGCGGCTGGCGGAGCATGTCAGGGCGCTCCATGGCCCGCAGCCCAGCCCGGAAGTGGCTGCTCTCCGGCAGGATCTGATCCAGATGGCGCAGATCGTGTCGGAACTGGCGCCGCGCCGCAGTATTGAAGATCTGGAAGCCCGCCTCTCCGAGCTTATGCAACGCATGAGCAGCACCCATGACGAAAGTCTTTCGCGTACGGTGCTCAATCCGCTGGCCAAGATGGTCATGGAATTGCGCGAGGCCATGGTTGATATCGATCCGCGCCCGGTTATTTCATCGATAGAGCAGGAGATCGCTGTTCTCGGCGCCAAAGTTGCCGCGCTGGAAATCAATGGTTTCGATGCTGCCGCGTTTACGATGCTGCAGCATCAGGCTCAGAATATTCAGGTAGCCGTTGAGCAACTGGCGCGTCAGCCCAACGCCATTGCCGCGCTTGAACAACAGATTGTGACATTGTCCGGGAAGATCGAGGCGCTGGCCAAGGCGCCGGATCGCACTGGATTTGCCGATATTCTCGCGGCAATCGATGAAATCCGCGCCCGCGTCGATCACCGGCTGGCCACGGACAATATCGAAGTGCTTGAACGGCGCGTCGAGGAACTTGCCGGAAAAATCGACAGCGCTTTCAGTTTTGCGCTGCAGAATCCAGCGCCGCCCGCCGACACGCGCGAGCTTGAGGATATGGTGCGTTCGCTGTCTCTCAAGCTGGACGAAGCGCAGCGCTCCGATGCCAGCGCGGAAGCTTTTGCGGCGCTGCAACAGCAGATTTCCGCCATATCCGAGCAAATGCAGCGTTCGGACATGAATTTTGCCGTCGTGGCCTCGCTGGAGCAATCGATAAAAGGGCTCTTCCGCGAAATGGACGAAGCCAAGGCCATGACGCTGGAGGCGGCGACACACGCCGCCCGCGAGGCTGCGCGCGAATCTGCCCGGGAATTGCTCGATGCAGCGGCTCCTGCCGAAACATCGCAGGACATGGCGCGGCTCACCCATGCCCTGCAGGATATCATCGACGCGCAAACCAATGCCGATCAGCGCGCACAGACGACCATGAGCGCTGTGCAGGACGTATTGGAGACCATTGCCGGGCGTCTGAGCACATTGGAACACGAACTGGCCGAGGTTCGCGAAGGCCCGGAAGACGCGGCAAAGGACGTCGCTCCTGCGGCATCGAAACCGGCTTTGGCCGAGAAAGCTGCGTCACTGCCGCAGGCGGGTTTTGATCTCGCGGATGAATTTGCCGCCGCGCTCCAGCGTAACTGGGCCCCGCCGCCGGTGGCTCAGGATTTTTCTACCAATCCAGGCCATGCGGATGAGATCTCCTCGTTCGACGAAGATTTTCTGCTTGAGCCGCGCTCCGGTCAGCGCCCCGCCGCCCCGCAGGCTGAATCCGAGCCGGCAACTGAGCCGAATACGCCGCCTGTCGCGGCGCTCAATACCAAATCGGAATTCATTGCCGCTGCACGCCGGGCCGCGCAGGCAGCGTCCAGATCCAATCAGGCCGGTGCGTCCGAGGCCTATGGCGATATGCAGGAGGATGCGACGCCGGAAGGCATGGCGGCACGAGCACGCCGCTTTCTGGACAAGCGCAAGAGGCCGTTGTTGCTGGGGTTGGCAGCGGTGATGATCGCCGTGCTGGGACTGCAGGTTGTACGGACCTTCGGCCCGAAGAACATTGATTCGCTGATGAAGCCATTTTCGAGCCTGACGGAAAAAGACAAGCTCGTACAACTGAATGAGCCGGCCAAAATTTCGCAACGTGCCGGGATGGCGGGCGTATCTGTGGTAAAGTCCGAGGATGCCGCGCCCGCAGCCGCACTGAATGGCGGGGGCGCTTCCGTGGCGCCAGCGCCGGAGGCTGGTTGGAACGCGGTATTCGATCGTAAGGCGCAGGCGGATGCCGCCGGCACCATCAAGGAACCGGCTGGCAGTTTCGTCAAGGGTGTCATGGCGCCCACGCACCGTGGCTTTGCAATGACGGAACGCAGAACGGCTGATGCACCGACCGCGCAGGTCGACACAACCCCGCTCGGTTCTACGGCCTCGGCGCCCGCGCCCGCTCCGTCCGTATCCGAACAGGCGAACATGCCGACACCGCCTGCACCGGGCGAAAGCCTGCGCCGGGCCGCCGAAACCGGCAATGCGGCCGCGCAATATGAACTGGCTGGCCGTTTGCTTGATGGACGCGGCGAGGCGCAGGATGCAAAGGCAGCCGCTGGCTGGTTCGAAAAGGCGGCTGCGCAGGGGCTGGTTCCGGCGCAATACCGTCTCGGCGCATTATATGAAAAGGGCATCGGCGTTGCCCGCGATCTGGCCAAGGCGCGAACCCTGTATGAGCGCGCAGCGTCGCAGGGCAATCCGCGCGCCATGCATAATCTTGCTGTCCTGATCGCCGAAGGCGTGGGCGGCAGTGCGGATTATGCAGCGGCCACGCGCTGGTTCCGCAAGGCCGGGGAATATGGCGTGCGCGACAGCCAGTTTAATCTGGGCGTGCTTTATGCGCGCGGCCTTGGCGTGAAGCAGGATCTGGTGCAGTCCTATATCTGGTTTGCTCTGGCCGCGAAGCAGGGTGACGACGATTCGGCCCATAAGCGTGACGAAATTGCGGTCAAGCTCGATGCCGCCGGTCTGGAGCGGGCGAAGGCGGATGTGGCCGCCTTCCGCCAGCGCACGCCCGACGCCAATGCCGTCGAGGTGGCTATGCCCGCCACTGGCTGGAACAGCTAGGCGCCGGTGTGATCCGAAGCGAAAAAAGAGCGCTCTATCCGGCGGCCTGAAGCAGCATCACAAGCCCCGGAACATCCGCGCCTCTGTCCTGCCGCGCTGATTGCTCCGCAAGTACGCGCTGCGCAAAGCCGTTATCTCTCGCAAGCCCGGTCAGATAGGACGCTGAATGGGCAAAGCGGTAATCTGCGCCCAGCGCAAAATCGCCGGCGGCCTGCTTCTGCACGGAAAAGCCGAAATATCCGCCCGGTTCCAACACCCGCCGCGTCTGCGCGAAAATGTCGTGCAAGGCGCCGCAATATACAAAAACATCCGCCGCAAGAACGAGGTCGGCGCTGGCGTCTGGCTGCGCCTTCAGAAAATCAAGCAGTTCCGCCACAGCCAAGTGCTGGTAGAGGCCCGTTCTCTGCGCGGCGCGGATCATGTTGGCGGAAAGATCGACGCCGCTGGCCAGGATAAATTGGCCCTGCAGCGCACGCGCCATGAGCCCGGTGCCGCAACCCAGATCAATGAGGTGGCGGAACGGCCTCTGCATCTTTGTATGCTGCAGCAGAAGATCGGAAATGATCTGCGGCCCGCGGTAATTGAGAGCCCCGACCAGATGCGTCTCAAATCGCGGCGCATATTGATCGAACAGGCCGGCAACATAGGCGTGATTATCGAAAGTACCCGTCGCACCCAGCCTGTGCAGGTGCAGCCCCGCGCCAAACGAATCCTCAGGCATGAGGCTGAGGGTCTTCTTGAAGGCGGCAATGGCAGCCTCCCGCCTGCCGAGTTGTTCCAGAATTTCGCCATAGGCGAACCAGCAGGCGGCCCAGTCCGGCGCAAGCTCCAGAGTCTGGGCATAGAGATCGGCTGCGGCGGCGAGATCGCCCTCCTGCGCCAGATCCTGCGCATATTCGTAGCGCCGGTCGGCATGCATGTCGCCGGAACTCTGGAACTGGGTAAGATTCAAGGCAATATCCTGTGTGAGGCGACCGTCAACGCGCCAAAGGCGAGCGCCAGCACATTGCCAGCGAGAATGGCTACTGCAAGATGGGCCGGAATGGGAACCAGCTGGTCATGAACGAATGTTCCGCCGATGACGATCAGCACGGTATAAAAAGCCACGAGTGCGCAATCCGATTTTGCCCGCGGCCATTGCGCAAGCAGAAGGAGCGGAAAAAGCCCCGCAGCGCAGATGCCCAGAGCGCTTAGCATCCCGGCCTCGACGGGAAAGGCCCAGCGCGCCAGTATCAGGACACAGAACAGCGTCAGCAGGATGAGGCTGCCGCGGTTGCGGGCCAGTCTCTGGCTGCTGAGCGGGCGAAACGGCATATCCGCCGGCAGGGCCGTCTCGGTCAGTTCGGCGGCGAGCGAGCGGAAGGCCGCCATGCCAAAATTCAGGGCAAGCAGATAGATGGCCGCCTTCATCAGGCCCTCGAATATGAAGTGCGGCCCCAGACGCAGAGATAATCCGTCGCCGAGCCTCTGCTGGATGATGACCATGTCGCCACGCTCGGGAAGCGGGCTCATGGCCTGCCAGATCTGTTCACGCGCGGGCCAGAAGACGAAGGTCAGCACGAGGATGGCCCAGAGGCCCGCAATCAGGCTTGAGCGACGGATCGCGGCAGGTGCGGGGGCGGCAAGCATCGGCGCCAGCATGTGCGGCAGGCTGGCCAGAGCCAGGGCCAGAGCCGCGCCCTGCGCCAGAAGCATATCCCAGCCAAAATTGATATGTGCGGGAATATTGATCGTGAAGCCCTGTCCCAGAAGCGGAACGGCAAAGGCGCAGAGGCTCATGAACAGGCTGTACCGGCCGATTATCAGGCTAGCCGGAAGCCCGCCGATGAGAAGCGGCAGCGCGATCAGAATGCCGGAGGCGACCAATGCCTGCTGGTGGCTGACGCCGAAGCCGGAGGCCAGCAGCCGCGCGGCTGTCTCCAGACTGCCCAGACAGAGCAGCAGTCCCGACGTCCAGAGCGCAAGGGTGATCAGGCCCTGCGTCACGGGCTCTGGAAAACGGGCGCACAGCCACTGGCGCAGCGAAAATGCCCCGCTGCGGCGCAGAGCCGGTCCGCTCACGAAGCCTGCGAGCCCGATGCCGAGACCGCCGCCGAGCAGAAAGATGAGGCTATCGCCGAAAGCATCCCGTCGCTGGCCCGCGCACAGCACCAGACCGAGAACGAGTGCGAGCCAGACCGCAGCGCCCTGCCGTGGCTTCAGCCCTCGGTCATCGGTAAAATAGGTGCCGAGCACCATGGTGCGGGAGAGCAGCACCAGTGCCAGCATGCCTGCCAGCACCAGAGCGAGCACAACCGTCTGGGTCAGTTGGTTTGCGACGCCGAACTGATCGAGTAAATGACCAAAGCCAAGAATGAGGACGAGGCCGATCACAAAAAAGCGAAGCAGCGGCGGCCTGTGTCTGCGGGGTCGGTCTGATAAAATTGTCATAAAATTTGCACCAAAGACATTGCTTTTATTTGGGATCATCCTCTTAAATGCAAACAAGCTGAATATGGACGGATTTGTGCTTCATGACAATTGTGGGCCATCCCGTTTCAGCGCAAACAAAATAAATATATTCGGGGAGTTTTATTCATGTCCTTGGCCCCCACCCGTATCCTGATTGCGGACGATCACCCGCTCTTTCGCGGCGCTCTGAGGCTGACCGTCGCGCCAATAGCCGAAAGTGTGGAAATTTTCGAAGCGGGGGATCTCAACGCCGCCAGTGCCCATCTGGCCGAGCATGGCGACACCGATCTGGTTCTCCTCGACCTCACAATGCCGGGCGTGCGCGGTTTTTCCGGGCTGATCTACCTGCGCGCGCAATATCCGGGCGTTCCTGTGATTGTCGTATCGGGCAATGCCGACCGTAACGTCATTCGCCGCTGCATTGATTTTGGTGCGGCCGGCTTCATCCCGAAGACGCTGGACGTGGAACTGATGCGCGAAGCCATCCGCCGTGTGCTGGAAGGCGGCACCTGGACCCCGGAAGACGTCGATCTCGCAGCGCCCATGGACAAGGATACGTCCGATATCATCCGCCGCATGGCAAGCCTGACGCCGCAGCAGGTGCGGGTGCTGATGATGCTCTCCGAAGGGTTGCTGAACAAGCAGATCGCCTATGAGCTTTCCGTGTCCGAGGCCACGGTAAAGGCGCATGTTTCCGCCATATTGCAGAAGCTTGGCGTCGAGAGCCGCACACAGGCCGTTATCGTCGCCTCCAAGATTGAACTGGAGCCGACGGGCGTCGAAAATTGATGCCGCGCCTTGATCCGGCCTCTCTGGGCTGATAGCGCTTCTGGCTGCGGGCCGTGTGCAGCAGTGTGCGACATGCGCCGGGCCTGCCCATATTTAGCGCCCTGAGCGGCAAATTGAGTTGGAGTTTGACGTGTTGCAACAGATTTTCGGCGGCCGTCCGCTTGCGGTTATCGGGCGATTGGTGCTGGCATCGCTGATTGTGGGTTTCTTTCTTGTCTGGCTGGATATACGCCCGCTCGACCTGTTTCAGTCCATTCACCGGTTCATCATTCACCTGTGGAACATGGGCTTTGATGCTATCCGCGAAATCGCCCAGTATATTCTGGCTGGGGCGATCATTGTCATTCCCATTTGGCTGGTCAGCCGTCTGGTCAAAGGCCGCGGCTGATCAGGCGGACAGCCAGTCCGCCACGCGCGAGCCGGTGGCGGCGGCCATGCTGGCATGGTGGTCGGCCCTCAGGCCCGCCGCCAACCCGCCCTTGATCTCGCCGATCAGCGGCAGGCCCTTGAAAACCAGCGCCGAGTAAAGCTGCAGCAGGCTGGCCCCGGCTGTGATCTTGGCATAGGCGCTTGCGCCGTCGTGGATGCCGCCCACACCGATGAGCGGAAACTGGCGTTCCACGCGCACGAAGGTTTGCGCAAGCATTTTTGTCGCCAGGGGAAACAGCGGCTTGCCGGAAAGGCCACCTGATTCGTTGACCGTGTGGTGCAGGCTTGCAGGGCGCGTGATGGTGGTGTTGGAGACGATCATCCCGTCGATGGCGCGCCGCCTCGCCACACGCACGATGTCGTCGAGGTCTTCCAGAGCGAGATCGGGTGCAATTTTCAGGAGAACCGGGCGGCGCGGCGCGGTCTGCGCGGCAGTTTCGCGCGCGTCCAGCACTCTGGCCAGCAGGTCGTCGAGAGCTTGCGCGCTTTGCAGATCCCTGAGGCCGGGCGTATTGGGCGAGGAAATATTGATGGTGAAATAGCTTGCGACAGCGGCAAAAGCCCGGATGCCGGCGGCATAATCGGCCATTCTGTCGGCTGAATCCTTGTTGGCGCCCAGATTGACGCCGACAATGCCGCGGTTCTTGCGGGCGTTGAGACGGGCCAGCGCCGCTGCATGGCCTTCATTGTTGAAGCCGAGCCGGTTGATGAGGCCAATGTCCCGGGGAAGGCGAAACACGCGCGGACGCGAATTTCCGTCCTGCGGGCGCGGCGTGACCGAGCCGATTTCGGTAAAGCCGAAACCCAGAGCGAGCAGCGCATCCGGCACTTCGGCATTCTTGTCGAAGCCGGCGGCCATGCCGAGCGGATTGGGAAAATCGAGACCGAAGGCCCGCACGGCAAGGATCGGGTCATCGGCCCGCGGCTGGCCGCAGGGCATCAGCCTGAGCGCATTCAGCGTGGCGCGATGGGCTGTTTCAGGCTCCAGCGCCATGAGGGCAGGCTGCAGCAGCGGCGAGAGCAGGGACAGCATCACAAATCCTCGGGAAACAGATGGGCACTGCCTATCCAGCGCAGCGGCCGTACCCAGAGGGCTGAAGCTGGCGCAAACGTGCCGTAAAGATGCGGAAACAAGGCGCCGCCGCGCGAGACTTCCCATTTGAGCGGGGCAAGCTTCTCGGCCTCCAGCGCCACGAGCAGCAGATTATCCTGCCCGGCAAAATGTTTTGCCGCCGTTTCACGCACCTGTGCGGCAGTGGAAAAATGGATATAGCCATCGGCATGGTCGACGGGCGCGCCGGTAAAGCAGCCGGCGGCCACGGCCTCGCGCCAGAGCGCCTCGGGAACAATCTTGTATATCAGCACGTCGCTTCTCCTCATGCGAGCCTTAGCGCGCGCCGCCGCTGGCTGCAAGTGTGCCGCCCGTCTTGTCCGGCCAACCGATTACCTGTATAGGAAACTTATCCTCAATATGCACGCTCATGCTAGAGACAGGGCTTCGCCGTCCGCCGGCTTTCGGATTTTTCAATGTTGACGCATCAGCACATCTGGGCTGCTCTCGACCAGCTTGCCGGGAAATACGGCCTGAGCCCATCGGCATTGGCCCGGAAAGCAGGCCTCGACAGCACCACCTTCAACAAATCCAAGCGCATGTCGCTGGATGGCCGGTTGCGCTGGCCCTCAACCGAATCGATCGCCAAAGCCCTTGAGGCAACTGGTGCCAGCCTCGATGAATTTCTGCTGCTGGTAGCCAAACAGACTCCGCGCCCGCGCCAGAGCATTCCCCTGCTTGGTTTTGCGCAGGCCGGCTCCGGCGGCTTTTTCGATGACGGCGGCTTTCCTGTAGGTTCCGGCTGGGATGAGATCGATTTTCCGGCCGTGGTCGATGAACATGCCTATGCGCTAGAAATCGCCGGTGAATCCATGATGCCGGTCTATCGAGATGGCGATATCATCATCGTTTCGCCGACAGCGGCGGTGCGGCGCGGCGACAGAGTGGTTGTGCGCACGTCCGACGGCGAGGTCCTTGCCAAGGAATTACGCCGGCAGACGGCAAAAATCATCGAGTTGCGTTCGCTCAACCCGGTGCACGAGGACCGCATCCTGCCGGTGGAGCAGGTCGCCAGTCTCGGGCGGATCATCTGGTCGAGTCAGTAGCGCGGGGCGGGGCTCAATCCCCGGCCCGATTATTTCTTGCGCGCCGCCAGAAAGGCCTCGTGTTCGGCCAGCAGGTCGCCATTCAGCG
Source organism: Methylocystis sp. sgz306128 (assembly GCF_056032725.1). Taxonomy (NCBI): domain Bacteria; kingdom Pseudomonadati; phylum Pseudomonadota; class Alphaproteobacteria; order Hyphomicrobiales; family Methylocystaceae; genus Methylocystis; species Methylocystis sp. sgz306128. The sequence goes on from NZ_JBVYWO010000001.1 coordinate 249,918, forward strand.
CTTTTTCGATAAGCACGATGGTCTCGGCCACGCCGTAGAGCGCGACAAACGAGCCGAACCGGGGGCCTTTCTGCTCGCCGAGCAGAATTTCATAAAGCGTGTTGAACCAGGCGTTTGAAACGCCGGGCCGTTCCGGCGTCGCACCTTTGGCCTTGAAATCCTGATAGCGCGCAACGGGCCGCGCGACATCGTAAAGCGCCGTCTGAATTTCCTCGCCGGTGGCGCCGTGCGGCAGATGGCTGAGGGTCTGCACGAGCGTCCTGAGGGCTTCGGTCTCGACATCGTCCGCTCGGCGATAGGTCTTGGCAGGGCGCACGAAATCCCGGTAATAGCGCAATGCATATCCGACCAGTTGGTCTAGACGCGGATGCGTTTGCGGCGAGACATCGGGCGCATAGCGCTGCAGGAAACCCCAGAGCACTTTCGGTTCCTCGCTGTTGGCGACGGATACAAGATTGAGCAGCATCCCGAAGGATACGGTTGTGCCCGAAGCGTCCAGCACTTCGGCGGCGGGCGGATTGCCGCCGTGAATGTGCCAGACCGGATTGCTCAGCCGCGCCTTTTCGTCCTGACGGGCAAAACCGCCGAGAAACTGGAGATATTCATCCACTGCGCGCGGAATGACGTCAAAATGCAGCCGCTTGGCCTCGCGCGGCTTCTGATACATGAACAGAGCCAGACTTTCCGGGGAAGCATAGGTCAGCCATTGATCGATGGTCAGGCCATTGCCTTTGGACTTGGAGATTTTGGTGCCCGCCTCGTCGAGGAACAATTCGTAGTTGAAGCCCTCCGGCGGCGTTCCGCCCATGGCCTTGACGATCTCCCCCGATAGCTTGACAGAATCAATCAGATCCTTGCCCGCCATTTCATAATCGACGTCGAGTGCATACCAGCGCATGGCCCAGTCCGGCTTCCATTGCAGCTTGGCATGTCCGCCGGTGACCAGCGTTTCAAAGCTTTCGCCGCTGTCCGGGTCGCTCCAGCCGATCAGGCCCGTTGCGGCATCGAGCACTTTGACGGGAACCTGCATCACGACGCCCGTGCGCGGGTGGATGGGCAGGAACGGCGAATAACTTGCCGCCCGCTCCTCGCGGAATGTCGGCAGCATGATGGCCATTATGGCGTCATAGCGCTCCAGCATGCGTAGCAGCGCGGCGTCGAAACGTCCGGATGTATAGGCGTCTGTCGATGACATGAACGTATAATCGAAGCCGAACTGGTCAAGGAAATCGCGCAGCATTGCGTTATTGTGGTGGGCGAAGCTCTCGAACTTGCCAAATGGATCCGGCACGCGCGTCAGCGGCTTGCCGAGATTGGCGGTGAGCAGATCCTTGTTGGGGACATTGTCCGGCACTTTGCGCAGGCCGTCCATGTCATCGGAAAAGGCAATGAGCTTTGTCGGCACCGTGTCATTGGTGAGCAGGCGGAACGCCTGCCGCACCATGGTTGTGCGGGCGACTTCGCCAAATGTGCCGATATGCGGCAAACCCGAAGGGCCATAGCCGGTTTCGAACAAGACCTCGTTCTTGTGCGGGTTCCGGGCGCGCCGGGCAATCAGCTTGCGCGCCTCCTCGAAAGGCCAGGCGCTGGAGGTTTGCGCGGCCTCGACCAGCGCAGGCGGAAAAACATGTGTCATCTTGGTCTCGATGCGTCGGAAATCTCAACGCTTTATCTGCAAGATCAGGCGCATACGCAAGCAGGAATGTCAGTTGAGGCGCGATTGCGGTGCTTTTTGCGTCAGGAAAATCAATTAGCGTAATATTGTTTATATATAAACGATTCAGCCGAAGATTCGCCTTATTCACCGCCGATACTTTATGCAAAGAACGGGGAGCGCCAATCCATGCCTCTGTATCAAGCCCCCTTGAAGCAGGCGATGTTCCTGCTGCGCGACGTTCTGGCCTTTGAGAGTCACCGCGAACTCCCCGGCTTTGGCGATCTCACGCCAGATCTGATGGAAGCCATTCTCGCCGAAGCCGCAAAGCTGGCCGAGCGGGTGCTTCTGCCTCTCAACCGCACTGGCGACATCGAGGGCTGCCGGCGCTTGGCTGACGGCAGCGTCCTCACCCCGGCGGGATTCCGTGCGGCCTACGAAGCTTATGTCGAGGGCAGCTGGCCGGGTCTTGCCGCGCCGGTGCGTTACGGCGGGCAGGGTCTGCCCTATGTGGTGGCGGCGCTGGTCAATGAATTCTGCACTTCGGCCAATATGGCCTTCACCATGTATGCGGGCCTGAGTCAGGGCGCGCTGGCGGCGCTGATGCAGCACGGCACCGCGGCTCAGGTTGAGCGTTTCGCGCCGGGGATGACATCCGGCCGCTGGACCGGCGCGATGAACCTCACCGAGCCGCAATGCGGCACCGATCTCGGGTTGATCCGCACGAAGGCCGTGCCGCAGGCAGATGGCGCCTTTGCCATTACCGGACAGAAGATCTTCATTTCGGCGGGCGAGCATGATCTGGCCGAGAATATCGTTCATCTCGTGCTGGCCCGCATGGAAGGCGCGCCAGAAGGCACCAGAGGACTTTCGCTGTTTATCGTGCCGAAATTCATGGTTGGTGCAGATGGCCGCACTGGCGCGCGCAATGCTGTGTCCTGCGGGTCGATAGAACATAAGATGGGCATTCACGGCAATGCGACCTGCGTGATGAATTATGACGGCGCGCGCGGCGAATTGCTGGGCGAGGCCGGAAAAGGGCTGGCCGCCATGTTCGTCATGATGAACGAGGCCCGTCTTGGCGTCGCCATACAAGGGCTGGGCCTTTCCGAGGCCGCCTATCAGAACGCACTGGCCTATGTCAGGCAGAGGCGGCAGGGCCGTGCGCTCACCGGTGCCAGCGAACCGCGCGAGGCTGCCGATCTTCTGCTCGTTCACCCCGATGTGCGGCTCAATCTGCTCCGGATCAAGGCTTTCAACGAGGCGGCGCGCGGATTGGTGCTGTGGATCGCGCTGCAAAGCGACATCGCGCACCGGAGTCCGGATGCGGCGGCGCGCGAGGCAGCGGAAGACCTTCTCGGCCTGATGACGCCCGTGCTCAAGGCGCTGCTCACGGAACGGGGCTTTGAAAATTGCGTGGCCGCGCAGCAATTGTTTGGCGGACACGGCTATATTGCCGAATGGGGGATGGAGCAGTTTGTCCGCGATGCTCGCATCACCATGATCTATGAAGGCGCCAACGCCATTCAGGCGCTTGATCTGGTCGGGCGCAAGCTCGGCGCGCATGGCGGGCGGGCACTGACCCGCCTGTTTCGCGAGATCTCTGCTTTTATGGCGGATGCAGGCAGGGACGAGACTTTGAAGCCATTGGTCGCCGACATGGCCAGAGGCCTTGGCCATGTGCAGCAGGCCAGTCTGTGGCTTATGCAGAACGCCCCCGCCAGACCTGATCATGCCGGGGCGGGCGCCATGGATTATCTGCGCATGTTCGGAATTGTTGCGCTCGGCTATATGTGGCTGCGCATTCTTGTTGCGGCCAGGGCGGGAAGCGCCGAAGATCCAGACCGGCTTGCCGCGAATATGGCGACCGCCCGGTTCTTTTTTCAGCATATGATGCCGGAGACGGCGCTCTGTCTGGCACGGCTGACCGCAGGCTCCGACGCCATCGTGGCGCCCGGCGCACAGATGTTCTGAACGGCAACCCGGAAGGGGGGAGAGAATGACGCAGGCATTCATTTTTGACCATGTGCGCACGCCGCGCGGGCGCGGCAAGGCGGATGGCGCTCTGCATGAGGTTTCGACACTCACGCTGGCCGTCACGGCGCTGCGGGCGCTGGCCAGCCGCAACGCGCTGGATACGGCTGCCCTCGACGATGTGGTGCTGGGCTGCGTCGATCCGGTGGGCGAGGCGGGCGGCGATATTGCACGCGCCGCCGTGCTCGCGGCCGGCTTTCCTCATGAAGTGCCCGGCGTACAGATCAACCGTTTTTGTGCTTCGGGCCTTGATGCCGTCAATTTTGCCGCCGCGCAGATCATGGCCGGGCAGCAGCAGCTTGTCATAGCCGGCGGAGTGGAGAGCATGAGCCGGGTGGGCATCGGCGCATCGGGCGGGGCCTGGCCGGTCGATCCTGCCGTCGCCATTCCGGCCTATTTCATGCCGCAGGGCATTTCCGCAGATCTTATCGCGACGAAATATGGCTTCACCCGCACCGACGTCGATTCCTATGCCGTCGAGAGCCAGCGCCGGGCTGCCGAGAGCTGGGCCAACGGTTATTTTGATGCGAGTATAGCGCCGGTGCGCGATGTCAACGGGCTGACCATTCTGGCGCGCGACGAGCATCTGCGTCCGGAGACGGACCTTCAGGGGCTGGCGGCGCTCAAGCCGAGTTTCGCGCTTTATGGCGAGCAGGGCGGCTTCGATGCAGTGGCCATTCAGGCGCATCCCGAAATTGAATATATCAATCACGTGCATCATGCAGGCAATTCCTCCGGCATTGTCGATGGCGCGGCTGGCGTGCTCATCGGCTCTGCCGCGGCGGGCGAGCGCCTTGGCCTCAGGCCGCGGGCCCGCATCCGTGCCTTTGCCAATATTGGTTCCGAACCGGCCCTGATGCTGACCGGGCCGGTGGATGTCACACGCAAATTGCTGCAGCGTGCGGCCATGGCGGTCGGGGATATCGATCTGTTTGAGGTCAACGAAGCCTTTGCGGCGGTTGTGCTGCGCTACATGCAGGCCTTCGACCTGCCGCTGGACAAGGTCAATACGCGTGGCGGGGCCATAGCGCTGGGCCATCCGCTGGGCGCGACGGGAGCCATGCTGCTCGGCACGGCTCTGGATGAACTGGAGCGCACCGACAAGACAACCGCGCTGGTGACGCTGTGCATCGGCGCAGGCATGGGCACAGCCACCATCATCGAGCGCGTGTAGGGGGATAAAACGATGGAACTGGCCAATTTCAGCTTCGCCGTCGATGGGGATGGTATCGCGCTTCTGACATGGGACATGCCGGACCGGGCCATGAATGTCATCACGCCCGAGGTGATGAACGAACTTGAAACGGCCATCGGACATGTGGCCGCTGACGCCGCGATCCGGGGCTGCGTGATCACCTCGGCCAAGGCCGCCTTTTCCGGGGGCGCTGATCTCGCCATGTTGCAGGATATCGCCGCCAGCTATAACCGGGCGCGGCAAAGTCTGGGCGAGGCGCCCGCCATGCAGCTTTTCTTCGACGGGACCCGGCGGCTGTCGCAGATTTACCGGCGTCTGGAGACCTGCGGCAAGCCCTTTGCTGCCGCCATCAACGGGCTGTGTGTCGGCGGCGCGTTTGAACTGGCGCTCGCCTGTCATCTCCGGGTCATGGCGGATAGCGAGGATGCGCGCGTCGGCCTGCCCGAAATCAAGCTGGGCCTCTTTCCCGGCGCGGGTGGAACGCAGCGCGTCGCGCGGCTGATGCCGACCGGCGAGGCCTTGCAAATGCTGTTCAGGGGCGAGCAGATTCGTCCTCAGGCGGCCAAGGTCATGAATCTCGTTCATGAAATCGCGCCCAGGAGCGAAATTGTTGCGCGGGCGAAGGACTGGATCCGGCAGGGCGGCAAGGCGCAGGCGCCTTGGGATGCGCCCGATTTCAAATTGCCGTCGGGCAAGGTGTTCTCGCGAGCCGGCATGATGATCTGGCCGGCGGCCAATGCGATCTACCGGCGCGAAACGCAGGATAATTATCCGGCGGCCAAGGCCATTCTGCATGCGGTCTATGAAGGGCTGCAACTTCCCATGGACAGCGCGCTTCGCGTTGAGTCGCGTTATTTCGCCGATATTCTGCGCTCCAAGCCCGCAGCCGTCATGATCCGCACGCTTTTTCTCTCGCTGAATGCGCTGAACAAGGGCGCGCGCCGCCCGCAGTACGCGCCGCGCCAAGACTTGAAGAGGATCGGCGTTCTGGGGGCGGGGTTCATGGGTTCCGGCATAGCCTATGTCGCGGCGAGCGCCGGGCTGGACGTGGTGCTGATCGACCGCGAACTGGCGCAGGCGGAGCAGGGCAAGGCGCAATCGGCCAGATTGCTCGCCGATCAGGTGGCCAAGGGCAGGCTCAGGGCCAGCGAACGCGATGTCATTCTCGCGCGCATCGTTCCCGCCGCCGATTATGCTGCCCTTTCGGACTGCGATCTGGTGATAGAGGCCGTTTTCGAAGACAGGACCGTCAAGCGCGCGGCGATCAATCATGCCGAGAGCCGGATCGCGCCGGGTACGATTCTGGCTTCCAACACGTCCACGCTGCCGATCACCTCGCTCGCCGAGGCCAGTCGCAGCCCGCAGGATTTTATCGGCATTCACTTTTTCTCGCCGGTGGAAAAAATGCCTCTGGTCGAGATCATCCTCGGTGAGAAGACAGGAGACAAGGCGCTGGCTCTTGCCATGGACTTTGTCCGCGCCATCCGCAAGACGCCCATTGTCGTGCGTGACGGACGCGGCTTTTATGCCAACCGCTGCGTCGGGGCCTATCTGCGCGAGGGGCATCTCATGCTGATGGAGGGTATTCCGGCGGCGATGATCGAGAATCTGGCGCGGCAGGCGGGCATGCCGGTGGGGCCGCTGGCGCTCAGCGATGAAGTGGCGATCGATCTTATCTGGAAGATCATGCAGGCCACCAGACTGGATCTGGGCGATAGCGCTGTGGATTCCGTTCAGGAACAGCTGATCGAGGCCATGGTCAGGCGCGAGGGGCGCTCGGGCCGCAAGAATGGCCGCGGCTTTTATGATTATCCGGCTGGCGGGGTCAAAAGGCTCTGGCCGGGGCTGGAGGCGATTGCGGGTAAACGGCTCGAGCCCGATACGCTCGACCGCGCCCTGATCGGGCAGCGCTTCCTTGTCATTCAGGCGCTTGAGGCGGCGCGCGCCGTGGAAGAGGGCATCATCGAGGACGTGCGCGAGGCCGATGTCGGTTCAATTCTGGGCTTCGGATTTGCGCCCTTCACCGGTGGCACCCTCTCGTTTATCGACGGCATGGGCACGGCGAAGTTTGTCGCGCTCTGCGAAAGGCTGACGGCGCATTATGGGGAGCGCTTCACGCCTTGCGCCCTTCTGGCGGATATGGCCGCGCGCGGCGAAAGTTTCTATGGGCGATTTGCCGATCGCATGGCGCATGACGCATTGAAGGGTAAACAACCGTAAGCATCCCTTCTCCGCTTGAGGCGACAGCCGAAGCGCGGCACAAAGCGTCATTGCGAGGAGGCAAAGCCGACGCGGCAATCCCAAATGCCAGATCTAGAGATTGCTTCGCTGCGCTCGCAATGACGACAATTGAGGCAGTGCTCTGGCGTGACCCTTATTCGGCGGCCGGGCGCCGCGCCGCCCATTGCGAGAGCAGGGCCCGCAGGCTCGCGGGCTTAAGCGGCTTGTTGAGCAGATGAACATTGCGCTCGGCAGCAAGGTCGCGCACTTCCGGCGAACGGTCCGCCGTGACCAAAATGCCCGGCAATTCGGAATTGAAGGTCCAGCGCAGGCGCGTGATGGCGTCGAGGCCGTCACCTTCATCGAGATGGTAATCGGCGATGATGACATCCGGCGCCGGATTGGCGGATTTGAACCGTCTTTGCGCCTGTTTGAGCGTCTCGGCGGTCAGCACCACGCATCCCCAGCCCTGCAAGAGCGCCTTCATGCCTTCCAGAATGCGCGGTTCGTTGTCGATGGCCAGTATGGTCAGGTTTGACAGCGGCTGCTGCACGGCTTTTGCTGCCGTCGCAGCCAGACCGGTGACGCGCGGCAGATCCGCGACCCAGGGCAATTCGATGGAAAAGACCGAGCCGCGGCTGGTTCCCGAGCGCAGGCCAAGACGATGATCGAGTACGCGGCTCATTCTCTCGACGATGGAGAGGCCAAGGCCGAGACCACTGGCCGAGCGCGTGGCCGATTCAAGGCGCTGGAACTCTTTGAACACCAGCTTCTGGCTGGCCAGCGGAATGCCGACGCCCGTATCGATCACCTCGATCCGCAGGGTCTTGCGCAAATGTCTGCACCCGACGAGCACACGGCCTTCCACCGTATATTTTATCGCGTTGGATATGAGGTTCTGCAACATGCGCCGCAACAGGCGCCGATCCGAGCGCACGGTCAGGCTGCACGGCACAAAGGTCAGCCTGAGCCCTTTCTCGCGGGCGATGGGCTGGAACTCCATTTCGAGCTGGCGGAATATATCGTCGATGCGGAAATGGCTGAATTCTGGCTTCAGCGCGCCGGCGTCGAGGCGCGATATTTCCAGCAGCGCCGAAAGAATTTCCTCAACCGCTTCCAGCGAGGCGTCGATATTCTGTGCCATCTGCAGATCTTCGTCGCCCGATTTTTCCTTGCGTTCGGCCAGAGACGATGCGTAGAGCCGGGCGGCGTTCAGCGGCTGCAGAATGTCGTGGCTGGCGGCAGCCAGAAAGCGTGTCTTTGAGAGGTTGGCGTTTTCGGCTTCCTTTTTCGCGCGCTCCAGTTCCTGATTGAGGCGCAGCAGTTCCTCGGTGCGCTCGCGCACGCGCCGCTCCAGCGATTCATTGGCGGCCTCCAGTTCATCCGCCGCCGTCACGCTGTCCGTGACATCGGTGTAGGTGGTGACGAGGCCGCCGTCCGGCAGGCGCGCCGAACGGGTTTCGATGACGACATTGGTTGGCAGGCGCAGCCGGTATGGCTCTGCTTCATTTGTGACGATGGCCATACGCTGGGCAATATTCTCGTCGACGGGGCCGGGGCCATAAAGGCCGCGTCCGGCATTGACCTCGATGATCTTTTCCAGCGAAACGCCGACATGGACAAGCGATGACGGCAGGTCAAAAAGCTCGACATATTCGCGGTTCCAGCACACCAGCCGCAATTCGGCGTCGAACACCGTAATTCCCTGACGGGCGTGATCCAGCGCATGCTGCAGCAGATCGCGGCTGTTCTGAATGGCCGTGGAGGCGTCGTCCAGCAATTGCAGGGCGGCGCGCTTGGAGACTGTGCGCCGGCGCAGGAGCAAGGTCAGCACCAGCCGGGAAGATGCCGCGCCGATAGCGGAGGCCAGCAGGGTTTCGGCGAATTTCAGCAGATGGATATCGGCGCTGGCCTGCGGATTGGGATCGAGCCGCCGTTCCTTGACAAAATCGTCGAAGGCTTTGGCGGTGCGCTGTTGTCCCAGATAGCGGGCCACTGCCACCTGCAGTTCATGGCGTGAAACACTGGTCTGCCCGAGGTGCAGATCGTGGGTCAGCGGCTCCAGCCCAAGGCCGGTGAATATCCGCGCCTGCACGTGTTCGCTGTCATTCATGGGCCGCAGCAGCGAAAAGCCGATATAGCAGATGAGGTTGAGGACGAGGCTCCATAAAATGCCAAGCGGCACGTCCGGCATCTGAATTCCGAACAGACTGTCCGGACGCAGGAAGGAGAAACCGAACAGGCCGTCCGTCAGAATTTGTTGCAGCGTCGTGGAATGAATGTCGAGCGAGGGCAGGAACATCGTGTACAACCAGATCGCCGTCCCCGCGATCAGCCCGGCTATTGCGCCGCGCGCGGTGCCTCGCGTCCAGAAAAGACCGCCAAAAAAAGCTGGCGCGATCTGCGCGACCGCGGCGAATGAAATCGTGCCGATCGAAGACAGGGACTGCTGCCCGATCAGCCGCATGTAGCCATAGCCGAGGAAAAGAATGAACAGGATGGCGAGCCGCCGGATGGTGAGAACGATCGGCCCCAGCGCCACCTGTGTCGAGGAATCCGGCACGGCAGCCCGGTGTTTGAACAGGTTTGTGCGCAGCAGCAGCGGCATCACGAGATCGTTGGAAATCATGATGGACAGGGCAACGCTGGCCATCACAATCATGGCTGTCGCCGCCGATATGCCGCCGATGAGCGCCACCAGCACCATCAGGCCGGAATTGGCCAGGATCGGCAGCGCCAGCACGGTGAGATCGCGGTCAACCGTGCTGTAGGGAAACAAAGTCAGGCCGGCAATGGCGATGGGAAGCACGAACAGGTTGATCGCCACCAGATAGAGCGGAAAGACCCAGCCGGCGGTGCGCAGGTCGCGCAGATTGCGATTTTCAACAACCGTCACGTGAAACTGGCGCGGCAGCACGATAATGCCGATCGCGGAAACGGCGATCATCAGAATAGCATTGAGCGGGCTTGGCCAGCGTGTGATCACGTCCGTGACATCGGGGTCTTGGAGCGCATGGCTGAAAATGTCGCCGACGCCTTTGAACATGCCGAAGGTCACAAATATGCCAACAGCAAGAAATGTCAGCAGTTTGACGACCGACTCAGCCGCAATGGCGAAAATCAGGCCGTCCTGATGCTCCGTCGCATCAATGCGCCGCGTGCCGAACGCGATGGTGAAACCGGCAAGCACCACAACGGATGCAAAGCCGACATCAGGCAGATTGGCGGCGCCGGTCTGTTCGATGGCGTCGATCACCGCGGCCAGCGATGTCGCGATCGCCTTGAGCTGAAGCGCCACGTAGGGAATGATGCCGATCAGCGTAACGAGGGCCACCAATGCGGCAACGGCTTCGGACTTGCCATAGCGCGCGGCGACAAAATCGGCCGTTGAGGTGATATTTTGCGATTTGGCCAGCGAAATGATCCGCTCCAGCAGATTCTGGCCGAAAACGAAGACCAATATCGGGCCGATATAGATCAGAACGAAACTCATTCCCGAACTCGAGGCCACGCCAACCGAGCCGAAGAATGTCCAGGACGTACAATAGACGGCGAGCGAAAGCGCGTAGATTATCGTGCGGGCGCGGCCACGCACGAATTTCTGGCCGCGCGTATCGCCGAAATGGGCCACGGCGAACAGTCCGCAAAGATAGAGCAGCGCGCTCAGCAGGACGCCCCATGTGGCGATCATGATGCAGGGTCTCGTCTTTTCATTATCCTCTGCGCATTGTGCCTTGGCGCCATTCACTTTGACAAGGATCAAATAATCGGACACCGTTTATGCATTGCACGAGCGCTGTTCCTGATTTTGGAGGAATGACATGTTGAAGGATTTCAAAGAATTTGCCCTGCGCGGAAATGTCGTTGACCTCGCCGTCGCCGTCATCATCGGCGCGGCCTTTGGGAAGATCGTGACATCGCTTGTCGAGGACATCATCATGCCGATTGTCGGCGGCATCTTGCATGCGCCGGATTTCACCAATGTGTTCATCCAGCTTGGCGGCCCTGCCGCTTCCACGCTGAAGGCCGCGAAAAAAGCCGGACCAACGCTGGCCTATGGCAATTTCATCACCATCGTCATTAATTTCATCATTGTGGCTTTTGCCCTGTTTCTTGTCGTCCGTGCGATGAACAGCCTCAAAAAGCCCAAGGCGGCTGAACCTGCCGCGCCGCCGCCGCCATCCAATACTGAGGTTCTTCTGACGGAGATCCGCGATCTTCTGTCAAAGCGCGCGCCTTAGCATGAAAGCCGGGGTTTGACCCGGATTTTCCATCGATAATTCTTATCGGATAAATCTCATTTATTCATTTTAATGAGCGGGGAAGTCACGCTATGAGAGGCGCCTGGCTGCGGTGAGCGAAAGGTCGTCATGAACGGGCAAGTCAAGGAACATTTTTTGCAAAATCTGCGCGGCGAAGCCATTGATCTGCCGGAAAGCGGCATAGTCGAGGTCATGAATGCCGGGCGCAACCGGCAGGGGCTCATACCGCTCTGGGTGGGAGAGGGCGATGTGCCCACCCCTGACTTTATTTGCGAAGCCGCACGCCGCAGCCTGCAGGCGGGCGAGACTTTTTACACCTATCAGCGCGGCATTCCTGATCTGCGCGCCGCCATTGCCGCCTATATGACGCGGGTTTACGGCCCTCTGCACGGCCAGCCTTTCGCGCCCGAGCGGTTTTTTGTCACCATTGGCGGGATGCATGCCATTCAGACGGCCGTCCGCATACTCGCCGGCGGCGGCGACGAGGTGCTGGTGCCGACACCGGCCTGGCCGAATTTTCGCGGCGCGCTGATCGCTGCCGGCGCGAAGCCGGTGGACGTGCCGATGGTGCTGGCCGAGCGCGGCGGCGCACCGGCGAACTGGTTCCTCAATATCGACGATCTTGCCGCAGCGACGACGCCCGCGACGCGCGCGATCATCATCAACACGCCCTCCAATCCCACCGGCTGGACCGCCAGCCTCGAAGAATTGCAGCAGGTGCTGGATTTTGCGCGAAGCCGCAACATCTGGATCATCGCCGATGAAATCTATGGCCGTATCGTCTACGAGGGCGAGCGCGCGCCTTCCTTCCACGATATCATGCGCCCCGACGACAAAATCATGTTTGTCCAGACATTGTCCAAGAACTGGGCGATGACGGGCTGGCGCATCGGCTGGCTGGAAGCCCCGCCCGAACTGGGTCAGATCATTGAAAATCTTATACAGTTTTCGACATCCGGTGTTCCGGTTTCTACCCAGCGCGCGGCGATTGCGGCGCTTGAGCAGGGGGAGGACTTCATCCTCCGGCAGAATGCCAGACTGCGCCAGAACCGCGAAATGATCTGTGCGGAAATGGCTGCGCATCCCAAGGTGCATTTCGCCGCGCCAGCGGGCGCGTTCTATCTTTTCTGCCGGATCGAAGGCGTGGCCGATACGCGGAAGCTGGCGCTTGATCTGATCGAGAGCGCCAACCTCGGCGTTGCTCCCGGCTCCACGTTCGGCACGGGCGCGGAGCAATATATCCGCCTTTGTTTCGCACGCAAAACCGAGGATATGCGCGAAGTGGTGCGCCGGCTGGGCGTGTGGCTTGGCGGCCGCGACTGAGATTTACTCGGCGGCGCGTTTCATCTCCGGATAGGTGCAATGCGCCGGGGCCGCGCTGATCGTGGAATTATCAGCGAAGCTCAGGCCAAGGCTGCTCCAGACATCGACAAGCGCGTCCACCAGAACGGCGATATGCGCGTCGGTGTGATAGGGCGTTGGCGTGATGCGCAAACGCTCTGTGCCGCGCGCCACGGTCGGATAATTGATGGGCTGGATGTAAATATTGTGCCGCTCCATCAGCATGTCGCAGGCCGCCTTGCACTTTTCTGCGTTGCCGACGAAGACCGGCACGATATGCGACGGCGATTCCATCACCGGCAGGCCGACAGCCTTCAGGGCATGCTTGGTGCGTGCAACCTGATTGCGGTGGCGGGCACGCTCCATTTCGCTGGCCTTGAGATGGCGGATGGCGGCGGTCGCGGCTGCAGCCACGCTCGGCGGCAGGGCCGTCGTAAAGATGAAGCTCGGCGCGAAGCTGCGCACGGCGTCGATGATCGATGCTCTGGCGGCTATGTAGCCGCCCAGCGTGCCAAATCCCTTCGCGAGTGTGCCTTCAATCACGTCGATCTCGGACATCAGCTTTTCGCGCTCGGCAACACCGCCGCCGCGCGGGCCATACATGCCGACGGCGTGAACCTCGTCGATATAGGTCATGGCATTATAGGTTTTGGCCAGTTCGACTATCCGCGCTATCGGGGCAATGTCGCCGTCCATGGAATAAAGGCTTTCGAAGACGATCAGCTTGGCGCGGTCCTTGCCTGCGGCGCGGAGCAATTCCTCAAGATGATCGGCGTCATTGTGGCGGAACACCTGTTTCTCGCAGCCCGAACGCCGGATGCCCTCGATCATCGAATTGTGATTCATCGCATCGGAGAGGATGAGGCAATTGGGCAGCAGCCCCGCGATGGTGGAGATGCCGGCAAGATTCGAAATCCAGCCCGATGTGAAAACCAGCGCCGCTTCCTTGCCGTGAAGGTCTGCGAGTTCCGCCTCAAGTTTGACGGTTGCATGGTTTGTACCGGAAATGTTGCGCGTTCCTCCGGCGCCTACGCCATATTTCTGCGCAGCCTCGACCATGGCGGAAATAACTGCTGGGTGCCGGCCCATGCCGAGATAATCGTTTGAACACCATATCGTGACGTCCCGCTGCTCCTGCGGCGCATGATAGGCCGCTTGCGGAGGGCGTGCCGCATCGCGCTCGAGATCTGCAAAAACGCGATAGCGCTTTTCAGTCTTCAGGCTGGCAATGGCGTTTTCAAAAACCTGATCATAATCCATCGGTCACGTCCCATTGACGACGATCGTCATGCTGCAATTCATCTTACTCACTAAACCGAATATCTGGCAAAAGCGAGTGACACATGGTCTCACTTTGAGCAGCTAGCCCCGGCGTTTAACCCCATGCATTGACATGGGTCAAGCAAGGACGACGCCTCCGGCGCAAATCATATCACGATGCCACGCGGTCTGCATGGTGCTCAGCGCCAATTGCCTCACGGCCTGCGGCCATCGTCTGCAATTTACGCCGCAAACCTCTCTTGCACTGATTTTCAGAAGATCGAATAACAACGTCGCGTTAGATTTTTGAATTCCGAAATTCAGGTGCAATATCCAATTGCAGGCTGTTCTTGAACTTGATTCATTTTAAATAAATTTACAGTGAAAAAATCATTAAGAGAAAATCAAAATTAACGCGTGCTGTGATTTGGGCGAAATTTTAAAAGATTTTTATTCAAATGAATAAATTTTCATAAAATTTATTGAAAAACGTTCGCTTTAAACAATAAAAGCAAAATTTTTTTGCTTGGCGAGGGGTTTATTGATAATTTATCATATGATAGGCGATGAGGGCTTTTTTATATAAAAATTTCGTCCTTCAATCCCGAGAGGCTCTTTTTATCATGCCCAAGCGTTTGAATGCATTCCATTTTTTAAATCTTATGGAGCGTAAATACGGTCTTTTTGAGCTTGATGCGGCGTGCCGTGAAATATTGGATATTGTTGCCCAGCGGCAAATGGCCGGGCTGACGACCGGCGCTGACGACATCATCCAGTCGGCGCAAATGTCGCGGGCCTCTGTTTATCGTAAAATCCGCCGACTCTGCGAACATGGCAGCCTGATCGAGGATTGGTCCACCCAGCAGCCGCTTTATACGCTGGGCGAAAACATGTTCAAATTTTGTGAGGAAATCATGGCCATGAATGCGCTGGCGCAGTCTGGTCAGTGAATACGCGGGTGTTGCGGGATACGCGTCCCGATCACAGTATCCCGGTTATGACTCTGTCGATGCGGGTGCCCTGCCGGTAGAGCAGGTGCACCAGCAGCGCAGCGACGAGTGCGGTGGCTCCGCCGCCCATCACATCCGTGAAATAATGCGTTCCGACATAGATACGCGACCAGCAGATGGCCAGTGCGATGGCCGTCAGCCCGATGGCGCGGCCTCTTGGCCCGCCGAGGAGAAAGGCCACGGCGATGGCCAGCGATGCTGTGGCGTGATCGGAAGGGAAGGACCAGTCGGCGCTTCTTGCCACAATGAGATGGCTGACACCTGCGTCATAGGGCCGGGGTCTGTGGATGAACAGGAGAATCAACTGGTTGAGCGCCAGACCGATCAGGAAACTCAGGCCGGCACTGACGCAGACATGACGCACGGACATTCTGTCCGTGGTGCTCCACCATTGCGCGATCACGAGAAGCACCAGAATCGGTACGCCTGCGGTGGAAAGCGCCGTCGCAATGGCATCCAGAAACGGATTGAACCCCGCCGGGGCATTGATCCATTGCGTCATGGTTTGGTCCAATTTTTCCTCCAGAATTTGATTCGTCAGGCGGGAACTTGAAGGGCAGCCGTGAGTTTCGCGCAAGGGATGCATCAGGGCTTGGACTTTTTGAAGGCGAAGGCCGCCATGTGTCTCCCGGATTTTTTGGTGGATCGGAATATGACGCCGCGTCTCAATAATGACTCGATTGGTTCAGTTTCGGTTCATCGTTTTGGTTATAGATTGGCTCACGAAAGGATAATTCCATGATGAAACTCACCAAAGTTCGTGCATTGTCTCTCGCTTCGCTCGTTATTGCAGGCATGTCGCTGACCGCAGCGGCGCCAGCCTCCGCGAATGACGGGCGCAACGCCGCGCTCATCGTCGGCGGTATTGCCGCAGGCGCTCTGGTTGGTGGCGCTCTTGCAAGCCATGATCATGGCTATGGTTATGGCTATGCACCCGCAAGTTCCTATTATGGCGGCTATTATGGCGAAGAGGACGTCTATGATGCGCCCGTCGTCGTGCGTCATTGCTATCGCGAGCGTCGCGCCGCCTATGATTACTGGGGTAATTTCGTAGGCTACCGTCACGTGCGCGTCTGCGACTGATCGTCAGGCCCGTCGCGGTTTCAGCCCGATCCGAACCACCCTCGCGACTGCGAGGGTGGTTTTTTATGCGCTGTCCCGTTCCGCAAGGACCGCATAAGGCGTCATCCGCCTCATTCCGTGCCGGTTCAGTCCTCTGCTGCGACTGGGCGGGAGCCATAATCACATCATGCCCATGCCGAGGATGAGATCGTCGGCCTTTTTCTTTTGTCCGGCATCGAGCGCATCATAAAGTGTCAGTGTCGCGGCATCGACAGCCTGCATGGCGGCAACGCCCGCGGCCATCATGGCCTGATGCTGGCGTACGCGTTCGGGCAGGGTGGTCGGATCGGGTTCCTGAAGCAGGTTGGCATGTGCATCGCGCATGGTTCTTGCGGAAGAGATAATGGCCGCGGCGTAATCATCCCACGCCTTCTGCTGCCCGGCGGTGATGTTCAGTTCCGTCTTGAGCGCGTCAAGGCGTTCGCTGCTGAACCTGCGCCCCATCATCATGCCCGGACCCCAGTCGCCCATGAATCCGCGCCCCATCATTTCGCCGCGAAACATGTGGCCCATCATGCCGCGGCCCCAGAACCAGCCGCCGTCATCATCGGCCTGCGCTTGCATCGACAGGCCGCCAGCCAGAACGGCCAGCGCCAGCAGTGAGTTTCGGGCGAGGGAATTTCTGGACATTGTGAACCTCCAAGACACGACACACAGGGCCTGACAGATGGGGTATTGTAGCGCCCTCAGGCTTAGCCGCCTTGATGTGAAGCAAGCCTTCTGTCTGTTTGTATGAGAAAATCATCCAGAGGCGGGCTTCATTTGCCTGCCGCGCGCGGTGTCACATGTGCGATGGCCGATTATCGTCTATAATGACGGAACAGCCGCGTCAGCGCCGGGACAGCCGGCCAGCTGGCCCAAGCCGGCACAGATTGGGAGGACGACATGCCGCACCGCCCGACACGTATCGAAACCGACAGCTTTGGTCCGATAGAAGTAGCCGCGAAGCAATATTGGGGTGCGCAGACTCAGAGATCGTTGCAGAATTTTCGCATAGGCGATGAAACAATGCCGCTGCCGCTCATCCATGCGCTGGGCCTCGTCAAGCAGGCGGCAGCGCGCGTGAATGGCGATCTCGGGCTGTTGCCGCCTGTCCTTGCCGGCCAGATCGAAGCTGCGGCGGCGGAAGTTGCCGGCGGTCTGCGCGATGACGAATTTCCGCTCGTGGTCTGGCAGACCGGTTCCGGCACCCAGACCAACATGAACATCAATGAAGTGATCGCCAATATCGCCAATGAGCGTCTGGGCGGGCAGCGCGGCGCCAAATCTCCGGTGCATCCCAACGACCATGTCAATCGCGGTCAGTCGTCGAATGATTGTTTTCCGACAGCCATGCATATTTCTGCCGCATGCGAACTTCACGGGCGGCTGTTTCCGGCGCTCGGGCGGCTGCGCAGCGCGCTGGCCGAGAAAAGCGCCGCCTTCGCCGATATTGTCAAAGTCGGCCGCACGCACCTGCAGGATGCAACGCCCGTCACGCTGGGTCAGGAATTTTCAGGCTATGGCGCACAGATCGCCCTTGGCCGCGAGAGAATAGAGGCCGCCTTGCCGGGGCTTTATGCGCTGGCGCAGGGCGCGACGGCCGTCGGCACCGGACTCAACACGCACCCGCGTTTCGCGGACGATTTCGCGCGCCGCATCGCGGAACTGACCAACCTGCCGTTTCATGCTGCTGTCAACAGGTTCGAGGCCATCGCAACGCATGATGCGCTGGTCTTCCTGCATGGGGCGCTGACGGCGCTGGCGTCGGGTCTTTTCAAGATCGCCAGCGATATCAGGCTGCTGGGCTCCGGGCCGAGATCGGGACTGGGGGAACTGCACCTGCCGGAAAACGAGCCCGGCTCGTCCATCATGCCGGGAAAAGTCAACCCGACTCAGGTTGAGGCCCTCTGCATGGTCTGTGCGCAGGTCATCGGCAATAATACGATTGTCGCCTTCGCCGGCAGCCAGGGCCATCTCGAGCTCAATGTGTTCAAGCCGCTGATCGCGCATGCGGTGCTGCAATCGATCCGGCTGCTTTCGGATGCGACCAGCAGTTTTACGGAAAATTGCATCCTGGGCATCGAACCGGACCGGCAACGCATTGACAGCTTGCTGCGCGGATCGCTGATGCTGGTGACGGCGCTGGTGCCGGTCATCGGTTATGATCGTGCGGCGGCAATCGCCAAAGCTGCGCATCACAATGGAACAACCTTGCGCGAGGAGGCTGTGCGATCGGGTTTTATCAGCGCCGCAGATTTTGACCGGCTGGTACGGCCGCAGGACATGCTCGGCCCGGCTTGAATACCGCCGGCGTGGTACCATATTGAATAAGGATAAGCGCGTCCTGCTGAATAAGCCTGCTTTTGCACCAACGAAAGGAGAGGGCGATGTCCAAGACAGCTTCCACGGGCAAAACAGCTTCAACCGGCAAAGCCTTGGATAGGGCCGCAGAACCTGCGCGCCATTATCGTGATCCGAAGGACATCGTTGGCGATGCTTCGCTCACCAGCCAGCAGAAAAGTGAAGCTCTCCGGCAATGGGAAATCGATGCGGTTGCGCTGGAGCGCGCCGAAGATGAAGGCATGGGCGGCGGCGAGCCGGACCGGCTTATCGACGTTATAGATGCTGAAATTGCGCTGCAGTCACGACCGGCGCGCCATCGCTGAAGGCGGCAATGCGTTGAGTTAAGCCACCGCGCGACAAGCATCCGGGCGATGTGCGCCTGTGACGGAGGATGAAAAAACACAATTATTGTGAAAAACTGGTGCTGCGAGCGAGGATTGAACTCGCGACCTCACCATTACCAATGGTGTGCTCTACCACTGAGCTACCGCAGCCGAACTTATGGAGCGCCTTCTGCCACAGGCAGGCGGATTGTGCAAGTGTCGCGGCGCGGAAATTCGCATAAACTTCCTGCGGGGCGCAAAGCCTTGCCGATAAACAAAGACCCGGCCGGAGGCCGGGTCTTCATCAAAGCTGAATGCAGTCTCAGAACTTGTAGTTCAGGCCGACGCGCAGGACATTGGCATGGGCGCTGACGCGCTCAGGTGTTCCCGGGACGATATCGAAATAATTGGCATGGCCGAAATCCGCATAGAGATATTCGGCCTTGACCGACCAATGCGCATCAAACTTCTGCTCGACACCGCCGCCAAGCGTCCAGCCGGCGCGGGTCTTCGTTCCGCTTGCTGGATAATAATCGTCATAAGCCTTGATGTCGGCCACGGCCAGACCGCCGGTCGCATAGATGAGCGTATTGTCGATGGCATAGCCAAGACGACCGCGCAGGGTGCTGAAGCTGCGGATCTTGGTGCCGCAGACATGGGGGATTTGCGAGCTTGCGCCACATGAGCCCGACGAGCCGTGGAGATCGGACCAGTCGACGTCGCCTTCGAGGCCGGCGACGAAATTGTTCATCTGGTAATTATAGCCGGCGGTGACGCCGAGCAGGCCGCCGTTCAGATTATAGCTGCCGTCGCCGAGCGGGATCGGGGCAGTATCGGTCTGGTTCGAATGGCCCCAGCCATAGCCGCCATTGGCACCGATGTAGAAGCCGGTCCAGACCGGCGCTGGCGCGACGGGCGCCATGACAGGCGCGACCGGCGGGGAATTTTTCGAGGGAAGGTCTGCCGCCTGAGCGGCCAGCGGAACAGCGAAAAGCGCTGCAGCGAGGATTAATTTCTTCATGATTCAATACCTTGGTTAAAAAATCGGGTTGCAAACCTTGGGCGTTTTTTAAAATGCGTTCCTAATTTATATTTTTTCGCATTATCAACCATGATCCAGCGCAATTATTTTAGGCTTTTTTACGGCATTCGGGCATTTTTTGCCTTATTTGACCGATATGGTTATGCATTCCTTACACTATTGCGGGTGTGCGGCGGCGGGGCCGCTCTTGCAGTGCGCCTTAAAAGCGCTTAAACGGTCTCAATTCATGCCATAGCAGAATCGGGATTGTCCATGCAGGACGAAAAGGAAATTTGCGCGGCGGAGCAACAGGCCGGGATTTCGCTCTCGCCGGAGGCGCAGTTGCGCCGGGCGGCCGCGCTGGCCGAACGCGAGAGACGTCTCGCACAGGCGCTGCGGGAAAATCTCAGGCGGCGCAAGGCGCAGATGCGCCAGCGCACAGCGGGCAGCCCCGGAGCGGGGGCCCAGGAATCGGATATTTGATTGGGTCTCGGGCGACCCGGAGGTTTCATGGATAAAATTTGCATTCGCGGCGGGCAGAAACTGAAGGGAATCATTCCCATTTCCGGCGCAAAAAATGCGGCCCTGCCGCTGATGATCGCCAGCCTGCTGACTGAAGAGACGCTGACGCTGGACAATGTGCCGCGCCTTGCCGATGTCAATCTGCTCATGCGCATTCTGAGCAACCACGGCGTTGATATGTCGATTAACGGCAAGCGCGCGGGCGAGCAGATGACCACCGGCCAGACCGTGCATCTGCGCGCACAGAATATTGCCGATACAACTGCGCCTTACGATCTCGTGTCCAAGATGCGCGCCAGTTTCTGGGTAGTTGCGCCGCTGCTCGCGCGCATGGGTGAGGCCAAGGTGTCCCTGCCGGGCGGTTGCGCCATCGGCACGCGCCCGGTCGATCTCCTGCTCATGGTGCTGGAAAAGCTCGGCGCTTCGGTGGATATCGAGGCCGGTTACGTGATCGCCAAGGCAAAAGCGGGCCTGCGCGCGGCGGACATCACCTTCGACAAGGTGACGGTGGGCGGTACGCATACGGCGCTGATGGCGGCCTCCTTGGCCCGCGGCACAACGGTTCTGCACAATGCGGCGCGCGAACCGGAGGTTGTCGATCTGGCCGAATGTCTCAACAAGATGGGTGCAAAAATCCGCGGCGCCGGTCAATCGACCATCGAGATCGAGGGCGTTGCCGGACTGCACGGCGCGGCCCATTCCGTCCTGCCGGATCGGATCGAGACCGGAACCTATGCCTTTGCCGTGGCAATGACCGGCGGCGATGTCGTGCTTGAGGGTGCGCGCCGAGACCTGCTCGATTCGGCTCTGATCACGCTGGAAAAGACCGGCGCTACTGTGAGCGAGACCAATCACGGCATCCGCATCCAGCGCAACGGCAGCGGCATCGAGGCGGTTGACGTGACAACCGAACCCTTTCCCGGCTTTCCCACCGACCTTCAGGCCCAGTTCATGGCCCTGATGACCATGGCCAAGGGCACGTCGCGCATAACCGAGACAATTTTTGAAAACCGCTTCATGCATGTGCAGGAGCTTGCCCGTCTTGGCGCGCATATCCGTCTGGATGGCGATTCGGCCATTGTGGAGGGCGTGAACAAGCTCACGGGCGCGCAGGTCATGGCGACCGATCTGCGCGCGTCGGTCTCGCTGGTCATTGCGGCGCTGGCTGCAGAGGGTGAGACCATGGTCAACCGGGTTTATCACCTTGACCGCGGCTTCGAGCGTCTCGAAGAAAAATTGAGCCAGTGCGGCGCGCAGGTCGAGCGCATCTCTTCCGGCGGCTAGGCATCACCCGGCCATTCGCCGCCCTTGTTCTGATCCGCGCTCTGTCCTTCGACAAGCTCAGGATGGGGAGTTGGGAGGGCTCACGATGAAGGGGCCTAACCGCCCGTGCTGGCATGTTCAAAGTCAAAGTTCAGACTTTGGGGGCTGGGCTGCAGGTGCTGCGCGATCCAGCTTTGCGGCGGCCGGCTCAGCATGGCGTCCAGATTCGCGGCGCGGGTGGTGTAAAGCCCGCGGGCGGCAACGATGTCCTGTTCTGATTGTTCGAGGCGGGACATGGTGGCGCGGATCTTTTCGTCGCGCATGCGATCAGGGTAATATTTAAGAAAATCATAAACCAGCCCCAGATTGCGGGATAGCTTGTCCTGCCGCTGCATGAAGGCGCGCAGGTCTTCGAGGCTCCGGGGCGCCTGAGTCATCGGCGCCTTGAGAATATCCTGCTGTGCGGCCGAGAGATCGCCGATCAGCGCGGTCTGGGTGTCGTTGATGCTGCGCAGCACATCGACGATGGCGGGCGTCAATTCCGCGCGGTGGCGATACTGGGCCTCAACGCCTGCCCAAGCCGTTTGGGCGGCAGCGGCGGCACCGGGAATCACGCTGGACTGATAAAAGCCGTAGCCGAAGAGAGCCGCGAGAACCAAGATCACGCCGGACACAATCCTGACCATTGATTTTGACATTGTTTTTCGTCTTTCCTGTTCCCGCGCAATATGATGACCGGATTATGGCCGGGAACAAGGGTAATTTGCGGCGCTGCGGGCGCTGGCTGTGAAATTTCCCGGGGAAGCGGCGCTTCTTTCAGATTTGCTGTTGACGCGCGCGGATTGGATGGGTATTGAAACCGCTCTGAATTTATGGCGCGGGGCGGAGTGTGCCACGTGACATTGGGCGAAATTTTGGCGGGTTGATCCTGTCATATGGTGCAATCCGAGGTCGATCATGAAGGTTCGTAATTCTCTGAAGTCGTTGCGTCTGCGTCACCGTGACAACCAACTGGTTCGTCGCCGCGGCCGTGTCTACATCATCAACAAGACCCAGAAGCGCTACAAGGCGCGTCAGGGCTGATCATTCCTCGATGATCTGAACATGAGGGTGCCTTGCGGCGCCCTTTTTGTTGTGGCTGAACTGATGCGGGTCTGGTCGGCGCTCAGTTGCGCTGCCTGCGAAATAATTGCGATCCCGTTCTTCATTTCCGGCGGTTTATGCCCTAAATTCAGGCCATGAGAATTCCGGGCCTGTATATTTGCGCGGCTTTTGGGCTGGCCATGTCTGTTGCGGCGACGCCTGTTGCTGGCGCGCCCGGTTCGCGGCATGCGCAAGAGATTGATCGCTTGTTTGAGCAATTGGCGCAGGCGCAGACTCCCGAGATCACAAAGGCGCTGCAACTGCGCATCCAGCACATCTGGCTGGAGGGCGATGGGCCGACCCTCGATATGCTGATGACGCGGGCGATAGCCTCGGTTGAAAAGGGCAAACTGGATGTGGCGCTCAATCTGCTCAACCATGTCGTGCGCCTCGCGCCGGATTGGCAGGAAGGCTGGAACAAGCGCGCCACCGTACGCTTTCTGATGGGCGACCTGACCGGATCACTGGCCGATATTGATCGCACGCTCAGCCTTGAGCCGCGTAATTTTGGCGCCCTGTGGGGCGAGGCGGCAATTTTCGAGCAATTTGACCGCAAGGCTGAAGCGCTTAAAGTCTATCGTCAGATTTTCGCGCTCACGCCCAAGGCGCCCGATCTTGCCGCAAAAATCGAACGGCTGTCTGTCGAGGTCGAGGGGCAGGGAATTTAAGGCCCGTTGAAACTGCGGACGCCTTGGCAACGTATAAGAATGAGTTGCTTCTTGTGGGTTTGTCCGGCGCATGATTGTTTTTTGGTTCCTCATTCCGATAGCCGGCCTTTTTGCCTTCACCCGCTGGATGTCGTGGCGCATCAGCAACGCGCATCCGCCGCAGGGCCGCTTCGTGACGTTGCGGGGCGGCGGGCGTATTCATCTGGTCGAACTCAGCCCTCAGGGGGCGGAGCGCGGGACTGTTGTTCTCCTGCACGGGGCGAGCGGCAATCATGCCGATCTGGTGCGCCCGCTGGGGGCGGGGCTTGCGGCGGCGGGGTTTCGCGTTATCGCGCCGGATAGGCCGGGGCATGGCTGGTCGGAACGCATCTCGGGCAGTGCCGCGGCCTCTCCGGCGCGGCAGGCGGAAATTCTGGTTGCAGCCCTGCACCAGATCGGCATCCATGAGGCTATCGTTGTCGGCCATAGCTGGTCCGGCGCGCTGGCCGCGAATATAGCGCTCGCCCATCCCCGGTTCACGCGCGGCCTCGTGCTGCTCTCGCCGGTGACACATGTCTGGCCGGGGGGCATTTCATGGTATTATCACGTGGCGGCAGCGCCCTATCTTGGCTGGGTGTTCACCAATCTTCTGGCTTTGCCTGCGGGGCTTCTCACGCTGCGTCCGGCGATAGCCGGTGTGTTCTCGCCCAGGACGCCCGCGCCCGATTTTGCCAAGGCCACGGGCGTGGCCATGGTTTTACGCCCGGAGCAATTTGCCGCCAATGCGGAGGATGTCTCGGGCCTGTATGAGTTCGTCAAGGCGCAGGCGCCGGGCCTTGGAAAAATTGCCGCGCCCACGGCGATCGTGGCGGGCGACAGCGACACCGTGGTTTACACCAGCATTCATTCGGTGCAGTCGGCACGCGCCATTCCGGGCGCGACGCTCGAAATTCTGCCCGGCATGGGCCACTCGCCGCATCATTGCGCGCCAGATGCGGTGATCGGCGCCATTATCGGCGTGGCCCGCCGCGCCGGGCTCTAGGGCGGTTTGTCCCGGGCCGGGAGATCAGCCCCAGCCGGCAGCTTCCGAGCGCACAAAGGCAATGCGCATCATATTGGTTGCGCCCGGTGTGCCGAACGGAACGCCGGCAACGACGATAACCCGGTCGCCCTCCTTGGCAAAGCCTTCGCGGCTAGCAAATTTGCAGGCGCGCTTGGCCATGTCGTCAACGTCATGCGCATCCTTGGTGACCACAGCATGGACGCCCCAGGCCAGACATAGCCGCCGTGCGGCGTCGCGGTTGGGGGTCAGCGCAAGAACGGGCGGCTGCGGCCGCTCGCGGGCAAGTCGCAGCGCGGTCGAGCCCGAGGCCGTCCAGGCGACAATGGCCTTGAGATCAAGCGTTTCGGCAACATCGCGCGCGCCTGCGGCTATAGCGTCCGCGCCGGTGGCCTCGGGCTCCGAGCGCTGGGCGTTGATGACGGTGCGATAGACCGAGTCGCGCTCCACTTCCACGGCGATGCGGTTCATCGTCTCCACAGCTTCTATCGGGAACTGGCCTGACGCGCTTTCGGCAGAAAGCATGACAGCGTCCGCTCCCTCGAACACGGCCGTTGCCACGTCAGACACTTCGGCGCGGGTCGGCACAGGGGAATTGATCATGGATTCGAGCATCTGCGTGGCCACAACCACCGGTTTTCCGAGGCGGCGTGCCATGCGGGTGATGCGCTTTTGCAGGCCCGGCACCTTTTCCAGCGGCATTTCAACGCCGAGGTCGCCGCGCGCCACCATCAACGCGTCTGAAATTTCCATGATCTCGGCGAGGCGGGCGATGGCCTGCGGCTTTTCGATCTTGGCCAGCACGAGCGCGCGTCCGCGGGCGATTTTCTTGACTTCAGCAACATCTTCCGGACGCTGGACAAAGGACAACGCGATCCAGTCCACGCCTTCATTGAGGGCGGCGTCGAGATCAGAACGATCCTTCTCCGTCATGGCTGAGACGGGAATCGTGGTGTCGGGCAGGCTGACGCCCTTCTTGTTTGATATCTTGCCCGGCACGGTAACGCGCAGTTCGGCCTTGCCGTCCGAGACGGCGGTCACATGCAGGCAAACCTTGCCGTCGTCGACCAGCACGATATGCCCCGGCTCAAGCGCCTTGAGAATTTCAGGATGCGGCAGGTAGACGCGCGTTTCGTCGCCGGGCGTGGGGTCCGAGTCGAAGATGAAGGGCGCGCCTTTCGTCAGCTGGGCGCTGCCCTCTGCAAATGTGCCGACCCGTAATTTGGGCCCCTGCAGATCCACGAGAATGCCGATGGGGCGCTTGTATTCCTCCTCCAGCGAACGGATCATGCGGATGCGCTCGCGCATGCCGTCATGGCTGGCATGGCTCATGTTGATGCGGAACACATCCACTCCGGCAACAAACAGCTTGGCCAGAACGTCGCGTGTGTCGGAAGCTGGCCCCAGAGTGGCAACAATTTTGCAGCGGCGGAGGCGTTTCATATTCTAATCCTTTGGTAGCAATCTCTATTGTCCGCTAAGCGGCTTTGTCGGATCGGTCAACTGCACGGTCCAGTTTTTTGCGTCTTTGCCGGTATCAATTTCCAAAAATCCCGTCCGGTCATACCCATGAACATAACAATCGTCACGGCCGGTTATCTTGAATTCCTTATCTGACGTGCACATGAAGGTCTTGCCCTTCCATTCGCCGCCCCGCTCATCCATGGCATAAATATAGTAGAACTGCGCGGCAAGAGGCCCCCGCAGCAGAGGCTCGCATACGTTTGGCTTGAGGTTCCACCAGCCTTCGGTGGTCCATGTTTCGCCGTTGGTATAGGCAAGCGCCACGGAGATTCTGTTGACCGAATTGTTGCACACCCGGAAATCGGCTCTGGCGGCGCTCATGCCGCCCCAGAGCAGGGCAGCACTCAGGCCGATCATCTGCGCCACATGTCTGCCCGCGCCTTTATGCCAATTCATCCGTCTGTCCGTCGAGAGTATTGAAACTTATCTTGGATGCGTCCGGGTTTCTGTCAATCGCTAATCTGAGGCTGTTTTGTGGCTGCTCCGCCGACTTGCGCGGTTTGGCGACCCAGATTCCGGCCAGAATCAGCATGCCGCCGAAAATCTGGATTGCGGCCAGCCGCTCGCCCAGAATGAGCCAGCTCAGGCCGGCGGCCGCGACCGCCTCCAGAAATATGACGAGCGACGAGAAAATCGCCGGAAGCCTGCCTAGTGCGAAGGACAGAAGCCCCTGTCCGCCGGCATGGCTGATCCAGGCCAGGCCAAACAAAATCAGCCAGCCGTTGAGCGAATGCGCCATGATGTGCCCCTCCCAGAAATAGGCCGGGAAGAACAGGAGAACGGCGCTGATCCAGCTGACATGCAGCGTCACGCGTGCAGCGGAAGCCGACCGGCGGGCCGCTTCGACACACAGGAAATAGGCACCGAAGAAGATGCCGGTCATGGCGCCGTTGATATCGCCGATGAGATGTTTCGGGTTGAGCGCCAGCGTCTGCCAGACGAGCGCCGCGCCGCCCAGCAGGCACAGGCCAAGGCCGATCAGCGTGGCGCGCTGCACCTTGGTGCGCCACAGCACAAAGCCGATGACAACCACCCAGACAGGCGCGGATGTCGCAAAGAAGGTCGCATTGGCGACGGTGGTCTGGCTGACCGAGAGGTGCCAGAAGAACAGATCGCCCGCGAAGGCGACGCCCGCCAATATGCTGGCCCGGGAGAGCGGCGGGACGGGCCCGGCATTGCGCTCATGCAGGTGCGTCCAGGCATAGAGCAGCGGCAGGGCCAGCGTAACGCGCCAGAAAGCGCCAGCGAAAGGGCCGACATCGGCAAGCCGCTGCATGATCGGCGAGCAGGCCATGGCCAATGCGCCGACTAAGACAGCCAGGACGGCAGCGGGGTCGGACGCTTTTTGCGTAGTCACGTCAGTTTGTTCCAGCTATTTTCAGGGTGATGCGTTGCTAGGCTCTTAAGGGATTTATCTGCGCGCGTCACCCTTTTATGGAGATCGAATGAGCGGGTTCAGGGTTTTCGAAATTGTGGCGGGCCGCGAGGACGTGCCTGTTCTGCTGTTGTGCGACCATGCCAGCAACGCGCTGCCGCCCGAATTCGGCACGCTCGGCCTGCCCGCCGGGCAGTTCGCGCGGCATATCGCCTATGACATCGGCGCAGCAGCGATAACGCGGCGTATCAGCGCTGAACTTGGCGCAACGGCGGTTCTCTCAGGCTTTTCGCGCCTGCTGATCGACCCCAATCGCGGCGCCGACGACCCTACGCTCGTCATGCGCATTTCGGATGGCGCGCTTGTGCCCGGCAACGCCCAAATTGACGCCCGCGGCATCGAAGCGCGCAGGACAACCTACTGGCAGGCCTACCGTGAGGCGGCCGCAGCGCAGATCCGCCGTATCAGCGCGGTGGGGCGCGCGCCGGTCATCGTTTCGGTTCATTCCTTTACGCCAGTATGGAAAGGCTGGAAACGGCCGTGGGATATCGGCATTCTCTGGGACCGCGACCCGCGCCTCGCCCGGCCGCTCATGGATCAGTTGCGCCGTCAGGGCCTCAATGTCGGCGACAACGAACCTTATGACGGCGCGCTCAAGGGCGATACGCTCTACGATCTGGCGACGCAGGCGGGTATCGCCAATGTGCTGGTGGAATTCCGGCAGGATCATATCGGCGACGAGGCCGGCGTGAACCTCTGGGCCGGGAGGTTCATCGCGGCGCTGAAGCCTGTTCTCGCGGATGCGGCGCTGTACAGGCCTCATTTATACGGTTCGCGCTGCGACGAGAATTTTACTTGAGTTTTTCTTGATTTCCGCTGCTCTGAAACCCGGAGCAGCGGCAGACGAGGGTTTCGCATATAGCGTGCAGTTCATATCCGATGTGATCACAATCTGAACGGACCCCATCCGATTTGCAGATCAGGCAAGTCTTGCCCCGCGCCAGAATGAACAGACAGTTCGCCATTTTCAGAAAGCTTGCGGCGCATGGCCAATGATTTCGAAATAATATCCGTTCGTCCGGCCATTGTTGAAAAATGCTGGAACAAGAGCGGCTGTTACCGATGTGTAATTGTCATCTGCTGTCCATGCGGTGGAGGTTTTTCCTATTGTATAATACGTATAGGCGCCTCCTCTGCAGTTATTAATGGTTTCCCAGTGGCATCCAAATAAAGTTTGCAGGTTTTTTGTTCCGCAATAGTATTTATTTCCGTAATTGTCTGTATAATTAATATTTAAAGACGTTGGCAAGTAGCTTGGTCTTGTGTCGTAAATTGCAGATTTGAACAATATATCGTCCTGAGGCGGCAGGTATTTGTTCAGGTTGTCCAGGAGTGTTTGATAGTCCGAAACCAATTGATTTCCCGACGCGAGCGCTGGTGCATTCAGGCCATTTCCGTTTATGTTCCCAGCGTCGAGCAAACCTTTGATATCATTCATCGCTGTCCTTTCAAGAGATAGCGTAGAATGTGGGTTGGAGTGACTAGCGTCATACATTGCTAAATCGTTTTTGACATTGGTGGCTGCGGAGGAAGCTGTGGACCCCATTTCTGCAATAATTTTAAGCAAGTCTTTGCTGGCGTAGCTTAACCCTGTTTTAAGAAGACACGATCCGATTGATGTAAAGTTTGCGATGACAGTCAGGATATTCTCAAACAACGACGTCATCTCTGAAAGCTTGTGGTTTTTAACCGTTTGCGCGATACCTGCGTTGCAACCTGTCACAAATTTGTCCGCAGCCTGAAATACGGCGTATTCGGCAGCATTTAACGCGTTGTTAAAATTAAAATTTGTATTTCCTTGAAAGGCCAGATTACCACTGGTTCCAAGTGTTGGCGCCCCATCCAATTCCCAAGCGATATTTTCTGCAGTGACTGTCAGGCCGGTCGCAGCATCGATCACCGTGGAACTTGCCGCGCTGACATCGCTGGCAATAGTATTAAGGCCATTGAACATTGAAATAATGGTGCCATTGACTGGGGCGAGTTGCTGAACCACTTGTAAGCAATAGGCCGTGATATCCGAACCTACCGCAGGCGGCGCGCACGTGTTCATAATGTTTAGATCGTTATCAATAATGGCAAAATATGTTTTCGTATCAGTCGTAATACTGGAGAGAACCGTATTGGCTTTAGCGGAATTTGTATACGCTCCAATCTGACAGTACAGAGCCCACACATTGCTGTAATTTGTTGAAAAATTATTGACTGAGAATGCGCCGTCCCGTGATATCAAATCATCAATATAATAAGCATATGAATTTACGTCTGTTTGTATCATTGGCCCGGCGTTGGTTAAATAGGCTAACGCGTTGCCATAATCAAAACTTACGCCATTTTGTTTTATTGCGAGATCAAGTGTCAGGTTTCCGTTAAAAAAATTGTACAGTGCATCGGCATCTGTTTTCGCTTGTCCGCTAACACAATTTCTCATCGCATCCAGTTCAGCTAAAATATTTGCTGGTGAATATTGCATAGTCATTGCGTTTTTCCTTTTGTTTATGATTTTTAATTAAGCAATGCTTCTGTCAGATAATTATTGCGGTGATTTGAATGTTTTATTGCGATTATTTATAAGCATTCGCGGCTTTTCTATATTCGTGATTTCCTATTGGAAAATATGGAAAGGCCGAATATGGAGCGTTGCTATGTGGGCTGGCCGGATTTTCTGCGCATGATGCAGTCTGGATGATCGTTAGCGACAAGGGACTGCAAGAAAATCGGCGGTGCGCGCTGCGACGAGAATTTTACTTGACCTTGCCCGCGCGCCGTCGCATCCCTCGCCCATCATCAAGGATCAGGAACCCATCATGAAAGATATTGCCGAAACCGGAGTGGCCGCCGAAGAGCTGAAGCAATTTGTCGAGCGTGTCGAACGGCTGGAAGAAGAGAAGAAAGCCATCTCCGACGACATCAAGGAAGTCTATGCCGAGATGAAAGGCCGGGGCTTTGATGTCAAGGTCGTGCGTCAGGTGATCAAGATCCGCAAGACGGATCGCGCCGAACGTCAGGAACAGGAAGCCATTCTCGACCTTTACCTGAGCGCGCTCGGCATTCACTGAAAGTTTGGCCGGGCATGGGTTGCGGCCTAGCGGGCCGCAACATTCAGTTCGACATAGCCATCGTCGGCGGTCAGGGCCTTCACGGCGGGGCCGCTGAATGCACCCGGCTTCAGTCGCCCGAGGCCAAGTCCGAAGGCGGATACCACGCGTTCATCGCCCGAAGCCAGCGATGCAGCCGATGCGTCGGTCTGCGGGCTCATGCGCTGGGCAACCTGCCGCAGACCGGTTGACGGCCCAGAAAGTTCCTGTGCGGGGCGTCCAGCGTTCAGGGCGCCGGCGCCGGGCAGCACGGCCTGGTTCAGCTTTGCGGCCACCAGCCGCGAATGCGGGTCAATGAGGGCGTGGACCGGAGCGGCTTTGGCTGCGCGCCGCACCGGCTCATCCGGCGGCAAGGGCGCAGCATAGGCCAGCACATCCGGGCCGGGACCGGCAGCAGTCTCATCCGGCAAGCCCGAAGCGCCTGCCGGGGTCTTTGCGCCCGATTTTGCCAGCATATGCGAGATCGGATCGGCGCTGCCGCGCATCATGGCCATAAACGCGGAGGGGCGGCTGGGGGGAAGCGGCGCGTTCATGGCGAACATCTGCGCGATCACCGGACGCGCTGGCGGCAATGGTGCCTCCGGCAGGTTCAGAGCGAAGCGGTTGCGTTCGGCAATCGCGGCCGGTTTCTGCGGTTCGATTCGGGCAACCTGAGGCACGCGGGCCGCTGCCGGTTGCGGGCTGGCCTGATCCGGCTGCGCATCGGCGACCTGCGCCTTTGCGGGCAGGCGCGGGTTCGGCGCGATCGTCGTATCCGGCGAACTGTCTTCCTCTTCATCCTTGTTGCCCCCGAACAGCCAGGCAAACAGCCCCTTGCTGGGCTTGGGCGCGTCGGATGCGACGGATGCGCCGCCGCGGGATTCGATTTCAGCCAGCGCTTCCTGATAGCCGGGCATCGGCTGGCCGTCGGCGGGCATGAGCACGGTCTTGCCGTCCGGGAAGACACGGGCGAGCTGTTCGCGGCTCATGCGCGGCCAATAGCGCACGCCGCCCGAATCGAGATGCACAAACACGGTGCTGGCATGCGGATAATAGCCGACGCCGCCGCGCTCCAGCTTGAGTCCCAGTTCCCGCACTTTCTCCATGGAGACGTCAGGCAGGAAAAAATCTATGGCCTTGCCCTTCATGTGCTGCGAATGCTCGGCCACCATATGGGAGCGGCGGCGCAGCATGGCGTTTGTCTGCGGCGAGCGATAGGCCGACAGGACATGGATGGTTTCGTTCGAGCCGCTCTGCTGATAGACATCCCAGAGAATGTCGAACAGGTGCGGGTCCATTTTGGTCGCCTGATCTATGCGCCAGTCGCGCAGATCCCAGTTGAGCTTGTCCAGCGCGGCTTCGTCGTAATAGCCGTTGCGCTTGAACGTGATGGTGAAATCCTCGCCCGTGTGCATGTGATGAAACGACAAGGTGCGCGTATCGCCATTGGCCACTGCCGTTTCCGTGGAGACCTGCGAGCCGACAAGCAGCAGGGCGGCGAGGGCGCCAGATGAAACCCAGCCGGCAAGGCGTTTTTTCATCGGATACAGAGCAATTTTCAACACAGAACACCTACTGATTTGGTCAAACTGACCGTGGAACACATGTCCCTGTATGACTTTGGCCTCAGTCTGTGCCGATGCTCTCTTTACGTCCCGTTGTCCGGGCAGCCGTTCCGTTTTGGAACAGGCTTTTTTATAAAGTAACATTTTAGTCACACAATGGAAAAATTTAAGTCTCTATTTCTCGGCTTCGCCTTCAGTTGAGCAGCCCCAGCCGCGCCTCGACCTTGCCGACATAGCCATAGAGATCGTCGCGCACCTGCAGCTTGCCGCTTTCGTCGACATTGGCGGTGAAATACATCATGTGCACGGGCAGGAACTCCGGCAGGTTGATGGTGCGTTCGTCGCCGCCGATCAGCGATTCAACTTTCTGCGCGTCCCAGCCATTGCCCAGAACAGCCTGCGCGAAGCGGAAGGGCTGGTTCACACGCACACAGCCATGGCTGAAGGCGCGCACCGGGCGCGCGAACAGGGCCTTGGACGGCGTATCGTGCATGTAGATCGAATAGGGATTGGGAAACATGAACTTGATCTGGCCCAGCGCATTGGCGTCGCCCGGCGGCTGGCGCACATAGGTTACGCCATGGCGCTGCACCAACTGGTATCCGTGGCGGGCAAAATAGTCGGGCTCTTCGGCCAGCTTGGGCAACATTTCCTTTTTCACGATCGACAACGGCACGTTCCAGTATGGATTGACGATGAGGAACTGCATGACATTGGAAAAGACCGGGGTCGGTGTCTTGGGCTTGCCGATGACAACGCGGGTTTCGTAGACCGGCGCGTCGTTGCGATAGAGCCGGGCGGCGAATTCCGTGAGGTTGACCTCGATCCGGTCATGGCCCATGTCGCGTGGCATCCACCGCCATATTTCCATATTGGCGATAAGTTCCGCTTCAAGGCGCGCCGGATCGCCGTCCGAGAGCGCGGCAAGGGTGCGCGGCGTCAAAGTTCCGGAGGCGGGAAGGCCGCTTGACGTCTGGAAACTGGCGACAGCCGCCGCCACGCGCGTGTCATAGACGATATTCTGCGATTTATCGGCATTGGCCTCAAGCCCGATGCCGAAGCGCTCGCGGATCAGCGGCACCCGCGGGTCTTTCATGCCCACTTTGAGCACTGGGCCCGGCGGAATGGCGTTGCGGGACAGCGGGCGCGATTCGCGGCGCAGTTCGGACAGTTTGTCGCGCAGTTCCGCATAGGCTTTCTGCGGCGGGTTGACGGCCTGCAAAGCCGCATCGGCGTCCGGGGCCTGTGCGACATCGCCGAGAATGGCGGCATAATCGGGCGCGGCAGGGCGGGCAATGATGAATTTGGAAATTTCGCCCGGGTCGACGCGCCCGCCCATCGCCTGTTCGGCATAGGCGGCCACAAGATTGCTCAGCAGAATTTCGTCCGCAGCCGCGTGGGCGGCTCCGAGCGCGGGGCGGGACATCTTTTCAAGGTCGAGCCCGTCTTCGCCGGCTTTGTCGATCCGCGTCAGCGCGGCATGGGCCTGCTTCGTCCAACCCTGCGAATCAAGCCATAATGGCGCATAGTTGCGCGCGGCATAGAATGCGGCAAGGGCATCGCGCCGCTTGGCCATGGCGGGGCCGGCGCTGGCTTGCCAGGCCTCCAGCGCTGTCCTGATCTCATCGGCCGTTGCGGCGGCAACGGGTGTCTTTGCTGGTGGCGCCGCATCCTGCTTCAAAGTGGCGGTGGCGCCTTCCTCTGTTGCCGCCAGCGACGCGGTTTCCGTCATGTCGATCTGCGTCGCAAGATCACGGTTTTTCATGATCAGCGCCAGCGCAGGCGCATTCAGCGGCGGCAGGCCGATCTGCCCGTCCATGGCCGCAAACACGGCCGCGCTGCCGGCGCTGGCGGGCAGAGGCTCCGCCGCACCATTCGCGCGCAGATAAAGTGTAAGATTGGGCGCCGGTCTTCCGGCGATTATCGCGGCCAGCGGATCTCCGGCCTGCGCCACTGTGTTGCCGGGCAATGACCCGTCAGCCAGAGCCGCACCGGCCTGAAGTCCGGCCAGAAGAATGAGCGCGCTGGTGCTGAGCAGTGGCTTGAGACTGGGAAAGCGCGGGGAGAAAGGGGGCTGCATGGAACGTCAACTCATTCTGGTTTGTGCACGCTGTTTCTCGTGCCGATGAACTATCTGGTTTGTTTTGTCCGCGCCCTCCGGCGCCCCCTTGCCGATGGGCCGGACAGCCGCGCGGGCCGCCCGCTGCGGTGACTGCTAGCCGATATAGGCGTTTTGCATCTGCGGCTCCTTGAATTGATCGTCGAGACCAAGGTCAGTCATTTTGCGGTAAAGCGTCGAGCGGCCGATGCCAAGCCGGCGGGCCACTTCCGACATCTGGCCGCGGTAATGGCGGATTGCATAGCGGATCGTCTCGGCTTCGAGTTCCGCCAGAGTGCGGACATCGCCAGTGCCTGTGAGAATGGCGAGAGCGCTGGGGTCCTTGACCTCGACCCGCACGATCTCACGCTCCTGCCGGATGCGCGGCGCGGCGCTGACCATGGGCACGCGCACGTCGAAGCCCTCCATCTGGGCGGCGATCTGCGGAAATTCGGTGACCGTCAGTTCATCGCTCTCGGCCAGAACCACGGCGCGAAACACGGCGTTTTCCAGTTGCCTTATATTGCCGGGCCAATGATAGGCGGAAAGCAGCGACAGGGCCTCAGCGGCAAAGCCGCGGATGCGCTTGCCTTCTTCCGCGGCAAAGCGGGCGGCAAAGCGCCGGGCGAGATCGGCGATATCGTCCTTGCGGGCGCGCAGGCTGGGCACGGTGACGGGGAAAACATTCAGCCGGTAGTAGAGATCCTCGCGGAACCGGCCCTGCTTGACCAGTTCAATCAGGTTCTGGTTTGTGGCCGAAATCAGGCGGATATCGACCCGCACCGATTTTCTGGCGCCGACCGGGTCCACTTCGCCTTCCTGCAGCGCGCGCAGCAGTTTCACCTGTGCTTCGAGCGGCAATTCGCCGATTTCGTCGAGAAAGAGGGTTCCGCCGCTGGCTTCAACGAATTTGCCGATATGCTTGTCGGTGGCGCCGGTGAACGAGCCCTTTTCATGGCCGAACAGGATGGATTCAACGAGGTTTTCCGGCAATGCGCCGCAATTGACCGTAACGAATGGCTTGCCGCGCCGGTCGGATGCGCCCTGTATGGCGCGGGCGATGACTTCCTTGCCGACGCCGGATTCGCCTTCGATCAGCACGGGAATATTGGATTTGGCGGCGCGCTCGCCGAGGCGGATGACGCGCTCCATGTCCGGGCTTTTCGTCACCATGTCGCGGAAGGTCAGGTGGCCGGAGGCGCGCTGCTTCATCATGCGCACTTCACCGGCGAGTGCATCGAATTGCAGCGCGTTCTTGATGGATATCTGCAGGCGCTCCGCGCCGACGGGCTTGACGACGAAATCAATGGCTCCGGCGCGCATCGCGGAGATGACGACATCGATCGAGCCATGCGCAGTCTGGGCAATGACCGGAACGCGGATATTGCTGCGGCTCATGTGCGCCAGCACGCCCATGCCATCGAGATCGGGCATGACGAGATCGAGGATCATCAGATCGATGGCGGGCAGGTGGCTTGCGCCGAGCCGTGCAACCGCCGCCTCTCCCCCCTCGACGACTTCGGATTGATAGCCAAACCGGCGGATAGTCGCCTCAAGAAGGCGACGCTGCACGGGGTCATCATCAACTATCAGGATTGTCGAAGTCATTACGGTCCAGTTGCTGGCAGTGATTTCAGTGTGAATCACTCTGCGTCAACAGGGTAAATAGCTGCTTAATGCGCGTCATAAATCTGGACATGTGCATTTCATGGCTGACAGAGATAGATTGGATTCCGGTCTTGCCTGTTGATATTTTTCGGCTTTTCGCAATCTGACTTTTTTGGCGAAATGTCGTCATATTTGCGGGTGAGGTCGTGGCCGGTGCCATTTCCTGCGCGGGTTGGATTATCGTGGAACAGAGCAGCCTGATTCTGTCTGTCAGAGGCCAAGAGGAAGCGAGAGTCGATGATCAGCATTTTTGACCTGTTCAAGATCGGCATAGGCCCTTCCTCCTCGCATACGGTGGGCCCGATGAAGGCGGCAAAAGCGTTCATGGATCACCTGCGCGCGCTGCCAGGCGAGACACCCTCGCGGATCAGGGTCACGCTCTACGGGTCGCTGGCATGGACCGGCAAAGGCCATGCCACGGACAAGGCTGTTTTCCTCGGTCTTGGCGGATTTGAGCCTGCGACGCTTGATCCTGCCGAGGCCGACCAATTTCTCGCGCATCTGCAAAGCGCGCATGAACTGCCGTTCCGGCCCGGACATAAACTGAGCTTCCATCCTGAAAACGATCTGATCTTCGACTTCGAGACGCTCCGCACCGAACATCCCAATACGATGGCGTTTTATGCGCTGGCTGGAGACGGCCGCCCGCTGCATGAGGAAGTCTGGCTTTCCGTGGGGGGCGGCTTTGTGGTGCAGGCCGGCGCGGAAACCGTTGTCGCGGCTGACGATGTCGCTGTGCCTTTTCCTTTCCGTGACGCAGCGCAGCTGCTGGAGATGGGGCGCAGGCACCACAAGAGCATCGCCGAAATTGTGCTGGCGAACGAATGCGCGCGCCGCCCCGGGCGTGAAGTGATGGAGCATGTCGGGCGCGTGGCGCAGGTGATGGCCAGCTGCATCGAGCGCGGCCTGAGCACCGAAGGCATCCTCCCCGGCAAGTTGCAGGTGCGCCGCCGGGCGAAATTTCTGATCGACACACTGCGCGCCGATCAGTTGCGCAACAACCGTTCGGCGAACGAGACCATGGAATTCGTCAGCGCCTATGCCATTGCAGTCAATGAGGAAAATGCCGCCGGGCATCAGGTGGTGACGGCGCCGACCAATGGCGCTGCGGGCGTTGTGCCTGCCGTATTGCGTTACTATCGGGATTTCTGTGTCGGCGCCAACGAGGCGGGCGTGCAGGCATTTCTGCTGACGGCGACGGCCATTGGCGGCCTGTTCAAGATGAATTCGTCCATTTCCGGCGCTGAAGTCGGCTGCCAGGGCGAGGTCGGCGTTGCCTGTTCTATGGCCGCCGCGGGCCTTGTCGCGGCGCTGGGCGGCACCAACGAGGAAATTGAGAATGCCGCCGAAATCGGCATGGAACATCATCTGGGCATGACCTGCGATCCGATAGGCGGGCTGGTGCAGATTCCCTGCATCGAGCGCAATGCCTTTGGCGCGGTCAAGGCGATCAACGCCGCCTCGCTCGCCATGCGCGGCAAGGGGGAGCATCGCGTCTCGCTGGATCAGGTTGTCGTCACCATGCGCCAGACCGGCGCCGACATGAACACCAAATATAAAGAGACCTCGCAGGGCGGTCTCGCGGTGAATTGGGTGGAGTGCTGAGCGGCGTGCATTGAACTTGGCCGCCGCGACGCCAATATAGGGGCAGTGATTCTGTCATAAGAGGATGTGCCCTTGTCAAAACCAGCCAGTCCGCCCGCTCTTGTCGAAAATGAATTCGGTGCATTGCCTCTCTGGAGCCTCAATGATCTCTACCCCGGCATGGATTCGCCGGAATTTGTCGCCGATCTCGACAAGGCCCTTAAGGATTGCGCGGATTTTTCGCAAAATTACGCCGGCAAACTGCAGCATCTCGCGCAGGGGCCGGACGCGGCGCGCAGGCTGTTCGAATGTATAAAGGCCTATGAGGCGATCGAGGATCGCCTTGGCCGCCTGATGTCCTATGCCGGGCTGATCTATGCCACCGACACCACAAATCCGGTTCACGCCAAATTTTACGGCGACACGCAGGAAAAGGTGACGCGGGCGTCCTCCGATCTGCTGTTCTTCACGCTGGAGCTCAACCGGCTGGATGATGTGCTGATCAACAGCTTGTCGGGCCAGTCGCCGCTTGACCATTATGCGCCGTGGATTGCCGACGTGCGGATAGAGCGGCCTTACCAGCTCGAGGATAAGCTGGAAAAGCTCTTTCTCGACAAATCCGTAAGCGGCGCCTCGGCCTGGAACCGCCTGTTCGATGAAACCATTGCGGCTTTGCGCTTCAAGGTGGATGGCGAGGAACTCGCCATGGAGCCAACCCTGAGCCTCATGCAGGATAAGGACGAGGCCAAGCGCAAGGCGGCCGCCGATGCCGTGGGTGAAACGCTCAAGGCCAATCTGCGCATTTTCACGCTGATCACCAATACGCTGGCCAAGGACAAGGAAATCTCGGACCGCTGGCGCGGCTTTCAGGATGTGGCCGACGCGCGCCACCTGTCCAACCGGGTGGAGGGCGATGTCGTCAATGCCATGGTGACGGCGGTGCAGAACGCTTATCCGCGTCTTTCGCACCGCTATTACAAGCTCAAGGCCAGATGGTTTGGCAAAGATGCGCTCAATCACTGGGATCGCAACGCGCCGCTGCCCAATGTGCCGATGAAGACCTATTCCTTCGACGAGGCCCGGCAGATCGTGCTCGGCGCCTATCGCGGCTTCGCGCCGGAAATGGCCGATATTGCCGAGAAATTTTTCCACGGCTGGATTGACGCGCCGACGCGGCCGGGCAAGGCGCCGGGGGCTTTCGCCCATCCGACAGTGCCGTCCAGCCACCCCTATGTCCTGCTCAATTATATGGGCAAGGCGCGCGATGTCATGACCATGGCGCACGAACTGGGGCATGGCGTGCATCAGGTGCTTGCCGCGCATAATGGCGCGCTGATGGCGCCGACGCCGCTCACTCTGGCCGAAACGGCTTCAGTCTTCGGCGAAATGCTGACCTTCCGCGCCATGCTGGATGCGGCCGAGCCGCAGGCCAGAAAGGCCATGCTCGCGGCCAAGGTGGAGGACATGATCAACACCGTCGTGCGGCAGATCGCCTTTTACACGTTTGAGCGCAAGGTGCATGAGGCCCGCCGCTCCGGCGAACTCACCGCCGAGCAGCTTTGCGAAATCTGGATGTCCGTGCAGGGCGAGAGCCTCGGTCCGGCGATCAAGTTCGGCCCCGGCTACGAGACATACTGGGCCTATATTCCGCATTTCATCCATTCGCCCTTCTATGTCTATGCCTATGCCTTTGGCGATTGTCTGGTCAATTCGCTCTACGGCGTTTACCAGAAGGCGGAAAAAGGCTTCGCCGAGCGCTATTTCGCGCTG
Organism: Methylocystis sp. sgz306128; assembly: GCF_056032725.1. Classification (NCBI taxonomy): domain Bacteria; kingdom Pseudomonadati; phylum Pseudomonadota; class Alphaproteobacteria; order Hyphomicrobiales; family Methylocystaceae; genus Methylocystis; species Methylocystis sp. sgz306128. The sequence continues at coordinate 289,041 of NZ_JBVYWO010000001.1, forward strand.
CTTTCGGCGGGCGGCACCAAGCATCACAGCGAATTGCTCAAGCCGTTCGGGTTGGATGCGCGCGATCCTGCCTTCTGGCAGATCGGTCTTGGCATGATCGAGGGCATGATCGCCGAACTGGAAGCCATGCCCTGATCAGTCGAGGCGCTCCAGCGCCGCTGGCAGGCTTATCGTCATGCGCGGTCCGTAACGCAGATCAAGCGTGCCGCGCACGCGCAGCCTGTGACCGGCCAGCACCGCAGGATCGCTGGCCTCAGCCGTGAATTGCGCCAGCGATCTGCGCGGGATGAGCACGGCAAATCCGCGCTGCCGCTTGGCTTCAAAATCGAGATAGGCATTGCGCCGCCCGAGCCCGAAACGGCGCACCTTGCCCTCGACAATGATGAAATGGCCATCAAGCGCCGTTGGCCAGACCGGCGTATCCGCCGGGTGGATCGTGTAAGAGGCGGAGTGCCACAGGCCGTTTGCGGAGGCGCGCGCCACATATTCAGCGGCCAGCAACGCGCTATGGCAGGACTGCGCAGACTCCTCCGGCCTGAACAGTGCGTCGCCGCGCGCGGCTAGCCACGCATTGACCGAAACCAGCCTCTGCGCTTCATCCTCGGCGAAAAGCAGCGCGGCGCGGCGCTTCCAGCGGTCCGGATTGCCGCTTATAATGGCAAACTGCGCCCTGCTACGCAGCCAGTTCGTCAGTTCTTCGCTGATTCGCTGTTTCTGGTCAGGCTGATCATAGGGCGGCGCAAGACCGGCCAGACGCAGCGGCCCCGCATCGGCGGTTTGCACGTCGAGATCGGCCGTAATAGCCGTGACAGAAACAGGCTCTGCCTGATCCGGCGAACAGGAATCGGGCTTTGTCCCGCTGCCGGCCGCCGCCATTGCGTTACCGGGTGCCATACCGGCCAGCGCCAGAGACGCGGACGTCAGAAGGCAGGCAAAAATCAGCCAGATTTTATCTCTTTGCATCTTCGCTTGCTCTTTCCTCGCGGCCCGTTTCATTTTATGTAAGCAGGGCTGGATTGTCTCCGTAGCTCAACCGGATAGAGCGCAGGTTTCCTAAACCTGAGGTTGCGTGTTCGATTCACGCCGGGGACACCAGCGTTTCATTGGTTTTTGTGCCGTTTCGGACGCCTTTTGACGTCAGTGCCAGCGCAGCAAAGCAATCTATGCGGCTGTGAGGACTGGATTGCTTCGCTTACGCTCGCAAAGACGCTTGAGGCTTTTGCGGACGCTCGCCATGACGGCACAGCCGATCCAAAAAAGCGTGAAAGGTCTCACACCATCCGTTTCGGCTTGCCCTTGGCGGTGCGTGTGCCGCCCTGACCGCCGGTGGAGCGGCCCAGCGGCTTGGCTTCGCCGCCGCCCCAGTTGTGCGGGCCCATATCGGCATCGGTGGGTTTATGGGCGCGGGTTGGCAGGTTGGCCTTGTCGCCATAGGGGCGCGGGCCGTCATAGCTGCCCGCCTTGCTCTCGACATCGGATTGGCGCGCCAGCGGATCGTCGGCCAGCACGAGTTCGGTCGCCTGCAGGCGGCGGATCTCGTCGCGTAGCCGGGCGGCGGTCTCGAATTCGAGATTGCCCGCAGCCTCTTTCATCCGCTTTTCCATATCGGCGATGGTCGCCTTGAGATTATGGCCCGGCGCAGGCGTGGCAAGGCCCGTATCCACGGTGATATGGTCGGCCTCATAGATGCTGCCCAGAATATCCTGAATGCCGCGCTTGATACTGGCCGGCGTGATGTTGTTGGCCTCGTTGTAAGCAAGCTGCTTGGCGCGGCGCCGGTTTGTCTCGTCCATGGCGCGCCGCATCGAGCCGGTGATCTGATCGGCATAGAGAATAACGCGGCCGTCGACATTGCGCGCGGCGCGGCCGATGGTCTGGATCAGCGAGGTTTCGGAGCGCAGGAAGCCTTCCTTGTCGGCGTCGAGCACAGCCACCAGCCCGCATTCGGGAATGTCCAGCCCCTCGCGCAGCAGGTTGATGCCGACCAGAACGTCGAACGTACCGAGCCGCAGGTCGCGGATGATTTCAATGCGTTCAATCGTATCGATGTCGGAATGCATGTAGCGCACGCGCACGCCATTATCGTGGAGATATTCGGTCAGGTCCTCCGCCATGCGCTTGGTGAGGACAGTGACGAGGGCGCGATAGCCTGCCTGCGCCGAGGCGCGGATCTCGCCCAGCACGTCATCCACCTGCGCGCGGGCCGGGCGCACCTCGACGGGCGGATCGATCAGGCCTGTCGGGCGGATAACCTGCTCGACAAAGGTGCCGCCGGTCTGTTCCATTTCCCATTTGCCCGGCGTCGCGGAGACATGCACGGTCTGCGGGCGCATGGCCTCCCACTCCTCGAAACGCAGCGGCCGGTTGTCGAGGCAGGACGGCAGGCGGAAGCCATATTCGGCCAGCGTCGCCTTGCGGCGGAAGTCGCCCTTATACATGGCGCCGATCTGCGGCACGGTGACATGGCTCTCGTCGGTGAACACCAGTGCATTGTCGGGCAGATATTCAAACAGGGTCGGCGGCGGCTCGCCCGGCGCGCGGCCGGTGAGATAGCGCGAATAATTCTCGATGCCGGCGCACACCCCGGTGGCTTCCAGCATTTCCAGATCGAAAACCGTGCGCTGCTCAAGCCGCTGCGCTTCGAGCAGACGACCGGAATCGTTCAGCACCTTCAGGCGGGCTTTCAACTCGGCCTTGATGCCGGCAATGCTCTGCAACAGGGTGGGGCGCGGCGTGACATAGTGCGAATTGGCGTAAACCTTGACCAGTTCAAGATCTTCGGTCTTCTTGCCGGTGAGCGGATCGAACTCCTGAATGCTTTCGATTTCGTCGCCGAAGAAGCTGATCCGCCATGCCCTGTCTTCGTAATGGGCCGGGAAAAGTTCAATCACATCGCCGCGCACGCGGAAGATTCCGCGCGAGAAATCGCCCAGACTGCGCTTATATTGCAGGGCGACCAGATCGGTGATGATCTGGCGCTGGTCGACCTTCTCGCCCACCTTCATCGTAAAGGTCATGGCGGTGTAGGTTTCCACAGAGCCGATACCGTAAATGCAGGAAACTGAAGCGACAATGATCACGTCGTCGCGCTCCAGAAGGGCGCGGGTGGCGGCATGGCGCATCCGGTCGATCTGCTCGTTGATCGAAGATTCCTTCTCGATAAATGTGTCCGAGCGCGGCACATAGGCTTCCGGCTGGTAATAATCGTAATAGGATACGAAATATTCCACCGCATTATCAGGAAAGAAACTCTTGAACTCGCCATAAAGCTGGGCCGCCAGCGTCTTGTTGGGGGCAAGGATCAGGGCCGGGCGCTGCGTTTCCTTGATCACCTGCGCCATGGTGAAGGTCTTGCCGGAACCGGTGACGCCGAGCAAAACCTGATCGCGCTCATGCGCCTGAATGCCTTTCACCAGTTCGGCAATCGCGGCGGGTTGATCACCTTTCGGCTCATATTCTGATACAATCTTGAATGGATAGCCGCCTTCCGATTTTTCCGGACGCAAAGGCCGGTGCGGCACCCAGGGCTTGGTGTCGCGGAAGTTCGGATCGCCTTTTTCGAGAAGATCCTTCAGAGAATCCGCCGTGGCGCTGACGCCGCTGGGCGCGGTGAAATTCTGCGCGGCGGGACGTCGGCGGGCCGGACGCTTTGCGGTCTCTGCACCATCGGCAAAAGTTTCGCCCGGAATGACCGGGGCATCCAGTTTCAGCTTGCTGGCGAGATGCTGGTCGATCTTCACATTGCGGCTGCCGCTGTCGAATCCCGCCTGCGGCGCCTCGCTGAAGCCTTTCGGCGTTTCGGACTTCTTTTCGTTCAGCGCCGGATTGAGCAGAGCCGCCAGATGTTCATCCAGCGGATGCACCTCCATGCGCGCGGCCTTGGGGCGTGTGAGTTTCGGATTGGGGGTGCGGGGACGGGAAACCATGGCTCTAATATGGGCCATGCGGCGTCAAAATTCAAAGAGGGCGTTCGGCGCCGCAGTTCTTGATTGAATCGGTTTGATTAAATAGGAATCGTCCGGTTCAAATTACCTGAATACTGGTGTAGGTTGTGAGACAACAGGTAAGAATGACAAGGGCTTTTTTAAATGCCGTCTTTTCTCACCTCCCTGGCGGGAGACAGTAAAATCATGCAGTTCGGACTTCTCATCGGCCTGGCGATCATCGTCATTGTCGGCATCGCTCTGGGGGCGCGCGCAATTTTCAGCAACAGGATCAGGGGTGCTGCCGCGCGCGGGCGCCAGCCCCGCCTTGCCGTGGTGGATGTTTTCGATCTCGACCGTCATCGCCAGCTCGTGCTCGTGCGGCGCGATCAGGTGGAGCATCTGGTCATGATCGGCGGGCCGAACGATGTGGTCGTCGAAGCCGGAATCGTGCGTATTCCGGGCGTGATGCGGGAGAAGGAGCGCGGAGAGGCGAAGGAGCGGGAGGCCGCCGCGCCGGAAATGAAGATTGCCGCGCGCCTGCCCGAGGCGGCCTTTGCCGGCGGGCTGCGCGCCAGCAGTGAGCTGCCTGTAGCCCAGCCCATCGCCGAAGAGGTCGCGGTTCACGAGCCGGAGACGGACAATCCAACGCCTGCGGCAACGGCTCCCTATCTGCCGGAAGAGGCGGCGCGTGCCGCACCGCCTGAATTGCCCGTGGCTGCCGCCCCGCGCCGCGAGCCGGTTTTTCCGCGCCCCCCAGCCGCGTTGCGACCGGCGTCCGGGCCGGGCGCAGAGGACATTGCGCCCAATGGCGTAGCTGCGGCGCAACCCGCCGCCAGCGCCGGGGAGACTGCAGCGCCGCCGTCGTTCGTCTCTCGCAGCACGCCGTTGCCGCGTGCCCTGACGCCGATGCCGACCCGGCCTGTCACCACAATTCCACGCAGCAATCTGCCTCCGCGTCCCTTCACCTTCGGCGCCCGCCCTGCGGAACCGGCAGCCGGCCCCGCGCCCGCTGCCCCTGAGCCCGCTGCCCATGAGCCGCCGCCACCGCCTGCGCCCGCACCCTCGCAACAGGAGGCCCCCCGCGCAAAGGTAGCACCTTTGCCGCCTCTGAGCGAACTTGAGCAGGAGATGGCGCGTCTTCTTGGCCGCCCCGTCAAGCTGGATTAGACATCAGGGTGGGGCTGAGCCCGCATTGGTGAACGCGGCAAAATCAGCCACAAACAAAAAAGGCAGCACAAGAAAATGTGCTGCCCGCAAATTAAATATTAAAAAATATCTATTCGTCCTTATAGACTTTTTCGCGCCGTTCATGCCGCTCCTGCGCCTCGATCGACAAAGTTGCGATGGGCCGTGCATCAAGGCGCTTGAGCGATATTGGGTCGCCCGTTTCCTCGCAATAGCCGTAGCTGCCGTCTTCGATGCGCGCGATGGCGGCATCAATCTTGGCGATGAGCTTTCGCTGGCGGTCGCGCGCGCGCAGTTCGATGGCGCGATCTGATTCGGACGAAGCGCGGTCGGCTATGTCCGGATGATTTTCGCTCTCATTCTGCAGGGCAGCCAGTGTTTCCCGGCTTTCGCGCAGGATTTCTTCTTTCCAGGCCAGCAATTTGCGGCGAAAATAATCGCGCTGGCGTTCATTCATGAACGGTTCGTCTTCTGATGGACGATATTCAGTATCGAGCGTTCCAATATCCGACATTCCAGATTCTCCCGCTTTTCGCACTTGGCTTATAGCGACTTGCCATTGAAGAGACAATCACGCTGACCATTTTTCGACAGAATCTTTCTCAGGCTGTCACGCAGCGGCATCTGCGCTTAAAAGCGCCCGTTTTAACGGCAATACAGTCAAATGATGGTTGATGGTTCGTTAAGCCGTTTTATGCTAACGACATGCGGAAACATATGCCTGTGGGGGATTCGCAATGCTCCCAAGCGTCCGGGATGGATTATGACTTATTCTTCGTCGCCAAGAACGGTGGACCGCCTAGATAAATCGGGCAGCGCGATCCGGGTGCTGGTTCTTGCGCTCGTGCTGATTGCCATGGCGGTGCTGTTTTCCTTTCTGCCGCAGGACATGGCGTCGAGTTTCCTCATCGGCGTGCTCGCGTTTCTGGCCCTGATCGGGGTGTTTTCCATTTTCGCCAGCGCGATCAATCTCATCCAGTTCGCCGGACAATCTGGCCGGAACGACCTGACCAAACTCATGGCCGATACGTCCGGCGATGGGATATTGGTGACCTCCGGCGAGGGGCAGGTTCTTTACGCCAACGAAACCTACATGACGCTCTCGGGCGCGCATGAGCCCTCCGACATCCGAATCGTCGAGAGGCTGTTTTCCGGCACGCCGGAAGTGTCCGAGGCGGTTTACCGGCTGGCGCAGGCCGCGCGCGATGGCAAGCGTGGCTCGGAGGAGGTGCGTCTGGCTCCTTCGCTGACGGGCGACGGCGCCTTCGGCTGGTATCAGTTGCGCTCGCGTCCGCTCGACCGGCGCAACGGCAAGGCGATCACCCTCTGGACGGTGACGGATACAACGCGCGAGCGCGAGCGCCACGAGAATGTCTTTCAGGAACTCCAGCACGCGATCGATTTTCTCGACCATGCGCCAGCGGGCTTTCTCTCCATCGAGGCCGATGGCCGCATCACATATATCAACACCACGCTGGCCGGCTGGCTTGATTACGACCTTGCCCAGGTCGGCTCCGGCGGGCTGGTGCTGTCGGATATTGTTGCTGGCGACGGCGCGGCGCTGATCAGCACCATGTCCGGCGCTGCGGGAGAGGTGCGCACCCAGCAGTTCGATCTCGATCTGCGCTGCCGCAATGGCCAGACGCTGCCGGTGCGGCTGCTGCATCGCGTCGCCTATGGACAGGACCGCGCGCCCGGTTCCTCGCGCACGCTTGTCATCAACCGCGCCTCGGGCGAGGAGCGGGAGGAGCACGTGCGCCTTGCCGAAGTGCGGTTCGCGCGGTTCTTCAATTCGACGCCCATGGCCATTGCCACGATCGGCGCAGGCGGCGTCATCTACGAAACCAACGCTGCCTTTGTGAAGCTGATGCCCGATGCGCTCGGCTCGGGCGCAACCGGGGAAAGCCGTTCCCTGCTGCCCGCCATCGCCGAGAAGGACAGGGAGCGCGTTGCCGCGGCGATTGCCGATGCCATCGCCGGCAAATCGGATATTTTGCCGCTGGACGCAAGTCTGGAGGGGCCAGGCAACCGCTCGGCGCGCCTCTTCTTTTCCGCCAGCGAGGAAATCGACCACGAGCGGCGGGCCAATGTTTTCGCGCTGGAGATGACCGAGCAGCGCACGCTGCAGGAGAGCTTCGCCCAGAGCCAGAAGATGCAGGCCATCGGACAACTGGCTGGCGGCGTGGCGCATGACTTCAACAATGTGCTCACCGCCATCATCGGCTATTCCGACCTGCTGCTCAATTCGCACCGCCCGACCGACCCGTCCTTTCAGGACATTATGCAGATCAAGCAGAATGCCAATCGCGCCGCTGGCCTTGTGCGCCAGCTTCTGGCCTTCTCCCGTCGCCAGACGCTGCGCCCGCAGGTGATCCAGCTTTCCGATGTGCTCTCCGATGTGCAGATGCTGTTGCGGCGGCTGGCCGGCGAGCGCATTGAACTCGAACTGCGCCATGGCCGCGACTTGTGGTTCACCAAGGCCGACGTCAACCAGTTCGAGCAGGTGATCGTCAATCTGGTTGTCAATGCGCGCGATGCCATGCCGCAGGGCGGCAAGATTTCCATCCGCACCCGCAATTTCACGCCGCAGGATTGCGCAAGCCTGAACGAATCGTCGCTCGTGCCGGGTGAATATGCCGTCGTCGAGGTCGAGGATACCGGCACCGGCATTCCGGAGGATGTGCGCGCCAAGATTTTCGAACCTTTTTTCACCACGAAGGAAGTGGGCAAGGGCACCGGTCTCGGCCTGTCGATGGTCTATGGCATCGTCAAGCAGACCGGCGGCTATGTCTTCTGCGAATCGACGCCCGGCACCGGCACGATCTTCCGCATCCTGCTGCCGCGCTATATTCCCAATGCCGCTGAGGAAGAGGTCAAAAAGGAAGAGGAAGCCAAGCCCGCCGCCGCCGATCATACCGGCCACGGCACGGTGCTCCTCGTTGAGGACGAGGAGGCCGTGCGGGCCTTTGGCGCCCGCGCGCTCACCGCCCGCGGCTATACGGTTCTGGAGGCGGGTTCCGGTCTTGAGGCGCTGGAGCAGATCGAAGAGCATGGCGGCAAGGTCGATCTCATTGTTTCCGACGTGGTCATGCCGGAAATGGACGGACCCACCATGTTTGGCGAATTGCGCAAGAAGGGCATCAACGTGCGGGTGATTTTCGTCTCCGGCTATGCCGAGGATGCCTTCGCCAAAAACCTGCCCGAGGGCGAGGATTTCGGCTTCATGCCCAAGCCTTTCTCGCTCAAGCAGCTCATTGAAACGGTCAAGGCCAATATCAAGCCATAAAAAGGGGCCGTGCGGCCCCTTTGTCCAGTCTGGCTTCGCATTCAGTATCCGACAGTGAATCTCTGGTTCTGATGAGCGGGCCGCTCGATCTCGTCGACCAGAGCAACGGCGAAATCCTCAAAGCTGATCCAGCTCTTGCCGGTGCTGTCGACGAGAAGATGATCCTGGCCGAGACGGAACGTGCCGGTGCGCTCGCCCGCAATGAAGAGCCCCGAGGGGGAGAGGAATGTCCAGTTGACTGCGCTCTGAGCCCGCAGCTTGTCCAGAAATTCCGCGCCTTTCAGGGCTTCGGTCTTGTAAAGTTCCGGGAAAGAGGGCGCATCGATCACTCGGCTGCCGTCGGGCGTGAGCAGACTGCCGGCGCCGCCCACCACCAGATAGCGCCCGACCCCGGACTCGCGCGCCGCCGCGATCAGCAGATCGGCGTCGCTGGCCGAAAAATGCACGGCGCTGATCAGAACGTCATGGCCGCGCAGGACGTCCACCAACCCGGCCTTGTCGTAGACGTCGGCTTTGACGGCGCTCACGCCTTTGCTGCTCTTGATCTTCTCAATGTTGCGCGCAATGGCTGTCACGCTGAAGCCGCGCCGTACAAGCTCGGCCAGAATGCGCGAGCCGGCCTGTCCGCTGGCGCCGATAAGAGCAATTTTCATCAGTTTCTCCTTCAGTAATTGTAAGAGATATAGTATTTAATATATACTGATTTAGAAAACCGTGCCCGACTGCACAAGAAGGGTTTTGAAAGTAACCATGTATGCCCGCAGGATGCGGCCAGACCGGGAGGAATCCGATGAAAGCACGCCGCATTATTGATGCCGATTATCAGAAGTGCCCGATCCGCAATGTGCTTGATCGCATCGGCGATCGCTGGAGCCTGCTCGTATTGCTGAATCTTGACGCTTATGGCGCCATGCGGTTCAGCGCGTTGAAGCGGGCGATAGGCGATATTTCTCAGCGCATGCTCTCGCAGACCCTGCGGCGCCTCGAACAGGATGGCCTGCTTATTCGCGACGTCTTGCCGACAAATCCGCCCGGCGTCAGCTATTCATTGTCTGGTCTCGGCCTGTCGCTGATGCCGAACCTGATCAATCTGCAGGACTGGGCCAATGAACATTTTGCCCAGATCGAGCACGCCCGCGCCCATTATGTGCCTCTTCCCGCGCAACTCGCGCTTTAGCGGCATCCGGACAGGGCCTTTCTTGCGTATATGATCTATGGTTTACCTGAAACGGAGCAGCATGTCCCAGGATCCGGAACGTAACAGATTTGCCGCCAGAGCGACGCGCTATGCCAGAGTTGGCGCTAATCTGACCGGCGCCATGGCGAAGATGGCGGGTTCTCGCTTTTCAGGCGAGGAGACCGGTGCGGGCGCCGTTGCGCTGGCCTCCGCGCTCGGCGGGCTGAAAGGGCCGCTGATGAAAGTGGCGCAACTGATGGCCACCATTCCCGAGGCGCTGCCGCCCAAATATGCCGAGGAACTGCAAAAGCTCCAGTCCGAAGCGCCGCCCATGGGCGCGGCTTTCGTCAGGCGGCGGATGATGGCGGAGCTTGGCCCCGACTGGCGCAGCCGTTTTGCCGAATTCGACCTGCATCCGGCCGCAGCGGCTTCACTGGGGCAGGTGCATCGCGCGCTGACGCTGGAAGGGCAGGCTGTTGCCTGCAAGCTGCAATATCCGGATATGAAATCCGCCGTCGAGGCCGATCTCTCGCAGCTTAATCTGCTGTTCTCCATTCACCGGCGCATGGATCCGGCAATCGATACGAGTCAGATTGCCGAGGAAATCAGCGAGCGCATACGCGAGGAGCTGGATTACCGCCGCGAGGCCAGACATGCGGCCCTCTATGCCGATATGCTGCGTGCGGATGACGACATCCGCGTGCCGCGCGTGCATGAGTCGCTCTCGACCGGACGCCTGCTGACGCTCGACTGGCTGACCGGCGAAAAGCTGCTCGCTTTCAAGAGCCACAGTCAGGAAGAGCGCAACCGCATCGCGCTCGCCATGTTCAAGGCATGGTGGCATCCGTTCAGCCGCTTTGGCGTTATTCATGGCGATCCGCATCTCGGCAATTACACCGTGTTCAGCGAGAACGGCGCGCCGCAAGGCATCAATCTGCTGGATTACGGCTGTATCCGAATCTTTCCGCCGCGCTTTGTCGGCGGCGTTGTCGATCTTTATCGCGGCCTGCAGGAGAACGACCGCGCGCGCATCGTGCATGCCTATGAGACATGGGGCTTCAAAAGCCTGAACAACGATCTTATTGAAGTGCTCAATGTCTGGGCGCGGTTCATTTACGGACCGCTGCTCGATGACCGGGTGCGCACCATCGCAGACGGCGTGTCGCCCGGCCAATATGGCCGCAAGGAAGCCTTTGAGGTGCATCAGGCCCTCAAACGGAAGGGGCCGGTTCAGGTTCCGCGCGAATTTGTCTTCATGGACAGGGCCGCCATCGGCCTTGGCGGCGTATTCCTGCACCTGAATGCCGAGATGAATTTTTATCGCCTGTTCAATGAGGCAATCGAAGGATTTTCTGTGGAGGGCGTCGGCGCGCGGCAAGCGCAGGCCATGGTGCTGGCCGGTCTTTAATAAACTTTGCCTCAACACGCCTCTGCGCCCATTGCTCCTTGCCCGAATTTCGGCTAAATCCGGCATAGTGGCAGGATCAAGGAGTTGAAAATGGCCGAACATAGCGCACATGCAGACGGACACCCGGCAATGGATTACGCCGAGCACGAAAAGACTTTTGGCTTGTTCATGGGTCTGGTGAAATATGTGTCTATCGGTGCGGTGATTGTCCTGATCGGCATGGCCTTCTTCCTGCTCTGAACGCAGGTCTCAAGGGGTCTGGCGCGTGACGCCGGCCCCTGCGCAATCAGCGCCCAGTCTGGGGTTATCTGGGTTATCACTTTCAGTCAGTCATAAACCGGGGCAAGTCATGCGCATAGCCATACCTGCGGAGACGGATTCAACGGAGAGCCGCGTTGCGGCGACACCCGAAACCATCAAGAAATTCATCGCGCTGGGCGCGGAAGTTACAGTTCAGACCGGAGCGGGTCTGGCGTCGGGCATAACGGATGCCGAATATACGTCGGCGGGCGCGGCTCTGGCGAAGAATGCCAAGGACTGCCTCAAGGACGCCGATCTCGTGCTCAAGGTGCGCCGCCCCAATGCGGCGGAACTGAAGGCTTTGAAGAAAGGCGCGCTGGTTTTGGCCGCCATGGACCCCTATGGCCATGAAGACGAGGTCAGGGCCATGGCCGATGCCGGGATTTCGGCTTTTGCCATGGAATTCATGCCGCGCATCACCCGGGCTCAGGTGATGGACATTCTCTCCTCGCAGGCCAATCTGGCCGGTTATCGCGCCGTGATCGATGCCGCCGCCGAATATGGCCGCGGCTTTCCGATGATGATGACCGCTGCAGGCACGGTTCCCGCCGCCAAGGTGTTCGTCATGGGCGTGGGTGTTGCCGGCCTTCAGGCGATCGCCACCGCGCGCCGGCTCGGCGCCATCGTCACCGCTACCGACGTGCGCCCGGCCACCAAGGAGCAGGTGGAATCTCTGGGCGCGAAATTCGTTGCCGTTGAGGACGAGGAATTCAAGGCTGCGGAAACCGCCGGCGGCTATGCCAAGGAAATGTCGAAGGACTATCAGGCCAAGCAGGCGGCTTTGGTCGCCAGCCATATAGCCAAGCAGGATATCGTCATCACCACCGCGCTGATTCCCGGCCGGCCCGCGCCGCGCCTCGTTTCGGCCGACATGGTCGCCTCGATGCGCGCGGGCTCGGTCATCATCGATCTGGCGGTCGAGCGCGGCGGCAATGTCGAGGGCGCCAAGGCGGGCGAGATCGTCGCCACCGCAAACGGCGTCAAGATTGTCGGCCATCTGAATGTGCCGGGTCGTCTCGCCGCCACCGCGTCCGCGCTTTATGCGCGCAACCTGTTCGCCTTCGCTGAAACCATGATCGACAAGGGCGCCAAGGCCCTTGCCGTCAAATGGGACGACGAACTTGTCAAGGCGACCTGCCTGACGCGCGACGGCGCGGTTATTCATCCTAATTTCGCCCCCAAACCTGCCCAAACGGAGGCTTGATCCATGGCCGATACTGTTCAGCAAATTGTCGACAAAGCCGACGCCGCCCGCAAGGCTGCGGAACTGGCGGCGGATCAGGTGCACCAATATGCCAGCCAGATCGCCGATATGGCGGGTGTCGCCGGACATGCGGCCACGGGCGGCGCCATCGATCCCTTCGTCTTCCGCTTTGCCATTTTCGCGCTGGCGATCTTCGTCGGTTATTACGTAGTCTGGTCGGTGACCCCGGCGCTGCATACGCCGCTGATGTCGGTGACCAACGCCATTTCGTCGGTGATCGTGGTGGGGGCGCTGCTTTCGGTGTCGGTCGATGCCTCGGCCTTCGGCAATGACGGGCCGATCTGGGCGCGGCTGTTCGGCTTCATTGCGCTCATTCTGGCTTCGGTCAACATTTTTGGCGGCTTCCTCGTGACCGAGCGCATGCTGGCCATGTACAAGAAGAAGGGCTGATCCATGTCCGCCAATATTGCTGCTCTTCTCTATCTCGTCTCCGGCGTCCTGTTCATTCTGGCCCTGCGCGGCCTTTCCTCGCCGTCCACATCGCGTCAGGGCAACCGCTATGGCATGATCGGCATGGGGCTGGCCGTGCTCACCACATTGCTGCTTTCGCCGCCCTCCGGCTTCATGAGCTGGCTGATGGTGGTTGCGGGCATTGCCATCGGCGGCGGCTTCGGCGCCTGGCGCGCACGCACCGTCCAGATGACGGCCATGCCGCAGCTTGTGGCCTCGTTCCACGCGCTGGTGGGTCTTGCCGCCGTCTTCGTGGCGGCGGGCGCGCTCTATGCGCCGCAGGCCTTCGGCATCGGCGAGGCCGGCTCGATCCACCATGCCAGCCTGATCGAAATGTCGATCGGTCTGGCCATCGGCGCCATCACCTTCTCGGGTTCGGTCATCGCCTTCCTCAAACTGGACGGGCGCATGTCGGGCAAGCCGATCATGCTGCCGCAACGTCATGCGATCAATCTCGGCCTCGGCATTCTTCTGGTTCTGCTGATCGCCATATTCTTCGGCACCGAGAGCCATCTCGTCTTCTGGCTGATTGCGCTGCTGAGCTTTGTCTTCGGCGTGCTGATCATCGTGCCCATCGGCGGCGCCGACATGCCGGTTGTGGTCTCGATGCTCAATTCCTATTCGGGCTGGGCCGCGGCGGGCATCGGTTTCACGCTCGGCAATCTGGCGCTGATCATCACCGGCGCACTGGTTGGCTCCTCGGGCGCGATTCTGTCCTACATCATGTGCAAGGGCATGAACCGCTCGTTCATTTCGGTGATTCTCGGCGGCTTCGGCGGCGAGGATGCCACGAGCGGCGGCAGCGGCGCGGTCGAGACGCGGCCGGTCAAGCAGGGCTCGGCGGAGGATGCCGCCTATATCATGAAGAACGCCCAGACGGTGATCATCGTGCCGGGCTACGGCATGGCTGTGGCGCAGGCGCAGCATGCGCTTCGCGAAATGGCCGATCTGCTCAAAAAGGAAGGCGTCGAGGTCAAATATGCCATTCATCCGGTGGCGGGCCGCATGCCCGGCCATATGAACGTGCTGCTGGCCGAGGCCAATGTGCCCTATGACGAAGTCTTCGAACTGGAAGACATCAACTCCGATTTCGGTCAGGCGGATGTCGCCTTCGTCATTGGCGCCAATGACGTCACCAACCCTGCAGCCAAGACAGACCCGAAATCGCCGATCTTCGGCATGCCCATCCTCGATGTCGAGAAGGCCAAGACCGTGCTCTTCATCAAGCGCGGCATGGCGGCAGGTTATGCCGGCGTCGAAAACGAACTGTTCTTCCGTGACAACACCATGATGCTCTTCGCCGACGCCAAGAAAATGGTCGAAAATATCAATAAGGCGCTGGCGCATTGAAATTACAGGCAGTCACGGCCAAATATGTCAAACCCCGCTTCGGCGGGGTTTTTTCTTGTCGTTCAGGGCGTGAGCTTGCAGCCGTTGAAACCTTGCGCCGAAATATCATCGCATAGCGCATGCCATTCACAGCCGGCGCAGGCGCGGCGAAATTCAGGCTCATTGCGAAACTGATGCCGCATGGCGTGGATATCGGCGGGCGAGAGGCTGAAGCAAGCGCCGGGCGCGAGGCGGAGGTCGAGCGCGTCATTAACGGCGGCAAGAGCCTGCACGTCGCGCAGCAGCGTCCGTTCGGTCAGGCAATGCGCGGCGCAGGCGTGATGTTCGCGTTGCAGCGGCGCGCAGATCGCATCCGGGCCGGTAACGATCTCTATCATGGCGCCGGAGCGCACATGCTCTGCGGCATCGTTCATCGAAACGATAAAGGCGGGGCTATAGCCCCGCCCGATATAGGTGAGCAGACACAGCAGATGGTGCCCGCGAAGTTCGATCCGTTCAGCCATTCCGCCGGACATTCAGGGATTTTGCGCCCTGATAAGCGAAGAAGGCCAGCGCGGTCTTGAGCACGGTGCCGAGAATGAACGGCGTGAAGCCATAGGCGATCGCTGCCGACAGGCCGATGAACGTCGCAAGCCAAGCCACGCCCGGCACGAAAATGATCAGATGTCCCAGCAGAAGTGAAACGGCCAGTTTCCAGCCCTTGCTGTTCCAGCCACGATCAGCGAGCCAGCCGATGAAGGCCGCGCCGAACAGGAAGCCGACAAGATATCCGCCGGTGTTGCCGATGATGGAGGAAAAACCCGCCGCGCCGCCGGCAAAGACCGGCAGGCCGACCGCGCCTTCAATGAGATAGGCGATGACGATCTCACTGGCCAGCCGCCAGCCGCACAGCGCCCCGATCATGATCACGGCGAAAGTCTGCATGGTCATCGGTACGGGATACATCGGCACGCTCAGTTGCGCCGACATGGCCAGAGCCGCAGAGCCGACGAGAACGGCAAAGGCGCGGCGCAAAGCCGAGTGCTGAACCATAGATCCGAGCGGGGCCACGGATGGCACGGCCAAAGACTTGATCATTATATTCCTCCGAATGATAGGCCCAGATATATTGGCTGGTTCGCCGGCAAGAGGCAAGCTGAAGCGGCTTTAATCTTAGAGCCGCGCACAGACAAGGCTACATATGGCCGAGACGCGCGAGTCCGGCGCGCGCTGTCGCATTGCCGACGTCAATGCTCACGGCTTCGTTATAGGCTTCGAGCGCCTTGGTGCGGTTGTTCAGGTGCTCATAGGCTACGCCCAGCCCGGCCCAGGCTTCCGACAGGCGGTTATCGACATTGAGCGCGGCATTGAAGTCCTCAATGGCAGCGTCATATTTGCCAAGGGCAAGCAGGCTCTGGCCGCGCGCCTGATAGGGCGCCGCGACGAAGGGATTGCGGTCGATCGCATTGTCAAAATCGGTAATGGCCAGCTGATGCTGGCCCTGACGCTGATAGATCAGGCCGCGCGCATGGAACGCCTGCGCTTGCTCGGGGTTGAGACGGATCGCCTGATTGAGGTCGTTCATCGCGTCATTGTAATCGCCGCGCGCGCGCAGCAGGTTGGCGCGGCCGAGATAGGCCGCCGCATGCTGCGGATTGACGGAGATAGCGCTGTTGAAATCGGCCAGCGCGGCATCATCCCGCTTGATCTGGCGATAGGCGAGGGCGCGATTCACATAGGCGGAGGCCAGACCCGGATTGATGGTGATGGCCTGCGAAAAATCTGCGATGGCGTTCTTGTACTGGCCTATTTTGGCATAGGCCGTGCCGCGCGTATTATAGGCCACGGCGTCATTGGGATTGCGCTGGATGAGGTCGCTCAGCGAGGCTATATTTGCCGACGCGGCCGCAGGGTTTTCGGTATCGAGCGCGGCTATGCCTGCGTCTTTCGGCATGTTGGCTCCGGTCTGACAACCGGCCAGCGCCAATGACGCGGCAAGAGCAGCGCCAATCAATGAACGTGAGGACAGAAGGAAAGCGCGTTGTGTCATGAATGACCTCGGCCAGGAACATAAAATTAAACGATGCCGTACGGCGCACGGCATGCTGTCAATACAATTTCGCCCGGCGGATAAAGGCCGGGCGAAGCTACAAATATCTCAGCAGGCTGGTTCCGGACCGGAGACCAATCAGCGTGCTCCGCGAACCAATTCTGCCTTGGGCTTCATCGGCAGCAGGCCTTCGCGCTGCATTTTCTTGCGGGTGAGCTTGCGCGCACGGCGCACGGCTTCGGCCTTCTCGCGGGCCTTCTTTTCAGAGGGCTTTTCGTAATGATCGCGCAGCTTCATTTCGCGGAAGATACCTTCACGCTGCATCTTTTTCTTCAGAGCCTTGAGGGCCTGGTCAACATTGTTGTCGCGGACGAGAACTTGCACGAACTAAATCCTATCTTTTCTCTGGCCTGTCACAGCCATCCGATCGAAATTTCGATTTCCCAATGAAACCGCGAGCGCGAGCGGCGCGCTCCTCCGTTTGATCGTTCGGATAGCAGATCAATGTCCATCTGTCCAGACAATCTCGGCAAAATTCAGTCTATTTTCGGCCCGTCTCGGGCAGAATGCGCGTGACATGCCCCATCTTGCGCCCCGGCTTGGTCTCGGCCTTGCCATAAAGACGCAAACTGGCGTTTTCACTCAGGATTTTCGGCCAGTTGTCCATATCCTGACCGATCAGATTCTGCATTTCGATGCGCCCATGACGGTGCGTCGACCCCAGCGGCCAGCCGCAGATTGCTCTGATATGCTGCTCAAATTGAGATGTGACTGCGCCGTCCAGCGTCCAGTGGCCGGAATTGTGCACGCGCGGCGCCATTTCATTGACGATCAATTCTTCGTGGCCCGAGGCATCCGCCGGCATGACGAACATTTCCACCGCAAAGACGCCGACATATCCCAGCGCTTCGGCGGTTTTTCTGCCGATTTCAAGCGCGGCAAGCTCCGTTTCCGGCCTGATATGCGCCGGCACGAGGCTGCGCGAGAGAATATGATTGGCGTGGTGATTTTCGGCCACGTCATAAGCGCGAAATTCACCATCGATGCCGCGGGCGGCAATCACCGAAATTTCCCTGGTGAACCGGACAAGCCCCTCCAGAATGGCGGGGTGTCCGCCGATGGAGCGGTGCAGCACGGCCAGATCCGCGGATTCACGCACCAGAACCTGGCCTTTGCCGTCATAACCGAACCTGCGTGTCTTCAGGATAGAGGGGCGGCCGATCTGCGCCACGGCGCGTGCCAGCGCGCCGGTGTCCTCGACATCCATGAACGGGGCAGTGGCAACGCCGATGGAATTGAAGAACGTCTTTTCGCTCAGCCTGTCTTGCGAGATGCCGAGTGCATGGCGGTCCGGATAGACCGGTCTGAAACGCTCCAGCACCGCAACGGCCTCGACCGGAATATTCTCGAATTCATAGGTCACCACATCTACCGACGCGGCGAATTTTTCGAGCGCGGCAGCATCGTCATAGGCGGCGATCGTGTGATGCCCGGCAACCTCGAAGGCAGGGCTGTCGGCCTCGGGGGCATAGATGTGACATTTGAGCCCGAGCTGTGCTGCAGCAATGGCGAGCATGCGGCCGAGTTGTCCGCCGCCGAGAATGCCGATGGTGGAGCCAGGTGCGATCAGCGTCATTATTCTTCGTCCCGCGGGTGATGGGCGACGCTGGCTGTCTGCTCCGCGCGCCAGCTTTCGAGACGCGCGGCAAGTTCGTCATCGTTGAGGGCAAGAATGCTGGCGGCCAGAATGGCCGCGTTAAGCGCCCCGGCCTTGCCGATGGCGAGCGTTGCCACAGGCACGCCGCCGGGCATCTGCACGATCGAATACAGCGAATCGACGCCCGAAAGAGCCCGGCTTTCCACCGGAACGCCCAGAACGGGCAGTGTGGTCATGGCGGCGCACATGCCGGGAAGATGGGCCGCGCCGCCTGCGCCCGCGATGATCACCTGAACGCCGGCCGCCTTCGCGCCTTTTGAGAATTCATATAGCCGCTCGGGCGTGCGGTGCGCCGAAATGATCCGGGCCTCATGCTCGATATCCAGCGTTTCCAGCATGTCGGCGGCATGGCGCATGGTGGCCCAGTCAGATTGACTGCCCATGATGATCACAACAGGGGGCGATGAAATCACTCGTCTTCTCTCTTGTTCAGGCAATGATGTCCGGAGTCAGTTTGTCTTCTAGATACGCGAGGCGATCCTTGATCACAAGTTTTTGCCGCTTGTGGCGCTGCAAGGCCAGATGATCCGGCCTCGGCGCCTGCTCCTGCGCCAGAATTTCGCCTTCCAGCACCTGATGTTGCAGCTTCAGCCGTTCAATTTCAGCCTGAATGACCATGCGCTCGTCGAGAAATTGATCAATTCCACTCATGTGAAAGTTCAACCTGTTTGTTTGACTTCAAAAGCGCAGTATATTTCTAGCAGCTTGCGCCAGCACTGCCTAGAGTTTGCGAGCATAAATGGGCATTGCTGTGTCACGACTTCCTGAAAATGTGAAGACCCGCCGCTGCGTAAACTGACGGATTTGGCTTGGCGCGAGGCATAAATCATGTCATGATTTTGTCGTCTTCGGATCATCAGAGGAGTTTATGCATGTCGTTGCAAGCTCATTTAACCGAACTGGAACGCCGCCATGAGGCGCTCGAACGGGAAATAGATCAGGAAAAAATCCATCCCTCGTCCAGCGCGCTGAAAATAGCCGAACTCAAGCGTAAAAAGTTACAGCTGAAGGATGAGATCGAACGACTGCGGCAAACCGGATCGCAAACCGTGCATTGAAAAAGCCCGCAATGGCTGCAAAAGGGTCGCTCACAGCGGCCCTTTTTTGTGGGCCATGTCATGACTATATGGGGCAGGACGTTCGGGCTGAACCGGCTTCAGGCTGGCAAATGCAGAACGCGCGAGAAAATCGGTGCGCCTGACGGCTGGCGCGAACCATGATATCATGGCCTGACCCGGGGATACGGAACCGGGGGCAGGACGTACGGTCAGAGCAGGGCAGGGTGGCAGGATGGAATCTGGAGAATATCTGAAGCTGATGGCCTTCGACACCGAAGATCTGAGTGTGATATCGGCGCATGTCCAGGATGCCGACGCCCATGTTGCCGATATGGCCTATCTGCCTGCAAGCCGGCGATTCGTGGCCATGCTGGCGCGTCCCGACTGGTCGGGATTGCCGCATCCGGCGGCGCGCATCCAGACAGGCATTCACTTTGATCATGTTGAAAAGGTCAGCACGCTTGGCATCGAGCGCAACCGCGTGGCGCCGCTGCGGCTTCTGGCCGTAACATTTCAGCAGATAGATGCGCCGTCCGGCATTGTGACCTTGACCTTTGACGAAGGTATCGCCATTCGTCTGCACGTTGAATGTCTGGACGCGCAATTGCGCGACGTCGGCGCGCTGCCGGAAGCAAGCCCGGCGCAGGCCTGACCGCACAAGGGCGGAAGCGCCCGCATGAAATTGACTTGAAGGAGTTTGGAATGGCCGTTTGGCTTGATGCTGCCCAGCCGGATTTCGAGGCGCGATTTGCCCAGTTGCTGGCGACCAAACGCGAAATATCGGAGGATGTCGATCAGACGGTTCGCGCGATTCTCGCAGATGTCACCGCCCGTGGCGATTCGGCCCTTGTCGAATATACCGCGAAATTCGATCGTTTTTCGGTCAGTGCATCGCATCTGGCGTTCAGCAGGGCTGAAATTGCTGCCGCCCGCGCGCAATGCGCCTCCGAGGCGCTGGCGGCGCTGGACGTTGCGCGCAGCCGCATACTGGCTTTTCATGAACGGCAGAAGCCGCAGGACATGCGGTTCACCGACGATCTGGGGGTCGAGCTCGGCTGGCGCTGGACGGCGATCGAGGCCGTGGGTCTCTATGTGCCGGGCGGTACGGCGAGCTACCCCTCATCCGTGCTGATGAACGCCATTCCCGCCAAGGTGGCGGGCTGTCCGCGCGTCGTCATGGTGGTGCCGACCCCCGACGGTCTGGTCAATCCGCTGGTGCTGGCGGCGGCAGATCTGGCCGGTGTCGACGAAATCTACCGCGTGGGCGGGGCGCAGGCCGTGGCTGCTCTGGCCTATGGCACGCAGAGCATCCGGCCCGTGGCCAAAATCGTCGGCCCCGGTAATGCCTTTGTTGCCGCAGCAAAGCGCCGCGTGTTCGGCACTGTCGGCATCGACATGATCGCGGGCCCGTCGGAAGTGCTGATCGTTGCCGATGCCGGCGCCAATCCCGATTGGATCGCCGCCGACCTGCTGGCTCAGGCTGAGCATGATTCTGCGGCCCAATCCCTGCTGATCACCAATGACGCAGGTCTGGGGCGCGCGGTGGAGGAGGCCGTGCAGCGCCAGCTTTCCACCTTGCCGCGCAAGGCTATTGCCGGAGCAAGCTGGCATGATTTTGGCGCGGTCATCCTCGTGCAGGACATTGCCGATGCCGTGCCGCTCACCGACCGGCTGGCGCCGGAGCATCTTGAGCTGATGGTCGAAGATCCCGAGGGCCTTGCCGCCGGAATCCGCAATGCCGGGGCCATTTTCATGGGCGGGCATACGCCGGAGGCCATCGGCGATTATGTCGGCGGCTCGAACCATGTCCTGCCGACAGCCCGCTCGGCACGGTTTTCGTCCGGTCTTTCGGTGCTGGATTTCATGAAGCGCACGTCCGTTCTTAAATGCTCGCCGGAGAGCCTGCGCGCGCTCGGGCCATCGGCCATCGCGCTCGGGCAGGCGGAAGGGCTGGACGCGCATGCGCGTTCTGTCGCCATAAGGTTGAATCTGGGGCCGTGATGGACAGGAAGCCGCCCGATCTTGCGCAGATGGAGCGCCGCAGGCTGGTCCGGGCCAGTCTCGACGAAATCTCCATCGCGCGCGGCTCGGCGGACCAGGAGCACGAGCGCGCCATCGCGCTTTATGACCTCATCGAGCAGAATTCATTTTATCTGGTCGATCACGACAGCGGGCCCTATGCGCTGGTTCTGGGCATGGTCGAATCGAAGCTGGCGCTCAATGTGACGGATGCCGAGGGCCGGGCGCTCATGACGCATATTTTGTCCATGTCGCCGTTCCGCAGCATATTGAAAGATTATTTTTTCGTCTGCGAGAGCTATTATGCCGCGATCCGCACGGCCAGCCCGGCGCAGATCGAGGCGATCGACATGGGGCGGCGCGGTTTGCACAATGAGGGGGCGCAGCTTCTGGCAGAGCGACTGAAAGGCAAGATCGAGGTCGATTTCGATACGGCGCGGCGTTTGTTCACGCTGGTGACCGCGCTGCACTGGAAGGGATGACCATGGCATCTGGCCTTGTTCGTGGCCAACCCCAGTCCATTCTCTTCGCCTGCTCGCACAATGCCATACGCTCGCCGATGGCCGAAGCGCTGGCCAGCCATCTTTTTGGACGTACGCTTTATGTCGCCTCGGCAGGCAGCCGCCCCGGCGAGCTAGACCCTTTTGCCGTTGTCGTGATGGAAGAACTCGGTCTTGATATTTCGCGCCATAAACCGTGCAGTTTTGAGGATCTCGGCGATACAGGCTTTGACCTGATCATCACGCTTTCGCCGGAGGCGCATCACAAGGCGCTGGAGCTGACACGTACCATGGCGATCGATGTTGAATATTGGCCGACGCAGGACCCGTCTTTCGTCGCCGGCTCGCGCGAGCAGGTTCTGGATGCTTACCGGGCGGTGCGCGACAGCCTGCTGCACCGTATCAAGGAAAGGCTCGGCTGGCGACCGATGGGCTCGGTATGAGGGTGCTCTGGCTGGATAATCTGGCCGGTCTGCAGCCGGGCGGGGCTGATATCTGCGTCCTGAGCGCGGCTTTATCCGGCAATAACGATCAGCAGCGGCAGCAAAGGCGCGCGCTGGCGCTCCGGCTGGCGGCGCTGAGCTTCGGCCGCGCCGATCTTCATATTGCCATGAATGCGTCGGGCGCGCCGGGATTTTATGACCCTGCAGGGGCCATGCCGCTATATCTCTCCCATGCCAGCCGCGAGGGGCTCTCAGCCATCGCTGTCGGCACATGTCCGCTTGGCGTCGATCTGGAGCGGATAGGCCCGGCCTTCGAGCCAGCCTGGTCGGTGCTGACGCAGGCCGAGCGCCTGTATCTGGAGACATTGGCCGATCCGGCAAGACATATCGCCTTTTTGCAGATTTGGACCGCCAAGGAAGCTGCGCTGAAACTCGATGGCACAGGTGTTTCAGTTGATCCGGCAAGAATTGAATGGCGGCGTGATCATGTTTTTAGAGAACAGGATCGTCAAAAAATAAATATTGAAACAATAATATCTGAATCATCCGTCATAACATTGGCCTTCAGATAAAATAATAATATTCATTCGCATATCTGATAAATATGAATTTATTGATTCATATTTTGTATTCAATTGCACATGTAACGTAACGGAAAGGTTTGGTCTTTGATGGATTGAGCCAGTTTTTGCGTAAAGCGGTGCCGTCATGCATAAAATATGGACTATACTGCGAAATTATTCGGGGCTTCAGCGCATTCCGGCTTTTATCAGAGCCAGTCGCGGGTCGGTTGCGATCCTGTTCGCGCTATGCCTTCCCGTTCTGCTCATAGGTGCGGGTGCGGCGATAGATTATTCCAACAGATCGAAGGCCTATGACCAGCTGCGCGCCGCGGCTGATGCTGCGGCGCTGTTCGCCGCCTCACCCTATACGGCAGCAAAATATAACAATGTTCAGGCGGATATCATAACCGCTGCGAAAAACGTCTTTAGAGGTTATCTGAGCAATGTCGGCATCGTTGTTGCAGACGGGGATCTGCAAATCACCCACCAGTCGGATAAGTGGGATGTCTCCTGTTCAGCTGCGATCACGAACAGTTTCAGCAGGATACTCGGAGCCTCAACTTCGAACGTGACTTGCCATTCCCAGGCCACGAGCACGCCCTCGGGCGGTGGCTATGCCTATATGGATATTTACGTCCTGTTCGATAATTCCCCGTCAATGTCCATGGCATCTACGACAGCCGATATGACAAATATGATAGCTGCGACTTCCAGATTAAAAACAGACCCATATTGCGCCTTGGCCTGCCATTACAGTACCGCGAATGGGGCTGATGACCATTATGCTATTGCCACAAAGTACAGAGACGCGAGCGGAAATTCCATTAAAACACGTATGGACTCTGTTCGTAATGCGATAGCAAATCTGATGACAACTGCGGTCAATAACCAAGGCGGTTCATATAATGCGGGCATATATAGGATGTCCGCGACCAAATTTTCCAATTCTGCGACAAATTTACAACCGATAACCGGCGATTTGAATAACATAAACAATCTTCTCACTACGGCTGATAGTAGTAACAAAACTGACACGAAGATTGACGTTGACCTTCTGGCCAATAATGCACCCAAATCCCTGACGGATATGAGTAAGGCATTGAGCGCTATGTATACCACTCTGACAACCGATAATAATGCCCGTCCGGTCGGTGATGGTTCATCGAGCACGCGCCCCGTCAAGCTTCTCTTACTGATCACAGACGGGTTAAACGACATTAACAACGTTAAAAGCGTTATGCCAGCCGCGGCGGGTAATTCGTGCACGGCCATTAAAGGCCTCGGCGTGAAAATCGCGGTTCTGCATACGAATTATGTGCCGATAATCAAAAAAGATGCAAATACCCCTGCCGGTAACTACTACATGGAGGGTGGTTATAAAAAAGATGTAGCATCAAATAATGGGCAGACAGAAAGTAACTATGTGACGAGCAATCAAGGCACCAGCAACATTTCTGTCACGGATTCGGCTTCGATAATGTATCAGAGTCCAATTTACTATCAAGGCGTATATACATCCGGGAAAAATAAGATTACCGATGAATTAATAAGCTGCGCCAGCACCGGATATTATTTCTTCTCCTCGCCGAAAACAGATATCTCAGGAAATATCACTGATGACGGCATCGTTACAGCCATGACCAATCTGTTCAATACGGCTGTCGACAAAACAAATTTAAAATCGCTTCGCCTGACACAGTGAGGCTGGCCTTTCCGGCACGCGCAGCGGGGTGCGCGCAATGCGGCGTCAATCAGTTTTGACGCCGCATTTTTTTCGACGGGGTTCAGCTTACGCCCCGGGGCGGGGAATCGTCTTTATTTTGAGACAAGGGTTCGCAAGGCTGAACCGAGTTATTTTGTGAGAAAAATTCCCACATTTTATGTCAAGTTGATTTAAATCAATTTTTTTTTAAATCCTGTATTTTGTCTATTGTGTAAACAAATAATATTTGTTTAAAATCTGTCTGACAAATAGAGCTCTTTAACGAGCTTTTCGCGCAAATAACGACATTGATCGTATTGAGAATGTGTCGCAGCTGTGCGTTGGGCAAGAAACGTGGCCATTTGGAGCTTTGAATGTTGGATAAGCAGATTTCGGTCGCAACCATGAGCTCGCAGGTGGCCCGGTGGGTTGGTCTGCGGATCGTTTCGGGCGAGTTCCAGCCGGGGGATACGCTGCCCATTGAGTTTGAACTCGGTGAGGCTTACGGCGTCAGCCGCTCGACAGTGCGCGAGGCGATCAAGAATCTCGCCTCGAAGGGGTTGATCGAGGTGTCTCCCAAAGTTGGCACTCGCGTTCTGCCGGTCACCCGTTGGAACATGTTTGACAGCGATATTCTGTCCTGGCGCTTCTATGCCAAATGTGACGCGCAGATGGTTCATGACATTTTTGAGCTGCGCAGTTGTCTCGAGTCCCGTGCCGCCTATCTTTCGGCGCAAAAGGGTCTTGACGCAGATATTGAACGTGTGCGGCGCGCTGTCGAGCAATTGCAGACAATGGATCGTACAGACAGAGGCGTCACGCCTGTCGTTACCGAATTTCATCTGGCCGTACTGGACGGCTCCGGCAATAATTTTCTGTCGTCAACCGGCATGGCGGTGAAAACAAGCATCAAGGTCATGGCGTCGCTTGCCGCCAAATTTAGCAAGAATATCCATGCGGATTGCGATTATTATGTTCAGGTGCATGAAGCCATAGCCAACCGCGACAGCGTCGCCGCATCCGCCAGAATGTGCGACCTGCTGGAGGCGACCCGCCTCCACACTATTGCTGCCGTGGAGACAGTGGCCGCCGCCTGAACAGATTATCCGTGCACTCTGTCCTGTGTCCCGCGCAGGGACGTCTGGTTCTGGCGCATGGATTCCTTCTGGCGTAGCTCGGCTTCGCGCTGGCCAATGTAATCTCGCGTCAGTGGTACGGATTCCTGCTTTTTAACGAGCTGGATCTGGAAAACGTCAAGTCCCTGATAGCGGAATGCTGTTTCTGACGCTGCCAGATAAAATTCCCACATGCGGCAGAACCGTTCATCGTAGATTTTGAGAACTTCAGCCTTGCGCTCAAGAAAGCGCTTGCGCCACTCGCGCAATGTATAGGCGTAATGCAGCCTCTTGATCTCGACATCGGTGATAATGAAGCCGAGACGTTCGACCACCTTGCAGATTTCTGAAAGGGAGGGGATATACCCGCCGGGAAAAATATATTTGGCGATGAATGGGTTGGTTGGCGCGGGCTCGTGCGCATTGCCGATCGTGTGGAGCAGCATCACGCCGTCATCCTTCAGGCGGTCCATGCAGGTCTGAAAATATTGCTCATAGAATGGCGTGCCGACATGCTCGAACATGCCCACCGAGACGATACGGTCGAATTGTCCCTGCGTATGCCGGTAATCCTCGATAGCGATGGTGACCTGATCTTTCAGCCCCGCGGCCGCAACCCGGGCATTGGCGATCTTATGCTGTTCTTCCGATAAGGTTATGCCGCGCACCCGTCCGGCTTCGGCGAACTTTGCCAGATAGAG
Source organism: Methylocystis sp. sgz306128 (assembly GCF_056032725.1). Lineage (NCBI taxonomy): Bacteria > Pseudomonadati > Pseudomonadota > Alphaproteobacteria > Hyphomicrobiales > Methylocystaceae > Methylocystis > Methylocystis sp. sgz306128. Next base: position 315,234 of record NZ_JBVYWO010000001.1, read on the forward strand.
CGCCATGCCGCCCCATCCGCAGCCGATATCCAGCACCGACATGCCCGGCTCAACCAGCAGCTTGGATACGATATGGCGCTTTTTGGCCAGTTGCGCCTCTTCGAGCGGCGTGAATTCTTCCTCGAAATAGGCGCAGGAATATTGCCGGTCCTCGTCCAGAAAAAGATGATAGAGCCTGTCGTCGAGATCGTAGTGATGCGCGACATTACGCTTGGAATTGGTTGTTGTGTTGTTCTGCAAGACATAGCGCAGCGCATGCCGCACGACAGCGAGATAGCGCATAAGCAGAGGCGGGCGCTTGACCGACATGTCGCGCAGGATCAGGGTCAGGAAATCGAAGATCGAACCTTGCTCGATGACGAAGCGTCCTTCCATGAACATTTCGCCCAGTTTCAGTTCGGGATCGAGCAGCACTGCCCATTGCGCGCCGCGATCGGTAAATCTCGCTGTGACCGGCTCTCCTGTTCCGTCGCCGAATGTATACTGCGTGCCGTCGGCCATTATCAATGTCAGGTGTCCCCGATGCACCAGCTTTCTGACAACGAATTTCAATGCCGAATTCATAGAGCAGCCCCCGTTTATTATTTTTGGACTCAATTTCTGATCAAAAAGACATTCCAATAATCTCATGGAGGCCGCGAAAGATTTCGCCTCTCCGTGCCGCGCCCGAAAGCCGGGCCGGCTTTCCACAATAGCTTATGCGCTCCTCAAGCACTCCTGTTCCGCGTGTGAGCTTGGCCATGACGTGAGGTGTTGAGCTGTCGCAAGACGCCGGTCACGTCAGGTCAACTGGCATGCTAATACATTCTGCAAGATTAACGCAACTTCAACTCCCAAAATCGCGACGCTGTCATGTCGAAATGGACAAAGTTGTCCGATTTTAGCATTTTCAGACAAATTGCTGGTTGCAATGCCTTTCGGTACATAATTTGCGCCCCGGCTGGATCAAGCCCCGGCATCCTCGTCTCAGGCGCAGCAGCGCTTTGCGCGACGCCTTGCCCTAAGGGATTGGTGTCAGATCAAGCAGAGCTGTCCCTTGCATCAAGGTTTGACGATTGCCGACAGAAGAGGTAATTTCTTTCCAGAATGTTAATTCTCGCAAACACTTCGACATTTGGGAACAATATCTTGGGGTTAATCGGAAAATTCGTTTGTTTATCTGGTGCTCTTGCCTGTGTGGCGGCGGGCTCGGCTCCGGCGGCCTGGGCTGGCGACGGGACATCTTCGACTGCGCCTGCCGCGTCCTGGATCGTATCCGTGGGCGGGATGGCGACATTCGGGCCGGAATTTGCGGGCAGCAAGGGTTTGGTGCCGGGTTTCAGGCCCTCCCTCTCCTGGCACAGAGCCGGCGATTCGGAATCATTCAGCGCGCCCGAAGACGGGCCGGATTTTGCGGTCTATGATTCGAAGACATTCAAGTTCGGAGCGACGTTCGGTTTCGACCGGGGCCGTTATCATGCCGATGATCCGCGGCTGAACGGCATTACAGACGTGAAATGGACCATTCAATCCGGTTTATATGCCGAATATTGGCCGGTGCATGACCGGTTTCGCGCGCGCATGGAGATTTTGCACGGTTTTCGTGACCGTGATGGTTTCGTCATGAATGTTTCTGCCGACTGGGTGCAGAAATACGGGCAGTTCACGCTTTCCGGCGGGCCCCGCCTTTCTCTGGCCGATCATAATGAGATGCAGTCGCGGTTTGGCATTTCATCAGCCGAGGCGGCCACCAGCGGGTTTTCTGCTTATAATGCCCGCGCTGGCGTTCGCTCTGCCGGTATCGGCCTTGCGCAGTCCTACGCGATCAATCCGAGCTGGACCGGCAAGCTTTATCAGCATTATGACAGGCTGGTCGGGCCGGCCGGAGATAGTCCGATCGTTGCCAATGGCGGCACGCGCAATCAGTTTACGGTGGGCGCCGGACTGACATATTCGTTCAATATGGGCTGGTAAACCACGCCGGGTGTGGCGCCTGAAGGCGCGTCGATATAATTTTCGAGATTGGTGTTTGACGCCTGCCGGAGGAGCTTCCGGTCTTTCAAATATAAGGGAGATGGTACAGCCACCCCGGCTCGAACGGGGGACCTCTAGATCCACAATCTAGCGCTCTAACCAACTGAGCTATGGCTGCACTTGAGTGCGATCCCTAAAAGCAAAGCCGTTTCATTGCAAGTGCAAAAATGCAGGAAATGGCATTTCGTTCGCCTCTTTCACGCAGAAAAAGGCGCGGGTTCCGTCAGGGAGAAAACGGAACCCGCGTCATCCGCCGGCAAGGCCGGAGAAGACTAGTTCTGGGAGAAAACGCCCGACAGCGAATTCTTGATCGGCTTGGCGACGTCGGCCACGATCTGCGCGGCTGCCTCAGAGAATCTCTTTGCCTGATCGTTCAGGCTTTTGAATTCCTTGACCGTCAGGTCAGTGTGGATTTTCCAGACGTCAAACGGCGTTTTGGCTCCGAGCAGCGCCTTGGCGTGATCGAAGCTGGCATCCATGTTGGACTTCACCAGCGCGACGGCTTTGGAATTCAGATCTTTCATGCCATCCGAAAAACTTTGGGCGCTGGTCTCTATTGCCTGCGCCAGAGTGTCGGCCTTGGCCTTGGCCTCGGTGAATTTTGCCCGGCCTTCGACGATCAGCTTTTCGGCGGCCACAGCAATATCCTGCTCGATCTTGCCGGATTTGGGCGCGATAATATCCGCGGTCAGAATGATCTTGGTGCTTGTCGCGGCCGGAGCAACGGCGGGCGCAGGCTGCGCAATAACCTCGGCAACGGGCTTTGCGGCTTCTTTCGGCTGAGCCTCGATCGCGGCGGCAGGTTTGTCTTGCGCGGGCGCTTGCGTCTTAGCCGGTTCGGCGATGACCGGCTTGGCTGCGACCGGCTGTTCCGTGACAGTCGGTGCCTTCAAGACAGGCGCCTTCTCGGCTTTTTCCTGCGCTGCCGGCTGCGGCGCAGCCTGAACCTTGACGGCGATGTCCTTAATGGCGCTTGCCTTTGGCGCCTCGGGCGTCGGTGCTGGCGCAACTGGCGCGGCGATTGTCGCGGGCTTAGCGTGAAGGACAGGCTGATGGGCTGGTTTTCTAGGACGACGAGCCATGGTCAAGTTCCTTTGCAAGGTTACTTCGTTGTGGCGTTCTTGATAATGGCGGCCAGTTCCTTGGCCTGCGTCTGCAGATATTCGGTCTGCAGCGCCAGAACTTCCTGAATGTCCTTGGCGCGGACCAGCTTCTGCGCATGGTCGAATGCGGCGTTGACGCTTTTTTCAGTGAATTCAGCAGCCTGCGCGCTCAGTTCCTTCATCTTGGTCTGGGCCGTAGCGGCATTGCCTTCGACGGAGCCTGAAGCCTTCTGCGCAGCTTCCAGAAAGCCGCCAAAGGCCTTGCGGGCCTGCTCGACGCTTTTTTCGGCGAAATCGCGCATTTCGGTTGGAATTTCATAAGGCGTATTGGTCATGTTTCATCTCCCTGAAAAGACCGGATTAACAACTTGGCAAAGTGTTAACACAAAAAATTGTGCAATGCAATATAATTGTGCAATGCACCATATTCTGAATTAACCCTTACTATTAATGGTAAACGGAAGCTTAAGTGCCGGACAGGTCCGAAGTCATGGACGGCGACGGTCATTCTGTCTTATATTTCGAATGTGGAAAGACGGATTGCCGTAATTTCGCCGCGACTAAGAGCGGTAAAGAACAGGGTAGCCGAATTGATTCGGGCTTGCGTAAAATGACAGATCGTGTCTCGGCGGAAATGAATCATTGGTTCGATGCGGACAGCTCTTTTGAGCCGCTTGTCCGTTCGGGAGCGCCTGCGCTGGTTATCCGCGCCGAACCCTTCGCAGTGATTGCCGCCAATCTGCAAGCCAGAGCGCTGTTTTCGAGCGCTGATCTGGCCGCTCTCACAAGCCGGTTGCTCTCGGGTGAAGATGCAGGAACGCGGCGTATCCGCGATCTCGCGGCCCATCTGAGGCTGTCCGGGCCGCGCCTTGAGCGGCTTCGGCTGGCCTTGGCCGGTTCGGTTGAACTCGTCACATTCCTTTGTGCCAAGCATAGCGATGGCGGTGTCAGCTTTCTGCGCCTTGCCGCGATGGGGCTCAATCCGCCGCTCCAGCGCCAGATAGATGCGGCTGTCGCTTTATTGGCCGCCGCCGTGCCTCACGATGTGGACGTTGCATCCGCGCAGGTAACGGCTGGCCGCCAGCCGGTGCGTTTCACTTTCCAGACGGATGCCGCAGGTTGCTTTAACGAAATCTCTCCGGATTTTTTCCGCGCGGGTCTCGCCAATGGCGGGGCTGCGCTTGGCCGCACTCCGGCAGACATTGTCCCGGACGGCGCAGCGCAGTTGCTCTCGATGCTGAGCTCCGGCCAGACATGGCAATACCGTGCGCCCGCATGGCCTATGCAGGATGGTTCGGCGATGGTACCGGTCAGCCTCGCCGCTTCGCCCATTTTTAATGCGGCCAGAAATTTTGCCGGATATCGCGGTTTCGGCATCGTCCATTTTGACGAAATTCAGGACGTGCCGCGCGCCGAGATGCCGCCGGCCCCGGTTGTGGATCAGCCTGGAGCCGAACTCTATATTCAATCCATGGTCGAGGCCGCGCAATTCGTGCCGCCGCCGGCCATTCCAGAGCCAGATCTGATCCCGGCCGTGCCGGTTGGCAATGTTGTTTCGCTGCATCCGGAACGCAGCACCGAAAAGGCGGCTGAATCCTTGACCCTGACAGCCGCGGAGCGTCTTGCCTTCCGGGAGATTGCCCGGGCGCTGGGCGCCAGGCCGGATGTTTTGCCGCCCGATACACCGGCCATTGCGCAGCCTGCGCCGCCTGAGGACGTACCAGCCGCGCTGGCGCCCGCAACGGATGCGCCCGTGCTCGTCGCGCCGGAGCCGGAAAAGCCTGTCGTTTCTGATCAATCTCAAGCGATTGAGCTTTTCGAACTGGCGCCCTACGGAATTCTGCTGGTGCAGAATGGCGCGGTCGTTCATGCCAATGCGGCATTTGCCCGGCTTCTGGGGCTCGATGTTCAGGAAGAGAGCAAAGCGCAAAGGCTCGAACTGGCCGGAGAGGTCTGGGCTGGAGTGAGTGAGGCTAGGGGCGAAGGCCGCGCGACGATGCAGTTCCGGCATCGCGGCGCTGAGGCGCTTTCGCTCGAATTCGTTGTGCAAGACTGGACATGGCAGCGCGCGCCAGCGGCGCTGGCGTTCGTGAAAAAGGCGGCGGAGCCCGATCTTGCCCCGCGTCTGAAGGCTATTGAACTGGATTTGCGGGCGCGTGAATCCGAAGCGCGGGAATTGCACGATATTCTCGATACGGCGACTGACGGTATCGCCGTGCTCGATGAAGGCGGCCATATTGTCGCGCTCAACCGTTCGGGCGAGGCCCTGCTGGGTGTCGAGCAGAATGATGTTCTTGGCGCGATGTTTACGGTTTTGCTGGCGCCTGAAAGCCACGCTGCGGCGCTGGATTATCTCGACGGCCTGAAATCCAATGGCGTGGCTTCGGTGCTCAACGATGGGCGCGATGTGCTGGGCCGTGAACGCAATGGCGGCACAATTCCGCTGTTCATGACGCTCGGCCGGGTGGGGCAGGGCAGCCATGCCAAATTCTGCGCCGTTCTGCGCGATATCACTCACTGGAAAAAGGCAGAGGGTGAACTGAGCGAGGCGCGGCGTGATGCCGAGCGCGCCAATGCGCAGAAATCCGATTTTCTCGCCAAGGTCAGCCACGAGATCCGCACCCCCCTCAATGCCATCCTTGGCTTTACAGAGGTGATCTGGCAGGAGCGTTTCGGGCCGATAGGCAATGAGCGCTACAAGGACTATCTCAAGGACATTCATGCTTCGGGCATGCATATCATGAGCCTTGTCAACGACTTGCTGGATCTGTCCAAGATCGAGTCGGGCAAGCTCGATCTGTCCTTTGTCAGTGTCGATGCCAATAAGATTCTTCAGGATTGCGTGGCGCTGATGCAGCCGCAGGCCACGAAGGAACGCGTCATCATCCGTGTGTCGCTGGCGCCGCGCCTGCCAAATATCGTGGCGGACGAGCGCTCGTTGCGCCAGATCATGCTTAATCTTCTCTCCAATGCGGTGAAATTCAACGAACCCGGCGGACAAGTGATTGTCTCGACCGCGCTCACCGATGCAGGAAATGCTGTTATTCGTGTGCGCGATACCGGAATTGGGATGAATGAAAGCGATATTGAACGCGCGCTGGAGCCATTCCGCCAATTGGAGACATCGCGCAAGGCGAATGGCACCGGCCTCGGATTGCCGCTGACCAAGGCCATGGTCGAAGCCAATCGTGCCTCGTTCACCATCAAGTCGAAGCGTGGCGAGGGCACTCTGGTTGAGGTCTCGTTCCCGCCGACACGCGTGCTGGCAGAATAGACGACTGGTTCAGAGTTTGCTCAGAGACGGGCTGGATCGGGCTTGCTGCGGCGGGGCTTCCGGCTTTGCCGCTGTTGCTTGCAAATCGAGTTCATAGACATCGGGACGGAATTCCACAGTGCCGTCGCGCTTGGCCCAGCCTGTCAGATAGACCCATGCGACCGGAACCGATCTTGCCAGCCGGATATCCATGCGGCTCTGCGAACCGATGGCGGCCCGGAGCGCTGCGACATCCCAGGGACGATTATCTGCGGCAGGCGTATTTTCGAGCAGCCAGCTTGCAAGACCATAAACGCCTTCTACGCGGACGCAGCCATGCGAAAAAAAGCGGTAATCGCCAGAAAACAGCGCCTTTGCGGGCGTATCATGCATGTAAACAGCGTCCCGGTTTGGCATCTGAATGCGCAGCGTGCCGAGCGAATTGCTTGTTCCGGCGTCCTGACGCAACGTGAACAGGGTCGCGCGTTCGCTGTTCCAGTTGACGCGGGCCGGATCGACTTCCTGCCCGTTGCCGTCGAAGATGCGGATATGGGCCTTGCTGAGATAGGTGGGGTCCGTCCGCATTTTTGGGATGATCTCGTTCTTGATGATCGAGGTCGGCAGGGTCCAGGTCGGATTGAGATTGATGGCGGTGATATGGGCTGTTTCCTGCGGCGAGGGATGTTCGACATTACCCACCACCGCTGCATAGCGGTGCACAACGATACCGTCCTGCACGGCCTCAACCGAGGCCGAAGGCAGGTTGACGACGACATAGCGCGCGCCAAAAGTGAAGTTCGTCCCGGCCAGCCGCGCGGCGCTTGCATTCAATTGCTGAACCCGGACTGATGCCGGCACGTTCATTTCTCTCAGCGTGGCGCCCGCGACAACGCCGGTTTGCCGAAGGCCATGGCGCGCCTGAAAATATTTGACGGCGGCTGTGAGATCCGGAGTCCAGACCTGCGGATTACTGGCGCTGTCGGCGGGCAGGTCGCCCTCTATTTCCAGCCGGCGGCGCAGCAGCGCAACAAGCGTGCCCCGCTCTCCGATATGCAGCGCGGCAGGAATTTCCGGCCAGCCGCCGGCATTTGCAACCGCTGAGTAACGCTCTGATGCGCGTATCGTGAGATCGAGCGTGTCCGGCTCCAGCGTGGGAACTGGGGAATTTTCGAGCGCGGTCTCCCGCACGGGCTGATGCTTATGCGCCGGCTTTGTTGCAGGCAGCGCGCCCGGCGGCACAGGCGAAGCTGATCCTTGCCCCGGAGCTGGTCCAAGCGGCGTCTCGGGCGGGATGGTCGGTACATAGAGCGGCGCAGGGCCAAGTGCGGGCAGGGGATCGGGGTAGGCCGTTCCTGCCGATAGCAGCAGCGTCAGCCCTGAAGCCAGAATGAGGTGAGGTGTGAGCGAGCGCGGCAAATGCGGGATCCTTTAGCCCTGAGGCTGAGCAATGTCATTCTAAAGAATTATGGTCAACAAATGGTGAATTTATGGCCGGTCAGGTTTCAACGCGCCGCCCGAGAAAGGCTACGAGCATCAGAGCCAGACAGATCAGCGCCAGTCCCGAACGCAGCGAGATCTGATGTGCGGCAAAGCCGATCATCAGCGGGCCGAGCATGAAACCGGCATAGCCCATCGTCACCACCGAGGCGATCGATACGCCCGAAGCCACGCCCTTCAGCCGTCCGGCAGCGCCATAGATCACCGGCGCAATATTGGCAATGCCAAGTCCCATGAAGCCGAAGCCGATGGTTGCGAGCAGCGCGTCGCTGCTGGCCAAAGTAACACCGAGGCCTGCAGCGCTGATCAGGCCGCTGCCGCGCACCAGCATACCCGCGCCAAATCTGCCGCGCAATGTGTCGCCGAAGAAACGGCCAAACGCCATGCTGGCGGAAAAACCGGCAAAGCCCGCAGCGGCCAGTTCTGCCGAAGCGCGCAGATCTCGAAGAAATATGCCGCTCCAGTCCAGCACAGCACCTTCCGACATCATGGCGAGAAAGGCCAGCAGGCCCAGTGCCAGTGTCACGCGGGAAGGAAGGGCGAAATGGCTTGCGCCCGGCTGGCTGTCCAGATGCGTCCCCAGCAGTTTGGATGCTGCGACGGCAAATCCGGCGATGGCGCAGAGGCTGGCGGCGAATATTGCGCCGGCTGCGCCAAATTTTGTCAGTGCCAGCCCGCCGGAGGCTGAACCGATCAGCCCGCCCAGACTCCACATGGCATGAAATGTCGACATGACGGGGCGCGAAAGCCGCCGCTCGACAAGCACGCCATGGGCATTCATCGCCACATCGAGACAGCCATTGGCAAGACCGAAGGCCGCGAGGCTGGCGGCGAGCAGAAACAGATTGGGCGCGATCACCGGCAGGGGCATCAGGATGAGGAAGATAAACCCGCTGATGCGCGTCACCCGGGCTGAACCGAAATGCGCGATGAGCCACCCGCCCAGCGGCATGCCGATGAGCGCGCCGACAGCCATGGCCAGAAAACCGAGACTCATGGATTGCGGGTCGAGGCCGAGATTGTCCTTCACGCCGGGTATATTGGCCGCCCAAACGCCGATCGCCGCGCCGTTGAGACCAAAAATGGCAGCAACGGCGCGGCGGGCATTAATATCGATTAGGTGTGGCTCAGACAGCCTGATTCATCCGCGAGTTTGATTTTGTATCCTTGATCAGCAGATAGCATATCAGGGATATAAAAATACAGCCTGTCGCATACCAGTAGAAGCCGGATTCGAAGCCGCAGTCCGGAAAGGACGGGCAGCAGGGTCGCTTGCGCGGCCAAAGTCGGCTTTCGCGCGGCGACAGGCACCGGGCAATCCGAGACGGCTAGTAAATGACGATGTGAAGATTTCGAGGCCCGTGCGCGCCAAGAAGCAATTTCTGCTCGATATCCGCCGAACGCGAGGGCCCGGTGATCAGGTTGACTGTCCGCGGCATCCGCCCGGCGCCGAAGCGCTCCCGGATGCGGCCGAGCACGGTTTCGTAATGTCCCGCAATATCGGCGGCGGACAGAACGACAATATGATTGTCGGGCAGGAAATTCAGCGTTGTCGGATTGTCCGGGCCGGAAATGAGTACGAGTGTGCCTGTTTCGGCCACGCCGCCAAAGGCATGGGACAGAGCATTGAGATCGTGGCCGCTGGACGGGCCATGACTGATATCGATCGATGTGTCGGTCCAGTCAAGGTCTGAAAAGCGGACATCCTGCCCCATGCGCAGGGTTGCAGGCAGATTATTATCCCGCAGGTAGCGTGCAACTTCGGCGGGAATCTGCGCCTTCCCGACTTCTGCGACACTGGCGAATGTCGCCTTTGCCTCGTCGATGAACCTTTCGATCAGGGCGCGGCCCTGCAATGCGCCGCGCTCCGGCAGAATACCCTTGGGGGGCTGTGTCAGGCGCGCGGTCACAGAGGCGCGCCGCGGTGCTTCCTCACCCGAGACATGGAGCGAGCGGCGGATGGAGGCAAGAATATCGTCTCTGGCGCTGGTCATGCGAGGATCCAATTTTTCTGATGTCTATCGGCGCTTGCGCCATTGGCTCTGGAATGTGCCGCCCTGCGGCGCGGGCAGGTCGCGATATTTTGTCCAGCCGCCGGCCAGCGGCAGCCAGGAGAATTTGCCATTGGCCCGCCCGAGCAGCGCCAGACTGGTCATGGCAATGCGTGTAGCCAACCGGTAGAGGGCTGGCTTTCGGGCAAAAAACGCCCAGATCGCAAGGCCGGAGCGTATGGTGGCCGGGGCGAGATGCCGCTCGAATTCCTTTTCCCGCCAGTGACGCATCAGCTTGGGCAAGGGAATGCGCACAGGGCAGACGCTTTCGCAGCGGCCGCAGAATGTGGAGGCGTTGGGCAGTTGTCCGGCCTCGTCGACGCCAATAAGCGACGGCGTGAGCACAGCGCCCATCGGCCCGGGATAGACCCAGCCATAGGCATGGCCGCCCACCGCGTGATACACGGGGCAATGGTTCATGCAGGCGCCGCAGCGGATACAGCGCAGCATGTCCTGAAACTCGGTGCCGAGCATGTTGGACCGGCCATTGTCGAGCAGGATCACATGATATTCCTGCGGGCCGTCGAGATCACCATCGCGGCGCGGCCCGGTGGAAATGGTCGAATAGACTGTGATTTCCTGCCCAGTAGCCGAACGCGCCAGAACGCGGATGATCTGCGCTGCGTCATCGAGCGTCGGCACCAGCTTTTCGAGACTGGCGATCACAATATGGACTTTCGGCAGGATCTGCGTCAGATCGCCATTGCCTTCATTTGTGACGATGATGGACGAGCCTGTTTCCGCGATAAGGAAATTGGCGCCGGTGATGCCGATATCGGAAGCGAGAAATTTGTCGCGCAGGATGGCGCGCGCCTCCGAGAGCAGCTGCACCGGCTGGCTGAGGTCGCGGTTCGCATCAAGATGCGTATGAACGCGGCGAAAGTCCTCCTCCACCTGCGTGGCGTTGAGATGGACGGCGGGCGCGATGATGTGACTTGGCGTTTCATGCCGCAGCTGGATGATATATTCGCCCAGATCGGTCTCGACAGCGGCCATTCCTGCCGCCTCGATGGCTTCGTTAAGGGCGATCTCTTCCGAGATCATGCTCTTGCCCTTGGTGACGGTTTTTGCGCCGTGCTGCCTGCAAATATCGAGAATGGCCGACCGCGCCTCATCGGCATTTCGGGCAAAATGCACATGGCCGCCATTCTCCCTCACCCGTGCCTCATAGGCCTCGAGATAAAGGTCGAGATGCGCGAGCGTATGGTTTTTTATGTCGCGGGCAGCATCGCGCAATTGTTCGAATTCCGGCAGACGCGCGGCGGCCTTGGCGCGTTTGTCGATGAAGCCGGTGCGTACATTCTGCATGGCCTTCTGCAACTGCGGGTCATGCAGCGCCTCATGGGCATTGGCCTTGAACTGCGGCGAGGTGGAGACATGCGTCATGGCTTTGCCTCCGGACGCGGCGCGCCGATGGGAGGCAGATCGGTCATGCCGGCCAGCACTTCCGCCACATGGCGCACCTCGATTTTCGACCCCTGCCGCGACAATTTCCCCGCCATGTTCATCAGGCAGCCAAGATCGCCGGCAAGCAGCATATGTGCGCCTGACGCCGTGATGTTTCCGGCTTTCTTCTCGACGATGGCATCGGATATTTCGCCATATTTGACGGCAAACGTGCCGCCAAAGCCGCAGCACACGTCGTTCTCGTTCATTTCGGTGAGGGTCAGGCCGTCGACGCTGGCCAGAAGTTTGCGCGGCTGGCTCTGGACGCCAAGTTCACGCAGGCCCGAGCAGGAATCATGATAGGTGGCCGTACCGCTGAAGCGCGCTGCAACCTTCTGCACGCCAAGGACATCCGTCAGGAAGCTGGTCAGTTCGTGGCATTTCTGGGCAAAATCATGTGCTTTTGCCGCCAGATTGGGATCATCTGCAAACAATTCAGGATAGTGCCGCGCCAATGTGCCGCCGCAGGAGCCGGAAGGCGCCACGACATAATCGACATCGGCGAAGGCCGCCATAACCTGTTCGGCGAGTTGTTTTGTCGTGGCCCGGTCGCCCGAATTGAAGGCCGGCTGGCCGCAGCAGGTCTGCGATGGCACGGAGACGATGCAGCCCGCGTCCTCAAGCAATTTGACCGCAGCAAAGCCGATGCTTGGCCGCATCAGATCGACAAGGCAGGTCACGAAAAGGCCGACCCGGGGTCTATGGGGTGTCTCGCTCAAGATGGTGGTCCTCGCAGATTCACGTTCTTGACAGTTTATGCACCGCCCTGTTGTAGTTCGTCAAACGATCAGATGCCGCGCTGCGGATATAGATTCGCGGCGCATCGGCAGGGGGACGATTCATGCAACAGAATGAAGCCGCAACGCCGAGAGGGCTGAATGCGCATCCCCTGCGTTCGGTCGCTGCCGGCGAGGTGCATGCGCGGCCGTTTCATCTCGTGCGTTCGCCGCGGCGGTTCTTTCATTTTGCCTTCCAGACCGATCAGCAGGCGGCGCGCGGCGCCGTGCAGGCGCTGACCGAATTCTGCCTGAAGCACAATGTGCCGCGCCCCGAGCCCGATGCACGTCATCACCGCGTCATTTTCGGCGACAGGGTGCTGCGCTTCGAGAGCCACGCCGAATTCTGCACTTACACTTTCGGCATGGCGGGAGAGGGCGCGGAATGGTTTACGCCGCGCGCCGAGGAACTGATGGATTTTACCAGCTTTCTCGCCCAGCCGGGGCCGCTGATCGTTGCTGTGGACATGCATCTCGTTAAGATCGCTGATTTTGACGATGTGGTGACGCGCATGGAGCGCTGTTTCGATCTCACCTCGCTTGCAGCCTGCAAAGTGGCCAAGGGGGCAGGATGCGTGGCGACGGATTTTCGCTGCCGTGACAATGGTTTCGTGCGGATGCTGGTCGGCGATCTGGACCTGAGCGCCTACCGCGCCGGCGCGTTGGCGCAGCGCCTGCTTGAAATCGAAACATACCGCACTCTCGCGCTGATGGGCCTGCCCATGGCGCAAAGCCTTGCTCCGGCGGTGCAGCATGTCGAGGACTCTCTCACCCTGATTGCCCGCAGCATGACCACGGCGGGCGGGCTTGCCTCCGATCGCAGCCTGCTCGATGAACTGACGGCGCTCTCCGCAAAACTCGAGGCTGACGCCGCAAGCGCCAATTTCCGCCTTGGCGCGTCGGCCGCCTATGATGAGATTGTCACCCAACGTCTGAGCGCAATCGGCGAAGAACCCTGGGGCGATTATTCCGCGCCCTCGGCATTTCTCTCGCGCCGGATGGGCCCTGCCATGCGCACCTGCCAGATGCTTCAGCAAAGGCAGTCGCGCCTTTCCGAGAAGCTGGCGCGCGCCACCAATCTGCTGCGCACACGGGTTGATGTCGCCATCGAGGAACAGAACCGCGACGTCCTCCATGCGCTCAACGAGCGCACGCGGCTGCAACTGCGCCTTCAGCAGACCGTGGAAGGCCTCTCGGTGGCGGCCATCTCTTATTATATCGTGGCTCTGATCGCACATGTGTTCGACGGGCTGGGTGAAATCGTGCCGCTGCCGCTGGATACTGCGGTGCTCACGGCCCTGAGCGTGCCTGTCGTGATTGCGGGTATTGCCTATATCGTCTGGCGCATCAGGCGGGCGCATGCCGATGGCCACTGACGCTTGCTGAATGCCTTGTTTTGCCGCAATGTGAAAAAGCTGGGCTTTTGGGTGTGAAATATCTGGCGTTCCGGAGCTTTCTTGTTAATCAGCACTATATATGCCAGCAGTGTAGACACAGCGAAAATGTCTGGAACCGCCATGAACGCCATTCCCTTTCCGCAACCAGAAGCCTCCATCATGTCGCGCCGTGACGAGATCATCGCCGGACTGTCGGCGCTCGTGCCCTGGACATCGCTGATCACCTCGCTGGATGAGCGCCGCGCCTTCGAGACGGATGCGCTCACCGCCTACCGGCGCGTGCCGCTGGCCGTCGTTCTGCCGGAAAATACGGAGCAGGTGAGCGCCGTGCTGAAATTCTGCCACGACAATCATGTCAAGGTGGTGGCGCGCGGAGCGGGCACCTCGCTGGCGGGCGGCGCCATTCCGCAGGAAGATTCGATCGTGCTTGGCCTTGCCAAGATGAACAAGGTTCTGAACGTCAATTTTGCCGACCGGACCATGCGTGTACAGGCGGGCATCACCAATCTGGCCATTTCCGCCGATGTCCAGCCGGAAGGGTTTTTCTACGCGCCTGACCCTTCTTCCCAGCTGGCCTGCACCATCGGCGGCAATATCGGCATGAATTCGGGCGGCGCGCATTGCCTTAAATATGGCGTTACCGTCAACAATATCCTCGGCGTGAAAATGGTGCTGCTCGACGGCACGGTTCTCGAGATCGGCGGCGAGGCGCTGGATGCCGAAGGCCTTGATTTTCTGGGCCTGATTGTCGGTTCGGAAGGGCAGCTTGGCGTCGTCACGGAAGCCACGGTGCGCATATTGCGCAGCGCCGAGGGCGCGCGGCCCGTGCTTTTCGGCTTTGACTATGTCGAATCCGCCGGAGCCTGCGTGGCCGCCATCATCGGCGCAGGCATCATTCCGGTGGCAATCGAATTCATGGACAAGATTGCCATAGACATTTGCGAGGCCTTCGCCCATGCGGGTTACCCGATGGATTGCGAGGCTTTGCTGATTATCGAGGTCGAGGGGTCCGATGTCGAGATGGACGCCCAGCTCGCCCGCATCATCGATATTGCGCGGGCGCATGGCGTCAAGGTGGTCAAGCAATCGCAATCGGCGATGGAAGCCGCTGCGATCTGGAAGGGCCGCAAATCGGCGTTCGGCGCCACGGGGCGCGTCGCGGATTATATCTGCATGGACGGCACCGTGCCGACTTCCCAGCTTTCGCATGTTCTCAAGCGGACGCATGAGATCGTGCAATCCTACGGCCTGCGCGTCGCCAATGTCTTTCACGCGGGCGACGGCAATATGCATCCGCTTATCATGTATAATGTCAATGATCCGGACGAGCAGGCCAAGGCCGAGAGCGCGGGCAATGACATTCTCAAGCTCTGCGTCGATGTCGGAGGCTGCCTCACCGGAGAACATGGCGTCGGCATCGAAAAGCGCGATCTGATGCGCCATCAGTTCAGCGAAATTGATCTGCGGCAGCAATTGCGTACCCGGGCGGTGTTTGATCCCGGACGGCTGCTCAATCCCGGCAAGGTCTTTCCGCTCGATATGTGACATTCGCCTGCCTGCAGCCAAGCGCAGGGGCCTCTCAGAAAAGAAAAATCTTCATGCAGGTTTTCGCACCCAGCACAGAACAGGAAGCCGCGGAGATGATCCGCGCGGCAACAGCCCCGCTCAGAATAGAGGGCGGCGGAACCAAGGCGGCTCTGGGCCGTCCGGTTCCGGCGCAGGCCGTGCTTTCCACCAGTAATCTCACCGGCATCACCATCTATGAGCCGGCAGAAATGGTGATTTCGGCGCGGGCCGGCACGCCGCTCGCGGAGGTGGAATCGGCAATCAAAGCCAAGGGCCAGATGTTGCCATTCGAGCCGATGGACTATCGCGGTCTGCTCGGCAGCGCGGGGGAGCCGACAATCGGCGGACTGGCCGCCTGCAATCTGTCCGGACCGCGCCGGATCTCGGCAGGCGCGGCGCGCGATTCCATTCTTGGCCTGCGTCTCGTCAATGGCGCGGGCGAGATCGTCAAGACCGGCGGGCGGGTGATGAAGAATGTCACCGGGCTTGATCTGGTCAAGATCAACTGCGGCGCATATGGCACGCTGGCGCTGATCACGGAAGTGACGATCAAGCTGCTGCCGGTGCCGGAACGCTCTGTCACGATGACGATCAAAGGCCTGTCCGAGCAGGAGGCCGTTGACGTGCTTGCGCAGGCGCTCGGGTCGCCCTTCGAGGTGAATGGCGCAGCGCACCTGCCCGTCGGCATGGGCCGCGATGTCTCGCGCACCATGATCCGGCTGGAGAATTTCTCGGCTTCAATCGACTACCGGCTGGGCGAACTCAAAAAGCTGTTTTCCAAGCTCACGCAGACCAATCTTCTGGAAGGCGAGGCATCGGACAGGCTCTGGCGCGGCATCCGCGATGGCGAATTCGTGGCCGAACCGCGCGAGAATTTCATCTGGCGGATCTCCACCGCGCCCAGCGCCGGGCCCCGGCTCATGGCCGCGCTGCGCAATCTCGGCGGGCGTCATTATTATGACTGGGGCGGGGGGCTGATCTGGCTGAGCCTGCCGCCTGCCGGCGGGGCGCAATCGGGCTCTGTGCGCGATGCGCTTGCCGCCTTCGGCGGACATGCGACGCTGATCCGCGCGCCCGAGGGTGTACGCGCCAGCGAGGACGTGTTCCAGCCGCTGAGCCCGGCACTGATGCAGCTTACTCGCGGGGTCAAGGCCTCGTTCGATGCCGCTCATAAGCTCAATCCGGGCCGCATGTATTCGGGGATTTAAATGCAGACCAATTTCACGCCCGCCCAGTTGCAGGACAGCCATATGGCTGCCTCGGAAAAGATTCTGCGGACCTGCGTTCATTGCGGTTTCTGCACGGCGACCTGTCCGACCTATCTGCTGCTGGGTGACGAACTCGACAGCCCGCGCGGCCGCATCTACATGATCAAGGACATGCTGGAAAACGGCAAGCCGGCCACAAAAGAAGTGGTCAAGCATGTCGACCGCTGCCTGTCCTGCCTGTCCTGCATGACGACATGCCCGTCGGGCGTGCATTACATGCATCTTGTCGATCACGCGCGCGCCTATATCGAACAGACCTACAAGCGCCCGCTCAGCGACCGCCTGCTGCGCGGAGTGCTGGCTTGGCTGATGCCGCATCCCAACCGTTTCCGGCTGGCACTGCTGGGCGCGGTGCTCGCCAAGCCGTTCAAGCCTGTTCTGGCGAAACTGCCCGTGATCGGCGCGCGTATGGCGGCCATGGTCGATCTTGCGCCTGCGCGTCTGCCGACCCGCTCGCCGCTCTCGAAGCCCGGAACCTATGCCGCTGGGACTGCAAGTTCCGCCGGGCGGCCCGCCAAACGCGTGATCCTGCTGGGCGGCTGCGTCCAGCCCGTTCTGAAACCCGAGATCAACGACAAGACCATCGAACTGCTGAACCGCCTCGGCGTCGAGGTGGTGCTGCCGCAGGGCGAGGTATGTTGCGGCTCCCTGCCGCATCACATGGGCCGGGAGCATGACAGCCTTGGCTTTGCAAAGGCGAATATTGATATCTGGCATCGCGCAATTGCGCAGGGCAAGGTGGATGCCATCATCATCACCGCCTCGGGCTGCGGCACGACGATCAAGGATTACGGCTTTATGCTGCGCGATGATCCGGCCTATGCCGAAAAGGCGGCGGCAGTCGCCGCGCTGGCCATGGACATCACCGAATTTGTCGCCACGCTTGATCTGCCGGCCCAGCCGCCGAGGAACATGGTGGTCGCCTATCATTCGGCCTGTTCGATGCAGCATGGCCAGAAGATCACGACTTTGCCCAAAACCCTGTTGGCCAACGCCGGCTTCACGGTGAAGGATGTGCCGGAAGGGCATATCTGCTGCGGTTCGGCGGGAACCTATAATATGCTCCAGCCCGAGATTTCGTCGCAGCTGCGCGCCCGCAAGGTCAAAAATATTGAACGCATCAGTCCGCAGGTGATCGCCACCGGCAATATCGGCTGCATGACGCAGATCGGCAAGGGCACGGCCATCCCCATCGTGCACACAATCGCATTGCTGAACTGGGCCTATGGCGGCGACCGCCCGGCCGAACTGGCAGGCCTGTAATGCCGCCATTTCGGCCAAAGCCGGGGCAATCCGCCGGGCAGGATTGATCGTCCTGCTTTGCGGTTATGATGAATGGCAAATGCCGGATAAAGCGGCGCAGGTCTTGGATTCGTCATTTTCTCATCCCATATGTTCGGCGCGGCATTGCCGCAGAACTGGGAGAGATCGATGACCCCCGACGAAAGACAGCTTCTTACCGGCCTGTTTGAGCGCATCCGCACAACACCGGCAAGCCCGCGTGACGCCGAAGCTGAACGCTTTATCAATGCCGCGATGGTGCAGAACCCTGGCGCCGCCTACACATTGGCGCAGACCGTTCTTGTTCAGGAACAGGCGCTGGCCGCTGCAAACGAGCGTATTCAGGAATTGCAGAACCAGCAGGCACAGGCCCCGCAGGGCGGAGGCTCGTTTCTTGGCGGGCTTGGCCGCAGCCTTTTTGGTCAGGCCCCGCCTGTGCAACAGCCGCAGCCGCGCGCTTATGCGCCGCCGCCTCCGCCGCAATATGCCCCTCAATATGCGCCGCAGCCCGGCCCATGGGGCGCGCCGGCTTCCGGCGGCGGCAGTTTTCTGAGCGGTGCGCTCACCACGGCAGCCGGCGTGGCTGGCGGCATGCTCATGGCTGACGGAATCCGCAGCCTGTTCTCCGGCGGGCACGGCATGATGGGCGGCATCGGCGGCCCCGGATACGGGGTTGGCGGCGGCGAGACCATCATCAACAATTATTATGGAGATCAGGCGTCGGGCTTGTCGGATCAGTCCGCGCAGGATCCGGCAGTTTCGGATGCTTCCTATAATGATTCATCAAACTACGACGACTCGTCGAGCTATGACGATTCCTCAAGTTTCGATGATTCCTCGGGTTTCGACGATACGTCGAGCGCATAGAGTCCCACGCGCCTGAACGAGCAGCGCCCGGATGTATCCGGGCGCAATTTTTATAATGTATCGCCCAGCACCACGACCCGCGTGCCGACATTCACGCGCTGGTAGAGGTCGATGACATCCTCGTTCATCATGCGGATGCAGCCGGAGGATACATTGGTGCCGATCGTGTCCGGTTCATTGGTGCCGTGAATGCGATAGAGGCTGGAGCCAAGATACAGCGCCCGCGCGCCCAGCGGATTGTCCGGGCCGCCATTCATGTGGCGCGGCAGGTCGGGACGGCGTCTGATCATCTCGGGCGGCGGCGTCCAGTCCGGCCATTCGCGTTTGCGGGAGATGGTCTTGACGCCTGCCCACTCAAACCCCGGACGCCCGACGCCGATGCCATATCGCAGGGCGCGGCCTTCCCCTTCAACCAGATACAGAAACTTGTTGGGCGTATCGATGATAATGGTGCCGGGCGCTTCAGGCCCGTCAAACCGCACATCCTGACGGCGGAATTGCGGATCGATCTCCTGACTTGGCATGTTCATCACCGGCGGCGGAGCAAGTTCGTTGCTCAGAGGCGCGCCATGGGCGACAAACCCCGAAAGCAGTAGGCCGCCCAATCCGGCAATACTTGGCAAAAGCCGACGCATTGTGCACTCCGTTGACATCAGGGCTCTGAAACGCCCTTCCTTTGCAAGGCTATGGTTTTAACTTAAAATTTGCGGCGATTGTTAAAATGAACCTGTATGGTTAGCGAAACAATAATTGTGGTTCGCCGCAGGAGCTCATCGGAAAGCAGCAATTCAGGGCTGCGCGCGCCGCAGGCTGGCCGATGCTTCGGCCGCATTCTTTTTGATGCGCGCCCCTTGACTCTCTTCGGCGGCATTCTTATCTCAGGCCCAGCTGTTAGCACTCTCGATGTTGAGTGCTAACAGAGGTTCGAGCCAACCGCCCTTGTCAGACAAGGGCTATCAGGGACTAGAGAAACATGAAATTTCGTCCACTCCACGACCGTGTCGTAGTCAAGCGCCTCGAAGGCGAGGAAAAGACCAAGGGCGGGATCATCATCCCGGACAATGCGAAGGAAAAGCCGCAGGAAGGCGAAGTCATTGCTGTTGGCCCCGGCGGCCGCGATGAATCCGGCAAGCTCATCCCGCTCGATGTCAAGAAGGGCGACAAGGTTCTGTTCGGCAAATGGTCGGGCACCGAAGTCAAGATCGATGGTCAGGAGCTCCTCATCATGAAGGAATCCGACATCATGGGCATCGTCGGCTAAATCTACATTTTCACTAGAGAACCCCAAGGTTCAGGAGATTTTACATGTCCGCTAAAGACGTACGTTTTGGCTCTGACGCACGCGACCGCATGTTGCGCGGCGTCGATATTCTCGCCAACGCCGTGAAGGTGACCCTCGGCCCCAAGGGCCGCAATGTCGTGATCGACAAGGCCTATGGCGCTCCCCGCATCACCAAGGACGGCGTGACCGTCGCCAAGGAAATCGAGCTTGAGGACAAGTTCGAGAACATGGGCGCGCAGATGGTGCGCGAAGTGGCCTCCAAGACCAACGACACGGCTGGCGACGGCACCACCACCGCAACCGTGCTGGCACAGGCCATCGTCAAGGAAGGCGTGAAATACGTCACCTCCGGCATGAACCCGATGGATCTGAAGCGCGGCATCGATCTCGCCGTGGCTGAAGCCGTCAAGGACATCCAAAGCCGCTCGAAGAAGATCAAGGACTCCGCCGAAGTGGCGCAGGTTGGCACGATCTCGGCCAATGGCGACAAGTCGATCGGCGACATGATCGCCAAGGCCATGCAGAAGGTCGGCAATGAAGGCGTGATCACCGTCGAGGAATCGAAGTCGGCTGAAACCGAACTCGATGTCGTCGAAGGCATGCAGTTCGACCGCGGCTATCTCTCGCCCTATTTCGTCACCAATTCCGAAAAGATGATTGCAGAGCTGGACGACGCTTACATTCTCATCCACGAGAAGAAGCTCTCCTCGCTGCAGGCCATGCTCCCGGTTCTGGAAGCCGTGGTGCAGACCGGCAAGCCGCTCGTCATCATCGCTGAGGACGTGGAAGGCGAAGCTCTTGCAACCCTCGTCGTCAACAAGCTGCGCGGCGGCCTCAAGGTTGCTGCTGTCAAGGCTCCGGGCTTCGGCGACCGCCGCAAGGCCATGCTGGAAGATATCGCCATCCTCACCGGCGGCACCATGATTGCCGAAGACCTCGGCATCAAGCTGGAATCCGTCACCCTGCCGATGCTGGGCCGCGCCAAGCGCGTCCGTATTGACAAGGAAAACACCACGATCATCGACGGCGTCGGCGCCAAGAAGGAGATCGAGGCCCGCGTTTCCCAGATCAAGGCTCAGATCGAGGAAACCACCTCCGATTACGACCGCGAAAAGCTGCAGGAACGTCTGGCCAAGCTGGCTGGCGGCGTTGCCGTGATCCGCGTCGGCGGCGCGACCGAAGTCGAAGTCAAGGAAAAGAAGGATCGCGTGGATGACGCGCTGAACGCAACCCGCGCTGCCGTTGAAGAAGGCATCGTTCCGGGCGGCGGCACGGCTCTGCTGCGCGCCAAGGTTGCTGTTTCCAAGCTCACCAGCGACAATGTCGATGTCCAGTCGGGCATCAAGATTGTCCTCAAGGCTCTGGAAGCTCCGATCCGCCAGATCGTGGACAATGCCGGTGTCGAAGGCTCGATCGTGATCAACAAGATCAACGAGAACAAGTCCAAGACCTTCGGCTACAATGCCCAGACGGAAGAGTTCGTCGACATGATCGAAGCCGGCATCATCGATCCGGCCAAGGTTGTGCGCACCGCGCTGCAGGATGCAGCTTCGGTTGCCGGCCTGCTGATCACCACCGAAGCCATGATCGCCGATCGCCCGAAGAAGGACGCACCGGCTATGCCGGGCGGCGGCGGCATGGGTGGCATGGGCGGCGGAATGGATTTCTAAGCGCAGCTTAGAAATCATTCGCTCGCCCGAAGTCTATAAATCCAAAGCGCGGAACACCGCGCTTTGGTGCGGCGGAATGGATTTCTAAGCGCAGTTTAGAAATCATTCGCTCGCCCGAAGTCTACAAATCCAAAGCGCGGAACACCTCGCTTTGGTGCGGCGGAATGGCATCTCAAGCGCAGCTTAGAAAACATTCGCTCGCAGCTCTCGCAATTCCCTCGCCCCGTTTACGGGAAGAGGGTTAGGGTGAGGGGAAGAATTCCAAACAAGAAGGGTCGCCAGAAATGGCGGCCCTTTTTGTTGTCAGCATTTGATCAATCCGGTTTGGCAAGGTCTCCAATTTGCATTTATGCAAGATTGAGTTTCTGTTTGGCTGCCTTTCTTGCGTCATATAAATTTGCTAGGCATTTTTCATGAAATGAATCGGCCGGTGCTACCGGCTCAGACTTTGTGGGAAAGCAAAAATGCAAAACAATAATCAAACCAATCTCCTGCTTCTGGCGGCGCGGATTCTTCTCGCCTTTATCTTTGTCCTTGGCGGTTTCCAGAAATTGATGAACCCCGCTGGCGCGGCTGGATATATTGCATCGGTCGGACTGCCGGGCTTTCTGGTTTATCCGGCCATTGCTGCTGAACTGGGCGGCGGCCTGCTGATCGTGTTTGGCATCCAGACCCGCCTCGTGGCGCTGCTGATGGCCCTGTTCACGCTTTTTCTCGGCTTTGTCTTCCATCTGCACACGGGCGACCAGATGCAGATGGTCAATTTCATGAAGAACCTCGGCATTGCCGGCGGCTTCCTCGCATTGGTGGTGACCGGCGCGGGCCGCTTCTCGGTGGATGGCGCAAGAGCAGGCTGACCGGTTTGTCAATTCATCAAAAGCCCCGGCTTGTCCGGGGCTTTTTGTTTTTGGCTGCCGGCGCTGTGCATCGTCGACTCCTGCCTTATATCAGCTATATTCCGCGCCACACTAGGTTCGATTTCCTTTCAGATCCGATTCGGAGCGCCGTTTATGCAGGGGTTTTTCAGCGCGATACGCGACATCTGGCGTCTTACCATTCCCTATTTTCTCAGCAATCAGACCGGAGAGATCGACATACCGCTGATCGGTACGCTCCGCCTCAGAGAGCGCTGGATCGGCCTTGCCCTGCTGCTGATCACCATCGGCTTTGAAATTTCCATTTCCTTTGTCAGCAAGGCGCTCAATGTCTGGAACAATGAGTTTTTCACCGCGCTGCAGGAAAAGGACTATGGCGCGTTCAACAAGCTGATCCTGAATTTCTCCTCCGTCTCCATCGCGCTGCACACATTTTCGGTGCTGGCTTTCTTCTACATCGTCACGGCGGTCTATAACGTTTACATCAATCAGATGCTGCAGATCCGCTGGCGGCGGTCGATGACGGAATATTATGTCCAGCGCTGGATGCAGCCCGCTATGCATTACCGCATGCGCCTCACCGCCGACCCGGCCGATAATCCGGATCAGCGTATCTCCGAGGATATTCATGACTTTGTCGGCACCACAATGGTGCTCAGCGTCAATTTTCTTGGCACGATTGTGCGCCTTGTGCTGTTTCTCGGCGTGCTCTGGGGCCTTTCGGCGTCCTTTCCGCTGACGTCGCTCGGCTTCAGCTTCAATATTCCCGGCTGGCTGATCTGGGTGGCGCTGGTCTATTCGCTGCTGGGCACGATC
The DNA here is from genome assembly GCF_056032725.1 of Methylocystis sp. sgz306128. Classification (NCBI taxonomy): domain Bacteria; kingdom Pseudomonadati; phylum Pseudomonadota; class Alphaproteobacteria; order Hyphomicrobiales; family Methylocystaceae; genus Methylocystis; species Methylocystis sp. sgz306128. The sequence continues at coordinate 338,395 of NZ_JBVYWO010000001.1, forward strand.
ATCACCCACTTTATCGGCAAGCTGTTGATCAAGCTCAATTATCTTCAGCAGAAATACGAGGCCGACTTTCGCTTCGCCATGGCGCGCATCCGCGAAAACTCGGAACAGATCGCACTTTTGCGCGGGGAGGGCAGTGAAAAGGCCGGCCTGATGGCGCGTTATGCTTATGTACTGTCCAATGCCTATGCCCGCATCAAGCGGCAGAAGAAACTGACCTGGTTCACCGCCTTTTTCGGACAGATATCCTCGATCTTTCCGATCCTGCTGCTGGCGCCCGCTTATTTTACCGGCGCCATGAAGCTTGGCGCGCTGACCCAGACCTTGGGTGCCTTCAGTTCGGTGCAGGACGGCATGACCTGGTTTATCGATACATATTCGAGTCTGGCGCAATACAGGGCGGTCGTCACCCGTCTCACCGGTTTTGAAGCCTCGATCAGGCTGGCTGAATCGGCGCAGGTCGCAGGCGCGCAACTGGTCACCGGCGGCGACCGGTTCGCGGCCGAACATCTTGTCGTCAGGCGTCAGGACGGCCAGCAGCTGTCCGGCACCGAGCATTTTGCTGTCGAACCCGGCGCGCGCGTGCTGATTTCCGGCCCGTCGGGTTCGGGCAAGACGTCGCTGTTCCGTGCCTTTTCCGGTATCTGGCCCTTTGCCTCGGGGCGGATTTCCGTGCCGGAAGGGGCAAGGGTGCTGGTGTTGCCCCAGCGCACCTATCTGCCGAGCGGCTCGCTGCGCGATGTGCTGACCTACCCGCTGCCCGCCAGCGCCTATAGCCGCGAGGAGATTGTCTCGGCTCTCCACGATGTCGGCCTTGGCGCGTTCGAGGGCCGGCTCGATCAGGTTGATCTGTGGCAGAACATCCTCTCGGGCGGCGAGCAGCAGCGCGTAGGCATTGCGCGTGCCCTGCTCATGCGGCCCGACTATCTCTTCCTTGACGAGTCGACATCGGCGCTGGATGAGGTGGCGGCGCGCCATATGATGGAGATGCTGTCGAAGCGGCTGCCAAGCTGCGCTATCGTGGCTGTGGCGCATTACAGCAGCGGTGCGGATCTCGAAACCCGGCGCACGATGTCGCTGAAGCCGGATGGAACCTATAGTCTGGCCTGAACAGGCAAAAGGGCGGCCTGCAGCCGCCCTTTCGGGGAAAATGAGGGGTTGCGCTTACAAGGAGCGCTGCAACACCATGACGGCGTTCGGCAGCTTGAGTGTCAGTTCCGAGCCGTTTGTGTCCCACATTGGCGAAGCATGAAGGATGCTCAGGAACATGTGTTCCACCTCCATCCGGTCCTTGTCGCACATTTTCTTGGTGACGGCGATGGGGCCGACGGCAAGGCGCTGACCGCGCACCGGATAGACGGTGGCTGACCATGTGTTGCAGCCGCCATTGCCCGAGCCGCGAAACGAATCATCGACATTCAGCGTGACGAACATGTCGCCGGGGATCGGCTTGCCGTTGATGCTTTTCAGGTCGAAACTGACCTTGGTCGGAAATTTCTTCTCGATGGCGGGCATTTCAGAGGCCGCCTTCGCCTTATCGTCCTTTTTTCCGGGCGAAGCCGCCAGTCCTGCGCCGGCGGCCAGCATCAATGCACTGATGCAGGCCAGGCCCGCGATGCGCGAATAAAGTTTCATTGTCCCCTCATTGCCTGATTCGTACAGAGATCAAGTGATAATCATTGCGTTGAATGCGCACAAGATCCGCCGACATCATGGCTGAATGATGATCACGCGCCCAACCGGCGCGACAGGCGCTCAAAAAGCGGATTGCTGCGGGTGAAAACATAATCAAGCGCTGAAGAGGTGACCCGTGCCGCGCCGTTTGAAATGAGCCAGTCGGCGAGATCGGGCACCAGATCTTTGGGCGCCTGCAGCGTGACGAGCAGGTCCTGCCGGGTCACGAACTGCACCTGTCCGGCAAAGCGCTCCGCGATGAGATGCGGCAGTTCCGCCGGGGGCGATGCGAAGAGCGCGCATAATTCGCGCGTGGTGCGCGCTTCCTCCTCAGCAGCGATGCGCCCCAGAATGGCGCGGGCGCTCTCGCGTTGCTGCTGCGACCACGGGGCGGTCAGCGACGCCACGAGATTGGCCTCCGAACGCAGAATGATGCCGTCGTCGAGTATTTTCAGCGCATTGGCGGCAAGCGTCGCGCCGGTGGTCGTGATGTCGACAATCAGTTCGGCGCTGCCGGAAGCGGGCGCGCCTTCGGTGGCGCCCAGACTTTCGACGATGCGATAATCGCTCACGCCGTTCTGCGCGAAATACGCCCGGGTGAGGTTGATATATTTGGTGGCGACCCGCATCGGCCGCCCGTGCCGGGCGCGGAAGGCTGCCGCGACGTCTTCAAGGTCGGCCATGGTGCGCACGTCGATCCAGGCCTGCGGTACAGCCACCACCACATTGGCAAAGCCGAAGCCGAGCGGGGTGAGCAGTTCAACCAGCGTATCGGCCGCGGGCAGCGATTCGCGGATGAGATCCTCGCCGGTAATGCCCATATGCACGGTGCCCGCTGCAAGTTGCGAGACAATCTCCGAGGCCGACAGGAACGCCACCTCGACATTGTCGACGCCCTTCAGCGTGCCGCGGTAATCGCGCACGCCGCGGCCCTGTGCCACGGTAAGGCCGGCGCGGCTGAAGAATGCGGCGGCGTTTTCCTGCAGGCGACCCTTTGAGGGCACGGCGAGAACAAGCGCGCCGGGCGCGGAAGGTGCGGTCTGGTTCATGCCTGATCTCCTGCAAGGCGCGCCACCCAGATCGCGGCGCCGACCGCCGGTATGTCCTCTTTCGCACCCATCGTTTTCAGCAGGCGGTCATAGCGTCCGCCGCCGAGGCATGGACGCACGGAAGGGTGCCGCCGCGCTTCGAAGATGAAGCCGGTGTAATAGTCGAGATTACGCACGAAGCTGGCCGAGAACGTCATTTTGCTCAGGTCAAGCCCATGGGCGGCCATGAAACCGTTGCGCATCTCGAAAGCATTGATCTCCGCACCAAGGTCAAGGCCGGTCTTGCGGGCAAAGCCGCGCATCAGCTGCGCCGCATGATCGGGGTTGCCCGAAATGGCGAGAAATTCCTGCAATAGCGCCTGTTTGTCTGCGCCAAGGCCCGCCTCGGATTTGAGCGCGCTCTGCTGGAGGAAACGGTCGGCTATCTCGCCTACGGAACGACCGCCGACGGCCGAAATGCCGGCAATGGACAGCAAATCCTCGACCAGCGCGCGTGCGCCCTTGCGATCGACGCCTTCCAGTGCGGCCAGAACTCCGGAATGATCCTGCGCATGATTGCGCGCCGGCGGGGCAAAAATGGTCTCGAACTTCTGGCCTGCAGCAAGGCCCCGCTTGATCCGCCGCAGCCAGTACGGCTGGAGATCGAGTTCCTTCAGCACGCGCGCCAGGACGGCCATGTCGCCGATGCGGATATGAAGCGGAACATCCAATGCGGCCTGCAGCGTGAGCGCGCAGATCTCGGCGTCTGCCGCTTCAAGATCGGCGCGGCCGAAATTTTCGATTCCCGCCTGAATGAATTCGCCGCTGCCTTCTGCCCGCATGCGGAACACCGGCCCGCAATAGGCATAAGCCGCCGGTGTGCCTGCCGCCTTGCCGGCCAGATAATCCCGGCAGACCGGTATCGTATATTCGGGGCGCAGGCAAAGTTCCTGCCCGGCACCGTCGGTTGTTGTGAAGAGGCGTCCGCGAATGTCCTCGCCCGACTGATCAAGAAATATGGACAGCGGCTGCAGAACTGCAGGTTCCGCGCGCAGATATCCCCCTTCGAGAAAGCGGGCGATGATCGTGTCGCCTGAAGGCGCCGCCATATCTGGCACGGATTGCATTGTATATTCCATAATTTGCCGGTCTTGGCTCTGCTTCTAGCAAGCCATGCGCCCAAATGCGAATAATTTTAGCTATAAGGGTAAATTGAACCGTAATATGCGCCGATGCTGCTGCGGGCCGGGCGATTGGGCATGGTTTTTTCGCCTGAAATCCTATATCAGCATGCGGGCGGGCAATTTCCCGTCATTCCTCGTTTCTTCGTGAAAGCCCCCGTGACAGACCAGACCTCCGCCGTTTCAGAGACGCCGGCCGCGCCCCGGCCAAGGGCCGTCTTCACGCAGGGCTCGACCATGCGCCACGTGATCGTGATGACGGCAACAGGCGCCGTCGGGCTGATGGCGATCTTCGTCGTGGATCTGCTGTCGCTGATCTATGTTTCGCACCTTGGCGACAACGCCCTGACGGCGGCGGTTGGCTATGCCAGCACTGTGATGTTCTTCGCCATGGGAATTAACATCGGCATGGTGATCGCGACCAGCGCCGTGGTGGCGCGGGCACTTGGCGCGGGCGACAGGGACGGCGCGCGCCGTCTTGCGGCCTCAAGCCTGACGCATACGGCGCTTCTGGCGGGTGCGGTGGCGCTGGTTCTTTTTATCTTTCGGGGCGGCGCGCTCTCGATGCTGGGCGCGACCGGCGAACCGTTTGATGTCGCCCGGAAATTTCTGGCCATCATTCTTCCGGCCAACGTGCTCATGGCACTCGGAATGGGATTTTCCGGCATATTGCGTGCAGCGGGCGACGCCCGGCGCGCAATGAATGTCACGCTGTTTGGCGGTCTTGTCACGGCGGTAACCGATCCGCTGTTCATATTCGGCTTTGGCTTTGGCGTTTATGGTGCGGCGATTGCCATCGTCATTTCGCGCTTTGTGTTTTTCGGTGTCGGATTTCATGGGGCCGTGCGTGTGCACAAGCTGGTCAAATGGCCGGATACAACGGCGGCCTGGCTGGATCTGCGCCACATTTCCCTGATCGCCATTCCTGCCATTCTCACCAATCTGGCTACGCCGGTCGGTAATTCTTATGCTATGCGCATTTTCTCCGGATTTGGCGAAGACGCGGTGGCGGCCTTTGCCGTCATTGATCGCATTACCCCCGTCGCCTTTGGCGTTATTTTCGCGCTGACGGGGTCGCTCGGGCCGGTGATCAGCCAGAATCTCGGTGCGCGCCTGATGCCGCGCGTGCGCCAGACGCTGACGGACGCGTTCACGCTCACGCTTTCCTATGTTGCTTTCACATGGCTGATGCTTTGGCTGGGCAGTTCGCTGATCGTGCGTCTTTTCGGGCTTTCCGGCGAGTCGGCGGAGCTTCTGCGCTTCTATTGCCACATCGGCGCGGCCATGTGGATTTTTCTCGGCTCGCTGTTTGTGGCCAATACGGCCTTCAATAATCTGGGCTTTCCGATCTACTCGACATTGTTCAACTGGGGCCGGGCCACTTTGGGCACCATTCCGTTCGTGACCTATTTTGCCGCGCATTGGGGCGTCAAGGGCGGCATGGTCGGCATGATGGCGGGAACGGCCATTTTCGGCGTAGCGGCTGTGGTGACCGCCTATTACGCGACAGCGCGGCTCGCGCGGCGGATAGCGCCGGAATGACGGGCGCAGGACGCGGCAAAATAGCTATGTCCGGGGCGGCAGCGCATTTCTATTTGCGATGAATCCTTTATAGTCGTCTTTGGTACGTCGAGTCTGGGAGTTCGACATGTTCAACCTGAACGATATTCTATCCTCCGCGCAGACAAGCCAGAATATGGCGCAGATGGCGGAACGCTTCGGCCTGACGGCAGGCCAGACACAGGCCGCCGTGCAATCTCTGATGCCCGCTTTCGTCACCGGTCTGCAACAGCAGGCCATGAATCCGCAGGCAGTGAGCGAACTGTTTGCCGCCATGGCGCCGCAGGCCGCGGCAAAGCCCGAGCCGGAGCCGCAGCCTAAACCGCAATCCAGGCCAAAAGAAAGCGAAGCCGCCGCGGCTTCCGCATTTCCTGATCCGTTCCAGTATGGTTCGGCGCTGATGGCGCAGATTTTTGGCAGTTCCTCGCAGGCGGCAGGGCAGGTTGCCCAGCAGGCGGCTCAGGCTTCCGGTCTGCAGCCGCAACTCGTGCAGCAGATGATGCCGTGGGTGGCGGGTATGTTCATGCAGGGGCTGACGCAGGCTATGCAGGGACAGGGCCTCGGTCCTTTCGCAGCGCCGCCCGCGCCAAAGCCCGGAACATCGGAGGCGGTGGCGCAAAGCGGATTTGAAGCCATGACCAAGATCATGCAAGGCAGCGTGCAGATGCAGCAGGCGCAGCTTGAAGGTTTGCAGATGATTCTCAGTCACCTGACACCGAAAAAATGAGGCATTGCCAGCCGCTGCCGCAGGTGGTGCTCGCGAATTTCCAGCCGCTTTGAACTCGGGGCGTGTTTTTGCCAGCCCCTGTCCAAACCCGCCCGAAGGCCTGTCATGACCGCGCTGTTTGATGTCGAGCAACTTAAGTCGCTTGTTGCCATTGTCGACTCCGGATCGTTCACCCGTGCGGCGGAGATCGTGCATAAAACGCAGTCGGCCATTTCCATGCAGATGCGCCGATTGGAGGAGCGTATCGGCAAGCCGATATTCGAGCGGGACGGCCGCGCATCCAGATTGACCGAAGAGGGCGAGCGCCTTTTAAGCTATGCCCGGCGCATCGTACGGCTGAATCTTGAGGCCGTTGCCAGCTTTTCGCCTTCCGAACTTCAAGGACGCATCCGGCTCGGCCTGCCCGATGAATATGCCGATCGTTATCTGCCAGCGATACTGGCGCAATTTTCTCAGTCCAATCCGCGTGTCGAGGTGACGGTTGTCTGCGAGCCGACCATGAATCTCGTGGTTCTGCTCAATGATGGTGAACTTGACCTGGCCATCGTGACGCATTGCGACGAAACCGGCATGGTCGAGATTGTCCGGCGTGAACGTCTGTTCTGGGTGACGTCGGTTCATCATCTCGTGCATGAACATGCGCTGTTGCCTCTGGCTTTGGGGCGCCCGACCTGCTTTTGGCGACAGCGGGCGACCACTGCGCTGGAAGCGCAGGGCCGCTCATTCCGCATTTTATATGCCAGCTGGAATTCGACGGCGGTGGGCGCGGCGGTATTGGCCGGGCTGGCTGTTTCAGTCTTGCCGGAAAGCGCGATCAAATCCGGAATGCGCATATTGGGTGAGGAAGACGGTTTTCCTGATCTGGGTCTGTGCGAGATCGGGGTTATGACCAACCGGCTCAAGCCCTTGCCTCTCGCCGATGCTCTGGTGGCGCAAATAAGATCCAGCCTCGATAATCTCGCGCAGGATGCTCTGTGATGGAGTCATAAGCCGTTTTGTAGCTCAGTGAATATGCCGGTCAGTTTTGAGCCGATGATATTGAGTGCTGTGACGATGGCCATGGAGATAAGGCCTAACAAAATTGCATATTCGATGGCGGTTGCCCCGTCGGTGTCGCGCAGATATTTTTTGAGCAGTATATTCATCGCAAAAACCCACGATATATTTCGCACATGCTTAAATTATATTATCGGCTGATTTAATAAAAATCCATATATCGAGACAAAACTAATAGTTTATTTTCAAAAATAAATTTATTCATAGTTGTATTTTGATGTTCAGGCGCGTCTGCGCGGCGCATGCGCATTAGCCGCAGCCCCTGTTGCGGCCTTGACGGATGTTCCCTCTCGCATTTTGCTGTAACGTCCCTTATCTAGATCGTCACAAACGATCAGTAGGTTTGCCGATCATGGTTATGGACGCTTGATAAAAAGAGAGAGTGAATATGGCTCGGGATGTAACGGACTCAGCGCCGGTCACCTCACGCAATGAACTGATTGAATGGTTCGAAGCAGGCAATAAACCTAAATCTGAATGGCGGATCGGCACGGAACACGAAAAATTCGGGTTTTATAAAGCTGATCTCTCGCCCGTTCCCTATGAAACTCCCGCTGGCCGGCGCGGCGGCATCAAGGCCCTTCTGGACGGCATGCACCATCTGCTCGGCTGGGAGCCGATCCTTGATGGCGATTATATCATCGGGCTCTATGATGCGACGGGCGGCGGCGCGATTTCGCTGGAGCCGGGCGGGCAGTTTGAGCTTTCCGGAGCCCCGCTCGAATCGATCCACCAGACCTGTTCGGAAGTGCATGCCCATCTGGCGCAGGTGAAGGAAATCGCTGATCCGCTCGGCATCGGCTTTCTCGGACTTGGCATGAGCCCGAAATGGACGCTCGCCGAAACACCTGTCATGCCCAAGGGGCGATACAAGATCATGGCCGGCTATATGCCCAAGGTTGGCACGCGCGGTCTCGACATGATGTTCCGCACCTGCACTGTGCAGGTCAATCTCGATTTTGCCTCCGAAGCGGATATGGTGAAGAAGTTGCGTGTTTCGCTGGCTTTGCAGCCGCTGGCCACCGCGCTTTTTGCCAATTCCCCGTTCACCGAGGGCAAGCCCAACGGCTTGCTTTCGGCCCGCTCCGAAATCTGGCGCGATACGGACAACAACCGTGCCGGAATGCTGCCCTTCGCTTTCGAGGACGGCATGAGCTTCGAGCGCTATGTCGATTACGCCCTTGATGTGCCTATGTATTTTGTCAAACGCGGCGCTACATATCACGATGTCACCGGCGCCAGCTTCCGCGATCTGCTGGCGGGGCGGTTGCCGCAGATGCCGGGCGAGACGGCGACAATGTCCGATTGGGCCAACCATCTCTCGACCATTTTTCCCGAAGTGCGGCTCAAGCGCTATCTCGAAATGCGCGGCGCGGATGGCGGGCCTTCATCGCGTCTGTGCGCGCTGCCGGCCATTTTTGTCGGCTTGCTGTACGATCAGAATTCGCTTGATGCAGCCTGGGATCTGGTCAAGGGCTGGAGCGCCGAACAGCGCCAGCAACTGCGCGACGAGGTGCCGCGTCTTGGCCTGCAGGCCAGTATCGCTGGCCGCTCGCTCGCTGAGATCGGCCGGGACGTGCTTGCGCTGGCCCGCGCCGGCCTTGCCGCCCGCCGCCGCCTCGACAGTCAGGGCCGCGATGAAACCCGCTTCCTCGATATATTGGATCAATATGTTCGTGAAGGCCGCGTTTCAGCACAAGCGCTTCTGGACAAATACCATAATGAATGGGGTGGCCGGATCGAACCTGTTTTCACGGAATGCGCCTATTGACATCAGGCGCGCAGTCCGCCGGCCAAACGCTGATCCAGCACTGGTTCAGTTGCGCGGATATTGGGCGTTGAGGTCGTTTCTGGGCGCGCTGTGATAGACATAATCGGCGGAAACATAACCGCCGACCCGGACACAGGTTGAAGAGCCGTTGACCTGATAAAAGCCCGGCCCGAGCGAGGCGCAGGCCGTCAGCCGCATCGGGGGCGATTTCTTCTGGTTGCGCAAATTAGGCAATTCGGCAGCCGCGAGGCATGTGCTCGCTGATGCAAAAAGAATCAATAAAGCTGTGCGGGTGAACATGTTGACAAAATTGGCTCAGATTATGTCCAAACTATGATCATTCGGTTGCTGTGGTCCGGGGTGTGAAATCTCCGAGCGCGGCCTGGATCAGGGTCAGAGCAACAACAGCGGCCGTGTCGGCGCGCAGAATTCGCGGCCCGAGCGAAATAGGCACGGCCTGCGGCAGGCTGAGAATCGCCTTTCGTTCTGCTTCGTCAAAGCCGCCCTCCGGGCCGATGAGCACGCCGATTCTCCCGCGGGGCAGGCCCTGCAAAATCTCAAGCGGGTTTGCCACCGGCGCGGCCTCATCGCAGAAAACGAGATGCTCGTCCTGCGGCCAGCGGGCGAGAAGCTGTTCGAGACGGATCTCGGCCTCCAGCACGGGCAGCGACAATATCTCGCACTGTTCCGCCGCCTCGATCATGTTGGCGCGCGCCCGTTCCGCGTTGAAGCGCGTGGCCTGCACCCGGCGCGTTATTACCGGCACCATCCGCGCCGCGCCCATCTCCACGCCCTTTTGCATCAGATAATCGAGCCGGGCAGATTTGAGCGGCGCAAAATAATAGCTGATGAATCCCGGCGCCGATTGCGGGCGCAGTTTTTCGCGCGGGATAAGGGCCGGGGCCTTTTTCGGCGTGCCCGAGAGCTCGGCCCGCCATTCGCCATCCTGTCCGTTGAATACGGCCACCGCTGCGCCGGCCTCCTGCCGCAGCACGTGAAAAAGATAATTGGCCTGCGCCTTGTCGAGCGGCACGGGCTGTTCAGCGGCCAGAGGATGGTCAACGAAAAGACGACAATTGAGCATGGGGCGCGGCATGGTTTTCTCCTCACCTGTCTTTAATGGCTTTTGCTGTCCGGGGAAACCAGCGCTGCCCGGCCTGTTCGCCTGATTGCCAATTATCTTGCGAAGCAGGGGGCTTCCGCGCTAAAGGAAAGCTGAATGGAGTTTGCACGATGAAACTGTTGCGTCTTACCCTTGTTGCAGCGCTGGCGAGTTTTGGTTTGCTGGAAACTGCCCATGCCCAGTCTGCGCCATCCTGTCAGGCCGATTTCAACAAGATCATGACGCGCCGTCAGGCCGAGATCAATGTTCTCAACGGCATGACCAAGAAGCTCAAGGGCAAGCTTGATCCCGTCGCGGCCTGTCCGCATTTGCGCAATCTTGCCGCGGTGGAAACCGACATGGTCAACTATATGACCAATAACAAGAATTGGTGCAATATTTCGGACGAGATCATAAAGAACGCCACCGAAGGGCACCGCAAGACCGAAAAGGTCGCCCAGCAGGCCTGCTTGGTCGCCGCCAAAATCAAGAAGCAGCAACAGGACGGCGCGCAGGCGCAGCAGAACGGCAATGCCTTCAACGCGCCTGAACAGATGCACATGCCGGCGGGCCCGCTCTAGGCATGTCGCTGCAACTGCCGGACGCCGCGCCCGAAGGCTGGCTGCTGAAATTGGTTCCGGCGCATCTTCACGCCTATGTGCAACTGGCGCGCATTGACCGGCCGATAGGCTGGTGGCTGCTGCTGCTGCCGTGCTGGTGGTCTTCGGCTCTGGCCGCTGCCGCACAGGCCGGAGCACCCGCATTCGGTCAGCTTGCCCTGTTTCTGATCGGAGCCGTAGCCATGCGCGGCGCAGGCTCCACCTATAACGACATCGTTGACCGCGATCTTGACGCGAAAGTGTATCGCACGCGCCAGCGCCCCATACCGAGCGGGCGGGTCAGCGTCAGGCAGGCGGCGGTGTTTCTGGTGCTCCAATGTCTGGTGGGTCTGGCCGTAGTGCTCGCCTTCAATGGTTTTGCCATCCGGCTTGCCTTCGCCTCGCTGATATTCGTGCTGATTTATCCGTTCATGAAGCGCATCACCTCCTGGCCGCAGGCGGTGCTGGGTCTGGCTTTCGCCTGGGGCGGCATCATGGGCTGGGCCGCTTATTCCGGCTCGCTCGCGCCAGCGCCGGTGTGCCTCTATGGCGCCGCCATCTTCTGGACGATGGGCTATGACACGATTTACGCGCTGCAGGATATTGCCGATGATTCGATCGCCGGCATCAAATCGACGGCTCGGTTTTTTGGCGACAACGTGCGTGCGGGCATAGCCGGGCTTTATGCCGTGGCGCTGGCGCTGGCCGCGAGCGCCCTCTATCTTGCGCCGGCACATGTCCTGAGCTGGCTTGGCCTTGCTGGTTTTGGGCTGCATCTGGGCTGGCAGCTGGCGCGGATCGAGCCGGATAATCCTGCACTCGCGCTGCGGCTGTTCCGGTCCAACCGCGAGGCGGGACTGATCCTGTTCGCGGGGCTGCTGGCCGACGCGCTCTGGCGCGCCTATTCGTAGGACGTGATTTCCCGCTCGTGCCGGTAGCGGATCGCCTGCAGGTCTTCATTGCCGGGCCGACGGCGCCATGCCTGCTCGCGCCGGCGATATTTGAGGGCGGAGGCGCGGCCCTTGCGTCGCGTGAGCCAGCCGGGCGAGGTAAGGGCAATCAAGGTTCCGTCCTGGGTTTCGACTTTGATGGGCAGGCGCGTGTAGCCCGCCCAATCCGTCAATGCTGCCGAAAGTTGGTAAAAATTTTGATAATTTGCCAGCCGCAGATTGAAGTCTGCGCGTGAAGCCACCAGATCCAGTGCGTAGGCGCCATTGCTCAGTTCGCGCGCGGCAATGCAGGAGTACAGCGCCAGATCGATCGAGCAATACATGATCATGCCGGCTATGTTGCGACGCAGGGTGACATGTTGCGGCGAAATCCAGACATCGCAGCTCAGTTGCGGCTGGGCTGGATCGGCGCAGCGCAGGTGGCGCAGCTGCTGGCCTGAATGCCGGATTGTCGATGGCTCGGTTATCTTGGGTAAATGGGTACGCATACTGGTCACCTGAACTGTGGGCGATTGCCCTCGCGCAGTAAAGGCGACGAAGTGGCGGCATTTCGCTAATTTTGCTGGTTAAATTCCGGTGAACAGCGCTTTGTCGGGAGGCAATTCACAACAGGGAAAAGAACTGGTATCGCGGTTAGGTAAAATTGAATCGAATTGGGTTACGGACGGCGGATTCGGACACAGGCATGGATTTGAACAGGCACGCACTCAGACAGGTCGAGAGCCTGGTGGAAGAGGCAGGGCGCATCGCGTTGCGGGCATTTCGCCCCGGCGAGCCCACGACGGCGCGCGTCTCCTATAAGAACGGCACCTCGCCGGTCACGCAGGCCGATCTCGATGTCAATGATTTCCTGCATGATTCGCTCAGCGCCATCTTCTCCGGAATCGGCTGGCTGTCGGAGGAAAGCATCGCCGATCCGGCAAGGCTCGGGCAGGATCACGTTTTCATTGTCGACCCGATTGACGGAACGCGCGCGTTTTTGAGCGGCGATCCCCGCTGGACGATATCCGTCGCGCTGGTTGAGCGCGGGCGGCCATGTCTTGCCGTTCTCCACGCGCCGGCGCTGCAGGAAACGTTTCTTGCCGTCCGCGGCGCGGGCGCGCATCTCAATGGCGCTTTGCTGAGGGGCGTTGTTGCGCTGCATGAGGGGCCGGTGCGCGTGGCAGGCCCCGCAGCAATCATGGACCGCTGCGCCGGAGCCTTCGACATAATCCGGCAGCCCAAGATTCCCTCGCTCGCCTACAGGCTGGCGCAGGTTGCTGCGGATAAGGTCGATCTTGGATTGGCGAGCGCCAATTCCCACGATTGGGATATTGCAGCGGCCGATCTCGTTCTTGAAGAAGCGGGCTTTTGTCTCACCACGTTAGATGATAGGAAACCGCTCTATAATAAGAGGGAAACGCATCATGGAGCGCTTGTCGCCGCGAGAGAACCATTGCACAAGGCGGCGTTGAAAGCCCTGAGGCAATAGGTTCGTTCCGCTATCAAGCAATAACAGCCGGTCTGTTCAGAAAATGAGGTCATTGAAGATGCAAACCCCGGGAAAGCAATTGCCGCATCTGGTTTTTGGCGGAGAACTCACAAAAGTCGGCGGAACCGAATTCAAGGATCTGGCCAATGTTGACCTCGTCGGCCTGTATCCCGATTATGCCTCGGCCTTCTCCGCATGGAAAGCCAAAGCGCAGGCCACGGTTGACAACGCCCATATGCGCTATTTCATCGTGCATCTGCACCGCATTCTCGATCCGGCCACCGATTCAAGCAAGGGCTGACCGGCGACATGTTGAAACGGTTGGGACGATCCGTCTTCGTGCGGGAACTGGTGGCAATTCTGGCGGTGGCATATTTCCGTCTTGTGCGCCTGACCACCCGTTTCACATTCGAGCCAGCAGATTATTTCGACCGCATCGCCAGTGAAGGCGCGCTGATCGGCACGACCTGGCATGGACAGCATTTTCTTGTGCACTTTGCCAGGCCACAAAACCGCCGGTTTGCTGTGATGATTTCGAAATCGGGCGACGGCGATATCAACGCGCGCATCGCCCGCCGGTTTGGCATCGATCTCATTCGCGGGTCGGGTGGCCCGGCTGAGGAAATGCGGCGCAAGGGCGGCGTGTCCGCGTCGCGCAATGTGCTGCGCGCGCTTGGCGAGGGAATTTCGGTGATGATGACAGCGGATGTGCCGAAAACAGCCCGCAAGGCGGGATTGGGCGTCATCATGCTGGCGCAGCATTCCGGACGGCCGATCTATCCGATCGCCGTTGTCACGGCCCGTCGGTTTGACCTCGACAGCTGGGATCTTGCCAGTATAGCCAAGCCGTTCGGCAAGGGGGCCATTGTGCTGGGCGAGCCGATCCGGGTCGCCGATGATGCCGATGCAACCGTGCTTGAGGCCAAGCGCCTGCATCTTGAACAGGAACTGAACCGCATACACCGGCGCGCTTATGCGCTTTGCGGAAGTTCACACCCCGCCTTCGCGGAGGAGGCGCGATGATCGTTGCCGGATTCTGGCTCGGCCTTTACAAGCTGGCGACGCGGATTTTTGGTCTTTTTGCACCTTTCTTTCTGCTGTGGCGCTACTATCGCGGCAAGGAGAGCTGGCCCCGTCTGCGTGAGCGGCGCGGTTTTGCCCGTGTCAGGCGGCCCGACGGACATCTGGCATGGCTGCATGGCGCCAGCGTTGGCGAAGTTCTCTCGCTCATGCCATTGATCGACAGGTTGCAGGCGGCGGGGTTTCATGTGGTGCTGACATCCGGCACGCTGACCTCGGCTGCGCTTGCCGCCCGCAGGCTGCCGCCCGGCGCCATTCATCAGTTCGTGCCGCTGGATGTGCCGCGCTTCGTCAAGCGCTTCCTCAATCATTGGCGGCCTGATATCGTGATTTTCGCCGAAAGCGAGCTTTGGCCAAATTTCATCGACAATATCCACCGCCGCAATGTGCCGCTGATTCTGGCCAATGCCCGCTTGTCGCCGCGCTCATTCCGCCGCTGGCAGATCATGCCGGCGCTCATCCATGCCATTCTGGGCCGGATCGACCTCGTTCTGGCGCAGAGCGCCGACGATGCGGCGCGTCTCATGCAGCTTGGCGCGCCGCGCGTGCTGATCACCGGCAATCTGAAATTCGACGCGCCCGCGCCGCCTGCCAACAGCGAGCAACTGGCGGAGCTGACCGGCCTCATCGGCACGCGGCCGGTCTGGGTTGCTGCATCCACGCATATCGGCGAGGACGAACTACTGATCGCGGCGCATCAGCAGCTTGCCATGCGGTTCAGCAATCTGCTCACCATCATCGTGCCCCGTCATCCGGATCGCGGCGAGTCTATTCTCAGGCTGGCCGGGCAGGCCGGCCTGCGCGGCGCGCTTCGTTCCGCGGGCGTTCTGCCTGACCGTCATGTCCATGTCTATATCGCTGATACAATGGGCGAACTCGGCCTTTTCTACCGTCTGACCGGTCTGGCTTTCATGGGTGGTTCTCTTGTGCCGCGCGGCGGGCAAAACCCCATTGAACCGGCCAAGCTCGGCTGCGCCATCCTGCACGGCCCGCATGTGCATAATTTTGCCGAGGTCTATCAGGTTCTCGATGAGGCGCGCGGCGCCAACTGCGTCATGGATAGGCAGGAGCTTGTGGACGCCCTGACCGACCTGCTCTCGGATGCCGCGCGCTTGCGCAACATGGCGCGTACAGCCTTCGACGCCGTGGAGCAGAGGGCAGGCGCCACACGGAACCTGATGCGCGCGATCGAGCCCTATGTCGTGCAAATGCGCCTCGACAGCGACCGTTAGGAGGCCAGATGCGCGCCCCCCGCTTCTGGAACCAGCCACCGGGACTCCTGAGCTTGCTGCTCGCGCCGCTGGGCCGGGCTTACGGCGCGCTGGTCGGCGTGCGCATGAGACGACAGGGCGAGCGGCTCGGTGTTCCGGTCATCTGTATCGGCAATTTCACCGCCGGCGGAACAGGCAAGACACCAACGGCGGCGGCAATCGGGGCGGCGCTGAAGGCGCGCGGGTTTGCGCCGGCATTCGTGTCGCGCGGTTATGGCGGCGCATTATCCGGGCCGCAGCCGGTCAAGGTGGATGTTGCGACACATACCAGCGCCGAGGTGGGGGATGAGCCTCTGCTTCTGGCCCGTGTTGCGCCCGTCTATATCTGCACCGACCGCGCGGCGGGTGCACGCCGCGCCATTTCTGAGGGCGCCAGTCTCATCATTCTGGATGACGGGCTGCAGAACCAGGGTCTTGCCAAGGATTTCACCATTGCCGTCGTTGATGGCGCCGTTGGGCTCGGCAATGGCGCATGCATGCCGGCCGGACCGCTGCGCGCGCCCATGGCGGCGCAATGGCCTGCCGTTCAGGCGGTTCTGATCGTCGGCGAAGGCAGCGCGGGGCAAATTCTGGCCGGTGAGGCGGCCCGGCGCGGTGTGCCGGTGTTTGCAGGCCGCCTTGTGCCTGATCCGGTGATGGCCGGCGCCATTGCGGGACAGCGTGTTTTTGCCTTTGCCGGCATCGGCCGCCCGGAAAAATTCTTCCAGACCGTGCGGGAGACGGGCGCCGAGGTCATGGCCATCCAGGCCTTTCCTGATCACCATCGTTTTTCGGAATCCGATCTCAGATCGCTGGCGCAGATCGCCAGATCGCGCGGCGTCATTCCGGTGACAACCGAGAAAGACGCCATGCGCCTGCCGCCGAAAATGCGCGACAATGTCGTGGCTTTGCCGGTGACGATGGATATTGACAGGCTGGATCAACTGACCGCAAGCATTTTGGCGCATGCGGGCGGGATCGGCGGTTAGGCCTTCCCGGCTTTAGCTTTCGCCCATTCGATGCCAAGCGCCTTCAGCCGTGCTTCGGGCGAAGAAAAAGCTTCCTGCGTGTCGACATCCCAGTAGCGCAATTCGTCGAGTGGGATAGGATAGCCCGTGACGGCGCAGCGCACAAACGCGCCCGGGCGCATGATGCGGAAATCGCCATCCATAAATTCCACCAGCGCTTCGCTGGCCGATGCGGTTTCATGACGGTTCATAAGTAGTCCTCTTGGCTGCATATTAACGGATTACCCCGGATATTGCCATGCAAATTCGCATTTCCCATCAATCTGCATGGCTGCAAGGACGAGCAGGCATTCCACGTCCTGACAAGCAACGCATTCCGGTCTATCCTTTGCAGGATCACGGAGAGCGCCATGACGATAGCCCAACCCAACAGCCCCGAGGCCAAGGCCCTTCTGGAAAAGCCTGTTCCTGCCGGAACCCGCATAGGCCATGTCCATCTCAAAGTATCCGATCTGCAGCGCGCGCTGGATTTTTACTGCGGCGTGCTCGGCTTCGAGCTTGTGCAGCGCTACGGCAGCGAGGCGGCCTTCATTTCGGCTGGCGGCTACCATCATCACATCGGGCTCAACACATGGGAAAGCAAGGGCGGTTCGCCGCCACCGCGCAATGCCACCGGCCTCTTTCACACGGCTATTTTGTATCCGACACGAGCGGCGCTGGCGCAGGCCCTGCGCCGCCTGATCGCGGCGGACGTGCCGCTTGACGGCGCAAGCGACCATGGCGTCAGCGAGGCGCTCTATCTGCATGATCCGGATCAGAATGGCGTCGAGCTCTATTGGGATCGCCCGCAGGCGCAATGGCCGCGCGACGCTGACGGCAATCTCGCCATGTTCACGCACAGGCTGGATCTCTACAGCCTGCTGGAAGAGCCGGAAGAGGCCTAGCACGCGCCCCCCCCGCATTCTATGTCCGTATGCGGTGCTTAAAAGAAATATGCCTTAAAACAGCGAGCCTTGCGTCTTGCGGTCCTTTGGCGGAGGGTCGCTCTTTCTGGGTCGCGGCGCGGCGGAGGGCGCCGCCTGAACGATGCCGTCTGCAAATTCGATGCCCAGCAATATTTCCTTGCGCGCGTCCGAGGCATTATGCACCGGCTGGCCGTTCTCGCCGCGCACGAGCGCGAAACCGCGTGACAGCACTTCGCGGTAACCCAGAGAAATGCGCATTTTATCGAGAGCGGCGAGCGCTTCGCGCTGGCGTGCGATGCGGGCCTGAAGCGCCGGAGCAAGCCTGCGGCCAAGAGCAGCGACACGCTCGCGCGCAGCCTTCTGCCGCTCGCTGGCGATGGCCTGCCGCTTGCCAAGCGCGGCCGTGAGCCGGTTGCTCAGGTTTTCCAGCATGACAAGACGCTTGTCGCGGGCGCTGCGCTGCCCCTGCGCCAGCCGCGCGCCCAGTCCCAGCAGCCGCTCACGCACGCGGGCAAGGCGGCTTTGCGGCGATTGCGCGGTGAGGCGCGCGTGCAGCCCCGCCAGCCGGAGCCTGTGGGTGTCGAGCCTTTGGCGCAGGATATGCCCGAGCCGGACGCTGGTCATATCCAGCTTCTGACGCGGCCCTGCCAACACGGCATCGGCCGGAGGCAAGGCGCGCGTCAGCGCCCTGACATCCTGCCTGCGGCGCTCCTGTGCCCGATTGACGCTACCCATCAGCCGCAATCCAAGCTCCTGAATGGCGGCGATGAGCTCGGAGCGCACAGGTACGGCCATTTCGGCGGCGGCCGTAGGCGTCGGCGCGCGTATATCGGCGGCGTGGTCGATCAGAGTCCAGTCCGTCTCGTGGCCAACGGCCGCGATGAGCGGAATGTCGGACGCGGCGGCGGCGCGCACCACTGATTCTTCGTTAAATCCATTGAGGTCTTCCAGCGAGCCGCCGCCGCGCGCCACGATCAGCACATCGGGGCGTGGGATCGCACCTCCCGCCGGCAGGGCGTTGAAGCCTGTGATCGCGGCGCTCACTTCCGCGGCGCAGGTCTCGCCCTGCACACGCACTGGCCATACGATGACATGGCAGGGCATCCTGTCGGATATCCGGTGCAATATATCGCGGATCACGGCGCCCGTGGGCGAGGTGACTACCCCGATCACCCGCGGCATATAGGGCAGCAATTGCTTGCGCGCGGCATCGAAAAGCCCTTCCGCCGCCAGCATCTTGCGGCGCTGCTCCAACAGCGCCATCAGCGCGCCGAGTCCCGCAAGCTCAAGCGATTCGATTACGATCTGATATTTCGAAGAACCGGGAAATGTCGTCAGCTTGCCGGTGGCGATGACTTCCATGCCCTCCTCAGGCCGCACGCGCAGGCGGCCGAACAGGCCCTTCCAGATCACGGCATCAATCTTGGCGCCTTGATCTTTCAGGGAAAAATAGGCGTGCCCCGAAGAATGCGGCCCGCGGTAGCCGGAAATTTCGCCGCGCACGCGCACATGGCCGAACTCATCCTCGATCTTGCGTTTCAAGGCGCCGGAGAGTTCGGTGACGGTATATTCGGGGGCGTTGGTCAGGATGTTTTCGCTCACCCGCTCATTGAACCTGTCGGGACGGAAATTTCAAGCTGTTTGCAGCCGAAGTTTGAAATTGCGCTGGCGCACGCGAAGCCTTAAATCTCCGGCAACTCCTTTGATGAAATGGCTTGACGATGAATGTTCTTCTGATTGGTTCCGGCGGGCGTGAACATGCTCTGGCGCTGGCGCTTTCAAAATCCCGCAGGTTGACAAAGCTCTGGATCGCGCCGGGCAATCCTGGAACCGAGGCTCTGGGCGTCAATGTCGGGCTGGACGTCGCCGATCATGCCGCCGTGATCGACTTCTGCAAAAGGCAGGGCACAGATTTCGTGGTCATAGGGCCGGAAGGCCCCTTGGTGGCGGGTCTGGTCGATGATCTTGCCGCCGCTGGAATCGCGGCTTTCGGCCCGTCGAAGGCGGCGGCGCAACTTGAGGGCTCCAAGGGCTTCACCAAGGATCTTTGCGCCCAGTTCAATATTCCCACCGCCGCCTACAAGCGTTTTGCCGACAAAGCGGCCGCGCTGGCCTATGTGCGGGCGCAGGGCGCGCCCATTGTCGTCAAGGCAGACGGGCTTGCGGCGGGAAAGGGCGTGGTGGTCGCCGCAACGTTGCAGGAGGCCGAAGCCGCAGTTGAGATGGTGTTTTCGGGGGCTCTGGGCTCTGCAGGCGCTGAAGTGGTGATCGAAGCCTGTCTCGAAGGCGAGGAAGTCTCATTTTTTGCGCTATGCGACGGCACGCGGGCGCTGGCCTTTGCCTCGGCGCAGGATCACAAGCGCGCATTTGATGGTGACGAAGGGCCGAATACCGGCGGCATGGGCGCTTATTCGCCCGCGCCTGTCATGACGCCGGAATTGGAAGCGCGGGTCATGCGCGAGATCATCGCGCCGACGCTGCAGGGCATGGCGGCGCGCGGCACGCCTTTCCGCGGCGTGCTGTTCGCCGGGCTGATGCTGACGGCCCAGGGTCCGCAACTGATTGAATATAACGTGCGGTTTGGTGATCCCGAAACGCAGGTCATGCTGCTGCGCGTGGAAGATGACGTGCTCGAATTGCTCCATGCCTGCGCAATCGGCGCTCTGCCGGAAAAGCCGGTGCGCCTGTCGCCGCAAACGGCGCTCACCGTGGTTTATGCCGCGAAGGGCTATCCGGGCGCTTATGAGAAGAATACCGAAATCCGCGGCCTGCCGGTTGCCGCAGCCGTACCGGGCGTCACCATCTTTCACGCCGGCACACGGCGCGAGGGCGGGCGGCTGCTGGCCAATGGCGGGCGGGTGCTCAATATCACTGCCGTCGGCGCGGATGTGGCGCAAGCACGGCAAATGGCCTATGCTGCTCTCGAGAGAATTGACTGGCCGCAAGGATTTTTCCGCAAGGACATCGCCTGGCGCGCGCTCAAGAAGTGAGATCAGGTGACGCGACAGGAACTGGCTGCACGTAATTCCCCGTCTGTCGGGCTGGCGCTCGGCGCTGGTGGCGCGCGCGGACTGGCGCATATTATCGTCATGGAGGCTCTGGACGAACTAGGCCTGCGTCCGGCGGCAATTTCCGGCACATCGATCGGCGCGATTCTGGGTGCGGCCTATGCTGCCGGCCTGTCGGGCAGGGAGATACGCCAGCATGTGTCCGGGCTGATGCGCGACAAGCCGGAGGTGATGGCCCGTCTGCTCAAAGCGCGCGTGGGACGCCTCGCCGATCTGTTCACGCGCGGTCTGAGCAATCCGGTTCTGATCGATGCCGAAATCTTCCTGCAGCAATTCTGGCCTCTTGCCATGCCGTCGGCTTTCGAGGATATGCCTATTGCGTTCACGGCAGTGGCAACGGATTTTCTCACGCATCAGCCCGCCAACTTCACCAGCGGCGCTCTGCTTCCCGCCGTCGCCGGGTCCATGGCCATTCCGGGACTGGTCAAGCCCGTTGCGCATGAGGATCGCATTCTGATCGACGGCGGCGCGGTCAATCCGCTGCCCTTTGATCTTGTGAGGGCGGATTGTATCCTTGCCGTCGATGTGACCGGCGGGCCTCGACCTGAGCGCCTCGCGGCGCCGGAACCGTTCGAGGCCATGTTTGGCGCGGCGCAGATCATGCAGACCGCGATTACCCGTGAAAAGCTGAAGAGCGCCGCACCCGACATTCTTCTGCGACCGGCGATCGATCATTATCGCGTGCTCGATTTCTTCAAGGCGCGCGACATTCTCAAAAGCGCCGAGCCTCTGCGCGACGAGGTGAAACGCGCGCTGGAGAAAAGGCTGGGGTGAGCTTTCCCCTCTTCCTCGGACAGGCTCAGGATGGGGGACGACGCAACGTCATTTCATATGAAAGTTGATTTCCTCAGTACCGCGCCAGAACTTTCTGCACGATTTCAACCAGATCTGCTTCCAGAACCGCAAGCTGCGATTTCTCCTTGAGGGCCAGATAGGCCTCGCGTTCCAGCGTTTTGGCGCTGCCCGCCAGTTCTGCCCCGGCGATCAGATCCTTGATGATCACCTCGCCCTTTTCGCGCTCGTTCGAGCCCTGTATGACGGCCACAACCGAGCCGCGCTTGTCGGCATATTTGAGCTGGGCGTTCATGCCAGCCGCGCCTAAATAAAGTTCTGCAGGAATGTGTTCAGCGCGCAGGCGGCTCACAAGACGCTGATAATCGGCGATGCGATCCTTGTCCATGACCAGCACAATCACCGGACCGCGTGCGGCCACTTCGGCGACAATCGGACTGTTGACAGCCTTCAGTGCCGAGAGAAGCCGTGAGACGCCGATGGAAAAACCTGTCGCGGGAACGGGTTCGGCGCGGAAGCGGCCGACAAGGCCGTCGTAACGGCCGCCGCCACCTACTGAGCCAAAGCGGATCGGCCTGCCGTCTTCGGCAGCGATTTCGAAGGTGAGTTCCGCCTCGAAAACCGGACCCGTATAATATTCGAGGCCGCGCACCACAGACATATCCACGCGGATGCGGTCAGACTGATAGCCGGCGGCCTGACACAGGGCCCGGATTTCCAGCAGTTCGTTCAGCCCCTCGCGCGCCAGATCGGAGCGGAACGACGGCAGCATATGCATGTCGGCAAGATCGGAATCATGGCTCGAAAGCTGAAGAAAATGCAGCAGGTTGGCGGCATGTTCGTCCGAAAGGCCGGCGCCTTTGGTAAAGTCGCCGCTCTCATCCTTGCGGCCCTGACCCAGCAGCAATTTGACGCCCTCCGGCCCAAGGCGGTCGAGCTTGTCAATGGCGCGCAGCACCGTGAGGCGGCGACCGGCATTTTCCGGCCCGCCAAGGCCTATGGCTTCCATCACGCCATCGAGAATCTTGCGGTTGTTGACCTTGATGACATAATCGCCGCGCCTGATGCCCAGCGCCTCCAATGTGTCTGCCGCCATCATGCAGATCTCGGCATCGGCGGCCACGGAAGCCGCGCCCACAGTGTCGGCGTCGAACTGCATGAACTGCCGGAAGCGGCCGGGGCCCGGCTTTTCGTTGCGGAAAACATAGCCCGCCCGGTAGGAGCGGTAGGGCTTGGGCAGGGCATCATAATTTTCGGCCACATAACGGGCCAGCGGCGCGGTGAGATCGTAGCGCAAGGAAAGCCATTGCTCATCGTCGTCCTGAAAGGAGAAGACGCCTTCGTTGGGCCGGTCAAGATCGGGCAGGAATTTGCCCAGAGCGTCGGTATATTCAATAAAGGGCGTTTCCACAGCCGCGAAGCCATAAAGCTCATAGGTCTTGCGGATGGTTTCCATCATTTTTTGCGTGGCGGCTATATCGGCGGCGGCGCGGTCGACGAGGCCGCGCGGCAGACGTGCCTGAGTGGTTTTTTTCTCTGTCATGATACGCCTTTATTTTCCCCTCACCCTTACGCGCAAAATACCCGCTCCCTCTGGGAGAAGGTCAGGGTGAGGGCCTTATAAACAAAATTTGAGCAACGCCATAGGCGCGATTTTCGATCAGTTCAAAGCCTTCCGGCAGGGTGATGGCGGCATCCGCGCTTTCCTCGAGAATGATGAGCGCGTCCTTTGCCAGCCATCCGCCGTCTCTGAGCGAGACGAGCGCGCGCTCGCCAAGCCCCTTGCCATAAGGAGGGTCGAGAAAAACCAGATCATAGGGCTCGCCGGGCGGCATCTGGCCCAGCCGGGTGGCATCGCGGCGCAGCAGGCGCGTGGCGCCGCCAAGGCCGAGGGCTTCCACATTCTCGCGGATGAGGGCGCGGCCCTGCGCCGAATCATCCACCATCAATGCGAAGCGTGCCCCCCGCGACAGGGCTTCCAGCGCCAGCGCGCCGGTACCGGCAAAAAGGTCAATGACACGTGCGCCCTCCGCCGGGTCGGCGTAAGTATGGGCGAGCACATTGAACAAGGTCTCGCGCAGCCTGTCCGATGTGGGGCGCAGGCCCTCGCCGGTCGGGCCCCGGAGACTGCGACCCTTCAGTCTGCCGCCGATGATCCGCATGGATTAACGGCCCCGTTTGCCGCCATCGGGGCGCGGACGCGACGGCGGTTTGCCGCCGGAAGGCCGTGAGCGCGGCGCAAAGCCATCGCGTTTCTGCCCATCGCGGCTCTGTGCGTCCCGGCTTTGTCCGCTGCGCCCTGGTCCGCCGCGCCCCTCGCTGCGCGGTGCGCCGTCCTTGGCGGCGAAAGCCCGCGAGGATGTCTGCCGCTTGTCAAAGCTGCGGCCGGTGCGGGGCCGCTCCTCAAATTCTTCCTCGCGCGGTTTGCGCCAGTTCTTTCGTGGCTCGAAGGTCTTTGCCGCCGCTTTGGCCTCGCGTTTCATGTCGGTCTGGCGCAGCGTGCGCGGACGCTTGCCCTCCGGCATTTCGGCATCGCCGGACGCAAAGCGGCGGCCATTGCGGGTGGCCGGTTCCTTTTCAAGCCGGATGGAAGGCCTGCTCACACGTTCCACGGTCACAGCGCGGCCATCGCGGTCCTGCGTTGTTTCGCGCTTGATGATCTGGCGCGGCCCTTCGCGCGCCGCAACATCCCGTTCGAGACGCAAGGTTCGGACATGTTTGCGCGCGCCCTGAACCGGACGCGAGCGGACAGGCGCTTCGTCCTGCGTAAAATCCTGTTCGCGCTTGTAGCCGCGCGCCGGACGTGCGCTCTCTTCGGAGCGGCGGGGCGCGCGGATTTCGGTGGGACGGGCCCGGACGGGCACCGGCGGAGCATCCTCGGCGAAGAAACATCCGGCCTCGGCGATCAGCGCTTCGCCCAACTGCTCTTTCAGCACGCGGGTCTTGACTTCCTCGACCGCGCCTTCCTCAAGATCAAGCAATTGGAACGGACCGAACGAGATACGGATAAGCCGGGTCACGGCAAGGCCGAGATGTTCGAGAACACGTTTGATTTCGCGGTTCTTGCCTTCGCGCAGGCCCATGGTCAGCCAGATATTGCTGCCCTGCACCCGGTCGAGATGGGCCTCGATACCGGCATAATCAACGCCGTCGATGGTGATGCCCTTGCGCAATTCGTCGAGCACAGCCTGGTCGGTTTCGCCGTGGGCGCGCACCCGGTAACGGCGCAGCCAGCCGGTTTTCGGCAATTCGAGCTGGCGGGCAAGGCCGCCGTCATTGGTGAGCAGCAGCAGACCTTCGGTATTGATGTCAAGCCGGCCGATGGTCATCAGCCGCGGCAGGCCCTTGGGCAGCACTTCAAATATCGTGGGCCGGCCTTCGGGATCGCGATCGGTGGTGACGGTGCCGCGCGGCTTGTGGAACATGAACAGCCGTGTCGGTTCGGCGGCCACCAGCGGCTTTCCGTCCACCAGAATCTGATCCTGCGGGGAAACGTTCAGCGCGGGAGAAATCAGCACAACGCCGTTGACGCTGACGCGGCCATCGGCGATCCATTGCTCGGCATCCCGGCGCGAGCACAGGCCTGCGCGGGCCATGACCTTGGCGATGCGGGCCTCGCTGTCGGCACTCGCGGCGGCCTGAACCGGTGCCGGCTTGTCCGTGTGGTCGCGGCGCGGTTCATGCGTCCGAGACGCGCCCGGGCGCGGGCTTTTCGGGGGGAAGTTCTTGCGCGGCCCGTTGCCGCCTGTCTTGCTTTTGTCGCTCATTCCTGTCTGATAAAGCAGAAGCGCTGGAGAGTGAAGCTTTTTCAAGATGTTCTGCAAGATGAGTATACGACTTGGCTGAATTTGCGGCAAACGGGTTCGATCTGGCTTTCGAGGCGGCGCGCGCCGCGGCGCAGCGCGGCGAAGTGCCGGTGGGCGCCGCGCTGCTGCGTCATGGCAAGGTTATTGCGACAGCCGGGAACCGCACATTGGAGGACAGGGACGTCACCGCCCATGCCGAGATACTGGCTTTGCGCGCGGCCAGCGCCGCGCTTGGTTCTGAACGTCTGCCGGACTGCGATCTTTACGTGACGCTGGAGCCCTGCGCGATGTGCGCGGCGGCCATTTCTTTTGCGCGTATCCGGCGGCTTTATTATGCCGCGCCGGACAGCAAGGGCGGCGCGGTTGAGCATGGACCGCGCTTTTTCACGCAACCGACCTGCCATCACGCGCCGGAGGTTTATGCGGGTCTGCGCGAGGCGGAGGCGGCGGACCTGCTGCGCGGCTTTTTCAGGGATAAACGCGCAGAAATCTGAATCTAACGCGTAAAAGGCAGATTGAAAACCGGTCTAGCCGTGTCCGGCCTCGGCGGCGAGCATGGCCGGATCAATGCCAAGCTTGGCCAGTGCGGCCTCATATTTGCGGCTGTGTTCCACTGCGAAAATCACGGCCGGGTCGCCGGGGCAGGTAAGCCAGGCATTTGACATCAGTTCGCTTTCGAGCTGGCCAGCCCCCCAGCCGGCATAGCCCAGCGCCATCAGCGCCCGTGTCGGCCCTTTTCCGCGCGCCAGAGCCTTGAGCACATCCATTGTTGCGGTCATGCGGATGTCGGCGTCGATGGCAAGCGTTGCCCCGTTATGGTGATAATCCGCCGAATGCAGGACAAAGCCCTGATCGGGTTGCACAGGCCCGCCGGTCATGACCTGAATACTGTCGACGGAAATCTGATTTTCAGGCGTGATGTTCAACTGCTGCAGCAATTTGGCAAATCCCATCGTGCGATGAGGTTGATTGATGACAAGGCCCATCGCGCCCTCGCTGGAATGCGAGCAGATATAGATCACCGCTTTGTGAAAACGGTTATCACCCATTCCCGGCATTGCCACCAGGAACTGGCCATTCATCCACGTCGGATTTGTCATATTTTTTGCCATGATCCGAATATATGTTCTGGCTTCCTGCCAAACAATAGCGTTCACGCAAAGTTGCATCGCTTTTGCCGCCGCCAGCATCTAAACAGACATCATGATCAAAAAACTTTCATTGCTTTTCAGCCTGCTGCTTGTCCAGCCCGCCCTTGCTGATGCCTTCGCCACTGACTGGAGCCCGGCGGCAAAGTCGCGCGCGCGCCTGCTTGCTGCGGGAGCGGATTCGCCGGGCCATTTCCGGGCCGCGATCGATATCGAGCTTGCGCCCCAGACGCTGACCTATTGGCGTAACCCGGGCGAGGCGGGGCTGCCGCCGGTTGTATCCTTCGACGGTTCGGAGAATGTCGCCAGCGCGGTGCTGCTTTTTCCTGCGCCCAAAGCCCTTCTGGAGGCCGGAACACCGGCTAACGGCTATGAAGGTGAAGTGATTTTCCCGATCGATGTTGTCGCCGCCGACCCTTCGAAGCCGGTTACGCTCAGATATCGGCTCGATTATGCCGTTTGTGAAAAAATGTGCATTCCAGCCAAGGCTGGCGGGGCCCTGACGCTCTCGCCGGAGCCCGGACCCTATGCGGCCATAGAGGCTGCCGCGCGCGCACAAGTGCCGAAGCCTCAGGCATTGGGCGCTGCCGATGCGCTTTCGGTTGTTTCCGTCCATGCCCGCAAGGATGAGCGCGGCGGCTCGGCAGAGATCGATGTGACGGCGCGCGCGCCCGCGGGGCAGGATGCCGATCTCTTTGCCGAAACATCGCCGGATATATTTGCCAGCGTCGAAAAGGTTGATTCGGGCAGCGGCGCGGCCATGCGCCAGTTTCGCCTGAAGCTGGAGCCGTCATCCGGCAAGGTTGACTGGGCTGGACAAACTCTCCGCCTGACGCTGGTTAGCGGTGAAATGGCGCGCGAGACGATAATTGCCCTCGACGCCGCCGGGCTGACGCCTTAATTTACACATCATTCGTTCAACAGGGGGTTCCATGACAATAGAAGCAGGCCAATCCTTGCCGCCGGCGACGTTCCGCGTGCCGGGTGCCGACGGCCCGGTCAACATGAGCGTCGACGAAATTTTTAAGGGCAAACGCGTTGTGCTTTTTGCCGTGCCAGGTGCGTTCACGCCCACCTGCCACAAGAACCATCTGCCTGGCTATCTCGACAAGGCAGCAGCGTTCAAGGCCAAAGGCATTGACACCATCGCCGTGACTGCAGTCAACGATGTGCATGTGATGGCAGCCTGGGCGCGCGTCACAGAGGCCGCGGACAAGGTGCTGTTCCTCGCCGACGGCAATGGCGATTTCGCCAAGGCTGTGGGTCTGACCTTCGATGCCAGCGCAGGCGGGATGGGGCTGCGCTCGAAGCGCTATTCCATGCTGGTCGAGGATGGTGTCGTAAAAAGCCTCAATATCGAGGATATGCCCGGCAAGGCCGATGTTTCCGGCGCCGAGACCATGCTCAAGCAGATCTGAATATTGCTATCCGGATTGCAGCGAGCGAAAGCCTTCCCCCATCCTGAGCTTGTCGAAGGATGGGGCGCGGGAAAGCTTCTCCGGTGCGCCGCTTGTCAGGCGAGAAGCCGCCGGATCGCCTCATTTGCCAGTTCGTCCGCCCGTTCGTTGAGCGGGTCGCCCGCATGGCCCTTGACCCAGTTCCAGCGGATTTCATGACGTTGTGCGGCGGCATCGAGCCTCATCCACAGGTCGACATTCTTGACGTCGTCCTTGCTGGCGGTTTTCCAGCCGCGCGCCTTCCAGCCCTTGATCCATTGTGTGATGCCATTGCGCACATATTGCGAATCGGTGTGCAATTCGACAGTGCAGGGGCGCTTGAGTGCTTCGAGCGCCTCGATGGCGGCAGTGAGTTCCATGCGGTTGTTGGTGGTCATGGATTCGGCGCCGGAAAGCTCCTTGCGCGCATCGCCGAAAGACAGAATGGCACCCCATCCGCCGGGACCGGGATTGCCCTTGCAGCCGCCATCCGTATAAATGACAACAGATAGAGCGCTCACAGGGCCAGCCCATATTCGCGGGCATTTTCAATAGCCTGATGAAAACGCAGCTTGCGGTAATATTCGAGCGGGTCTTTGGGCCTGACCAGCGCGCCGGGCGGCACGTTCAGCCAGTCGACAAGACGCGTCAGCATGAACCGCAGCGCCGATCCGCGCGCCAGAACCGGCAGCGCGGCTATTTCGGACGAATTCAGCGTCCGTTCGCGCGCATAGGCGGTGAGCATGGCTTGTCCCTTGGTGAGATTATAGGAGCCATCAGTCTCGAAGCACCAGGCATTGAGGCATATGGCAAGGTCGTAAGCCAGAAAATCCGTACATGCGAAATAGAAATCGATCAGCCCGGATAGCTTTTTGCCAAGAAAAAACACGTTGTCAGGGAACAGATCGGCATGGATCACGCCTCGGGGGAGATCCGACGGCCAGTTTTTCTGTAAGAATTCCAGCTCTTTGGCGATGAAGCCTTCCAGCCCGTCCGCAACCTCGTTGGCGCGCGCGCCAGCCATGTGGGCAAGCGGCGCCCAGCCCGAAACGGAAAGAGCGTTGACGCGCTGCATGGCGAAATCTGCGCCCGCGAGATGCAGGCGGGCCAGAGCCGTGCCAACTTCCTCACAGTGAAAGGCCTGCGGCTGGCGAATCCACACGCCGTCGAGAAAGGTGACGATGCAGGCGGGCCGTCCGCTCAGCATGCCGAGCGCTGCGCCGGTACGGTCCGGCACCGGTTGCGGGCAGTTGAGCCCTCTTGCCGCAAGATGCTGCATTAATGCGATGAAAAACGGCAGATCGGCGGCGTTGGTGCGTTTTTCGTAAAGGGTGAGAATGAAATGTCCTTTTTCCGTCGCGAGCAGAAAATTGGAATTCTCGACACCTTCGGCAATGCCCTTGCAGGACAGCAGCGCGCCCAGATCATAGCGGCCAAGGAAGTTCTGCAAACCTTCATCGGTAACTTCCGTATAGACTGCCATGGATACTTCTCGCCGCGCCTTTGTGATGACTTCGTTTATCGGGCGATCTATGGTGATGTCAAACCTGAAAAAAGAGATGAAATGGGCGTTCCTGTCTGGTTCTGGATTATCTTCACGCTGTTCGGTTCTGTCGGGCAGGTCATACGCAATGCAGCCCAGCGCCAGCTGATCGGCCACATCGGCACAGGCGGCGCCACGCAGGTACGGTTTTTGTTCGGCCTGCCGTTTGCAGCGCTGTTTCTGGTTGTCGCGGTGCTGGTGACGCATGAGCCACTGCCACATGTCGGAATCATGTCGCTGGCCTGGACTTTTGCCGGCGGTCTGGCGCAGATTGTCGGCACCGCGATGATGCTGGCCGCCATGCGCGAGAAGAGCTTCATGGTGGCCACCGCCCTCATCAAGACCGAGGCCGTGCAGATCGCGCTGCTGAGCCTGCTGATCCTGCAGGAGCATCTCAAGCTGATCGTCTGGCTGGCCATAGCGGTGGCAACTTTCGGCGTGCTGGTGCTCTCCTGGCCCAAAACGCGGGAGCGGCCGGCGCCGCGCGCCATCGTCCTCGGCCTGTTGTCCGGCGGTTTTTTCGGCCTTTCGGCAATCGGCTTTCGCGAAGGCATCCGCGCGACCAGCGGTTCCGGTTTTCTGGTTGCGGCGGCAGCGACATTGGTCGTGGCCCTGTTCCTGCAATGTCTGGTTGTCGTGCCTTATCTGCTGTGGCGCGACAGGGGTGCCTTCGCCGCCATGGCCCGGCATTGGCGCGGCTCGGTACTGGCGGGCGCCGTCGGCGCCATGGCATCCGAATTCTGGTTTCTGGCCTTTTCACTGGCGACAGCCGCCAGCGTGCGCACGCTGGCCTTGATCGAGATGTTATTTGCCCTCGCACTGACCAAGAGCTATTTCCGGCAGCATGTGTCCACCCGTGAAATAGTCGGCATGGCGCTGATCAGTTTCGGCGTGATCCTGATTGTGCAAAGCTAGTCCGGCCGGGTGGTTCAGTCAGCGAGCCGCAATTCGCGCGGCAGCGGGAAGAAAACATTCTCGCTGGCCGTGGAGACTGTTTCCACGTTCACAGTGAACCGCTCTGAAAAGGCGTCAATGATTTCCTCCACCAGAATTTCCGGTGCTGACGCGCCAGCTGTGATTGCGAGCGAGGATATTGAGGAGAACATGGCCCAGTCGATATCCTCAGCGCGCAGGACCAGCCGCGCTAGCGGGCATCCGGCCCGCTCGGCGACTTCCTTAAGGCGCTGAGAATTCGACGAATTCGGGGAGCCGACGACAATCAGCGCGTCAACAACGGGCGCAACACGCTTAACGGCTTCCTGCCGGTTGGTGGTGGCATAGCAGATGTCTTCCTTATGCGGGCCGACCACATTCGGAAAGCGCGCCACCAGCGCCTCAACGATCCCGCGCGTATCGTCAACCGAGAGCGTGGTCTGCGTGACATAGGCAATCTTGTCCGCGAGATTGTCCGGCAATCTGGCGACATCGGCGACAGTTTCGATCAGAATGACAGCGCCTTCGGGCAATTGCCCCATGGTGCCCACCACCTCCGGATGGCCGCGATGGCCGATAAGCACAACTATGCGTCCGCGCCGGTGATGCACCTCCGCCTCGCGATGGACTTTGGTCACCAGCGGACAGGTGGCGTCGATGGCGAAAAAATTCCGCGCCTTGGCGGCTTCCGGTACGGATTTGGGCACGCCATGCGCGGAGAAGATCACGGGCGCTTTTGTATCGGGAATTTCGGACAGGCGGTCGATGAATATCGCGCCCTTGGCCCGCAGGCCCTCGACGACATATTTATTGTGAACGATCTCATGGCGCACATAAACCGGCGGACCATAGATTTTCAGTGCGTTCTCAACGGCATCAATGGCGCGTACGACGCCGGCACAAAAGCCGCGCGGCGCGCAGAGCAGAATTTTCAGGGCGGGTTTGCTCATGATTATCCTTGATCGGGCGCGGCACCGAGGAACTTGCGGGTTTCTGCGGTGCTCATCGGCTGGCCAAAGGCAAAGCCTTGCGCAAATTCGCTGCCGAGCTGGGTCAGTTCCACAGCATCGGATTCCGTCTCGACGCCTTCCGTCACAACTTCTATGCCAAGATCATGCACCAGACGGATGATGGAGCGCAGCAACACGGGCCGCTGGCCATTGGCATCATGTTTGACGAAAGAACGGTCGATCTTGACTGTATCAAAAGAGAACCTCTGGAGATAGGCCAGAGACGAATAGCCGGTGCCGAAATCATCCAGCGACAATCCGGCGCCAAGCTCCCGGATACGGCTCAGGATCTGGGTCGCATATTCGGGATTTTCCATCACCAGACTTTCGGTCAGTTCCAGTTTCAGGCTGCCGCGCTTGACCTGCGAGCGCGTGAGGGCGGTTTTGACATCAAGCAGCAGATCGTGGCGCAGCAACTGGCGCGACGAAATGTTGACGCTGGCAAAAATCGGCGGCTCCACGTCGAGCGCCTGCTGCCATGCCGCAAGCTCACGGGCGGTCCGCTCCAGTGCGAACTGGCCAAGTTCTATGATAAGGCCGGTTTCCTCCGCCAGCGGAATGAACTCGGCCGGATTCAGGCGGCCAAGGCGCGGATGATCCCAGCGCAGCAGAGCCTCGAAGCCGGCCACGGTCCGATCCTCCAGCTTGACGATCGGCTGAAAGAACACCTTGAGTTCGCCGCGTTCCAGCGCCCGGCGCAGATCGGCTTCCAGAGACATGCGGTCGGAACGCTGCGAGCGCATGTCCGGCGTGAATACCTCGACACGGTTGCCGCCCGCGCGCTTGGCATGGGCCGTCGCCATTTCGGCGTCCTTGAGCATGTCGTCCTTCTTGAGATGCAATTGCGCATCGAAAAGCGCCAGCCCGACGGAGCCGGTCAGAGAGACTTCCCGCTCGGCGAGGGTGATCGGCGTATTGATGGCCTTACGCATCGTATCGGCCAGATTGGTGATCTGGCCGGTATTCTGCTCGGAAAGGATGATGGCGGAAAACTGGTCGCCGGAAATACGCGCCAGCGTATCCTGCGGCTTCATCAGGCGGCCAAGGCGGCGCGAGAGCGTGAGCAGGATCGCATCGCCCATGGCCAGACCAATGGCGTCGTTCACCTGCTTGAAGCGATCAATGTCGATGGTGATGACGGTCGGGCGCAGGCTTTTCTCGCGCTGGGCCTGATTGACGGCCGCCTCGAGGCGATCAAGAAACAATTCGCGGTTCGGCAGGCCGGTCAGGTTGTCATGCACGGCATCCTGCAGCAGGCGCTCCTCGGAGGTCTTGGTGACGGAGATATCCGTCATCGTGCCGATTAGCCGCAGAACCTCGCCGTCTGCGCCCACCACCGGCCTTGCCTTGAGCTCGTACCATGTATAACGCCCGTCCGCGGCGCGCAGACGGAAGGTCTGCATCACCCGGCCGCATCTTTGCTCGAGAATCATGTCGAGCGCTGCCTGATAGCGGTCGCGGTCAAGCGGGTGCATCAGCTCGAACCAGTTGGAAGCTGGTCCTTCCAGCGAGCCGCGCTTGAGGCCAAGCTGAATTTCCACTTCCGGCGAAACGAAAGTGCGGTCGGCGGGCACGTTCCAGTCAAAGACGATATCGCCGGAGCCTGTCAGCGCGAGCGCCTTGCGCTCCTGATCGGAGACGGAGCCCAGCGCCAGCGCGCCGCCTGCAAAGGCATTCTGCATCACGGTGAAGCCGATCAGCATGACGATCAGCACAAGTCCGCCGATGAGGGCAGGCGATACGATGTCGTTCGTCAGCGTGCCGGTGACCGCAAAACCTGCCGCCGTTGTCCACAGCAACAGCAGGAACCATGCCGGAATCAGCATGATGGCGCGCTCATAGCGGTGCGTGGCCAGATAGATGACGAGCAGGAAGCCGACCGCCGAAATGGTGGCCAGCGAAAGCCGCGCGATACCGGCCGCCACCGGCGCGTCATAAACAGCGGTGGCGATCAGGCCGGCCAGCAGAACCAGCCAGGCTATGGCGATCTGCGAAAGGCGGACATGCCATCGGTTGAGATTGAGATAGGCGAAAAGAAAGATCAGCAAGGTCGCCGCGAGCGTGGCTTCGGTTGCGGCGCGCCATATTCGGTCGGCTTCGTCGGAAATGCCAAAAATCTTATGCCAGAAGCCGAAATCAATGCAGACATAGGCCAGCACCGCCCATGCCAGCGCCGCTGCCGAAGGGAAAATCACGGCGCCCTTGACCACGAAGACAATGGTCAGGAACAAGGCAAGCAACCCGGCTATGCCGATGATGATGCCATGATAGAGCGTCAGGCTGGTGATTTTGTCCTTATAGGCATCCGGATCCCACATATAGACCTGCGGCAGGTTGGGTGTCCGCAGTTCGGCTACGTAAGTGACTGTGGTGCCAGGATCGATGGTGAGCATGAAGACGTCGGCGTCCGGGCTGTCCTGCCGTTCCGGTGCGAAGCCCTGGCTCGCCGTGATGGCGGAAATGCGGGTGGCGCCAAGATCCGGCCAGATAACACCGGAATTGACCAGACGGAAATGCGGGGCGACGATCAGGCGGTCGATCTGCTCGTCGGTGTCATTGGTGAGGGCGAAAACCATCCAGTTGGGATGCGCGCCCTTTTCCTTGGCCTGAACCTCGATGCGGCGCACGATGCCATCAGCGCCGGGCGCGGTGGAAATCTGAATTGAATCGCCCTGCTGGCTGTTGCGCTCGACGATCGGCGTCAGATCGACGGCATTCACGTCCGGCGACACGCGCACGGATTCCAATGCCGCCGCGGGCCCGGCGGCTCCGATGAGGACAAGCCATGCCGCAGCGATCAGCCAGATATATTTTTTTAAACCCGCCATCGGCCTCAGTTATAATTTGTGTCGTTAACGACTGGTAGCGTCTTGCCGCCGTCAGGGCAAGCGTTCTGCCATCTGCCTTTTGGAATGAAGGTTTAATCCTCACAGGAATCAGGCTTTTGTGTGAGAACGCCAGTCTGTCGCGAGAATTGCAAACAGCAGATGATCTTCCCAACGGCCGTTAATTTCAAGAAAGGCGCGCGCCAGCCCTTCCTCCTGAAAACCGACATGCCGCAAAAGATGAATGGAGCGGTCGTTTCGCGGCAGGCAGGCTGCTTCCACGCGGTGCAGGCCAAGACGCAGAAAGGCATAATCGAGTGCAAGTTCCACACCCTGGCGCATATAGCCTTGCCCTGCGAAACGCTCGCCCATCCAATAGCCAATCGTCGCCGTCTGGGCCGCGCCGTAGCGCAGGTAGCCGAGTGTCAGTCCTCCCAGCAGCGTCGCATCGCTCTGGCTGAACATGAAGAAAGTATAGGCCTCAGCCCGCGCCCTGTCCCTGTCGCTCAGCGAAACACGCAGCCGGAAAGCCGAGCGGGTGAGATCGTCTTCCGGCCAGACCGGCTCCCAGGGCTGGAGAAAGTCATGGCTTTCCGCGCGCAGCTTGCTCCATTGCCCGTAGTCCGAGGTCTTGGGCGGGCGCAGGAAAATATGCGGGCCGCTGAGTAAGGGGTCCGGGCGCAGGCCAAGCAGGCGCCCGAGACTCATGATGTCATCGGATGGGCTTTCGTCACGATCCGGCTCTTCTGGCGAATGAAGGCTTCGACCTGCTTCTGGTCGTTGGCGAGGATGGTAAAGCGCTCGCGGCGCTCGAACAGATCGGCAAGATGCGCGGGCAGGGCAGGGTGAACACCCGTTGCCGCCTTGACAGCTTCGGGGAACTTTGCCGGATGCGCCGTGCCGAGAACCACCATCGGCGTGGATGGATCACGCCCAAGGCCCTTTCGGGCAGCACCCACACCCACGGCCGTATGCGGATCCAGCAGATATCCGCTCTGGCGGTATGTGTGCTGCATTTCAGCGCTGGTGGCCGCCTCGTCGATACAGGCGGCGTCAAATTCGGATCGCACCCGCGCCAGCGCTTTTTCGTTCAGGGTAAACTGCCCGGCCTGCGCCAGATGTGCCATCAGCTGCCGGATGCTGGCCGAATCGCGGTCATAGGCTTCGAACAGCAGGCGTTCGAAATTCGATGAAACCTGAATGTCCATCGAAGGCGATTGCGTCGGCCTGACGCCGAGCACCTCATAGGAGCCGCCCTCAAGCGTGCGCGCCAGAATATCGTTGGCATTGGTGGCGATCATCAGCCGATCAACCGGCAGGCCCATGCGCTTGGCAATGTAGCCGGCGAGAATATCGCCGAAATTGCCGGTCGGCACCGAGAAAGAAACCTTGCGATGCGGGCTGCCGAGCGCCACGGCGCTGGTAAAATAATAGACGGTCTGGGCGACAATACGCGCCCAGTTGATGGAATTGACGCCCGACAGCGCCAGTTCGTCGCGGAAGGCATGATGATTGAACAGGCCTTTCACAATGGCCTGCGCATCGTCGAATGTGCCTTCAAGCGCGATGGTGTGTATATTTTCGCCTTCAACGGTGGTCATCTGCCGGCGCTGCACGTCCGATACGCGCCCATGCGGATAAATGATGAAGACATCGACCTGCTCAAGGCCGCGGAACGCTTCGATAGCCGCAGCGCCCGTATCGCCGGAGGTAGCGCCGATGATGGTGGCGCGCTGGCCCCGGGCCTTGAGCGCATTGTCCATCATCCGGCCAAGCAGCTGCATGGCCACGTCCTTGAAGGCCAGCGTCGGACCGTGAAACAGTTCCAGCACGAACAGATTGGAATCGATCTGCACCAGCGGCGTAAGCGCTGCATGGCGGAAGCCGGCGTAAGCCTGCCTGAGCATGGTGTGCAGCGCCTCGGGCGCAAAGCTGCCGCCAGTGAACTGGCTGATCACGTCGCGCGCCACATCGACATAGGGTTTACCGGCGAAGGCGGCAATTTCATGTGGCTTCAGCGCCGGATAGCTGCGCGGCACATAAAGCCCGCCGTCCCGCGCCAGTCCCGCGAGCAATGCTTCCACGAAATTCAGTTCCGGCGCCTGACCGCGCGTCGACACATAGTGCACGTTTCACCCCTGTTCTTGCTGTTTCCTATCACATTCAGGAATTTTGCCCAGTATCTTGTCTTCCCTGAGCCAAGACAGCACGCGCAAAAAAAGCATAAACGCCGAGCAAAGTCAGAGAGAGGCCGAACCATGTCACAGCATATTCCAGATGGCGGTTGGGAATATCCAGCGTTGTTGCGCCGCCGCGCGGCCAGCCGCCCGGATTGGGCGTCGCGTCCGCGTCAATGATGAACGGCGCGACATTCTCCAGTCGGAACCAGCGGCCAATTGCGGCAGGGTCCTTGGTGAACCACTGCCCCTTGGCCGGATCATCGGGCGGCGTGAACATATTGCGTGCCTGTGGCAGGCGGAGCAGGCCGGAGACCTGCTGCTGCCCGCTCAGTTGACCCTGCCGGCGTGTGTCTGCCGGGCCCTTGTCTTCCGGAACGAAGCCACGGTTGACGATGACAATGGCGCCCGAATCAAGACGCAGGGGCGTGAGCACCCAGAATCCCTTCGTGGCCATGCCGCCGTCGCCCTTTCCGGCAGGATCGAAAACAAGGGCTTCCTTGTCATTGAGCCATTGGCCGTGCGCCGTGACAGGCAGATATTCCAGCTTATCGAGATTGAGTGCGGCCCACGAATCGGAAGGCGGCACGGGCGTTGCCGTCTGGTGGATACGCGCATCGATACGCGCCAGCAGCGCTTCCTTCTGGTGCAGACGGCGGATCTGCCAGAAACCGAGATTGAGCAGAATCGCCATGGCAACGAGGCTGGCGAGGCTGGGCCAGAGCAGGCGGCGCAGCGTCGATCGCTGGCGGACAGGCGCGGACGGACGCATCAGCCCAATCGGCCCTGTTCCGCCTTGTTACGGAACTGGAGCGAAACCAGAATGCCCTTGAGCGGACGCAGCAGACCCAGACAGACCGCTGCCGTCAAGGGCAGGCAGATGAGAAGCTGCAGCCAGTAGGGCGGATCGAATATGGCGCCGATCCAGAGCGAAAGGCCGAGGACGATGCCTCCGGCGATCAGCATGACGAATATGGCCGGGCCGTCGCCCGCATCGGCGAAACCGAAATCAAGCCCGCAGCGCTCGCAGGACGGGCGGATATCTAGAAATCCCTTGAACATATGCCCCTCGCCGCAGCGCGGACAGCGTCCGGCCAGGCCGGTGGCATAGGGAGAGAGCGGCGGAAACTCGTCGTTGTTCATGGGGCGCCTCTGCGGGTTGTCAAAATTAAAAAGGGCGACTCGTCGCCGCCCTTTTTCAATGGATGAGGCTCAGTATCAGCCGGCAGCCTCGACGGCAGCGCCCCACGAACCCCAGACATAGATGCAGGAGAACAGGAACAGCCAGACCACGTCCACGAAATGCCAGTACCAGGCGGCAAATTCAAAACCAAGATGCTGCTTCGGCGTGAACTGGCCATTATTGGCGCGGATCAGGCAGACGATGAGGAAGATCGTGCCGATCAGCACATGGGCGCCGTGAAAACCGGTGGCCATGAAGAATGTCGCGCCGTAGATCGAACCCTTGAAGGCAAACGGGGCGTGAGCATATTCATAAGCCTGAACGCAGGTGAACAACGCCCCCAGAATGACGGTGAGCAGCAGGCCCTGCACAAGACCCTTGCGGTCGTTGTGGATGAGGGCATGGTGAGCCCAGGTCACCGTGGTGCCCGAGGTCAGAAGGATCAGGGTGTTCAGCAGCGGCAGGTGCCATGCGTCCAGCACTTCGATGCCTTTGGGTGGCCAGTGACCGCCGGTGAACTCGAGACGCGCATATTGATGCGCTTCGCCGGCAAAGAGGCTGGCGTCAAAGAAGGCCCAGAACCAC
This sequence comes from Methylocystis sp. sgz306128, assembly GCF_056032725.1. Classification (NCBI taxonomy): domain Bacteria; kingdom Pseudomonadati; phylum Pseudomonadota; class Alphaproteobacteria; order Hyphomicrobiales; family Methylocystaceae; genus Methylocystis; species Methylocystis sp. sgz306128. The sequence continues at coordinate 376,280 of NZ_JBVYWO010000001.1, forward strand.
GCCACGAAGAACATGACTTCCGAGGCAATGAACAGAATCATGCCGTAACGATGGCTGATCTGCACCACGCGGGTGTGAAATCCGCCGTGCTCGGCCTCGTTGATGACATCACTCCACCAGGCAACCATCACATAGAGAATGCCGATGACACCTGCACCAAGCACGTAGGCACCCATCTTCATGCCGCCAACATGAAGCCCCTTCATCCACATGATCAGGCCGATCGCGGTAAACAATGCACTGACGGACGCGACCAGCGGCCATGGGCTCGGATCGACCAGGTGGTAATCATGATTCGGTTTGGAATGGGCTTCCGCCATAGCAGCTTTCCCTCTGTTGAACGTTTTTTGCCATTTGCCTTCTTTAACCGGCGAGGTCAAGACGGCGGGATTATAAATTCGGTTGTTTGCGGGTATCCTGCAAGGCTAGAGGCTTTGCCGGGGTTTTTGAAGCATAAAATGTGTAGGACAAGGTGACGCTGTCAACGCTTTGCGCGAGGTCGTCCTTCTCCAGCGCCGGGTCAAGGAAGAACACCACGGGCAGGTCGGCTTCCTGATGCGGCGCCAGCACCTGTTCGTTGAAACAGAAGCAGCTGATCTTGTCGAAATAGGCGCCCATCGCGTCTGGCGTGACATTGTAGACGGCATTGGCGCGCACTTCATGGTCGCTCAGATTGTGCACATGGAAGAAGACCGTCGCGGTCTTCCCGACCTTGAGATCAATCGAATCAACCTCAGGCTTGAAGGTCCAGTCGAGGCCCTGCGCGACATTGGCGTCAAAGCGCACGTTGATGATGCGTTCTCCAAGCGTCTTTGGCGCGGCTTTGGCGACCTGCGTCGCGCCGCCATATCCGGTGGCCTGGCAGAATTCCCGGTAGAGCGGCACGGCGGCATAGGACAGGCCGACCATGGCAACAACAGCCGCGACAACGGCAGCTGCGGTCACTGTCGAGCGCGAAGCCATTACATGCCACCCGAGAGCGCCGCCGGTCCGAGCCGGATCAATGTCATCGTGTAGAAGACGATGCACAAAAATGCGACGGCCAGCCCGATGGCGATATTGCGGGCGCGGCGCTGCTTGACCTGTTCGGGCGTGAGCGTGATGCGGGGCGGAAGGGGATTGTTCATATTCATATCCTGCTGGCCAGAGGGCCGATATATTCAAGCGAGCGCTCGACAAGCAGCGCCGCGAAAAGAAGGAAAAGATAAAGGATCGACCCGCCGAAAAGCTGCATGGCGGTCTTGTTTGCCTGTTTACCCGTGCGGACTGAATAGACGCGCCAGGCCATGACCAGCATGGCTACACCGCCGAGACCGGCGACTACCAGATAGAGCTTGCCGCCAAAGCCCATGAACCAGGGCAGAAGGCCGATCGGCGCCAGCAAAATCGAATAGATCAGAATTTCGAGACGGGTTCTGTCCGGGCCCTTGACGTTGGGCATCATCGGTATGGCGGCTGCCTCGTAATCGGCTGATTTAACCAGCGCCAGAGCCCAGAAATGCGGCGGAGTCCAGATGAAAATAATCAGGAAAAGAACCAGGCTGTCCCAGGTTACCGTTCCGCTCATGGCGGCATAGCCGATGACAGGCGGCAATGCGCCGGCCGCGCCGCCGATGACAATGTTCTGCGGCGTCGAGCGCTTGAGCCACATTGTATAGACAACGGCATAAAAAAAGATCGTAAAGGCGAGCAATCCCGCCGACAGCCAGTTGGCGACGAGGCCGAGGGTCATCACCGAGAAGCCGCTCAGAACAAGCCCGAAGGCGAGCGTTTCTTCTGATGTGACAGCGCCTGAAGGAATTGGCCGTTTTTGTGTGCGCGTCATCAGCGCGTCGATATCGGCGTCATACCACATATTGAAAGCGCCGGACGCGCCCGCGCCGACGGCAATGGCTATGAGCGCGAAAATGGCAAGCAACGGGTGCAGGCGATGCGGCGCTATGACCATGCCGGTCAGGGCGGTGAAAATCACCAGCGACATGACGCGGGGCTTGAGAAGGGCGACGAAATCAGCCGGGCCCGCGATGGAAATTCGGCTGTGGTCTGGCAAATCGGTCCCTATACTCATGATATCTGAAATTCCATACCCCACCCCCGCCGGGGGTGGGGTCATTATCTGTGCCGAAGCTTAGTGATCTGCGCCGGTGATCCGGGGCAGGGTTTCAAACTGGTGGAACGGCGGCGGTGAGGGCAGCGTCCATTCCAGCGTGGTGGCGCCGACACCCCAGGGATTATCGCCTGCAACACGCTTCTTGGCGAAAGCCTCGGCGATGGTGATCAGGAAGAGGATCACACCTGCGCCAGCCAGATAGGAGCCGATCGACGACCAGTAGTTCCAGAGCGCATAGGCATCCGGATAGTCGATATAGCGGCGCGGCATGCCAGCCAGACCAAGGAAGTGCTGCGGGAAGAACGTCAGGTTCACGCCGACGAACATCAGCACGAAATGCCAGTTGGCGAGCTTTTCGTTGTACATATAGCCCGTGATTTTCGGGAACCAGTAGTACCAGGCGGCAAACAGCGAGAACACTGCCCCAAGCGACAGCACATAGTGGAAATGCGCCACGACATAGTAGGTCTCGTGCAGCGCGCGGTCAGCCGCGGCATTGGCCAGCACGACGCCGGTGACGCCACCAACGGTGAACAGGAAAATGAAGCCAACGGCCCAGATCATCGGCGTGCGGAAGCTGATCGAACCGCCCCACATCGTCGCGATCCAGGAGAAGATCTTCACGCCCGTCGGCACCGCGATGACCATCGTGGCGAACACGAAGTAGCGCTGCGTGTTGAGCGACAGGCCGACCGTGTACATGTGGTGCGCCCACACGAGGAAGCCGACAACGCCGATGGCAACCATGGCATAGGCCATGCCGAGATAGCCGAACACCGGCTTGCGCGAGAAGGTGGAGATGATGTGGCTGATGATGCCGAAGCCCGGCAGGATCAGAATATACACTTCCGGATGACCGAAGAACCAGAACAGGTGCTGGTAGAGAATCGGGTCGCCGCCGCCGGCCGGATCAAAGAAGGTCGTGCCGAAATTGCGGTCGGTGAGCAACATGGTCAGGGCACCGGCGAGCACGGGCAGCGAAAGCACCAGCAGGAAGGCGGTGACAAGCACGGACCAGGCAAACAGCGGCATGCGATGCAGGGTCATGCCCGGCGCGCGCATGTTGAAAATGGTGGTGATGAAGTTGATGGCACCCAGAATCGACGAAATACCGGCGATATGCAGCGACAGGATGACGAAATCCATTGCCGGTCCGGGATGTCCGACATTCGACGAGAGCGGCGGATACATCACCCAGCCGCCGCCAAAGCCGTTCATGCCCGGCGCGCCTTCGACGAACATCGAGATCAGCAGCAGGGTGAACGAGGCCGGAAGCAGCCAGAACGAGATATTGTTCATGCGCGGGAAGGCCATGTCCGGCGCGCCGATCATCAGCGGCACGAACCAGTTGCCAAAGCCGCCGATCAGGGCAGGCATCACCATGAAGAAGATCATGATCACGCCGTGGCCGGTGATGACGACATTATAGAGGTTCTTGGCAGCGTCGGTGGCCTGTTCGGGCGACAGGCCGGTCATGAAGGCCGCCAGATGATTGAACACGGAAATGCCGGGGCTTTCCAGTTCAGCGCGCATCAGAATGGAAAAGGCGCCGCCGATCAGCCCCGCGAAAATCGCGAAGATCAGGTAGAGGGTGCCGATATCCTTGTGATTGGTCGAGAAAAGGTAGCGCCGCCATCCGGTCGGCAGGGCATGCGCATGATCATCATGTGCGTGAGCTTGTGAACTTGCCATGGAAAATGCCTCGAAATCCTTGAGATTAATTTTGAACCTGGGCGCTGAGCGCGTCATATTCGGCTATGTTGAGCGGGGTCTGGCCATTGGCGGCGAATTTCTTCTTCGCATCGGCCACCCATGCTGCATATTGCTCCTGAGACACCACCCGCACGGTGATCGGCATGAAGGCATGATCCTTGCCGCAGAGCTTGGAGCACTGGCCGTGATAGACGCCCTCGCGCTCAGCCTTGAACCACGTTTCGTTCAGGCGGCCCGGCACAGCGTCCATGCGGATGCCGAACGAGCCGATGGTGAAGGAATGGATCACGTCAGCAGCGGTGATCTGCAGACGCACAATCTTGTTCACAGGAACGACGGCCTCATTATCCACAGTGAGCAGACGCGGCTGGCCGGGCTTGAGCTGGGCCTGATCGACAATCAGCGAGTCGAAGCTGAACCCGCCTTCGTCCTTGGGATATTCATAGGACCAGTACCATTGCTTGCCGGTGACCTTGATGGTGATATCCGGCTTCGGAACGACGATTTCCTTGGTCAGCAGCTTGAAGGACGGAATGGCGATGATGACCAGAATCATCACGGGAATAATCGTCCAGGCCACTTCGAGGCCCGTGTGATGGGTGGTCTTCGAGGGGACCGGATTGGCTTTTTCGTTGAAACGGAAAATGACGATCAGCAGCAGCGCCAGCACGAACAGAGAAATGATCGTTATAATGGGCAGCAGCAGATAGTCATGAAAATTGTGAATGTCCCGTGCCACCTCGGTTGCTGGCTCCTGCAGGCCGATCTGGCCCGGTTCGGCCATTCCAAGACCAGCGGCCCAAGCCTTGCCCGAAGCCATGAGGCCCGCAATGCCGGCTGCGCCGGCCCATTTCCCCGCCCATTTGCGAGATGCAACTTCGAACAATCCTATTGTCATTCAAACGGCCCCTGATAATTCATTCTGGCAAGCATTTGATCTAGATCAAAATGCTTCTTTGTCCTTCTATACCATTCTCCTATCTAGCGGCAACTCGGATGCGGTTCAACTGCTGTCTCGCGTCCAAATGACGCAGAAATCATCTGCCAGATCAAAAAGCCCGTCGCCGACGCGAAATTTCTTGAAATTCCGTTCCCGGAAGGTCTCGCATTCCGGCGTTTTTCCCGTCGAAGGTGAAACATCATAGCCGGAGCGCGCGGTCAATTAATTCAGCATATCGCGACCGGCTGGCCTTGTTTTTGACGTGAAAAATCGCCAAAGATAAATTTTGCGAAGCAGGGCTGCATCAGGCGGGCCTGCAGGCGGAGATCCCCTGCGGAAAAGAAGAGGCTGATGAGCAGAAAAATGTTGAAAAACTTCGGTCTTGGTCTGGGTGTGCTCGTTCTTGCAAGTATTGCGCAGCCGGCTTTTGCACAAGGCGTCGTCAAGCAGAAATTTGCTGATTGGGAAATGCGCTGCGAAACGCCGCCGGGCGCTTCCAAGGAGACATGCGCATTGGTGCAGTCGGTTGCGGCTGAAGATCGCCCGAATATCAATCTCGTTGTGATTGCGTTCAAGACCGCGGATGGCAAAAACCGCCTGATGCGCATCATCGCGCCGCTGGGCGTGCTGATTCCCAAGGGGATCGGCCTGCGTATCGATTCGGTTGATGTCGGCAGCACGGGCTTCGTGCGGTGTATGCCCACAGGCTGCGTTGCCGAAGTGGTCATGGACGACAAACTCATCGATCAGTTAAAGAACGGAAAGAGTGCGACTTTCATTATCTTCCAGACGCCGGAAGAGGGAATCGGCATTCCTTTGACGCTGGCCGGTTTCAAGGATGGCTTTGATCAGATCAAGTGATGTCGGTGCGGACGAGAAATCCGCCGCTCACGAAAATGCGCCGGCGCAGAGCCGTGCAGGGGGAGTTCAGAATGGGTGAATCTAACAGGAAATCCGCAGTTAAACTGGCCGGTCTCGGCATACTTGCGCTGACAATGGCCGGCTGCGCCTCGACATCGGGCTCCGGACCGTCCAGCTCGCAGTCCCTGAGCGACAAGATGGCCAATCTGCTGTCGTTCAACACCACTAACCCGCCACCGGTGGTTACTGTTGCGGAAGCGACAAAAGTCGATTGTCCGGTTATTGAGGTGCAGGACGGAACCGCCGCTGCGCGCTTCTATGCCGGCGGCAATACCAATGAAAATGTCCGCTACCAGTTCGATATTGGCGAGACCGCACGCGAATGTAAGGTTGAGGGCAAGAATATCCTCATCAAGGTCGGCGTCTCCGGCCGGGCGCTGCTCGGCCCTGCCGGTTCGCCCGGCACTTATTCGGTGCCGGTGCGTATCGCTATCCGCGACGACAACACCGGTAAGGCGATCGTCAGCAAAGCTTATGAAGTGCGGGCGACTATAGCTTCTGTCGCGGAAGGCTCTGCGGAATATTCTGTTGTGAGCGAACCCCTCACGGTGCCCTTCCTGCGGGAGCAGGCTGATCAGGATTACACGATCCTCGTTGGCTTCGATACGGCAGGGCACGTTGCAGCGCCGAAGAAAAAGAAACATCGCAAGTGAGCGCAGCCGCAAAAACAAAAAAGCACCCGGAAGGGTGCTTTTTTATTGGCGCTGAAGCAGACAATCAGGAGTTCAGGCGGGACTTGATGTCTTCAATTCCGCTCAGGACAAACTTTTCAGCCGTCTCGCCGGTCGCCTCGGCCCGGAGCACGATCTCGGCAGCACGAACGGCAGCATCTGCGGCAGCGGCCTTCACTTCTGCCTGGGCCTGAGCCTCAGCCTGAGCAATCTTCTGTTCGGCCTGCAGCGTACGGCGCTTGACAAATTCTGCAACGCGGGCTTCGGCCTCTTTCGACAGCATTTCCGCTTCGGCCTTGGCGTGAGCCACGATTGACGCTGCTTCAGCTTCGGCTTCCTGTGCCTTTTTCTTGAAATCGGCCAGAATGGATTCGGCTTCGGTGCGCAGGCGCAAGGCCTCGCCCAGCTCGTCCGTAATACGCTTGGCGCGGCTGTCGATTGCGGAGCTCAATGTCTTGTGCACGCCAAGATAGCCCAGCAGCAGCAGAAACAACACAAAGCCAACGGCGACAAATGTTTCGGCGTTTAGGAATTCCATGAATATCACCCGGCTTTAGTTTTTCAGGGTTGCAAGGGCAGAAGCGACAGCATCAGCGGCCGGAGCGCGTCCCAGAAGTTGCTGGACAATGGCCGAGGCGGCTTCCTGAGCAATGGAATTGACATTTTCCATGGCCTTGGTCTTGGTCGCGGTGATGTTGGCCTCAGCGTCCGACAACTTGGCGTTCAGCGAGGCTTCCAAAGCCTTGCGCTTGACTTCCGATTCAGCCGCAAGCTTCTCGCGCTGTGCCTGTCCCATGGCCTGAGCCTTGGATTTCGCATCGGCGAGGGATTTCTTATAGGCTTCGCCGGCCTCGACGGCCTGACGCTGCATAGCGTCGGCATCCTGCACATCCTTGGCGATGCGCTGGCGGCGGTTTTCAAGGATTTCACCAACCCGCGGGAGCGCGATGCGCGACATCAGCAGGTACAGGGCGACAAATACGATAACCAGCCAAACCAGTTGCGGAGCGAAATTCGCAGAGTCAAACGGCGGAAATGCACCGCCCTGGTGCGCGCCGCCTTCGGCCACTGTGCCTGTCTGCAATTCGGTTGTTTCAGCCGTGTTCGCCATGCGAAATCCACATTGTTCAATTTAAAATACCAGACACGGAGTCTGGCTACTTCTGCGTGCGGAAAATGCGGCGCAGAATGAACTGCGCCGCGAAAACCTTACTTAACGAAGAGCAGGATGATCGCCACCAGAAAGGCGAAAATGCCAAGACCTTCGGCCAGTGCGGCACCGATGAAGGCGCGGCCGAACTGTCCATCGGCTGCCGACGGATTACGCAGGGCGCCCGACAGAAAGTTGCCGAAAATCGTGCCCACGCCGACTGCGGCTGCGCCCATGCCAATAGCGGCAAGGCCAGCGCCGATGTATTTTGCTGCAACAGGATCCATTTTATACTCTCCGTTTTATGATTTGGGCCGACTATCTGTTGTTGGCTGTTTATTAGTGACCCGGGTGAATTGCGTCATTCAGGTAAACGCAAGTGAGGATGGTGAAAACATAGGCCTGCAGGAAGGCCACCAGAAGTTCGAAGCCGGTCAGGGCCACGATGGCGGCCATGGGCAAAACCGAGGCAATAACACCGATGGCGCCCGCACCGATCATCATGGTGATGAAACCACCGAAAACCTTCAGCGTGATATGGCCCGCCAGCATGTTGGCGAAAAGACGAACCGACAATGAAATCGGACGCGAAAGGAAGGAAATGACCTCAATCAGCACGATGAAGGGCATCAGCACAACCGGCACGCCCGACGGCACGAACAGGTGCAGGAAATGGGTTCCGTGCTTCATGAAGCCATAGATGATCACGGTAAGGATCACCATGGCCGCCAGCGCGAAGGTGACGATGATCTGGCTGGTGACGGTGAATGTGAAGGGAACGATGCCGATGACGTTGGACAGCGTCACGAACATGAAGATCGAGAACACCAGCGGAAAGAAACGCATGCCTGAATCGCCCGCCGTGGAGCGGATGGTGCTGGCAACAAATTCATAGGACATTTCGGCAAGCGACTGGATTCGGCCCGGAACAACGGCGCGGCGCGACGTTCCCAGGATCATCAGTCCGGTTGCGATGGCCAGAATGATGACCATGAACAGCGACGCATTTGTAAAGGAGGCATCGACGCCGCCGATATGCAAAGGCACGAGGCGATCAATATTGAACTGATGGATCGGGTCAATGGCGGGTTCTGCTCCAGCGCTCACGTGCTTGTCCTTGTTAAAGATCGTGCCTTACAAAAAATTCACGCCGCGCTTTACCCTGTTGCGCGGCTTTTTTCAATGGGCGTTTTTGTCATTCGTTGGATTTATAGGGCCTGACGTCGGTTTTGCCGCAATCCGATAGACATTCCAGAAGCCGGCAATGGTTCCAAGCCCGAGAAAGATGATCAGGAGCCAGGGCGAAGTGCCAAACCACTTGTCAAATTGCCAGCCCAGCAGCGCGCCTACGGCGACGCCGGAAACGAATTCGGCCATCACCCGCATGCCCAGACTCATGGCCTGCCCGAGATTGTCGGCCTTGGGGCCGGAATCAACCATTTCTGCAGCTTTGTCCGCAGCCTTGTGCGTTTCCAGACCTGATTTCAGGCTGGCAAGCCGGGATTCCAAAGTGTCATCATCATTTTGCATTTTGCATCATCGCATGTTCAAACCGGTTCCACCAGAGATTCCGCCGTCTCCAGATCGACGGACACGAGTTCGCTGACGCCGCGCTCGGCCATGGTGACGCCAAAAAGACGGTTCATCCGCGCCATGGTGATCGGATTATGGGTGATGGTGAGAAACCGAGTCGTGGTCCGCCGGCTCATTTCTTCCAGCAGATCGCAGAAGCGCTCGACATTGGCGTCGTCGAGCGGCGCGTCCACTTCGTCCAAAACGCAGATGGGCGATGGATTGGTGAGGAAAATCGCGAAAATCAACGACATGGCCGTCAGAGCCTGTTCTCCGCCCGAGAGCAGCGTCATGGTCTGCGGCTTTTTGCCCGGCGGGCGGGCCAGAATTTCCAGCCCGGCTTCCAGCGGATCATCTGATTCGACCAGTTGAAGTTCCGCCGCCCCACCGCCGAACAAGGTGGTGAACAGGATTTTGAAATGCCCGTTCACCTGCTCGAACGCAGCCAGAAGGCGCTGGCGTCCCTCACGGTTCAGGGTCTGGATTGCGAGGCGCAGGCGCTGAATGGCCTCGATCAGGTCGTCATGCTCGCGCTGGAGGCTCTCACGGCGCGCCGAGACTTCGGCAAGCTCAATGTCGGCGCGCAGGTTGACGGCGCCAAGCTTCTCGCGCGCCTGCCGCAACTGACTCAGTTGCCGCTCCGCCGCGCGACTGTCGGGCGCTTCGTCTTCCTTGAGGCCGGACAAGTCCTTCAATTCATCGGGTGCGCTCTGCAGGCTCTCGCCGATATGCGCCACGATTTCGGCAAGGCGAAGCTCCGCGGCCTCTAGGCGCGTCTCATAACGGGCAATTTCCTCTTTAATATCGGCAACCTGGCTCTGTGCGAGACGCGCCATGCGGTCGGCCTCGGCGAGGTTGAATTCGCCGCGGGCGCGCGCGTCATTGGCATTGCGAAGCGCCTGATCTGCGGCTTTCATCTCCTCGGCCAGCCTCAGCCGGTTCTGTTCCAGTTGCTGCGGAGCGGTAAGCATAGCGCTGTGTTCGGCTTTTGCGGCAATGAGACGGATGTCAAATTCGCGGGCCTGATCCGCAGCGCCCTGCCGGCGCTCCGTCCATGAGGCAAGATCGCGCTCGGTATCCCGCAGGCGGCGGATATGCGCCTGACGGTCCTGAACCAGCCGGGCCAACGCGCCGCGTGCGCCGGCCAGACGCTCGCGCGCTGCGCCTGCACTCTGCCGGGCCGTGTCCAGCTTGTGCTCAAGGCCGTCCGGCGCGCTCAGACGAGTGAGGTCGGCGTCAAGTTGCGCCAGCCGGGCTCTGGCTTCGGCCAGATCCGTGTCGATGCGGGCTCTTGTTCCGGCAAGGGCGGCGCGGCGCGCCTCCACCTGCGACTGGCGGCGCTCGAACGCGGCCAGTTCGGCGCGCGCGTTCTCGCTCTGGCGGACAGAGTCGCGCATCTGGCCACGCAGAACCTGCTGCTGCTGGTTCAGCGCGCGAATTTGCTCCTGCACATTCTGCGCAAACTGCTGCATGGCGTCAGCCTCGGTGCGGGCCGTCGCCGCCGACTGGGTGAGATCGCCGAGCCGGTTTTTCTCGACGAGCCGCAGTGCCGCTGGCGTCGGCGCATTGGCGGCGGCGGTGAACCCGTCCCATCGCCACAGATCCCCCTCGCGGGAGACCAGCCTCTGGCCTTGCGCCAGCCGGTTGCGCAAGGCAGGGCCAAGCGCGCGCGGCACGAGGCCGATCTGGCCGAGCCGTTGCAGTAAGGGCCGCGGCGCGCGGATGAATTGCGCAAGCGGCGTCGCGCCTTCGGGCAGGGGCGGAGTGTCTTTGAGTTCGTTGAGCGACCAGTGCCGCGCCGCCTTGTCCTGCAGGGAGGCTTCGATGTCATCGCCGAGCGCAGCGCCAAGCGCTACCTCGTAGCCCTTTTCGGCGGCGATTTCGTCGATGATGCGCGGCCCATGCTGCTGAACCGGCGCGGCGAGCATTTTGGTCAGGGTGCGGCACTCGGTTTCCAGTTGCTGGGCCTTCTGTTCGCTTGCCCGCAGCCTACCGCGCAATTCGAGGTCCTGCCGGTTCTGCTCGGCAAGGGTCTGCTCATTCGCGGCAATCTCCAAATCAAGTTTCTGCTGCTGCGCCGTGGCCGAGTCCAGCCTTGCAGCCAGATGTCGGGCCTCCTCGTCGGCAGGCGGCGGCAAGGCGGCTTCTTCGGCAAGGACGCGCTCAAATTCGGATGTCAATCTGGCGAGGCGCTGGGCTTCGTCGGCGCTGGCTTTGCGTGCGAGGCCAAGTTCAGCCTGGCGTTGCGCCCATTCGCCCTGCGCCTGCGCAAGACCTTGCTCGGCTGCAGCGCTGCGCGCTTCCTCGTCGCGCACGGCAGCGGCAAGCGCTTCCTCGGCGCCTTGATCGAGACTGATCTGCGCAAGTTCCTGCTTTTGCGCGGCAAGCTGTGCGAGCATCCTATCGGCATCGGCGACGAGCACCTGCTCGCGCGCCTGATCCTTCTCGATCTGCACCATCTGGCGGGCCAGTTCCTCGGTCCGCAGCCGGGCCTGCTTTTCCTGCTGGTCAAGTTCCTGCCGTGCGAGCGCCAGCCGCTGCAGCGCCGCGCCGCAGCGCGCCTCGGCCTCGCGCAGGTTGGGCAGCAGCGCCGCAGCCTCAGCCTGTTCTCGCGCCGCACGCGCTTCCTGAACGATTTTATCTTCGAGCGCCAGCCGGGATTTGCCGAGCTGGCTCCGGATCTGGTTCACCGCGCTTTCGGCATCGGCATGCGCAAGCAGCAGAAGCAGCGCCTCCAGCCGCCGTATCTCGGCGGAAATGGCGCGATATTCGCCGGCCTGCCGGGCCTGTTCATCCAGAGAAAGGCTTTGCTGCCTGAGCTGGTGCAGAATATCTTCCAGCCTGTGCAGGTTTTCCTCTGCGCCCCTGAGGCGCATTTCAGCCTCGTGACGGCGCGAATAGAGCCCGGAAACGCCGGCCGCCTCCTCGAGAATACGCCGGCGGGCCTGCGGTTTGGCGGCGATGATTTCGCCGATCTGCCCCTGCCGCACCATCGCGGGCGAGCGCGCTCCGGACGAAGCATCGGCGAAGAGCAACTGCACGTCCCGCGCGCGCACTTCGCGTCCGTTGACCCGGTAAATCGACCCTCCGTCACGCTGAATGCGCCGCGTGACCTCCAGAACCTCCGCCTGATTGAAGGCTGCCGGAGCGGAGCGCGCGCTGTTGTCGATGGTGAGGGTAACTTCGGCTATGTTGCGGGCCGGACGCGTGGTGTTGCCCGAAAAAATCACGTCATCCATGCCGGATGCGCGCATATTCTTGTAGGAATTTTCCCCCATCACCCAGCGCAGGGCTTCGACCAGATTGGATTTGCCGCAACCATTCGGCCCGACAATACCGGTCAGCCCCGGCTCGATGAGAAATTCGGCATGATCGACGAAGCTTTTGAAGCCGTGCAGTTTCAGCCGCGAAAAGATCATGAGCCCGCGCTCCCCTGCGGGCTGAAGGCGGGGCCTGTGCCGCCGCGCTCAGGGCGTGGCGAGCAACGGCCCCAAAATCTTGTCAAATTCCTCAAGCGACATTTCCCCTGCATGACGCTCGCCATTGATAAAGAAAGTCGGCGTCGCATTCACGCCAAATTTTGCCGAAGCGCGATCCCGCACCTTGTTGACGTTGTTGTAAAGATCCTGATTCTTCAGGCAGGCTTCGAAGCTTTCTTGCGTGAAGCCGGCCTGCTTGGTCAGATTGAGCAGGGCTTCAACCGGCTTGTTGACGAAGGCCCAGTCATTCTGCTTGTCAAACATGAGATCGACCAAAGCCTCGCGCTTCTCGTCTGTGCCTGTGCAGCGCGCCAGCATGAACCCGGCTGTCGCCAGCGGATCGAGCGGATATTCGCGCAGGACGAACTTGATCTTCTTGGTGTCGATATATTTCGCCTTGAAGGCCGGATAGACCTCGGCATGGAAGCGCGCGCAATGAGTGCATGTCATGGACGCATATTCAATGACGGTCACTTTTGAGTCTGCTGCGCCTTGCACGACATCGCTCAGGGCATCGCCCGCCATGAGTTCGGCCACATCAACTTTAGCGGGTGCTTCTGCGGATTGCGCCTGTGCTGCCGAAGTTCCGGCGAGGGCGGCGGCGATTCCGACAAGGAAAGTGCGGCGCAGAACGGGTTTGGCGGTGAACGGCAGCAGATTGGAGAGCATGAAACAGCCTTGATTACTATTGTTGCGACTCATGATTGGCGCGCTGGTTCCTAGCATGAAATATTCCTTCAGGCGCGGCAAGCGGCTCATCGCCAGCGATAATGATGATAAAGGTCATTTTTGTGACAAAACCTGAGCGCCCAGCCGGATGAGCGCGGCGCGAAGGCCGGGGTCCTCGATGCCGCTGGTGCTTTCCTGCGCCCGCATCAGGCTTGCGGCGCCGGGGCGGGGCGGTCTTTTGGGCGCTTCCGGCTTCCGCAAGGGCGCCTGCCGCAGGCTGATGCGGCCCACGCAGCGCCATCCTAGAAAGTTGTTCACTTTTTGGAGCAGAACCGGCGTCAGGTGCTGGATTTCCAGAGCGGCATGGCTCTCCACCTGCAGCACTAGGGAGGCCAGTTCCGGCGGCGCATCGTTTTTCCGGCGGTCTGATCTGGGCCATTTGAGCTGCAGCGGGCTGGAGACTGCAGCCAGCTTCTGTCCGACTATGTCGGGCCAGTGCAGCACGAGATCGCCGTGGGCAAACCCGAATTTGCTGAACGCATCGCCCACCGCCGGCGCGACGAAATCGCCGAGCGGCAGAGGAGCGCGCTGTTTTTGTCCGGAATATTTCGACAAGATTGTGGGTTTCGCCATGTTGCGGTTGCGTGGTCAGGCCTGATCATGACATAGCTTGGCCATGGCCCGCAATCTTGCATCGCAATCTGCGACCGCGCAGCGAATTCTGGACTGGTATGACCGCCACCAAAGACGCTTTCCCTGGCGGGCCGCCCCCGGCGAGCGCAATTCCCCCTACCGCGTATGGCTCTCCGAGATCATGCTCCAGCAGACGACGACCGCCGCCGTAGTGCCTTATTTCGAGAAATTCTGCCGTCTCTGGCCCGATGTGAAGGCGCTGGCCGATGCAGAGCCTGCCGAAATCATGTCGGCATGGGCAGGCCTCGGCTATTATTCCCGTGCCCGCAATCTTCATGCCTGCGCCCGGGCGGTGGCTGAACGGCAGGGCCTTTTTCCAGATAATGAAACGGACCTGCGCGCATTGCCCGGCATCGGGCCTTATACCGCGGCCGCCATTGCCGCCATTGCCTTCGACCGCCGGGCCGTGGTGGTGGATGGCAATGTCGAGCGCGTGGTGTCGCGGCTCTTCGCCATTGAAGAGCCTGTTCCTGCGGCAAAGGCCGAAATCCGGGCCATGACGGATCACATCACGCCTGATCACCGATGCGGAGATTTTGCTCAGGCGATGATGGATATAGGCGCAACCATCTGCCAGCCGAAACGGGCCGATTGTTTGATCTGTCCGCTGCAGCCGGAATGCCGCGCCGCAGCCACAGGGCGGGCGGAGGAATATCCGCGCCGGAAGGAAAAGACCCGTCGGCCGGAGCGGCGCGGGGCAGTGTTTCATCTTGCGCGGGACGATGGGGCGGTGCTCGTGCGCTCGCGTCCTGAAAAGGGGCTGCTGGGCGGCATGAGCGAACTGCCCGGCACAGACTGGAGCGCGGATTTCGATGCCGGATCAGCCCTGACTCTTGCTCCGGCCAGCGCCCGGTGGCGTCGGCTGCCGGGGGCGGTACGCCATGTTTTCACGCATTTTGCGCTCGAACTTACTGTATTTCACGCGCAAACTGCGCAGGCGGCTTCCGCGCCGGGCGGCTTTCGCTGGGTGTTGTCCGGTGATATGGAGAAGGAGGCTTGGCCAAGCCTGATGCGCAAAGTGCTGAAGAAGGTTTCCTCGCATGAACATTGAACTTTTAGAGGACCATTTCCTCATTTTTGTCGCCGGAAAACGCGTCAGCGTACCGGTTGCGGTGCAGCCGGATGGCGCAGACGGGCCGGATCTTGTGGTCTATCTTGACGAGATCGACCATTGGGAGGGGCCTGAAGGCGGGGAAATCAGCCTTGAGGAACTCGCCAGGCTTGCGGAATGGATCGAATCTTACTGCGACAAACAGGGTCTCGATGTCGAATTTGAATAAATTCCACCGAGACTTATTCGGCTGCGAGCTTAAGCGAAGCGCGGATAGTGTCGCGGTATTCGTCAATCATGACGAATCCTTGAGCGGTTTCGATGTGCCAGAATGTCCAGCCGTTGCAGGCCGGCAAGCCCTGCGCCAGCGCTCCGATCTTGTGAATTGAGCCGACAATATTCTGATACATCAGCGTGCCGTCGGCGCGCACAATGGCGGAAAAGCGGCCACGCGCATCGGTGAGTCTGGTACCCGGCAGGATCAGGCCCGCTTCGACCACTGAGGCAAAGGCGACGCGCGGTTCGCTGCGCTTGGCTGGTGCCTCGGATACGGCCTCTTTGGGCAAAGGCTGGATGGCATCGATCCGCGTCCGCGCTGCTGCCGCATAAGTTTCGTCGCGCTCCAATCCGATGAACCGACGGCCAAGTCGCCGCGCCACAGCGCCGGTCGTGCCTGTTCCGAAGAACGGGTCCAGCACCACATCGCCGGGATGGGTCGTGCTCATAATGACACGGGTGAGCAGGGCCTCAGGCTTCTGGGTCGGGTGTGTTTTGCGGCCATCCTTGTCCTTGAGGCGCTCAGCCCCCGTGCAGATGGGGAAATACCAGTCCGACCGCACCTGACAATCTTCGTTTCCGGCTTTCAGAGCCTCATAATTGAACGTATAATTCCGGGCCGAGGCCGATTTTGAAGCCCAGATCAGCGTTTCATGCGCATTTGTGAAGCGCCGCCCGCGGAAATTGGGCATGGGATTGGCCTTGCGCCAGACGATATCGTTGAGCAGCCAGAAACCGAGATCCTGCATCAGCGCGCCAACGCGGAAAATATTGTGATAGGAGCCGATGACGAAAATTGTCGCGTCATCCTTCATCACGCGGCGCGCGGCGGTGAGCCAGTCGCGGCAGAAGGAATCATAGGCGGCGAAATCCTGAAATTTATCCCAGTCGTCATCCACCGCATCCACCAGACTGTTGTCCGGGCGGTGCAACTGACCTTCCAATTGCAGATTGTAGGGTGGATCGGCAAATATCAGGTCGACCGATTTCGCCGGAAGGCTGTTCAGGGACGCAACGCAGTCACCAAGAAGGATTTTATCGATGGGAAGGGGTTCGGGCAAAACCTCGGTACGCGTGACCTTTATCCGAGGTTTTGGTCCGACATTCCCAGCATATGGCTTACTCATGACACACACCGGTTACGCAACTGACCGGGTGATCATGCGGCTGTTAAGGTAAAGACGAGGTTTATGGCTTCATTCGAATGCTGTCCCTTTTCCGAACGACTTTCGTAACAAACCCTTAAATTCTGGGCTGTTTTGCCGTGGAAAGGCCGGAACTGGGTGCAAAGCTCAGCCTGTGATAGCGGCTCGGACCATTTTTTTTCAGGGCGGTAAGGTGAAACGCGGTGCCGTAGCCGACATGGCGGGCAAAACCGTAAACGGATTCGCGCTCAAGCCCCTGCATCAGGCGGTCGCGGCAGACTTTGGCAATGATCGAGGCCGCCGCGATCGACAAGCTCCTGCTGTCCCCCCTGACAATGGCGCTGGCGGGCGCCGGCAGGTTCTGCGGCACATCGCGCCCGTCGATGAGGATATAATCCGGAGCAACGGCAAGACTCGAGCAGGCCTGTCGCATGGCATTCAATGTCGCCATGCGGATATTGACGCTGTCGATGACCTGCGCTGGCGCGTGCACGAGCGAAATGGCCATGGCTCTGGCGCAGATCGTGTCAAACAGAGCCGCGCGCTGCCGGGCTGAAAGTTTCTTTGAATCATCCAGCCCTTCGGGCAGCCATGCCGGATCAAGAACGACTGCAGCAACGGTGACAGGCCCGGCAAGCGCCCCGCGCCCGACCTCGTCGACACCGGCTATAAAACTATGGCCGGCGTCCATGACTGACCGTTCAAGCGAATAATCGGGTGCAGGCAAAGTGCTTCCAGAGAGGTTATGATCCCACGCGGCAGGCGACCTTGAAAATATGCCCATCTGGTTCGATAAAGCAACCGGTCGTCATTCCCGACGCATGCCGCTCCGCCGGTTTCAGTATGGTCGCGCCGGCGGTACGGGCGCGCTCGAGCAGGTTTGCGACGTCCTCGGCGGCCGCGACGCTCAATGTAAAAATTGCGGTTGGATTGTGGCCGCGCATAATCTGCCATCCGGCTTCCGCCGCGAGATTGTCATGCCGCACAAGCTCCAGAGTGCACGGTCCCAGACTGAAAGTCCGCTTCTCTTCCGGACTGTCCGACCCCAGCGCGTTGCAGCCGAGTCGCGAGAAAAAATCTCCCGCAGATTCAATATCCGCCACGCCGAGGGCGACGGCGGAAAAATGTGGCCCGGCCATATGCGCCTCCCTGATCATTAGAGTCAAAATAGACTGAACTGCTTGCCCAGAGCTTGAGGCGGCACGAAGAGATCGGTGCGCAACTGGCTTCGTACTCTCTCGAGACCCAGCGCTTTGCAGGCCCGCTCGAAACGGCGCCCCAGCATCCAGGCATAGGGCCCGGTGCCGGTCATGCGTCGGCCAAACTCCGCATTATAATCCTTGCCCTCATGCGTGGACTGGATGAGCGCCATGACATGGCGCAATTTATCGGGATAATGTTCGAGCAGCCATTGCCGGAACAGATCCCGCACCTCGCCGGGCAGCCGCAGCAGGACATATCCCGCGTCAATGGCACCGAAAGCCTTCGCCCGCGTCAGTATGGTTTCTATTTCGCTGTCGTTGATGCCGGGGATGATCGGCGCGACAAGAACAGAAACAGGTATGCCTGCCGCAGCGAGGCGTTCAACCGTTTCAAGGCGTCTGGCCGGCGTCGGCGCGCGCGGCTCCAGCTTGCGGGCCAGTGCGGCGTCCAGCGTCGTTACCGAAATGGCGACCCGGACGAGATTTTGCTCGGCCATCGGCTTGAGCAGGTCTATGTCACGCTGGATCAGAGCCGATTTGGTGACAATTCCTACGGGATGCCGGGTTCTCGCCAGAACTTCCAGAATGCTACGCATGATGCGGCGCTGGCGTTCCAGCGGCTGATATGCGTCCGTATTCGTGCCGATGGCGATGAGTTTGGGCTGATATCCGGGGCGGGAAAATTCTCGCTCCAGCACCTCAGCCGCTCCCTCCTTGGCGAAGAGCTTTGTTTCGAAATCGAGGCCGGGCGACAAGCCCATATAGGCGTGGCTGGGCCGGGCAAAACAATAGACACAGCCGTGTTCGCAGCCGCGGTAGGGGTTAACTGAACGCTCAAAGCCAAGATCGGGGGACTCGTTGCGCGTGATCATGCTGCGCGGACGCTCGCTCATCACTTCCGTTTTGAATATGGGCAGCGTCTCCAGGCTCGCCCAGCCATCGTCGGCCGCCTCCCGCCGGATGGATTCAAACCTGCCATCCGGGTTGGAGACCGCGCCCCTGCCGCGCCGACGTTCGGCCTGAATGATGTCTGCAGTGTTGAATTGCGTGGCAAAGGCGATGGACATGATCTTCTGAACCTGAACAAAATAGGAACAAAGAACAAATAGAAAACAAAATTTCCTCCGTCAATAGGTTTTTTGGATGGTGATCTTGCGGCTTTCCGGCTTCCCATTTAGTCAGGATGCGGAGGCCGCATGTTTTCAGTGCTGATTTGGGCAAACTCGGACGAATCTACCGGACAGATTGCACGCTCGCTTGCCAGTCTGGTGCCGTTCGCCGTCGAGGGGCAGGTTCGTGACGTCGCCATTATTACGGCGCGCATCGGGGACGAACTGGAGCGGCTCGCCGACGAGGCTGGGTGCTCGCTTTTTCGTCCGCATCAGTCGGGCGAGGCAGCGGCGGTCATGAAATCGGAGTTATTGCTGGTCGTGACGGCGGGATATGCCGCCAGCGAGCAGCTTTTTGCTGAGCTGCACCGCGCTGTAAGCGCGCAAGGCATGGATCGGCCTGTCCTGATCCAGCGCCGCAGCGGATGGCTGCGGGATCGTCTGAAGCCCGATATTGTCGGCTTTGCCGCGCTTCGTTCTGCGCTTGCGGCCATGCGGCAGCCGGACCCGGCCACAATCAGGCGCGGAATCGGCAGAGACAGAATTATCTGTATCTGAAGTGAAGGGCCGATTGCGCAATTACTTGTGCGAGGCGAAACGATCGACCGTATATGCTCCGATTTTTCAAATCAAAGTCCAAATTTTGTCAAAATTATTCATGTCAGAGATCGATCTGATTTTAACTTGTATTTATATTTCAAATTGAAAATATATAATTTCGTTAAACATGAATAATAAGCTTAACATTCGGTTTATATTGTAAATTATTTAAAAATATAAAATATGGATCTGGAAAATGTTGGAAAATATTGAAAGGAATTCGTTATGCCTGAATATAAAAAGTCCAAAAAAGAGCGCCCAGATATTGATAAACACGATCCGAAACCCCTGGATCCTGTCGTTGTAGTTTTACCTATTACAGGAACAGGGCAAGATTACACTTTTTCATCTGGCATTTCCAATGTTGTCCTCACGGATGGTTGGCTTAATAGGGT
This sequence comes from Methylocystis sp. sgz306128, assembly GCF_056032725.1. Lineage (NCBI taxonomy): Bacteria > Pseudomonadati > Pseudomonadota > Alphaproteobacteria > Hyphomicrobiales > Methylocystaceae > Methylocystis > Methylocystis sp. sgz306128. Next base: position 395,976 of record NZ_JBVYWO010000001.1, read on the forward strand.
CACGCAACTGAACAAGGGCCGGACGCTCTTTCTCGAGACTTCCGGTAAGACTTGCGGCGAATTTGGCGGATCTTACGTTAGATCTGTTTCTGGAACGGACGGCACTATCGTTTTTGGCAATTATGGCACATTCGCTGCGCTCGCCAACAACTCCAGCGAATATATTATAAATTTTCGGGTCACAGACACGCTGGTGGTCGGAGATTCGGCGAAGGCGATTATTTCGACGCCCGTGTCGGGCTTATCTGGGGGATTGGGCGGTGTTGTTAACCTAATTGGCTCGAAACAATCCGTGGAACTGAAGGATAACGGCGTACTCGGCCTTGTAACGGGATTGAATTCCGGGGCTGTGCTCAAACTCGATGCCAAAAGTTATGTTCAGAGTCCGTATCAGGATGTCTGCTATAACGCATATCAGAAGGGCGGCGTCAGCGGTACCGGCGGCACAATCCAGATGACAGTCGGCAATTATGCTTTCATCGATAGTGGAAGCGATCTGTCGATTGACGGCATGGAAAAGACCAGCACGGTTGATCTCGAAGCAGCAACCGTTAGCAAGGCCGTAACTTCAGTTCATCTGAAGCATGCATCCGGCGGCACGCTGCGGTTGCAGGACAATGTCTTCGTTCAGGATAACGATGATATTGCTTCGCTCAGTTCCGGAGCCGACTTCACCATCAAAGTTAAAGACGGCTCGACAGTCTATATAGACGGTGCGCATTGGGCCTATGATCCGGCCGGTACGGCGGTGAAATATGGCTTGGGCGCCAACGATACGATCTACATTCATGACACCAGCCTTGGGGCGAAGTGTTTCCAGACCGTTGTTACCGATGCCTCGGGCAAGGCCACCACGAGCTATTCGAACGTTGCCACCTCAGTTTGGCCCGGGCTGACCCCTGTTGCTTATTAGGTGAGCAACTCACGCAGGATTGTCTCAAGCTTTTCCACGCCATGCGGGCCATGTCCCGCATGGCGTTATTATTTAAGCAATCATCATGGCGCGCCGGCCAGAGGATTTGTCCGATCTGCCGGAATTACGCTCATATGGCGGAGCCGCATGAAGACAGGAACAGTCGTTAAATCAAGGCAGTAACAGGCGAGAAATCACAATATAGAATTTAAATTCTACGTATAAATTCGTTTTAATCATGTTTAATAAGGTTAAAACTATGTAAAAATTGAAATTACACAAATATTATTTCATAAGACTGCTGAATGGAGGTTGGTTATGCCTGATAATGCAGTCAGTGAAGGTGCGTCTGTATCGGATCATGGGGCCGCGGCAGCGTCAGCCGCTGGTCCGGCGGGTGGCGGCGGCGGTCTCACATTGACCTCCAGCACATCCATGACGGGAGCCGGTCAGGCTGTCGGACTTACCGGCGACTCCACGATTCTGAGTCTGAAATCGGGCTGGCTGGGCCGTGTCGAAGGGCTGGATGCCGGACGCACGCTTGTTCTGAACAGCTCCGATTGCGGCTGCACCACGGGCGGTGCCTATGTTTATTCCGTGCGGGGCAAAGACGGGCTGGTCAATTTTGCCGGACCACACACATTTGCCGAGCTGGCCCCCGATGCGCGCGAGAATATCGTCAATTTTCAGACGACAGATACTTTGCAAGTCGACGACCGCGCCTCCGCTGTCATTTCGACACCCAAACCATTGCAGACAGGCGGTAAAGGTGGGGTCGTGCGCCTTGTCGGCAGCGGCCAGTCGATAAAGCTCAAAGACAACGGTGTGCTCGATATGGTCAGTCATCTCGACAGCGGCGCGGTGCTCATGCTGGGCGAGAACAGTTTTATCGGCCAATCCTACAATGCTGATTGCGGGCAGTTTCAGAATGCCGGGGTTTCTGGTTCGGGCGGATTAATTCAGTTCGGCGGCAATAATTTTGTCTATATTATCGAGGACAGTCTGGTCAGCCTGAGCGGGCTGGGCGCTCAGGATACGGTTAAAATGGCGCCCGGCCGCCAGCCGGCCTCGCCAACATCGGCTCATATCACTGGCGGAAATGCGGGCCATTTTTATCTTGAGAACAATAATTTTCTCGCCGACGACACGCCTTACACCCCGGACAAGAAATTTTCTGTTTCGGTTGCCGATAATGCAACGGTCTATCTCATGGGTTCGCACTGGGCGGTGGATGCGCCGAAACTGGCGGTCTCCTATCATTTCGGCGCCAATGACACTGTTCATATTTTTGACAGCAGTCTCGGCGCTTCGGTTTACGAAACTATCCGCACGGATGCGCATGGCGGCGTGCTGTCGAATGTGCGCTCGTCGACGCCGTGGGGTCTGGCAAGATAGGCGTACGGTTCAATCGACAAATTTCTGGCGGAACAGTTTCAGCCCGTCCCAGACTTTGCGTTTTCGCGGCGTCGAACGCATGATTTCTGTCAGCTCCGGCAACAGCAGAACGGGCGGGCGGCCCGGCAAAAGTGCAAGTTCCGTCAGGCCTTTTGCGTTTTTGTTAATGTCCAGCGCTTCGCCGGCCCAGCCAAGACAGATCAGGCCGCGCGGCTGCACAAGTTCGATCTGACGCAGGGCGAACGGCAGGCAGGTCTCGATGTGGTGCCTTGCCGGCATCATATGTCCCGGCGGAAACCATGGCACGATATGAGTGCGATAGGTTTCTTCAGGCGTTATGCCGATGGCGCGGAGCATATTGTCGAGCAATTGTCCGCGCGGGCCGGAAAAGGGCAGGGCGGTTTTGTCGTCCTCACGATCCGGCGTTTCGCCGATGATCATCAGTCTGGCCGATTCGGCGCCATGGCCAAAAACAAGGTTCTGCGCGGACTGACGCAGCGAACAGCCCTCAAATGCCGCAAGCGCCTCGCGCAATTCGTTCAGGCTTTCAGCGCGCGCGGCCAGCAAGCGGGCGCTTTCCAGTGCTTGTGCGGGGCTCGCCGGCGGCTCGGCCTCAATCGGCCGGACGCGTGGCGGGGGCTCGGCGCGCAGGGGCGCACGGGGCGGCGCCGGACGTATTTCGGCGGGTGCGCTGATCTGGACGGCCTCTTTCGCTGCAAATTCGGCAAAATGGTCGCGCGGGGTTTCGCCAATGGCCTCGTCAATGCCCATGGCTTCATACCATTCCAGCAGGTGCCGTGCCGCAAGCGCGGTCTCATAGGCGCCTGAAGGCCCGCCTTCATCAAAAGTTTGCTCGCGTTCATCCATAAAGGTTTAATACCATGTCTTGTTCTCCGAGGCGAGACAGGGCAAAGATAGGGCGTTTGCAGTGATCATTCCGTTTGCCGGTGCAGACGGGCGGGGAGAGGATGTTATGAGCTTGGATTTGGCGGATCTGCCTGAACGCGAAAGCATGGATTACGATGTGGTGATCGTGGGCGCAGGACCCGCCGGTCTGGCTGCCGCTATTCATATCAAGCAGATCAACCCGGACGCCTCGGTTGTTGTTGTCGAAAAAGGCTCCGAGGTGGGGGCGCATATCCTTTCAGGCGCTGTCATCGACCCTGTCGGGCTCGACAGGCTGCTGCCCGGCTGGCGCAGCGATGCCGATTGCCCGCTGACGACGCAGGTCAGCGAGGATCGCTTTTATTTTCTCGGCCCGGCAGGCTCAGTGCGGCTGCCCAATGTGCTGATGCCGCCGCTGATGAACAACCACGGCAATTTTGTCGGTTCGCTGGGCAAGGTCGTGCGCTATCTTGGCCAGCAGGCCGAGGCTCTCGGCGTTGAGATCTACCCCGGCTTTGCGGCGGCGGAGGTTCTCTACGGCGACAATGGCGAAGTCATCGGCATAGCCACTGGCGACATGGGCATCGGCAAGGATGGGCAGCCCAATGCGGCGTTCACGCGCGGCATGGAATTGCGGGGCAAATATACATTCATCGGCGAGGGCGCGCGCGGCTCTCTGGCCAAGCAGCTGATCGCCCGGTTCAAACTTGATGAGGGGCGCGAGCCGCAGAAATTCGGCATCGGCCTCAAGGAACTCTGGCAGATCGATCCGGCCAAGCATAAGCCCGGACTGGTGCAGCATTCCTTCGGCTGGCCTTTGGACGGATCAACCGGCGGCGGCTCGTTTCTCTATCATTTCGACGAGAATCTCGTTTCAGTCGGCTTTGTCGTGCATCTCAATTACACCAACCCGACCCTCTCGCCCTTTGACGAATTCCAGCGTTTCAAGACGCATCCGAGCATCGCTCCCCTGTTCGAGGGCGGCAAGCGCCTAGCCTATGGCGCGCGCGCCATCACCGAGGGCGGGTATCAATCCGTGCCGCGCCTGAGCTTTCCGGGCGGCGTTCTGCTTGGCTGTTCGGCAGGCTTTGTCAATGTGCCGCGCATCAAGGGCTCGCACAATGCCATTCTCTCGGGAATGCTCGCCGCAGAACACGTCTGCAAGGCTTTGGCCGAGGGCAGGGCGCATGACGAACTGACCGCCTATGAGCTTGGCTGGCGCGGGTCGGATATCGGCCGCGATCTTGTCAAGGTTCGCAATGTCAAGCCGCTCTGGTCGAAATTCGGCACCTATGCCGGCATAGCGCTGGGCGGTCTGGACATGTGGACCAATCAGCTTTTCGGATTTTCGCTCTTTGGCACGCTCCGGCACGGAAAGCCGGATTATGCCACGCTCAAGCCGCTGAGCGAAGTTCGGCCGATTGTCTATCCCAAGCCGGACGGCAAGATTTCCTTCGACAAGCTCTCCTCCGTTTTCCTGTCCTCGACCAATCACGAGGAAGACCAGCCGCCGCATCTGCGTCTGAAAGATCCCGCCATTCCGGTGGCGCAGAATCTGCCGATTTATGGCGAGCCGGCGCGGCTATATTGCCCGGCGGGCGTGTATGAGGTGGTCTATGCCGATGAGGCGGCCAAAACCGAGCCGCGTTTTGTCATCAATGCGCAAAATTGCGTCCACTGCAAAACCTGCGACATCAAGGACCCTGCCCAAAATATAAACTGGACTGTTCCGGAAGGGTCGGGCGGCCCAAATTATGCGCAGATGTGACGACACATCCGACAATTCACAAGTAAAGATGGCCGGACCGGGCGTTGAACACAATTTTATCCAAATATGTTGACAGCGTCCCCCGGCTTCGGCCTATCTCGGGCCTGATCTTCTGTCGCCATGAAAGGGCGCCCCTTGCATAAGCTCTGGTATCAACTTTCAAGAATTTCGCTCATGGCCGGGTGTCTCTGGCTGGCTGCGCCCATGCCTTCTTTCGCGCGCCAGCAGCTTATCGTCGCGACCCCCTTTGAGGTGGGCGCCACCCGTGCGGGCAATTATCTGGCGGCGCTGGTCGCCGGTTCGGAGCGCGATACTCTGGCGGCCTCGACGTTTTTTCAGGAAGCTCTCCGGCTTGATCCGGGCAACAGCGAGCTGATTGAACGGGCGTTCCTGTCCGCTTTGGCCAATGGCGACATGCCGTCAGCCTTTGAACTCGCGCGGCGCGAGATATCCAGCACGCCGCAGAGCGGTCTGGCCGCGCTCACGCTGGCGGTTCAGGCGGTTCACGATCACAAATATCAGCGCGCCCTGAATTATTTGCGGCGGCAGGGCGTCAGCGGGCAGGACATCACCGCGGTTCTTCTCTCCGCCTGGATAGAACAGGGGCTTGGCCATACGAAAAAAGCCCTTGCCGCGGTTGATCGCCTGCAGGACCCGAGCCTGCAGGTATTCCGCAATTATCATGCGGGGCTCATCGCCGATGTCGCGGGTGATACTGCGCTTGCCACGGCGCGGCTGGGCGCAGCCTATGCGCTCGACAACCGCACCTTGCGGATGGTCGACGCCTATGGGCGTTATCTCTCCCGCACGGACAGGGATGCCGCGCTCAAAGTTTATACCGATTTTGACAAGCTGTTGCCGCGCCACCCCATCGTCGTCAATGCAATGGCGGAACTGAAGGCCGGCAAGATGCTGGCGCCGCTGGTGCGCAGCGTCGAAGATGGCGCTGCCGAGGTGCTCTACGGCCTTGGCGCGTCTGGCGGGCAGCAGGGCGAGGAAATCGCCTCGATGATTTATCTGCGCCTGGCGCTTTATCTCAAGCCGGACAACGGTCTGGCGATCCTGACGCTCGGCGATCTTTATGAACGCCTGAAGCAGGATGGTCTGGCCATCGACACCTATTCGATGATTGCGGACAGCGACCCGCTGCGCGAGACCGGCGATATCCAGTCCGCGCTGGCGCTGGAAGCGCTGGGCAAGAAGGATCTTGCCGTCAAGACGCTCGAAGACATCATCGCCGCGCATCCCGACAACCTCGATGCAATCACTTCGCTGGGTAATATTTATGCCGCGCGCAAGGACTATACCAGCGCAGAAGCCGCATACAGCAAGGGCATTGCCCTGATCCCCAACCCCACGCGCGGCGACTGGCTGATCTTCTACCGGCGCGGCATGACCAACGAGCGGCTCAAACATTGGCCTGCCGCGGAGGCCGATCTTAAAAAAGCGCTCGAACTTTATCCCGAACAGCCGCAGGTGCTGAATTATCTCGGTTATTCCTGGATAGACATGGGCATTCATTTCGACGAGGGCGAGAAGATGCTGCGCCGCGCCGTGGAATTGCGCCCCAATGACGGCTATATCGTCGATAGCCTCGGCTGGGCGGAATATAAGCTCGGCCATTTTCAGGAGGCGGTGAATTATCTCGAACGGGCCGTTGCGCTGACGCCGGCCGATTCCACCATCAACGATCATCTTGGCGATGCCTACTGGCGCGTCGGACGCAAGCTTGAAGCGCAGTTCCAGTGGAATCATGCGCGGGATTTCAACCCCGATCCCGCCGATCTGCCCAGAATCCTGAAAAAGATCCAGAGCGGTCTTGAGGATGTCGCCGCACAGCCCGCGGCCGCGCCGGCAAGTCCGGCGCAGCCTGAAATCAAGCAGGGCGGCTGACGCACGTCATGCGGGCTCCCGCGAAAATCAACCTGACCCTGCATATCAAGGGCAGGCGCGCCGACGGCATGCATGAGCTGGAAAGCCTCGTGGCCTTTGCCGGTTTCGGCGACAGCCTCGGTTTGCGCGAGGAAGAGGGGCTGGACCTCGTCATCACGGGGCCGACAGGCCATCTCGTTGACGTCGAGCATAATCTCGTGCTCAGGGCCGCGCATGCGCTGGCTGATCAGGTTCCCGGCCTTCGCCTCGGCGTGTTTGATCTGCTCAAGCGGCTTCCGGTGGCGGCGGGAATTGGCGGCGGCTCCGCCGATGCCGCTGCGGCCCTTCGTCTGCTGGCCCGGCGCAACGGTCTTGATCTGACAGATCCGCGCGTCGTCGCGGCAGCGCGCAACAGCGGCTCCGACGTGCCGGTCTGTTTGCAGCCGCAGGCCAGAATGATGCGCGGCACGGGGGATGTGCTGGGCGACAGGATCAGTCTGCCGCCGCTATTTGCTGTTCTCGTGAACCCAGGCATTCCGCTGGCGACCCGAGATGTATTTGCCAGAATTGGGCTTGCGCCCGGCCAGTCGCATGGTTTTGGCCCGCATCCGGAAATTGATGTACGAACCGCCGAGACATTAGTGCGCGGCCTTGCCCGAGCGCGCAACGACATGGAAGACGCCGCCTGCGTTCTGGCTCCGTCCATAGGCCATGTGCTCAGTGTGCTGATGGCGGCGCGCGGGTGCCGACTGGCGCGCATGTCCGGCTCGGGCGCGACCTGTTTCGGCCTGTTTGAAAATTGTCATCAGGCTGCCGCCGCCGCCCGCGTCATACGCCGCGATCACCCGGAATGGTGGGTGAAATCGAGCGTTCTGCGATAAACTCGGTTCAGTACCCCCGCGCCACGCAGAAATCCACAACTTCCAGCAGCGCCTGTTTCCAGAGGTTGTCGGGGAAAAGCTGGAGCGCATCCTTGGCAATGGCGCCGTAATGCCGGGCACGCTCGATCGTGTCTTCGATCGCGCCGTGTTTTTTCATGGTGCGCTGCGCCTCTTCGAGATCTCCGTCGCGGATATCGGCGTCTTCGATAACCCGCTTCCAGAAAGCGCGCTCAGCCGTCGAGCCGCGCCGGAAGGCCAGAATCACGGGCAGTGTGATCTTGCCCTCGCGAAAATCGTCGCCGACATTCTTGCCAAGCTTGGCCGAAGAGCCGCCATAATCAAGCGCATCGTCGATGAGCTGGAAGGCTATGCCGAGATTCATGCCGTAGGAACGGCAGTTCTCAATATCTGAGCGCGGGCGTCCGGCGAGAATTGGCCCCACTTCGCTGGCGGCGGCAAAGAGCGCTGCCGTCTTGGCGCGGATAACCTGTCCATAGGCATCCTCGGACGTCTCGGTGTTTTTTGCGGCGGAAAGCTGCATCACCTCGCCCTCGGCAATGATGGCCGCGGCATTGGCGAGAACGCCGAGACAAGCGAGCGAGCCCACATCCACCATCATCTTGAAGGCCTGCCCAAGCAGGAAGTCACCTACGAGCACACTGGCCTCATTGCCCCAGAGCATCCGTGCCGATTGCTTGCCGCGGCGCATGTCGCTCTGATCGACCACATCGTCGTGCAGCAGCGTCGCGGTATGCATGAACTCCACCGAGGCGGCGAGTTTGATGTGGCCTTCGCCCGCATAGCCGCACAGACCGGCCGTTGCCAGGGTCAGCATGGGGCGCAGGCGCTTGCCCCCCGAAGAGATAAGATGATTGGCCACTTCCGGAATCATCGTGACGTCGGAGCCGGTGAGATTGATGATGGTTGCGTTCACGCGTTCCATATCGGCGCGAACCAGATTCACCAGTGCCGCAATATCGGCCCCTTGCTTCGATTTATCCTGAGCTAGCTTGATAACAGTCACGCGCTTTAAACCTTTGAGAGCAATATGCTCATCATTTGCACCATTGACCATTCGCTGGCAATAAGTCCAGATGTCTCATGGAGCTTTAAGTTGAAAGAATTGTTGCGCACGAACGATCTGGTGTTGATTTCCGCCATTGAGGCGGTGCTGAATGGCGAGGATATTGCCGTCATGGTTGCGGACCAGTTCACCAGCGCCATGGAGGGCTCCCTCGGCTTTCTGCCGCGCCGTCTTCTGGTGCTCGATGAGGACCATGCCCGCGCCGTGCGCCTGCTTCGTCAAGCTGGGCTGGGGGCGGAACTGCCGATATGACGCCCGCCCATGATGAAGCCGAGTTGCTCGGCGGCCGGCTGCGGCTGCTGCAGCCGCGCAAGGGCCACCGTATCGGCACGGACGCTATGCTGCTTGCCGCTTGCCTGCCAGTTGATGCGGAAGGCGACATTCTCGATATGGGCGCCGGGGTCGGAACCATCGGTCTGGCGCTGGCCGTTTTTGCGCCGCGGGCGCGCGTAGGGCTGATCGAGCGTGATGAAACGCTCATGCCGCTGATACAGGAGAATATCCGGCGCAATCAGCTTGACGCGCGTGTGAAGCTTTATGCTGCGGATGCACTGAGCGCCAAGGCCCGCCGAAGCGCCGGTCTTCCCGACGAAAGCGCGCAGATGCTGTTCACCAATCCGCCCTTCTACGAGGCCGAACACATACGTCCCTCACCCTCGCCGCTCAAGCAGCAGGCCTATGTGATGGATGCCCCGCTCGACGAATGGATGCGGGCGACCTGCGCCTTGCTGGCGCCGCGCGGCACGCTGTACATGATCCACCGCCCTGAGGCTCTGGGCCGAATTCTGAATTCTCTGAACGGCCGCTTTGGGGAGGTCAATGTCAAGCCGGTTCATGCGCATGCAGAGCGGCCCGCAACCCGCCTGCTTGTGCGGGCGGTGAAGGGAAGCCGCGCGCCCATGTCCATCCTGCCGAGCCTGACGCTGCACGAAAGCGGCGGGTTCACCCCGCTTGGCGATGCCATTCAGCGCGGGCAGGCGCGCATCTCGCTGGATGCGCGGCCATCGTCAGACAAAGCGCGCTGAAATCAGCGGAAGCAGCGCCGATAAGGCCCGTACACCATGCCGAAACGGGTCGGATGCCAGCCGTAAAAGCGCCGGCAGTGGCGCGGATAATAATAATGCGGGCCATAATAGCGCGGCCCATAATAGCGGCGATGGCAGTAGCGTTCGCCGTAGCGATAAAAGCAGCGCTGATAATATTGCGCTTTTTCGATCAGGTTTGTGCCGGCCTGCTCTGCCTGCGGCACGGCTTCATGCAGTCCGGCGACAGGCGCTGCGTAAACCGCCTCCGGCACCAGCATCACAGATCCGGCAAAAAGTGCGCCGGCCAGTGTTATCCTTGAAAGCATCGAAAGGAAGGATTGCATCATGATCCACCTCAAAATTGGTCTGATTTTAAATAAATCTCTATAAATCAAGCCTCTAAAGGATGCGTCCTGACCCTTGAACGCGCCGTGAATAGATTGTGGCAATAAAAAGGCCGGATACATATCGGCGCATTCGCCTCTCTGCATTTAGCGCTTATTCACTCTGTGCCCAGCCGGGGCCAGCCGACAAATATTCGGATACGGCAAGGGGAATGGGTTGACCCGCCTTGACCGGGTGACTAGGTTCGCAGCAAATTTTGCGAACGGCAAAGAACCATGACAGAATCCAACCCATCCATGAATCCGACGCGCTCCTTTCAGGGGCTCCTGCTGACGCTGCAACAGTTCTGGGCCGAGCGGGGCTGCGTGATCCTGCAGCCTTATGACATGGAAGTCGGCGCGGGAACCTTCCATCCGGCGACCACTTTGCGTTCATTGGGGCCAAAGCCATGGAAGGCCGCCTATGTGCAGCCTTCGCGCCGCCCGAAGGATGGCCGTTATGGCGAGAACCCCAACCGCCTGCAGCATTATTATCAGTTTCAGGTGATCCTGAAACCCTCGCCGCCGGATTTGCAGCAGCTTTATCTCGACTCGCTCAAGGCTATCGGCGTCGATATGGCGCTGCACGATATCCGGTTTGTTGAGGATGACTGGGAAAGCCCGACGCTCGGCGCATGGGGGCTTGGCTGGGAATGCTGGTGCGATGGCATGGAAGTGAGCCAGTTCACCTATTTCCAGCAGGTTGCGGGCATCGAATGCTCTCCCGTTTCAGGCGAGCTCACCTATGGGCTGGAGCGTCTTGCCATGTATGTGCAGGGCGTTGAAAATGTTTACGATCTCAATTTCAACGGGCTTGAGGGCGACGCCAAGGTCACGTATGGCGACGTGTTCAAGCAGGCGGAACAGGAATATTCGCGTCATAATTTCGAATATGCCGACACAAACCTGCTGTTTCAGCATTTTCGTGATGCCGAGGCCGAGTGCAAGGCCCTGCTGGCCGCTGGCGACAAAGGCGAACGGCATGACATGGTTCTGCCCGCCTATGACCAATGCATCAAGGCCAGCCACCGCTTCAACCTGCTGGATGCGCGCGGCGTGATTTCCGTCACCGAGCGCCAGAGCTATATTCTGCGGGTGCGCGAACTGGCCAAGGCCTGCGGGCAGGCCTGGCTGAAGACGGCGGCAGGGGGAGCCGCGTAATTAAATTGCAACGCCGGGTTTGCATTATTGCAATGGACTTTTCCGGCGTTCTTTAGGAAGCTTCCAATTCGACACGTCAATTATGCGTCGATCAGGGGAGAAACGAATGCCAACAGGTCATATTGCAGGAAAAGCACCGATGCCCGTGCCGGTGGAAGCCGGGAAAACCTATTACTGGTGTGCCTGCGGCCAGTCGAAGAGCCAGCCGTTCTGCGACGGCTCGCACAAGGGCACCGAATTCACGCCCAAGGCCTACAAGCCCGAAAAAGATGCAACGGCCTATTTCTGCGTCTGCAAGCAATCGAAGAATGCGCCGCTCTGTGATGGATCGCACAAGGCGCTTTGATCACTTCGCAAAATAAGTGACGGCATAATGCCCGGCAACGGCGCTGACTGCGGTGAGCGCCGTACCCCATGTGATATCCACGAGCGCGATCGAGACGGGAAAATCCTTCAGCGTTGCGTAATTGGTGAGATCGTAGGTTGCATAGGCGAAAAACCCGAACAGCGCGCCGAAGGTTGCCGTTGTCCAGACAGACTGCGCCTCGATGCCGCGCATCTCTCCAAATATGACCACGCCTACGCAATAGAGCGCATAAAAGGCGACGGCGGCGGGAATATTCGGCTTGGCTGCAAGAATATTGGCCAGCTTTTCCCTGTAGAACGGCCCGGCCACGCTGCCAAGCCAGATAAAGTCCAGCACGAAGAGCACGAGGGCAGTGGCGGCATAGGCGGTGAAATATCTGGTCATTTGCGGCTTTCCTGTTTTGTCAAAGGCATACGTTGCCAATTTCATTTTGGTTTTTTGGTCGAGGCACTAGAAACCGGCGCGCTTTTACGGCAAAAGACGCTCACACCCGAATGAAGAAAAGCCATGCCCGATCTCCTGCTTGAATTGTTTTCCGAAGAAATTCCGGCCCGCATGCAATCGCAGGCCGCCGATGACCTTAAGAAACTCGTCACCAATGCCCTCGTTGATCGCGGCCTGACCTATGAGGGCGCGTCCGCCTATTCGACGCCGCGCCGCCTCGCGCTGCATATTGTCGGGCTGCCGGTGCGCCAGCCGGATACGCATGAGGAAATCAAGGGCCCCCGCGTCGGCGCGCCCGAGGCCGCCGTGCAGGGCTTTCTCAAGAAGGCCGGGCTGAATGCGATCGATCAGGTCAGGATCGAATCGGACGGCAAGAAAGGCGAGCTTTATGTCGCGCACATCCATAGGACAGGGCGCGCCACCATAGAGGTGCTGGCCGATATACTCCCGGCGATCATTCGTGCCTTTCCCTGGCCCAAATCCATGCGCTGGGGCGCAGGCTCGACGCGGGCCGATGCCCTGCGCTGGGTGCGGCCGCTCCATTCCGTGCTCTGCACATTCGGGCCGGAAACCGAAGAAACCGAGATTGTGCCTTTCGAGGTGGATGGTATTCGCGCCAGCAACGTCACTTATGGCCATCGGTTCATGGCGCCGCAGCCGATCAGGGTGCGTCGTTTCTCTGATTATGTCCCGGCGCTGGAAAAGGCGAGGGTGGTTCTGGATGCGGCCCGCCGCCGCGAGATTATCCTTCACGATGCGCGCACGCTCGCCTTCGCCCATGGCTTCGAACTGGTCGAGGACGAGGCGCTGCTGCACGAAGTGGCCGGCCTCGTCGAATGGCCGGTGGTGCTGATGGGCGATTTTGATCCGGCCTTTCTCGCCATTCCGGCCGAAGTGGTGCGCGCCACCATCCGCGCCAATCAGAAATGTTTCGTCCTGCGCGATGCCGCAGGCAAACTGGCGCCGCATTTCCTGCTGACGTCCAACATAATCGCGTCGGACGGCGGCAAAGCCATTGCTGCGGGCAATGGCCGCGTAGTGCGGGCGCGGCTGTCCGATGCGCTTTATTTCTGGCAGACCGATCAGGCCGCCCTGCCGGATTTTGACGCCGCGAAGAAGCCGCTCGACCAGCGTCTCGATAAATTGCGGGCGCTCAATATCGTCTTTCATGAAAAGCTCGGTACGCAAGGCGCGCGCATCGATCGCATCATCGCTCTTGCCGGGCATATCGCGCCGATGGTGGGCGCGGATGCGGCCAGAGCACGCCGCGCCGCGGAACTCGCCAAAGCTGATCTCCTGACTGAGGTCGTGGGCGAATTTCCGGAAGTGCAGGGCCTCATGGGCCGCCGCTATGCCGAATTGCAGGGCGAGCAGGCCGATGTCTGCGCCGCCATCGAGGAGCATTACAAACCGCAGGGTCCATCCGATTTTGTGCCGGAAAATCCCGTTTCGGTTGCCGTGGCGCTGGCAGACAAGCTTGATACGCTCGTCGGGTTCTGGGCTATTGATGAAAAGCCGACGGGCTCGAAAGACCCTTATGCCTTGCGTCGCGCCGCGCTGGGCGTGATCAGACTCATTCTGGAGAACGGGCTGAATGTGGGCCTGTTGTCGCTGCTCCAACGCGTCATGGCCGGGCTTGACCCGGCCATCCACGAAAGGCCGGGCAGCGCGGATGCGCGGGGCAAGCCCGCGCATGACGCGACGGAACTTGCTCATGACCTCCTCGCCTTTTTCCATGACCGCCTGAAAGTTTATCTGCGCGATCAGGGCATCCGGCATGACATCATCGACGCGGTGCTCTCATCTGAAGCGGACGATCTGCTCGAGGTCACGCGCCGCGCCAGAGCCCTTTCGGAGTTTCTTGCCACCGAAGACGGAACCAATCTGCTTGCAGGCTTTAAGCGCGCTGCAAATATTCTCAAGGCCGAGGAAAAGAAATTCCCGGCTGAGGCGGCCAGCTATCTCGAACCGCTCAACGAGACATTACTGGAGGATCCGGCGGAAAAAACGCTGGCCGGGGCCCTGAGCCGCGCCGTGCCGGATATGCTGGCGCATATCGGTGGCAAGGATTATGTCGCAGCCATGCAGGCGCTCTCCCGGCTGCGGGCGCCAACCGACGTATTCTTCAACGACGTGACGGTCAATGCCGAGGAGCCCTCGTTGAGGCTCAACCGCCTGCGCCTGCTCAATGGCTTGCGGGCTGCGGTTCAGACTGTGGCGGATTTCTCCAGAATAGCCGGTTGAAAACGGCTGCAGTTCCGTCCTCGCAGGCGTATGGCACAGGTTTGGCTTCCCCGCGCTCAGGCCGGCCGGCGGGCGAGCCACGGAGTTTATCCCCGAGGATATCTTCTGGAACGTTCCAGAAATGTGGATTGAATAATCAGTATTTATTCAGCTAATGGCGTATATCGGCGTCGCTGCATCTGCCTTCGTTTAATTAATCCGGTTATTTGACTTATTTTTTCACTTTTTTTGTCGAATAACCATGAGGGCATATTCCATTTTCAGAAGATTTGTTCCATGAAGACCTGCCTTTTGGAAACAAGGAAGCGTGATGATGACGAAATGGGTCTATACGTTTGGCGACGGCAAGGCGGAAGGCGCTGCGGGGATGAAGGATCTTCTTGGCGGCAAGGGGGCGAATCTGGCTGAGATGTCCAATCTTGGCCTTCCAGTTCCGCCGGGTTTCACCATCACGACGCAGGTATGCACCTATTATTACGCCAATGGCCGGGCCTATCCGTCTGAGCTTCGGGGCGAGGTGGAGCGGGCACTGGCGCAGGTTGGGGCGCTGGCGGGCCGCACCTTTGGCGATGTGGCCAATCCGCTGCTGATGTCGGTGCGCTCGGGCGCTCGGGCGTCGATGCCGGGCATGATGGACACGGTGCTCAATCTTGGCCTGAATGACGAAACTGTGCTCACCCTTGCGCAAAGCTCCGGCGATGCGCGCTTTGCCTATGATTCCTACCGCCGTTTCATCCAGATGTATTCAAATGTGGTGCTGGATGTGCCGCATCACCATTTCGAGGAGATTCTTGATCATTTCAAGGAAACCCGCGGCTACACGCTCGACACCGACCTGACCGCGCAGGACTGGCAGGCGGTGATCGGGCAATACAAGACTCAGGTCGAGGCGCAGACGGGCAAGCCCTTCCCGCAGGATCCGCATGAGCAGTTGTGGGGTGCGGTCGGCGCGGTGTTCTCCAGCTGGATGAACGCGCGGGCCATCACCTACCGCAGGCTCAACGACATACCCGAGAGCTGGGGCACGGCGGTGAATGTGCAGGCCATGGTGTTCGGCAACATGGGCGAGACCTCGGCGACGGGCGTTGCCTTCACCCGCAATCCGTCGACGGGCGAGAACAGGCTTTACGGCGAGTTTCTGGTGAATGCGCAGGGCGAGGACGTGGTGGCCGGCATCCGCACGCCGCAGAACATCACCGAAGCGGCGCGCATCGAGGCGCTGTCCGACAAGCCGTCGATGGAGACGGTGATGCCGGATGTCTTCGCCCAGTTCGTGCGGGCCTCGCAGCTGCTGGAAAAGCACTACCGCGACATGCAGGACATGGAATTCACGGTGGAGCGCGGCAAATTGTGGATGCTGCAGACCCGCAACGGCAAGCGCACGACCAAGGCGGCCATCCGCATTGCCGTCGACATGGCCAATGAAGGGCTGATCACGCACAGGGAAGCGGTGATGCGCATCGAGCCGGCCTCGCTTGATCAGCTCTTGCACCCGACCATCGATCCGAAGGCCGAGCGCCGGCTGTTTGCCTCCGGCCTGCCGGCCTCGCCCGGCGCGGCCTGCGGCGAGATCGTCTTTTCCTCGGACGAGGCGGAGCGGCTGAAGGCGGCGGGGCACAAGGTGGTTCTGGTGCGGGTGGAGACCTCGCCGGAGGATATTCACGGCATGCATGCCGCCGAGGGCATTCTGACGACGCGCGGCGGCATGACCTCGCATGCGGCGGTGGTGGCGCGCGGCATGGGCAAGCCCTGTGTTTCGGGCGCGGGCTCGGTGCGGGTCGATTATGCCGGCCAGCGCATGAGCGTGGCGGGCGTGACGCTGAAGGCCGGGGATCTCATCACCATCGACGGCACGACGGGACAGGTGCTTGTCGGCAAGGTGGCGATGCTCGACCCGGAATTATCGGGCGAATTTGCCACGCTGATGGGCTGGGCCGATGAACTGCGCCGCATGAAGGTGCGCACCAATGCCGAGACGCCTGCCGATGCGCGCGTGGCCCGCAATTTCGGCGCCGAGGGCATCGGCCTGTGCCGTACCGAGCACATGTTCTTCGAGGGCGACCGGATCGTTGCCGTGCGCGAGATGATTCTGGCCGATGACGAGACGGGCCGCCGCGCCGCGCTGGCCAAGCTGCTGCCGATGCAGCGGCAGGATTTTGCCGAGCTGTTTGAGATCATGTCCGGCCTGCCGGTGACCATCCGCCTGCTTGATCCGCCGCTGCACGAGTTCCTGCCGCATACGGATGCGGAGATTGCCGAAGTTGCGGCGAGCATGGGGGCCAGCCCGGAGAAGCTGCGCCAGCGGGCCGGCGAACTGCATGAGTTCAACCCGATGCTGGGCTTTCGCGGCGTGCGCCTTGCCATTGCTTATCCCGAAATTGCCGAGATGCAGGCGCGGGCGATTTTCGAGGGCGCGATCCAGGCTGGCAAGAAGACCGGCCAGCCGGTGACGGCCGAGATCATGGTGCCGCTGGTGATGGCCAAGGCCGAACTGGACAGCGTCAAGGCGCGCATTGTCGCTATGCACGAGGCGGTGAAGGCGGAGAGCGGCGTCGACGTGCCCTATTCCATCGGCACGATGATCGAACTGCCGCGCGCCGCCCTGCGCGCCGCCGACATCGCCCGGGAGGCGGAATTCTTTTCCTTCGGCACCAATGACCTGACCCAGACCACGCTCGGCATCTCGCGCGACGATGCCGCCTCGTTCCTCGGCCCCTATACGGCCAAGGGCATCCTGCCGAGCGATCCGTTCGTGACGCTCGATCAGGAGGGCGTCGGCGAACTGGTGAAAATCGCCGCCGAACGCGGCCGCTCGACCCGCCCGGACATCAAGCTCGGCATCTGCGGCGAACACGGCGGCGATCCGGCCTCGATCGTCTTCTGCGAAGGCGCCGGCCTCGATTACGTCTCCTGCTCGCCCTTCCGCGTGCCCATCGCCCGCCTCGCCGCCGCACAGGCCGCAATCGGGCAAAAAGCCGCAAGCCTGGCATAAACAGACCGGACACAGCGCTCTCCCCTCAGACGGGAGAGCGGGAAAGCGTGCAGCAATGATATCTGGCATACCCGTGATATATGGCCTGCTCATGGCCGCTGCAGGCGTCGCGCTGGCCGTTCTGGTGCGCTACATGCCCGAATTGCAGAGCGCAACGGTGCCGCCGCTTGTCTGGCTGATTTTGTTCGCGCTGGTCTACGAAACGGTGCAGCGCTTCGTCGACGCGCTGCGCCTGCCGCCCGTGACGCCAATGCAGCGGTTTATCGGCTATTTCATCGGCGCAACGCTTTATCTCATATTAATCCGCGGTGTGAACTGACCCATTTTGGCACAGGTTGTGGCTTGTGCCGGTAACCTGATGTCAAGGTTAATCCAACATGAATAGGCGATTATCGTCGCTTCTGGCCGCGCGTGCGGCAAGGGTTGGGTTTGCGTATGGCGCAATCGCGTTTGACTTGGGCAGTTCGGATTCTCTCGCCTTACATGATGGCGGCGCTGGCGCTGGTGTCCTTCACGGCAGAGGCCGATCAGGACATGTCTTTCGGCGGCACCCGCGCGTTCATTTCCAGCCATGCAGCCGCAGAACCGGCGGATCTCATCCCGGCGGAGCAGGCGATCGAGCGCGGCGCGTTCAAATTGCCCGGCATGCCGCAGGACGCTGTCCTGCGTTCTGTTGAGCGGGTGCAAGGCCAGCAGGTGCGGCGCGATGCGCCGGACGAAGTCCGCCCCAGAATCAGTCTCAAGGCCGGTGCCAACACGGCCAGCCTGCCGGAAATCAACCGGCAGGCAAAGGGAGCGCCCTTTGTCGGTATCCGGCCGCTCTTTGACGTCGCCCTGCGCCATCCCGGCCCATTGTCGCGGTTCGGACTGCTGGAGCGCGGCGTCGGCGCCGATGCTGGCGACACCTTCGCCGCAACAGCCCCGGAGCGCGACGAATCCCGCGTGCTGAATTTGAGCGGGGCGACGGGCCTTCGCGCCAATGCGCAGGATACGCCGACAACGATGATCCGCGTGCACACGCCGACCGATGCCCGCCAGCGCGCCCGTCAGGGGGCAACGCCCGCCGTGCCGCGCGCCGTGGCTCTGGCTTCGACGACGCCCGCACTGCCCGATGCCGTGCCGGTTGAGGTGGGCATGGCCGCGCCAAAGCCGGGAGACGAAGCCCTTCTCGCCGCCGTGCCACGCGATGGCGCCCAGCCCGATTACATGGCCCAGATCGATCAGGACGGCATGGCCCGCGAGGAAAAATGTCTGGCCGAGGCCGTCTATTTTGAGGCGCGCAGCGAATCGGAGCAGGGGCAGGCCGCAGTTGCGCAGGTGGTGCTCAACCGGGTCATCAGCGGGCTTTATCCGACCACGATCTGCGGCGTCGTCTATCAGAACCGTTCGCATTACATGGCGTGCCAGTTCTCCTTTGCCTGCGACGGCCAGAGCCTGAAAATCAACGAACCGGGGCCTTGGGCGCTGGCCCAGCGTATCGCCAAGCGGGTGCTGGAAGGCAAGACCTATCTCGCCGCAGTGGGCGGCGCAACGCATTATCACGCGGTCTATGTGCGGCCATATTGGGCGAGATCGCTCAAGCGCGTGGACAAGATCGGCGCGCATATTTTCTATAAGCTCAGGCCGGGGCAGACCTGATGTCGCGGCGCGCGGCTTTGGCTATTCCACTTCCAGCATGAACGGCACGCCCTCAAAGCAATCCTCGCCGCGGCCTATGGCGGCTATGGCGGCGCTCATGCGGCCCTCGCGGCCCAGAAGATGGTCGGCCACAGCGACAAGGCGGGCGTTAGGCGTCGCCGTGGGCGAGCGGGCCCGGACAAGGCCGGCAAGATGCGCCTCGTCCTTGTGCGGTTGCAGGGCGCAGGCCGAGATGAAAGCTGCCGCGGTGGAACGGCTTACACCGGCGTAACAATGAATGAGCAGCGGCGCGCGCTTGTCCCACAATTGCACGAAGCCGAGCAGATTGCGCACGTGTTCCTCCCCCGGCAGGATATGCCCGTCCTGATGCGCGGTTATATCCGACATGCCGATGAAAAGATGCTTTTCGGGGGCGATATGCGCGGGACGCTCCACCTTTGTGTTGATGTTGATGAGAGTGACCAGCGATTGCGCGCCGATGCGTTTCGAGGTTTCCTCTATGCGCGACAGGGCGCAGACATGAATGGCGCTCATGGTTCGGCCTTTTCGAGTTCGTTGAATCGGGCAAGAAATTGCAGTTCGGCCTCGTCGCTGGTGAGCGGGTGCAGCCGTGTTTCGAGATCAGGCAGACGCACCGGCGGCAGGCCGAAGAATTTCTCGGCTTCGGCAAATTCAAATCCCGCCAGATGCGTGGCTTCGATGAAGGCGCTGGCGCGGTCGGCCTGCTTGGTAAGCTTGGCCAGCATGGCCGGCGGCGCGGCGGGCAGGCCGAAGCGCAGGTGAATGGCCGCCAGAATGCCGTTCTCGATGTCCTTGTAGGAATGGCCCAGAACGGCCTTGAACGGCGAAATGATATCGCCGATGACATATTCTGGAGCATCGTGCAGCAGCACCATCAACCGCCATCGATGCGACATATGCGGGTTGATGGCGCTGGCAAAAGCTTCCACCAGCAGGGAGTGCTGCGCAACAGAGAATATGTTCGGGCCCTTGGTCTGGCCGTTCCAGCGCGCGACGCGGGCAAGCCCGTGCGCAATGTCGGCAATTTCCACATCGAGCGGAGAGGGATGGAGGAGATCGAGGCGGCGGCCCGACAACATGCGTTGCCAGGCACGCGGGGCATTGTCCTTCGCCATCAGAACGTCTGCCCCATTTCAGCGCATTCGGCATGGCGGAAACAGGTGACAAGATGGTCATTGACCATGCCAACCGCCTGCATGAAGGCATAAACGATGGTCGGCCCACAGAAATTGAATCCCTTGGCCCGTAAATCCTTGGCGATTTTCTGGCTGAGCGGCGTCTCGGCTTTCATGTCGGCCATCGTGCGCAGATCGCTTTGCAACGGACGCCCATCGGTAAAGCCCCAGAGATAATCGGCAAAGCCGTGCTTTTCCTCAATGGCAAGAAAGGCCCGTGCGCTGGTGACGGACGCGGCAATCTTGGCCCGGTTGCGCACGATGCCGGCATCCTGCATCAGGGCGGCGCATTTCGCCTCGTCGTAGCGGGCGATACGCTCGGGCGCAAAGCCGTCGAATGCGGCGCGGAAAGCCTCGCGCTTGCGCAAGATCGTGATCCAGGACAATCCGGCCTGAAAGCCGTCGAGGATCAGTTTTTCAAACAGGGCGCGGCTGTCGCGCTCCGGCACGCCCCATTCGGTATCGTGATAGGCGATGTAGAGCGGGTCGAAGCCGGGCCATGGACAGCGCATTTTGCCGTCCTCATGCAAAATCGCGTGCTTCGGGCGCGGCGGCGGGGCGGGTTTTTCCAAGTCAGGTCTCCACAAGCGTGAGCGGGCGTCCAGCGCACAGGAGTTGCGCGGCTTCAGAGGCCTTGTCGAGGCGCAGCAGCGCAAGGCCAAGACCGGAAACGGATGAGCCCATCCGGCCGATGACCTGTTCGCCGCTCAGGATATCTGCGCCGGAAGGCAAGGACGCTCCTTCGAAACGCACTGGCACAACTCGTTTGCGCACCACGCTCTTATGCTGCATGCGGCTGACCACTTCCTGTCCGACATAGCAGCCCTTGGCGAAGTCAACGCCATGCGTGCGATCGAAATTGGCCTCGTGCGGGAACGTATCGCCATAGACATAATCAAGGCCGCCCTCGGCTATGCCGGCGCGAATGCGCTGTTCATGATAGGCGGATTCGTTTTGAGGCGAGGCCGCGCCCGGCGCGATCAGGCGCTTGCCCAAAACCGGGCAGCGCGGATCAGCAAGGCCGGGCGCCTCGGGTTCATTCCACGAGGCGCGGACGTGATAATGCTGCGAGACATCGGCAATCGCAACTTTGGCGCGAAGCCTGTACATGCCGAGGCGTCTGACAAGGTCTCCGGCAAGCTGGGGTGGACAATCGAGCAGGAATCCGTCATCTGTCTGGAAGATAAAGAAATCAAACAGGATTTTGCCTTGCGGCGTCAGCAGCGCGCCAAAGCCGCCAGCTTCAGCGCTCACCTTGTCCATGTCCGAAGAAACCAGCCCTTGCAGGAAGCCGCGTGCATCTGCGCCGCTGACGCTGACGATGCCCCGATGTAATATTGCTTGTGTCATTGCTGTCCAAACCTTGAATCCAAGTCTTAACTCAACTAATTCGCATTGCAACCGGAACAAGGGGGAGCACCATGGCGCAAAAGTTTGATTGCATTCTGAGCAATGGCACGATCGTCAATCACGATGGAACATTCCAGCGCGACATTGGTGTTTCGGCCGGCCGTATCGCCGCCATCGGCGATCTGGCACAGGCGAGCGCGGGCGAACGGATCGATTGCACCGGCCTGCATATTCTGCCCGGCGTCGTGGATACGCAGGTGCATTTCCGCGAACCGGGGGCCGTGCACAAGGAAGATCTCGAGTCGGGCTCGCGTGCTGCGGTCATGGGCGGTGTGACCGCTGTTTTTGAAATGCCCAACACCAATCCCCTGACCATCAGTGCTGAAACTCTGGCCGACAAGGTGCGGCGCGGCACACACAGGATGCACTGCGATTTCGCCTTCTGGGTGGGCGGCACGCGCGAGAATGTCGCCGACATCCCTGAGCTGGAGCGGCTTCCGGGCGCAGCGGGCATCAAGGTGTTCATGGGTTCGTCCACGGGTTCGCTGCTGGTTGAGGATGATGCGGGGGTGTCCGCCATTCTGGGCCAGACGCGTCGCCGCGCGGCCTTCCACTCCGAGGATGAATTCCGCCTCAACGCGCGCAAGCCCTTGCGCGTCGGCGGTGATCCGTCCTCCCATCCGGTCTGGCGGGATGAGATTGCCGCTCTGACCTGCACCGAGCGTCTGGTGCGCATTGCCAGAGAGCAGGGTGCGCGTATCCACGTGCTGCATATTTCGACTGCGGAAGAGATGCATTTTCTCAGCCAGCACAAGGATGTTGCCTCCTGCGAGGTGACGCCGCACCATCTCACCATGACCGCCGAGGATTACGCGCATCTGGGTACGCGCCTGCAGATGAACCCGCCGGTGCGCGAGCGCCGCCATCTCGAAGGTATCTGGTGGGGGCTCGATCAGGGCATAGCCGATGTTCTGGGCTCTGATCACGCGCCGCACACGCTGGAGGAAAAAGCGAAAATCTATCCCGAAAGCCCGTCCGGAATGACAGGCGTGCAGACGCTGGTGCCGATCATGCTCGACCATGTCAATGCCGGGCATCTCACATTGACGCGTTTTGTCGATATGACGAGCGCAGGCCCCGCACGTCTGTTCGGCATGGCCGCCAAGGGGCGTCTTGCTGTCGGCTATGATGCCGATCTGACGATTGTCGACATGAAGCGCAGCGTGACGATCCGCAACGAATGGATCGCCTCAAAAAGCCAGTGGACGCCTTACGACGGCAAGACGGTCACCGGCTGGCCTGTGGGGACATTCGTGCGCGGCAACAGGGTGATGTGGGAAGGCGAACTGGTCACGCCGTCATGCGGCGAGACTGTTCGTTTTGTCGAAGCGCTGCCGCGGGCGTAAGGATCAGTTGGGCCAGAGCAGGCTGAACTGGCCGGACCGGATACGCTCCGGCAGTTCCTCGGCCAGTCTGGCCACGGCTTCCTCGCCATATGCGCCCACCAGTTCACGAAAGGCTGTATGCAGCGCGGCATAGGCAAAATTCGGCCCGTCGATGCCATCGAGCAGGGCTTCGGCAAAAGCTTCGCCGACATAGCTCATCGCATTGTGCTGATGCGCACTTGTGGCGGGGTCTTCGACAATAGGTTTTGGATAAAAAGGCGTCATAAAGGAATTATTAGCCATAAACCGGCCTGCTGGCGAGCGGAGTCTGAAAGAAAGGTTAATTGCCGGAATATTTGCGCGTCAGCTCATTGGCGATGCGGTTTATGGCGCGTAATTTCTGCGAAAATGTCAGGCGCGCCGCGTCCGTGCATTCACGATAGATGGTTTCGTAGCTCTGATAGCCGCGGTTGTAAAGACCGGAGAGCGCCGATTTCAGATTGGGGTCGCCGGCCTCGCTGTCGATGAGTTCCTGAGCCTTGCTGCGCCAAAGCTCGCCATTCTGCTCAGATCCGCGCATATCGGGGCAAAGGTCAGCGAGAAACGCGGCCGTCCCCATAAGTTCGGACAGACTGACCAGCTGCCCCTGAAAGGGCAGCGTCTGCGGTGCGGCCTGAGGCGCAGCCGGAAGAACCGGCGGCATCGGCACCGGCCTTTGCGGCGCTGCCTTGTCCAGCGCCCATGCTGGTCCGGACAGGGCGCAGGCCAGGCAGAGCAGGGCCAGTTTCCGCTTCATGACGCCACTCCGGCAACAAGGGCGCATTGCCGCAGCATGTCCGGCAGGCCCTTCGTCATGTTCAGGCCGCCAAGCTGCATGAAATCGACCCAGCGACATTCGGGCGCCTCGGCGCTGGGCCGGGGCTCGCCGCTGATCCAATGTCCGGCGAAGGTCAGCACCACATAATGCTGGCGGATGCCTTCGCCTGCCTGTTCAATGATGTTCGTGTGCCCGGCAAGACCGAGTATCTGGCCGTTCAGACCAACTTCCTCGTGCATCTCCCGAAGCGCCGCAGCTTCTGCCGTCTCGCCCAATTCGATCAGCCCGCCGGGCAAGGACCACAAGCCCTGACCCGCACCCGTTCCGCGCCGCGCCAGCACGACTTCGCGACCGCGGAACAGGGCCAGTGAAACGCCGACACGCGGAAAGGGCGGGAAGATGCGTCCGCTCACGGATAAAGTCTCTCCTTGCTCCAGCCGCCGTCGGCCACGCGTGTGAATTCAATGCGCTCATGCAGGCGGAACGGTCTGTCATGCCAGAACTCAATGCTGGCTGGGGTAATGCGATAGCCGTTCCAGTAGGATGGGCGCGGAACTTCGCCAAGTCCGAATTTTGCGGTGTATTTTGCGACGGCGGTCTCCAGCGCAAGATGGCTTTCCAGCCTGCGCGACTGCTGGCTGGCCCAAGCGCCGATCTGGCTCAGGCGCGGGCGCGAATGAAAATATTCATCCGCTTCCTTTTGCGAGACAAGGCTGACAGCGCCGCGCACACGCACCTGACGACGCAGTGACTTCCAATGAAAAACCACGGCGGCTTTCATATTGCCGGCCAGTTCACGGCCCTTCTGGCTTTCGCTGTTGGTATAGAAGACGAAGCCGTCAGAATCAAAGCCCTTGAGCAGCACCATGCGCACATCGGGCAGACCATCGGGATCGACCGTGGCCAGCGCCATGGCATTTGGGTCATTCGGCTCCGATGCAGAGGCCTCGTCCAGCCAGGACTGAAACAGCGCGAAAGGCTCTTCGGCTTCTGCAAAGTTACGACTCGTTAACGGCTCCACGTAATAATCCTTTTCTGTTGTGCATTTGCATCAAGGGCAGCCTGACAATCCTAGCGTTTCAACCGAGGATAACCCAATTTATGGCGGTGGAGATCATTTTCAAAAGATTATTTAGGCACAAGCCCGTTCGCGGGGTTCTGTCCTGGGTAAAATTTGCCGCGCTGGCCGCCACCTTGGGCGGATGTTCCGTCTCGGTGCCCATTTCGGGGCTTGTCGACATGACGCCGCTCGGCTCCATCCACCGGGAGGACGCGCCAGCCAAGGCACAGGAAGAGCCGGAGGCAAATTCTCTCGATATGGTCTCCATCAGCACGGTGCCGCCAGACACCCACGTTGGGCCCAGGCGCGCCGCGGCCAAGTCTGATCTGCTCCTGCGCCGTTATCTGGCACCCTCCGATCTTGCCCATGCCCGCCCGGCGCTTGACCGGGCGCTGGGGTCGCTGCAGCCGGTGCGCAGCATCGCCTGGTCCAACCCCGCCACCGGGGCGAGCGGTGCGTTTATTCCGGTGAATGAAGCGGGGCAGTCCGGCTGCCGCACCTTCCGCTCTGTCATACGAGGCAAGAGCGTGCCGGCAGGGCAGGCCCTGCTTGGCCGTGCCTGCCGTCAGGCCGACGGCGGCTGGGATCTGCGCGAACTGGCGCCGGAAACCACGGCCGGGTAAACTGGGCCCGGTTTTGGGTCGATCCTGCTGTCGCAACTTTAGCGCGACGGCGCCTGCGGTCTCTTGCGCGTTGGTGCCTGCCTCACCACATAAGGGCAAAAGAGGTGGAGACCTATGCGAGATCCTTATTCAGTTCTGTCGGTGAGCAAGACCGCTTCGGCGGATGAAATAAAAAAGGCGTTCCGGCGTCTGGCCAAAGCCTACCACCCTGATCAGAGCAAAGACCCGAAGGCCAAGGAGAAATTTTCCGAACTCAACGCCGCCTATGAGATTATTGGCGATGAAAAGAAGCGCGGGCAGTTCGACCGTGGCGAGATCGATGCCGAGGGCAAGCCGCGCCATCCCGGTTTTGGCGGCGGTGCGGGCGGCTTCAATGCCAATGGATTTGATTTTGGCGCAGGACAGCCCTTCGGGCGCGGGCGACCGGGCAGCGCCGGCTTTGACGCATCCGACATTTTCGCGGAAATATTCTCCGGCGCAGGAACCCGCACTCGCGCCCGCCCGCCGAAAGGCGAGGACATCACCACCTCGGTGCAGATTCCGCTCACGTCCGTGGCGGAGGGCGCGCATATTCAGGTGCAGGTGGCGGTTGGCCGCACGCTCGAAGTCAAAATTCCGGCCGGAATCGAG
Source organism: Methylocystis sp. sgz306128 (assembly GCF_056032725.1). Classification (NCBI taxonomy): domain Bacteria; kingdom Pseudomonadati; phylum Pseudomonadota; class Alphaproteobacteria; order Hyphomicrobiales; family Methylocystaceae; genus Methylocystis; species Methylocystis sp. sgz306128. The sequence goes on from NZ_JBVYWO010000001.1 coordinate 422,089, forward strand.
GAAGGCCAGCAGATCCGCCTCAAGGGGCAGGGCGAGCCCGGCGTGATGGGCGGCCACCCCGGAGACCTGCTGATCACCGTCAAATATGCGCCGCATCCCTATTTCAAGCTCGACGGGCGGGATATCCGCATCGACCTGCCGGTCACGCTTTATGAGGCCGTGCTGGGCGGCAAGGTGAATATTCCGACATTGACGGGGAAGGTGGAACTGACCTTGCCGCCGGGCAGCAACAACGGCAAGGTGCTGCGCTTGCGCGGCAAAGGGCTGAAACTGGCCAGAGGCGAGCCGGGAGACCTGCTGGTTACCGTTCGGCCGGCCCTGCCGGAGGCAAAAGATCCCGAATTCGAGGCTTTGATGCGCAAATGGCAGGAGCAAAAGCCCTACCAGCCGCGAAAGGCCATGGAGTGAACCGCAGCGCTGATGGCGCTGCTGTTGCCGCCGATGAGGGTTGACGCCCCGCCGATGATGACGGCCAGCGAAATGCCGAGCAGGAAAGCCAGAGCCAGATTGAGCCGGCGCGAGAGGCGCGCCTCCCGCGAGAGCTTTGCGGCATGGGATGGCTCGATCCGCTCGCGCGCGGGCCTGACAATCGGAAAAAGCTGACGCAGGGCTATGGTCTGCTCCTGCCAGTCGCGCACGCGCATCGCGGTTTCCGGATTTTCGTCCAGATAGGCGGCTATACGCGCGTTGCGGGCCTCATCGCCCGGTTCGTCGATATAACGGTGCAGGTCTATCTCGTGAATAGGGGTCTGCGATGTCATTTGACCACCCGCAGATGTGCGGCGCGGCGCGCCGAAGCCTGATACCGCAGATGCTGCTGGCGCGCTTCATTGAGCAGGTGCTCTCTTGCGCGCGTGAGGCGGGCTTCGAGGGCAAACAGCGGCAGATCCAGCGTAATGGCCGCATCCTTGTGCGGCAGGCCCTCGATGGCGACCAGCACCAGCACTTCCCGTTCCTCGGGCGAGAGGCGGGCGAACCCGCTCAGCAGCGCGTTCTGGCTGTGCACAGGCTCCGAATGGTCGTCGATGTTCTGGCGGCGGCACGAGTCCAGCAGAACCTTGTACAGCGCGCGGCGCAGATGCGCGGGGTCTGCAACCGGCAGTTTCTGCCCCAGAACGGTCTTGATGGCGGCGCGTGCGATCATATCGGCACGCAGAGGCTCTATCCGGTTGGCCAGCATCGCGGTGGCGCATCGCCGGAGCCTTGGCAACGCATCTTCAAAATTCCAGGGCTTATCCACCAGCGCTCCCGCAGAGGTCGGAGACATTAACGTTTTGTTAACGATCAATGTGACGCAATCCGCGGGGCTTGAGAAGCGAAAAAATCACATGGCGAACGTTCATCCATGCAATTTTTGCAATTTGGTAAAGATGAGCCCCCCTTTTCTTTTGGTCACGCTTTAGGCTAAAGAAATTACAGAAGAAGAGGATAAATAGTCGATGACCGAGACCGATGCTCAAATTGCGCACCCTTCGTTTGGTTTGCTGAAAGGCAAGCGGGGCCTTGTTCTGGGGGTGGCCAATAACCGGTCGATCGCCTGGGGCATTGCGAAGGCCTGCCGCGACGCAGGTGCCGAACTGGCCTTTACCTATCAGGGCGATGCTCTCGAAAAGCGTGTTCGCCCGCTTGCCGAGGAATTATCGGCCCATGTCGTCGGCCATTGCGACGTCACCGACGGCGCCACAATCGATGCGGTATTCGGCGAGATCGAACGTCTCTGGGGCAGTCTCGACTTTGTGGTTCACTGCATCGCCTTTTCCGATAAGGATGAACTGACCGGCCGCTATGTCGACACGACGGAAGGTAATTTCACCAGATCGCTGGCGATTTCCTGTTATTCCTTCACGGCGATTGCCCAGCGCGCCGAAAAATTGATGGGCAATGGCGGTTCCTTGCTCACGCTCACTTATTACGGTGCGGAAAAGTGGATGCCGCATTATAATGTCATGGGCGTGGCCAAGGCGGCTCTGGAAGCGAGCGTGCGCTATCTCGCTGCGGATCTTGGCGAGAAGAATATCCGCGTCAATGCGATTTCTGCCGGCCCGATCAAAACGCTTGCCGCCTCCGGCATTGGCGACTTCCGTTATATCCTGCGCTGGAATGAATATAATTCGCCGCTGCGCCGTACGGTCACCATCGAGGAAGTGGGGGAAAGCGCGGTTTATCTGCTTTCGCCGATGTCGCGCGGGGTCACCGGCGAAATTCTGCATGTCGATTCGGGTTATCATGTTGTCGGGATGAAGAATCCCAGCGCGCCTGACCTTTCCGTCAAGGAATAGATGTTCGGCCTGAAGGTTTGTTGATGAAACTGGGTAAATCGGATCGTTTGTTCTTCATCCGTCATGGCGAAACCGACTGGAACGCCACAGGCCGGATGCAGGGGCAGCAGGATGTTGTCCTGAATGCCAGAGGCTACAGACAGGCTGAGCAGGTCGGCAAGAAATTGCGCAATGCGCTTGGCATACGAGCCGAGGATATCGAAACGCAATTCAATTTTGTCGCCTCGCCCCTGCTGCGGACGCGCCAGACGATGGAGATCGCGCGGCAGGAGCTTGGCTTGCCAGTGCGCAGCTATGCGATGGAGGACCGCCTGAAGGAAATTACCTTCGGCCGGTGGGAAGGGCTCACCTGGCCGCAGGTCACGGCGCGCGATCCGGCGCTCGCGGCAATGCGTGAGGCCGACAAATGGGGTTTTGTACCGCCGGGCGGCGAGTCCTATGCCATGGTGGCCGAGCGTATACGCCCCTGGCTGGATGGTGTCTCGGGCGACTCGATCATCGTCTCGCATGGAGGTATAGCGCGAATTTTAATGGCGCTGATTTGCGGCGTCGATCCGTCAGTTGCGCCAAACCTCGATATCTGGCAGGGACGGGTACTGGTATTTCAGGGTGGCAAGTCGCAGTGGCTCTGACGAGCTGTCGAAGTCAAAATAATTGACTGAGCGCAATGACATAAAATGGGCATGATTAAAACATTATACCCTGTGATGATAACCTGCCGGCTTGATGAGGCCCTTGTTGCAGGTAAACTCGTAACGTTGCGGCCGGCGAAAGAAACATTGACCTAATGAATCAGATTGAGTCTCATCAACATTTGCACACCGGTTCCGGCTCGCCGCTTGCGCAGCTTCATGGCGCTCTGCGCGTTGATCTTCTCGAAGATGAAATCCTGAGTGATATATTCGCCGCCACTGTCAGGAATTGCCCCGATTCAATTGCTCTGACAGGTCCTGAAGGAACGCTGACCTACGCAGAACTCGATGCTGCCGCCGCGCAGATCGCCCGCGGCCTGCTCAAGGAAGGTGTCAAGGCAGGCGATGTGGTCGGCCTCTGGATGCCGCGCGGGCAGGCGCTGCTGGTTGCGCAGATCGCCATAGCCCGGACGGGCGCGGCCTGGCTCCCCTTCGACGGCGACGCGCCGGTCGAGCGCATCGCCGTATGCCTGCGCGATGCCGAAGCCAAGGCGCTGGTCACGTCCGAGGCCAATGAGGACAAAGTTGTCGGCAAGATCATATGCCCGATCTACACCCCGGAGGATCTCGCCAAGGCGCCGGCCGGCATTGTCGTCGATGCCCGCCTCAACGGCGCCACGCCGGATCATCCGGCCTATGTGATTTATACGTCGGGTTCCACGGGCACGCCCAAGGGCATTGTTATTTCCAACCGCAACATCTGCCATTATCTGCGCGCCGCCAATGTGGTTTACGGCGTCACGGGCGAGGATGTGGTGTTTCAGGGCGCTTCGGTTGCCTTTGATCTTTCGATGGAAGAAATCTGGCTGCCCTATCTGGTCGGCGCGCGGCTATTTGTGGCCACGGCGCAGATCATGGGCGAGGCCGACAAGCTGCCGCAGGTCATGCTGGACGCGGGCATTACCGTGCTGGACACCGTGCCGACCTTGCTCGCCATGCTGCAGGAGGACATTCCGAGCCTGAGGATCATCGTCCTTGGCGGTGAGGCCTGTCCGCCCGCCATTGCCAACCGCTGGTGCCGGGAGGGCCGCCACCTTTTCAATTCCTATGGGCCGACGGAAGCCACAGTCGTCGCCACAGTCGCCGAAATCCAGCCGAACGAGCCCGTCACCATCGGCAGGCCCATTCCGAATTACAGTTGCTATGTCGTTGATGAGGCGCTTAATCTCGTGGCGCCCGGTGTCGAAGGCGAATTGCTCATCGGCGGCCCCGGCGTTGCCGCGGGATATCTCAACCGGCCCGATCTGACCGCCGAAAAATTCATTGCCAATCCGTTTCCCTCGCGTCTGCGCGATCCCGTTCTGTATCGTTCGGGCGATGCCGTTGTGGTCGATGCGCAGGGCAATATCGCCTTTCGCGGGCGTATCGACGATCAGGTCAAGGTTCGCGGTTTCCGCATCGAGCTTGGCGAGATCGAGGCCAAGCTTGCCGAACATCCGGCGATAGCACAGGCCGCTGTGGTGGTGCGGCAGGAAGAAGGGATGGACGAACTCGTCGCCTTTCTGGTGCCGGCTGGGGCAGACATGCCGGGATCGCGAGACCTGCGGCATTTTCTGCGGGATCAGCTTCCGGCCTATATGGTGCCGGCGCGCTACGAAACCGTGCAAAGCCTGCCAAGACTTTCCAGCGGCAAGGTGGATCGAAAGACTCTCAAGGCCGTGCCGCTCTCGGCGCCTGTCAGCGTTGAAGTGCAGGAAGAGCCGAAGACGGAAACCGAAGCTTATCTTCTGGAGGCGATCAGGCAGGTTCTGCCGCCGCAGGCCATTCCCTTCGACGCGGATTTCTTCACCGAACTGGGCGGCCATTCGCTGCTTGCGGCGCGGTTTGTCTCAATCGTCCGGCAAACACACCATCTGGCTGGTCTGACGCTGCAGGATATTTACGCGTTCCGGACCTTGCGGGCGATCGGCGCCGAACTGGACAAAAAGTCCGCCAGCGTCGGCCCGCGCCGTAATCTGGCCTTCACGCCGCCGCCGCTGATGCGCCGCTTTTTGTGCGGTCTGGCCCAGGCTGTCATGATGCCGTTCATCCTAACCATCATGACGGCGCAGTGGCTTGGCGTTTTTATCAGCTACATGCTGCTGACCGACCCCGAAGCCACGCTGTTTGAGGAAATCGTGTCGCTGCTGGGCGTCTATATTCTCATCAATGTGGCGACGGTCTTTGTGGTGATTCTGGCCAAATGGCTGATCATCGGCCGCATGAAGCCGGGGCGCTACCCGCTCTGGGGCGTCTATTACTTCCGCTGGTGGCTGGTCGACCGGTTCAACGCATTGGTGCATGCCAACTGGTTTCAGGGCACATCGATGATGCGGTATTACCTGCTGGCCATGGGCGCACGCGTCGGCAAGGATGCGATCATCGGCGATATTGAAATCAGTGCCGTGGATCAGATCACCATCGGCGCCCGCTCAAGCATCGGCTCCAAAGCCAATTTTGCCTGCGCCCGTGTCGAAGGCAATGAATTCATCATCGGCCCCATCGTTATCGGCGAGGATTGTTCTGTCGGCTCGTCGGCCGTTATCGAAAACGGCACGATCATGGCCGAAGGGTCTGAATTGCGTGACCTTACCGCCGTGCCTTCAGGAACGCAGATCGGCGCATGGGAGATCTGGGACGGCTCTCCGGCCCGCAAGGTGGGCATGGTCAATCGCGATGAACTGCCTGAGCAGTCCAAGGCCGGACCGGTCAAGCGCTCGGTGCAGACATTGTTTTATTTTGTCATGCTGCTGGTGATGCCGCCGCTCGGTCTGCTGCCGATATTTCCGGCCTTCTATTTCTATGACCGGGTCGACGAATTGCTGAATGTGTCCGATGCGACGCTCTATCTTTTGTCGATCCCGCTCTATGCGTGGCCGGCGTCGATCACCATGGTGATTTTCACGGTGTTGTTCATTGTGGCGCTGCGCTGGATCATCATGCCGTTCCGCACGAAGGAGGGCACCTATTCGGTGCATTCCTGGTTCTATGTGCGCAAATGGGTGGTGTCGCTGGCGACAGAACTGACACTGGAAACATTGAGTTCCCTCTTCGCAACTCTGTATATGCGCACCTGGTATCGTCTCATGGGCGCGCGGATCGGCAAGGACTCGGAAATCTCGACCAGCCTTGCAGGGCGGTTCGATCTCGTTGAAATCGGCGACAAATGCTTCATTGCCGACGAGGTGAATGTCGGCGACGAGGACATGCGGCGCGGCTGGATATTCATGAAAAAGGTGCGCACCGGCTCGCGCGTGTTCATCGGCAACAACGGCGTTCTGCCGCCCGGCGCCAATGTGCCGGACGGCGCGCTCATCGGTATCAAGTCCCGGCCGCCAGCCAATGAATGGATCAGCGAGAACGATACATGGTTTGGTCTGCCGCCGATTAAATTTCCGGTGCGTCAGCGTTTTGACAGCGGCTCGAACTGGACCTACGAGGCGCCGCGCTGGAAAAAACTGGCGCGCGGCCTGTTTGAGACCATGTCGATCTCGCTGCCCAACACGCTGACCATCACGGCAGGCGCATGGGCCATTGACGCTATCGCGCCCGCGCTGCTGGCGCATGACTGGCTGCGCCTGTTCTGGATCGGCATGATTGCCTCCTGCGTCATATCCGTCTCGATGACCTTGGTTGTCGTCGCCCTCAAATGGGTCACAATCGGCAAATACGAGCCGATCGTGCGGCCTATGTGGTCCTGGTGGGCCATGCGCACCGAGTCGGTTGCGGTGATTTATGCGGGCCTCGCCAACAAGGTGCTGCTTGAGCATCTGCACGGCACGCCTATGCTGCCCTGGGTGCTGCGTCTCTTCGGCATCAAATTCGGCGAGGGGGTTTATCTCGATACCGTCGATTTTACCGAGTTCGATTGCGTGAGCGTGGGCTCCTTCGTCTCGATCAACAGCGGCGCGGCCCTGCAGACCCATCTCTACGAGGATCGCGTCATGAAAATTGGGCGTGTCCGCGTGGAGGACGGAGTGACTGTCGGCCCCGGATCGACGGTGCTTTATGACACCAATGTCGGCCAGTGGGCGCGCCTCGGTCCGCTGACCGTGGTGATGAAAGGCGAATCGATTCCGGCAAATTCCGAATGGTGCGGTGCACCCGCGGAGCCAAAAGTCCGATAATATCAGGCTATTCCGGACGCAGTTTGCGGCGTCCGGAGCGGAATTTTTCCGGTCCGGATCGTTTGCTCTTGCCGTTTGACCTCGCGGCTCCGCCGCTTTAGAAGATGTGGCAGCTTTCGGACGGTTTTCATGTCTTACAACACTTTCGGGCATATGTTTCGGGTGACCACCTATGGCGAAAGCCATGGCATCGCCATTGGCTGCGTCGTGGATGGATGTCCGCCCCGGCTGCCGCTCAGCGAAGCGGATATTCAGGGCTTTCTCGACAGGAGACGTCCGGGCCAGAGCCGTTTCACCACACAGCGGCAGGAACCGGACAAGGTGCGCATCCTTTCCGGCGTCTTCACCGATGACGAGGGCAGGCAGGTCACCACAGGCACGCCGATCGCCCTGCAGATCGAAAATGTCGACCAGCGTTCGAAAGATTACGGCGATATTGCCCAGCGCTATCGTCCCGGCCATGCCGATCTCACCTACGACGCCAAATATGGCATCCGCGATTATCGCGGCGGCGGTCGCTCCTCGGCGCGCGAAACCGCATCGCGCGTGGCGGCGGGCGCGGTGGCGCGCAAAATCCTGCCCGGCATTTCCATTCGCGGCGCTCTGGTGCAGATGGGCCCGCATAAGATAAACCGTGCGAACTGGAACTGGGACGAGATCGATAATAATCCGTTCTTCTGCCCGGACGCTGAGGCCGCCCGCTTTTTCGAGGGCTATCTCGACGGCATCCGCAAGGCTGGCTCCAGCATTGGCGCGGTCATCGAACTTGTCGCCGAGGGTGTGCCGGCAGGTTGGGGCGCGCCGATTTACGGCAAGCTCGATGCCGAACTCGCAAGCGCGCTGATGAGCATCAATGCCGTCAAGGGCGTTGAGATCGGGGATGGATTTGCCGCCGCGGCCCTGACCGGCGAGGAAAATGCCGATGAAATGCGTGCCAGCAATTATGGCACGCAATTTCTCTCCAACCATGCTGGCGGCATTCTGGGCGGCATTTCCAGCGGACAGCCGGTGGTGGCGCGTTTCGCCGTCAAGCCGACGTCATCAATTCTCACGCAGCGCCGTTCGGTCGATAAATCGGGCCATGATGTCGATGTGATGACCAAGGGCCGCCATGACCCCTGCGTCGGTATTCGGGCGGTGCCGGTGGGCGAGGCAATGATGGCCTGCGTCCTGGCGGATGCCTATCTGCGCCACAGGGGGCAGGTGGGCTGATATGCAAAAATAATGTCGTTCCTTGCGCCACTGCGTACCAATAAGTTTGACATGTCTCTTTTCAATCGGGCTTTTTGAGCCTATCTCCCGATGACTTAACGGAGTTATTCATGCATTCAGTTACGCAGGCCATTGAGGCCATTGCCAAGGGCGAGATTGTTATAGTCACCGATGATGACGACCGCGAAAACGAAGGCGATCTCGTCATGGCCGCGTCGCTGTGCACGCCCGATAAAATGGCCTTCATCATCCGTAATTGTTGCGGCATTGTCTGCACGCCGTTGACATCCGATGAAGCGCGCCGGCTGCATCTCTCGCCGATGGTGGCGAGCAATGATGCGCCACTGGGCACCGCCTTCACGGTTTCGGTGGATGCGCGCCACGGCCTGACCACCGGCATTTCCTCGGAGCAGCGCACAAACACTGTGCGCGCGCTGGCCAATGGCAATATGGGCGCGGCAGATTTCGTCCGGCCCGGCCACATTTTCCCGCTCGTGGCGCGTGAGGGCGGCGTTCTGATCCGCTCCGGCCACACGGAAGCTGCAGTCGACCTGTGCAAGCTCGCAGGCGTGCCGCCGGTGGGCGTCATTTGCGAACTCGTCAATGATGACGGGACGGTGATGCGCGGCCCGCAGATTGTCGAATTTGGCGAGAAGCATGGCCTGAAGCGCATTTCCGTTGCCGATCTCATCTCTTATCGTCAGGCGCGCGAGCGGCTGGTGGAGCGCGTCTCGACATTCCCCGTCAAGACCGCCATCGGCGAACTCACCGGCTATGCCTTCACCACGCGCTTTGATCCCGTGCAGCATTTCGCCTTTGTCTATGGCAGCATTGGCGACGGCACAGATATTCTGGCCCGCCTGCACCGGGCCGATATTATCGGCGATGTTTTCGGCACCAGCCAGACGATTGCCCACACGCTTGCCCGATTCAAGGAGGAAGGGCGCGGAGTGCTGGTTTATCTGCGCGATGGTACGGCGGGAGTGCCGCTCAATGTGCCGCATATCGAGGGCAGCGAGGCCCAGCGCAGCCAGCAATGGCGCGAAGTGGGTCTCGGAGCGCAGATCCTGCGCGATCTGGGTCTTTCCTCAATCCGCCTGCTGACCTCTTCGAAAAGCAAATATGTCGGCCTTTCGGGATTCGGGGTGGAGATATTGTCGACCGAAGCTCTCTGAGCCCGCATATGCTGCCACAGGCCGGACGCCCGCTGATCATGGGCATTGTCAATGTCACGCCGGACAGTTTCTCGGACGGCGGGCGTTTTGCCGCCCATGATCTTGCCGTGGCGCAGGGCGAGCGGCTTGTTGCCGAAGGCGCTGATATTCTCGATATCGGCGGAGAATCCACCCGTCCCAACGCGACGCCGGTGTCGGCGCAGGAGGAAATGTCGCGCATCCTGCCCGTTATACGCGATCTGGCGCCGCGTATCGGGGTGCCGATCTCGGTCGATACGATGAAGGCCGAGGTTGCCCGCGCCGCACTGGATGCAGGCGCCGCAATGATCAATGATGTCTGGGGTTTTCAGAAAGATCTGGCCATGGCGCAGGTTGCGGCCGAGGCGGGATGTCCGGTTTTCATCATGCATAACCGGGTGAAGGTCGACCCCGATGTCGATATTATTGCCGATGTGATGGATTTTCTGCGGCGCTCCATCGAGATCGGCGAGGCTGCGGGCGTCAAACGCCCGCAGATGATTGTCGATCCCGGATTTGGCTTTGGCAAGACACCGGAGCAGAACCTTGAGCTGGTGCGACGGCTCGGCGCGCTCAAAGCACTGGATTGCCCGATTCTTCTGGGCGTGTCGCGCAAATCGACCATCGGCTTTGTCACAGGCCGGAAAGTGCCGGACGAGCGGCTGGCTGGCTCGCTGGCCGCCGCTATCATTGGCGCGCAGAATGGCGCGGATGTGATCCGGGTGCATGATGTCGCCGCTCACCGCGATGCATTGGCCGTGCTTGCGGCTTTGACCTGAGGCCCGCGCGGCATTCTTTCCATCCGGCGGGGTGCGATAGCGGCTATTTTGCCGTCCTTCGACAAGCTCAGGTTAAGGGGTGAGCTCAGCCTGCGCCCATAAGGGTGAGAACATGCGCCGCGACGGAACGTGAAAGGCCGGTGAGATCATAACCGCCTTCCAGAACTGAAACGAGCCGTCCTCCGGCGCTCATGTCCGCTACATCCATCAATTCCCGCGTGGCCCAGGCGAAATCATCCTCGGTCAGTTCGAGCTGGCCGAGAGGATCGCGCACATGCGCATCAAATCCGGCGGAAACGATCACGAGCTGCGGACTGAATTCGCGCAAACGCGGCAGGATGATGTCGTTCATGGCGGCACGAAAGGCGATACCATCAGAGCCTTCGCGCAGCGGCGCGTTGACGATGGTGTTGAATTCTCCGCGCTCTTCGGCTGCGCCCGTGCCCGGATAATGCGGAAACTGATGGGTCGATGCATACATCACGCTTGGATCCGACCAGAATATGTCCTGTGTCCCGTTGCCGTGATGCACGTCGAAATCCATGATGGCGACACGCTCCACACCGTGCACGGCCTGCGCGTGCCGCGCGGCAATGGCCGCATTGTTGAAAAAGCAGAAGCCCATTGGCGTGGAAATTTCAGCATGATGCCCCGGCGGCCGCGTGGCGACGAAAGCATTCCTGACATGGCCGAGCATCACTTCGTCAACCGCGCGCACCGCGCCGCCCGCCGCGTGCAGCACGGCGCTCAGCGTGTGCGGCATCATTGCCGTATCCGCGTCAAGCTGCACCAGTCCCGATTGCGGCGAAGCTTCGCAAATGGCCTCAAAATAAGCAGCAGGATGGACACGTGCAATCTGCTCTGCGGTGGCCTTCGGGGCAATATCGCGGGCCAGAGACTGGAATCGTTCGGCCTCGAGCGCTTGCACAATGGCCCTGATGCGATCCGGGCGCTCAGGATGGTGCGGCCCCACATCATGTTGCAGGCTTGACGGATGCGTGAGCAGCAATGTTGTCATTCTCGTCCCTTCCGGTCTGGCCATAAATATGTAACGTTCATCGGGCAGGATATCAAACCGACGCTTGAATTGTTTTAGCATTGCATCGAAGTGCATTGATCTTTGTTAACCAGTAGCTAACTATAATTTTCGATTATGACGAATCGGATGCGCAGGACAAATTTATGTTTTTGAATAAAAATGGATTGGTATTTGCCGCAGTTTTTGTATTGGCCGGATGTAATTATCAGCCCGTCCCTGATCCGAAATTATCGCCCAACGATGTCAAGCTGCTCGCGCAGGCTACGACAGCTCCGGTCGACCGGCAATTCGAGCGCTATGAGGTGGACGATACATCGGGCGAGGCGCCCGGAACCGTGATCATCGATTCAAAGGAGCATCTGCTCTATTATGTTCTGCCCGGCAAGAAGGCCATCCGATATGGCGTGGCCACCGGCGACGAGGCAGCCGGCTGGTCTGGCGTTGCCACGGTTGGCCGCATGGCCGAGTGGCCGCACTGGATGCCGCCGGCGGATATGCTTCAGCGCTGGCCTTATCTCATGCCCACAGCCAAGGCTGGCGGTCTGGCTGGCGGCCCCGACAACCCGCTCGGCGCGCGCGGCATCTATCTGTATCAGAATGGCAAGGATACGCTCTATCGCATCCACGGCACCAATGAGCCGGAGGAGATCGGCCGGTCAGTTTCGTCCGGGTGCATCAGGATGCGCAATATCGACGTGATCGACCTTTACAACAGGGTCAAGATCGGCACGAAGGTGATTGTCCGCTGACACTCAGTGTCAGGCCGCGCGCGATATGGGCGCTGCGTGATAGGTAGGAGCGGCCTCGTCAGCCGCTTCTAGGGCGAGATCCTCTTCTTCGCCAAACAGCGCAATGGCGACAGCGCAGGTGCCAATTTCCCGATAGAGCAGAGCATGAAGTTCATGCACATCAAGCCCGTTTGACTGTGCGCCGGATTGCTGAAGAGAATTCATCTCGGTTGAATTTGCCATGGCTTCGCCCACCGGGGATGGAGTTGACGACAGCGCGCGTCTGTCTTGCTCAACAAAATGTCACCATGCGCGGTTAATTTCGATTTAACCGGAAAGGTTAATTTTAAAGAGTTTTTTTATCACTCGGAAAAGGTTCGCCGGTTGCCTCCGATGCGCGGCGCAACTGGTCGCGCGCCTCTACGAGAAAAGCGTCAAACTGGCGAAGATCCGCAGGCGCCATCCGCCCCAGCGTCAGGGCGATGAATTCGCTTTGAATCATCAGGCCTTGCCGCACCAGGGCTCGCCCCTCCGGGGTCAGATGAATGGCGAAGCAGCGCTTGTCGCCGTCGATGGCGCGGCGCTCTACCAGCCGGGCCTCGCACAGGCGGTCGAGAAGTCCGGATATGTTGCCCTTGGTGACATAGAGGCGCTCGGCGAGAGCTTGCTGGCTGAGGCCTTCCTCTTCGGTGAGCGTGCTCAGGACATCATATTGCGGAATGGACAGGCCGATGGCTTTCAGGCGTCCGGCCATGGCGGTGCGCAGCCGGGTATGCAGCCGTATCAGCCGGAACCAGACTCTTTCGGCATCGGATTGCGTGGTGCGGGCCATGAATGCGGTTCATCCAGATTTCGGGGTGCAGCGGTGAACATAGTTCAGTTTGAACCGCTCCAAGACATAGGCTAACTTATCACCGATCAGGCGTCCGTTCAAAAGAGGCGATCCGATTCCGGGGAGAAACACATGCTTGGTTTGATGCAGTCATGGCCGCTCCTCGTTCACAAAGTCATTGATTATGCCGCAATCCAGTTCGGCGATGTCGAAGTGGTCTCTCGCTCCATCGAGGGGCCGGTGACGCGGATCACCTATCGCGATATGCGGCTGCGCGCCCTGAAGCTGGCGCAATTGCTTGAGCGGGCGGGCATGAAAAAAGGCGACAGGATCGCAACACTCGCCTGGAACACCGGACGCCATATGGAGACGTGGTACGGCATCACCGGCATTGGCGCCGTGTATCACACGGTTAATCCGCGTCTTTTTCCCGACCAGATCGCTTGGATTATCAATGACGCGCGGGATCGGATGATTTTTGTCGATCTGACTTTCATGCCTCTGCTGGAAGGCCTGATCGACCGTCTGCCTTTGCTGGAAAAAATCGTGGTGCTGACGGATGCAGCACATATGCCGCAAAGCCCAATTCCGGGGCTTGTCTGCTACGAGGACTGGCTGGCGCAGGCGGATGGCGATTTTGTCTGGCGCGAATTCCCCGAGGAGACGGCGGCGGGGCTGTGCTACACATCCGGCACGACGGGAAATCCGAAAGGCGTGCTCTATTCGCACCGCTCCAATGTGCTGCACGCCCTGACCAATTCCCATCCCAATACGCTGCGCATCTCCTGCCGCGACACAATTCTGGCCGTGGTTCCGCTGTTTCACGCCAATTCGTGGTCGCTGGCCTTTGCCGCGCCGATGAGCGGCGCCAAGCTCGTCCTGCCCGGCGCGAGGCTGGACGGCGCTTCGATCTACGCTCTTCTGGAATCGGAAAAAGTGACCATGACCGCAGGTGTGCCCACGGTCTGGCTGATGTTGCTGAACCACGTTTCGCTGGAAAATGCAGGTTTTTCCAGCCTCAAAACAGTCATCATCGGCGGTTCCGCTGCGCCGAGAGCCATGATTTCGGCCTTCGAGCAGCTGGGCGTGGAGGTTTTTCATGCCTGGGGCATGACGGAGATGAGCCCCATCGGCTCAACCGGGACAATCAAGGCCGGTCTGGGCCATCTTGCAGGCGAGGAGCGGCTCGATCTGCAGGTCAAGCAGGGTTTTGCGCCATTCGGCGTGGACATGCGCATCGTCGATGATCATAACCGGGCTCTGCCCTGGGATGGTAAAACCTTCGGGCGTCTCAAGGTGCGCGGCTTTGCCGTGGCTTCGGCTTATGTCGGCGGCAAGCCGGGCGATATTCTCGACGAAGACGGCTATTTCGATACAGGCGACGTCGCGCATATCGATGCCAATGGCTATATGCAGATTACTGACCGCTCGAAGGACGTGATTAAATCAGGCGGCGAGTGGATTTCTTCCATCGAGCTCGAAAATCTCGCGGTCGGCCATCCGGCAGTGCGCGAGGCGGCGGTGATCGGCGTGGCGCACAAGAAATGGGACGAGCGGCCGCTGCTGATCATCGTGCCGAAAGAGGGCGCCGTTCCCAGCCGGACGGAGCTTCTCGAATTCATGCGCGGCAAGATTGCCAAATGGTGGCTGCCTGACGATGTGCAGTTCATCGATGAAATTCCCCATACAGCCACCGGCAAGATCAACAAGGTGGAATTGCGGCGGCAGTTCAGGGATTTTCGTTTTCCGGACGATGAGGCGGATTGATGCGCAGGCTCATTCTTGAGGAGCCGGTAGCGCCAGCGGCCATCTGGAGCCGAAGATGCGCGGTGCTTGCGCTTTTCATCGCCGGCTTTGGCGTCATCTTCGCGCGGTTCGGCCTTGCAGGATTGCCGAACGCGGTTGCCGTCGTGGTTTTCGCGCTGTTTCTGGCTGTGATTGCGCTTGTGCTGGCCGGCTTTGCCTATGCTGCAATCTGGAACCACGGTCACCGTGGCATAAGCCGGGCGACGCTGTCGGTCATTCTGGCGCTGGCTTTGCTGGCATGGCCGGCTTTTCAGGCGCTGAATTCGTTTCATCTGCCGCGAATGACCGATGTATCAACCGATATTTACGACCCGCCAGTTTATTTCAGTTCGGAACGGGTGGCGGCGTTGCGCGGTTTCACGCCGCAGGACCTGCCCCGGCAGGCGCGTGAGCCGCAGATAGCGGCCTATCCGGACATCCAGCCCCTTGTTCTCGATCTGAGCGCCGAAGACGCAATGACGATTGTCGAAGCTGCAATCCACACTCTGGGCTGGAAAAGGCTCGATGCGCAGGCCCCGGTTCAGGGCATTCAGGATGGCCGCATCGAGGTGCTGGCGCGCAGCCTGCTGATGCATGTGCCTTACGCCATCATCATCCGCATCCGGGGCGGCGATCAGGGCGTGCGCATTGACGTGCGCTCGGCCTCGAATCTCGGCGCTCATGATTTTGGCGGCAATGCCAGCCATGTCCGGCGGCTGATCGGCGCAATACAGGCCGAGGCCGAACAGCATTAGACCCGGATATTCAGAGCGCGGGAGGGCGGGCGCGTTCATCCTTCGACAGGTGCAGGGTGAGGAGGGCGCAAGTTCAGAATGAACCTAAAGCGCCCCGGCTCCGTCTGAATGTAAAAGGCATTATAGCGGACGGTAGGTGCTGGTCAGATTGGGCTCGCCGTCGCAGGCGGCAAGACCGCGCTGGACGAGATCTTCCAGATGCGCGAAGACCGAAAGGGCCGCGGCGCCCCTGAGGCGGGGATCAAGTTTCTCATAAATGGCGCTGACTATGGCGCTGGCGGTGCTGTCGCCTTCGCGCAGGCGTGTCAGGATCGAGCTTTCCCGCGCCCGGCGATGATGGAGCAGGGCGCGCACAAACCTTTGCGGCTCCTGCACCGGCCCGCCATGCCCCGGCCAGTAGATGGTCTCGCTCCGGGCGCGCAGTTTTTCCAGCGAGGCCATATAGTCGCCCATGGCGCCGTCAGGCGGTGCGACAATGGTGGTTGACCATGCCATGACATGGTCGCCGGAGAACAGCGCATTTTCCTGCGGCAGCGCATAGCACAGGTGATTGGCCGTGTGGCCGGGTGTATGAACGGCCTGCAGGGCAATTCCGGCAAGTTCGAATTCTTCGCCGTCCTCAAATATGTGGTCGGGTTTGTGCGCCTTGTCGGCGCTGGCGTCGAGAGCGTTGATTTCGCCCAGATTGAGCGGGCGCGCGGGACGATGCTGCGCGCAGCCGACGATGGGCGCGCCAGTCAGGGCCTTGAGCGTGCGTGCAGCGGGCGAGTGATCCATATGCGTATGTGTGAGCATTATGGCGGCGATGGTCTCGCTCCGCGTTGCCGTCAATATGGCGTTGGTATGCGCCTCATCGGCCGGGCCGGGGTCGAGAACGATCACCTTGCCGCGCCCGATGAGATAGGTGCAGGTGCCGGTAAAGGTAAAAGGCCCGCTATTGCCACAGACGAGACGCCGCACCATCGGCGAAAGTTCCGCCACTTCTCCGGGCTTTTGCGAAAAGCCGCGCTCGAAGGAAAGGTCTTCACTCATCGTCTCTGCGTCCCGGATTACAAAATCGTCACTCGCCGCACAGCCGATTTCGCGCTAGATGTGGGCATATCGGTATGAGGCCCGGCGTGAGCGAACCTGACGATCCCCAGCATCGCACATTTGTCAATGTCATCGCCATTGCTTTCGTGGTTGTGCTGTGCCTTGCCATCTATTTTGTCATCAGATGGCTGCAGGACAGTCAGGCTCTGCAGGACTGCGTCATATCCGGACGGCGCGATTGCCTCAAGATTGAAGCACCCCCGCGGCCCTAGATCAGCCGGAACAGGTCAACATCCACAAGACCCTTGTCGGTGATCTTGAGATGCGGAATGACGGGCAGAGGCAGAAACGCCACCTGCAGAAAAGGCTCCGCCAGCGTAACGCCAAGCGATTTTGCCGCGGCACGCAAGCGCAGCAGCCTGTCGTGAACGGCTTCGAAGGGCTCAAGCGACATCAGGCCGGCCACCGGCAGCGCAAGGTCGGCCAGAACCTTGCCGTCTTCCACCACCACAAAGCCGCCCTCGATCGTGCCCAGATGGTTGACGGCGAAAGCCATGTCCTCGTCATTGGCGCCGATGACTGTGATATTATGGCTGTCATGGCCGACTGAGGACGCTATGGCGCCGCGCTTCAGGCCAAAGCCGTGCACATGGCCAAGGCCGATATTGCCATTTTTGCCGTGCCGCTCGACAACGGCAACCTTGATGACATCCTGATCAAGATCAATTCCGGCGATGCCGTTCTCGTTGGGCAGGCTGCGGGTAAGATGCTGCGTGATGATCTTGCCGGGGACAACTCCGAGCACCGGATGCTGCGTGCCCCGACGGCGGATGAGAAAATCAAAGGCCGTCACATGCCGTGCTTTGACGGAATGGCGCCCGACCGGCGCGATCTCGCCGCGTGACGCGAAAAGGGCATCATTCACGTCACGCCCGGCACTGAAGACGCGCCTCACGTCGCAGGACTCGAGCGCGCCGACAAGAACAATATCGGCGCGGTACCCGGGGGCGATAAGGCCGCGGTCCCTGAGGCCGAAGGCCCGCGCCGCCGAATGCGCCGCCATGCGATAGGCATCGAGCGGGCGGGCGCCCAGTTCGATGGCCGTGCGGATAATAAAATCGAGATGGCCTTCCTCCGCAATATCGAGCGGATTGCGGTCATCGGTGCAGAAGGCCATGTGGGGCGCGAGATCCGGCGTGATCAAGGCGGCCAGCGCATGCAGATCCTTGGAGACGGAGCCTTCCCGCACCAGAATGTTCATGCCTTTGGCGAGCTTTTCCCGCGCTTCAGCGGCGGTTGTGGCCTCATGGTCGGTGCGGATTCCGGCGGCGCAATAGCCATCGAGATCACGGCCGGTCACCAGCGGTGCATGGCCGTCGATATGCCGGTTCTGGAAGGCGGCAAGCTTGGCCAAAGCCTGCGGATCACGCGCCAGAACGCCGGGAAAATTCATGAATTCGGCCAGGCCGATAACTTTGGGATGGCCGGCCAGCGGCCATAAATCGGCGATTTCAAGCCGCGCGCCGGAGGTCTCGAGTTCTGTTGCCGGAACGCAGGAGGAAAGCTGCACCCTCAAATCGAGAATTGTATGTTGCGACCAATCAAGAAAATAGCGCAGCCCCTCGAGTCCGAGCACATTGGCGATTTCATGCGGGTCGCAGATGGCGGTCGTCACGCCATGCGGCAGCACGCAACGGTCGAATTCGCCGGGCGTCACCAGCGAGGATTCGACATGCAGATGCGTGTCGATGAAGCCCGGCACCGCCGTCAGGCCGGAAATTTCGATTTCTTTTTTCCCGCTGTAGCGCCCACCCGTGCCGACAATGCGCTCGCCGCATATTGCGATGTCGCCTGCAACACTATCTCCGGTCACGAGGTCGAGGTAGCGCCCGCCCCTGAGAACGAGGTCTGCGGGCTCGTCGCCGCGGCCCTGCGCAATGAAATGCGAGAGCATTTCGATGGTGATGTCAGTCATGCTGGCTCCGCCCGATGAGCCAGGCCAGCACCACGACATAGGCCGCGCCGAAGACGGACAGAAATTCCGTCATGTTGTGCAGCGGCAGATGGGTGATCATGTCCTGGGTGTCGACATTGGAGGTCAGTTCATGCCCGATCCAGCCGCACAGCGCGCCGAAAAGCCAGATCAGAGCCGGATATCGCAGGAAAAACCGCAATATAAGCGAAAAATTGAGGATGACGGGCATCAGCAGTACAAGCCCGATCATCAGAACGGCTGAGAGGCTCTCATTTTCGGTGATAAGCGCATCGCCTGCCAGAATTTCGCCGGCCACCCAGCCGATGAGCGCCGCGCCGATCCAGATCAGCGCCGGGAATCTGTCGATGATTTTGAGGATGATATGCGAGCCGGCAACCACCAGCGGAATGGAGATCAGCAGCCCGAAGATGATCATCGGGGTGGAGCCATGTGCCGCCGCCACGATGGCGAGCACATTGTCGAGGCTCATGACGGCGTCGGCTATGGCGATTGTTGTAACGGCCTGTCGCAGTGTTGAGGCCGATCTGATCTCGTGCTCGCCCTCATCCGTCACCAGTTTGACGCCGATCCACAACAGCAGCAGCCCGCCGGTGAATTTAAGCAGCGGCAGGTTGAGAAGCTGCGTGACGATGAGCGCGAAGATGACACGCAGCACCACGGCTGCGCCTGTGCCCAGAAAAGTGCCGATACGGCGCTGATTATCGGGGAGGCCGCGGCAGGCGAGGGCGATTACGATGGCATTGTCGCCGGAAAGAAGCAGATTGATCCAGACTATTTCGATGATGCGAAGAATAAGCGTACTGTAGTCGCCGGCCATTTAATTGCTTTCTTGAACTTGCATGCTGATTCAGCCTAGAACCTGCTTCACCCGATTAAATATAGTTCAGAAAGCCGATCCATGACAAATCCGGTTTTGGTGGAAATAGTGCGCGGCGGCCAGATCGAGAGCCGTCATCGCGGTTCCGTCGCTGTTTTCGATGCCGATGGTCGCTGCGCGCTCGAACTGGGCGATGTGGATGCCCGTATTTATCCGCGTTCGGCGGTCAAGGCGCTGCAGGCCCTGCCGCTTATCGAATCGGGAGCCGCAGACCTTTTTGGACTTACGGATGCGGAAATTGCACTGGCCTGCGCCTCGCACAGCGGCGAACCTTTGCACGCCGAGACGGCGGCGGCCATGGTCGCTAAGGCGGGGCGTTCGGTACAGACATTTGAATGCGGCGCACATTGGCCGATGGGGCAGGCGGCGGCGCGCGATCTGGCAAGGACAGGTCTGCCCTCGGCGCTGCACAATAATTGTTCAGGCAAGCATGCCGGATTCATCTGCGCCTGCTGCGCGATGGGCGAGGACCCTGAAGGCTATGTCAAGGCCGGACATCGCATTCAGCGGGAAGTGCGCGCGGCAATCGAGCAGGTGACGGGCGCGGTTCTCTCCGAGGATTTCTGCGGAACGGATGGCTGCTCTATCCCTACTTATGGTTTGCCGCTGCATAATCTTGCGCTGGGCTTTGCCCGGTTCGGCACTGGCGCCGGGCTGGCGCCGCAGCGGGCAGCCGCAGCCGCGCGATTGCGTCAGGCGGTGGCGAAGCATCCGTTCATGGTGGCTGGCACGGGCCGGTTTGACACTCAGGTCATGGAGGTTCTGGGCGAGCGGGCATTTGTCAAGGTGGGCGCCGAGGGCGTCTATTGCGCGGCTCTGCCGGAGCGGGGGCTGGGCGTTGCGATCAAATGCGACGATGGCGCCGAGCGCGCGGCAGAAATGATGATGGCGGCTGTGCTCATGCGGTTCCTGACGATTTCGGAAGACGAGCGTCTGAAACTGGCGTCCAGATTTGCGCCGCGTATGGTCAACTGGAACGGCATTGAGGTGGGGCAGATCCGCCCGGCCGGGCCGCTCGCCGCCTGATGCCACCGCGATGCCGCAATCTGGTCACCTTTTGCAGTTAACGCAACCACTTACATTCGGGTTCCTCGCGCGATGCGCAAGGCCCTTGCTCATCAATAGGGATCCATCATGACGGCAGCGCGCCTGCACGTATCTTCAATTGCTCTGCTTTTGGCGTTCGGACTTGCGGGCTGCACAACGCAGATCGACAGTTTCACCACGGCGTCCTCGTCCCTCGCGCATAATTGGTCAGGCGGGCCGGGGCAGAACAAGCTGATGCCGATCCTTTATGCGTCGACTCGCAAGGAGGAAAAGGGTGTCACGACCGTGGGCGATCTGCATTTTGCGCTGGATATGGTGTCGATTCCGCCGGGCCACAGACCGGGCATGATCGAGCGTGCCAGCTTCGGCCGGGATGATCCGAAGAAGGACTTCGTGCTGCTGGAGCATGATCCACTCGACGAGCAGGAGTTCAAGAATACTCTGGCCACGCATATTTCCGGCCGCGTGGGCAGGAACCGCGATATCTTGCTCTTCGTGCACGGGTTCAATACCAGCGCCGAGGAGGCGCGCAACCGTCTGGCGCAGATGATGGCCGACAGCCATTTCGGCGGCGTCGGGGTTATGTTCACCTGGCCTTCCGAGGGCGCGCTGCTCGCCTATGAATCGGACAAGGAGCGGGCAACAGCCTCGCGCGACGCGCTGGAGCGCACGATAGCCGACATAGCCGCCACGCCGGGTGTGGGCCGCGTGCATATTCTGGCGCATTCGATGGGCACCTGGCTGGCGATGGAGGCGTTGCGCCAGCATGCCATTGGCGGTCATGCCGATCTCGACGGGCATCTGGGAGACGTGATGCTTGCCGCGCCCGATATCGATATCGATGTGTTCCGCCAGCAGATGCAGCACCTCAGGGGTGCGCGCGTCTCGGTGTTTTCGGCCTCGAATGATCAGGCTTTGTCGATTTCAGCCAAGATTGCGGGCGACCGCGAGCGTCTCGGCGCGCTCGACGTGCATAATGGCGCCACCAAGGCCGAACTTGAGCGGCTTGGCGTGAAAATATACGACATTACCGACAAGGGCACCGGACTGATTCATCATGACACATTCGCCGAAGCGCCGGCGGTGGTGAGCATGATCGGCGCGCAACTGAGTGCACCTTCGGATAACATGGCCGTATCGCAGGCGACACTTGACTATGCCCCGCCGATTCCGCCGAACGACAATATCAATCCGGAGCGCTGAACAGGCGCAGATTTGCGTAGTCTATCTATAGCCGCGCGCCTCTGTGGCCGCAGGGAATTGCCTCGTCCTTCGACAGGCTCAGGACGAGGAAAGGCCTCAGGACAGGTTCTGCGATCCGGCTCAGCAGAACCTACACTGCCGCCAGAGCGCTCAGGATTCGGGCCCAGGAGCGCGCACCCTTGTGGAAGCTGCTCAGCTCGTATTTTTCGTTGGGGCTGTGGATACGGTCTTCGTCAAGGCCGAAGCCGATCATGAGACTGTTCATGTTCAGCTCTTTTTTGAAGGCGCCGACAATGGGAATCGACCCGCCCGACGCGCCGAACACCGGCGCCTTGCCCCATTCGGTTTCCAGCGCGCGGCTGGCGCGACGCAGGGCCTCGTTGTTGAAGGGCAGCTGCAGAGCCGGGCTTGCGCCATGCGGGATGAACTCTGCGGTGCAGTCGGCCGGAAGATTGGCTTTGACATAGGCGCGGAACGCTTCGACGATTTTTTCGGGGTTCTGCTGGCCCACAAGCCGGAAGGAAAACTTGGCGCTGGCCTGCGCGGGCAGCACCGTCTTGGAGCCCTTGGCAATATAGCCGCCGACAATGCCGTTGACGTCGCAGGTCGGGCGCGACCAGATCATCTCCAGAACCGAGCGGCCCTTTTCGCCTGCCGGAACCGAAAGGCCGACATCGTCCAGAAAATCCGCGCCGCTGAAATCGAGATTGCGCCATTGTTCGGCGATTTCCTCGGGCAGTTCGCTGACGCCGTCATAAAATCCCGGCAGGGTGACGCGGCCATTTTCATCATGCAGGCCAGCGATGATTTTCGCCAGCACGCGGATCGGGTTAATGGCCGGTCCGCCATACATGCCGGAGTGAAGGTCACGGCTGGCGGCTCTGATGACCACTTCATCCAGCACAAGCCCGCGCAGCATGGTGGTGATGGCGGGCGTCGTACGGTTCCACATATTGGTGTCGCACACCATCATCAGGTCGGCCTTGAGCTCAGCCTTGTTGGCTGCGATGAAGGCGGGCAGGGACGGCGAGCCGGTTTCCTCCTCGCCTTCGAAAAGGATTGTCACGTCGCAGGGCAGGCCGCCATTCTGGCTGAAAGCGCGGCAGGCCTCGACAAAGGTCATGAGCTGGCCCTTGTCATCGGCGGCGCCGCGGCCAATGATCTGCCTGCCTGTTGCGGCTTCAGCTATGGACGGCTCAAACGGCGGCTTTTCCCATAATTCCAGCGGATCGGCCGGCTGCACGTCATAATGGCCATAAAACAGCACATGGGGGACATCGCGCCGTTTGGCCTTTGCTGTTGCAAGCACCATGGGGCGTCCCTGCGTCGGACGCACCGAGGCCGAAAAGCCGATCGAGATCAGTTCGTTCTGCAGCCAGCTTGCCGCCTTGTCGCAGTCCGTGGCGTAAGCGGGATCGGTTGAGATGGAGGGAATGCGCATCAGTTCAAAGAGGCGCTCCAGCGCTGCAGTCTGGTTTGCATCAATTGCCGCGAGAACCTGTTCAATCTGAGCCATGTTTGTGCACCTTCAACCGAGTCTTTGCCTTTTCTAGCATGATGCGCCGCCGATTCAAATTTGTGACATGGCCGCAGCGTTAACTTGCTTTGCCGGGCAAGATCAGCCAAATCATTCAGATCGACGGGAGACAGGGATGGACGAACTTATTATCCGCGTGACCGATGCGGCGGGGATCGGCCCCGGTCAGGCCAGCACCGCTATTGCCATCATCCTGAATTTTCTCAGGCGGGAGGCGCCGGACGAAGTGGATGCGCTTCTGGCGCAATTGCCGGGCGCGGACGAGGTTTTGCAGGCGCTGCCGCAGCCCGAACCGGGCGGAGGCCTGCTGGGCGGCCTCATGGGCATGCTGGGCGGCGGCGGTCTGATGGAACTGGCCGGGGAATTGAGCGCAGCAGGGCTGAGCATGGGCGAAATGCAGAGTGTCGGCCATGAATTGTTTGCTGCGGCGCGGGAAAAGGTTGGCGACGAGGCGGTTGGCCGGATCGCCAATGCGGTGCCGGGGTTGTCGCAATTCATCTGAACCGCCAGATGCCGGCTCGGTTTTGTTGTGCGAATTAGACCAATGACAGATGGCCTCGCAGCGTGAGCCGTGGCAAAACAATGGTGCAGTGCATGATGGAGCCTTGCCAATGGTGTCCGACCATAAATTCGCTGATCTTTTTCCACCCGCCAGCGAGGCGCAATGGCGTGAGCTTGTCGATGCCGCGCTGAAAGGCGCATCCTTCGATCGGCTCGTCTCCGCCACCGCCGACGGCATTCGCATAGACCCGCTTTATGCGCCCGCAGCCGGCACCCATGCGCAGCGGCGCAAATCCGGCCGCTGGAATATTCTTGCGCGCGTCGACGCGCCCGATTTCGAGGCCGCCAACGCGCAGGCGCTTGACGATCTCGCCGGCGGCGCGGACGGCCTGCATCTTGTCTTCAACGGCTCGGTTTCGGCGCGCGGTTTCGGACTGCCCATGCCGACGAAAGCCGATCTTGCCACCCTGTTTCGCGGCATCCGCCTCGATTACGGTATTCCGGTCGAACTCGATCTGTCGCCGCACACCAAGGATGCGGCGCTGCTCATCGCCGGATATATTCAGGATCTTGGCATTGCCCCCAATCTCGTCAACATATCCTTCGGCCTCAATCCGCTGGGCGCTATTGCCCGGATGGGCGGCGGACAAATGCCCTGGCCGCAGCTTGCCCAGCATTTTGTCGCCGCGGTCGATGGCCTGCGTACGTCCGGAATTGCAGGGCCTTACGTCAGGCCGGACGGGCGCATTATTCATGACGCGGGTGGCTCGGAGGCGCAGGAGCTCGCCTTCGTGCTGGCTTGTGGGGTCGATTATCTGCGCGCTTTGGAAGCGGGCGGAGTGGCGCTTGACGAAGCGCGCGCGCTGATCGGCTTCCGCCTGGCGTCCGACGCCGATCAGTTCCTGAGTCTTGCTAAATTCCGCGCGCTTCGCCGCCTCTGGGCCAGAGTTGAGGCCGCGTGCGGGCTCAAGCCGCAAGCCATCCATATTCATGCGGAAAGCGCCTGGCGGATGATGACGCGGCACGACCCCTGGGTAAACGTGCTGCGCACCGGCATGGCGGCTTTCGCGGCGGGCTTGGGCGGCGCGGATCATATTTCCTTGTTGCCCTTCACACAGGCCATTGGCCTGCCGGATGGCTTCGCCCGGCGCCTTGCCCGAAATACACAATTGATTTTGCTGGAAGAATCCAA
Organism: Methylocystis sp. sgz306128; assembly: GCF_056032725.1. NCBI lineage: Bacteria > Pseudomonadati > Pseudomonadota > Alphaproteobacteria > Hyphomicrobiales > Methylocystaceae > Methylocystis > Methylocystis sp. sgz306128. The sequence continues at coordinate 446,874 of NZ_JBVYWO010000001.1, forward strand.
TCTCGACAAGGTGATCGACCCGGCTGCGGGCGCGGGTGGCTATGAGGCGCTGACCGAGGAACTCTGCGCCAGAGCCTGGACTTTGTTTCAGGAACTCGAGGCGGGCGGCGGCCTCTATGCGGCGCTGGTGCGCGGCACATTTCAGGCCGAGGTCGGCCGGGTGCGGGCGGAGCGGGATAAAGCCATTGCGCGGCGCAAGGTTCCGCTCACCGGATCAAGCGAATTTCCAAATATCCATGAAGCGCCGGTCGCGGTGCTTGCGCCTATGCCCGCCGAGCAGACAGCCCCATCCAGAGCGTTTCCGGCATTGCCTGCGCATCGCCTTGCTGAGCCCTTCGAGGCGCTGCGCGATCTGGCGCAAGCCGCGGCCGTTCGGCCGAAAGTGTTTCTCGCCAATCTCGGCGCGGTTGCGGATTTTAACGCCCGTTCGATGTTTGCCAGAAATTTTTATGAAGCGGGCGGCATCGAGGCCCTGAGCATCGACGGCTTTGCCGATCCGGATGCGCTGATTTCCGCATTTCGCGCTTCGGGTGCGCAGCTTGCGTGCCTGTGCTCCAGCGATGCCGTTTATGCTGCCGAGGCGGTTAAGGTGGCAACGGCGCTGCATGCGGCCGGAGCCATCGTGACTTTTGCCGGTCGTCCCGGCGAACTGGAAGCCGCGCTCAAGGCCGCCGGCGTGATGCAGTTCATATTTGCGGGTTGCGATGTTGTGGACGCGCTGAAACAGGCGCTGGTGCGGGGAGGGATCAACCCATGAGCCGGATTCCCGATTTTTCCGAAATTGCCTTTTCCGCGCCGAATGAAGCAGCATCAGAGCAGAGCGCGCCGTGGATGACGCCGGAGGGCATCGCCGTCAGGCCGCTCTATACCGCACAGGATCGCGATGGGCTGGATTTCATCAACTCTTATCCCGGCGCAGCGCCCTTCGTGCGTGGGCCATATCCGACCATGTATGTCAACCAGCCATGGACGATCCGCCAATATGCGGGCTTTTCCACGGCGGAAGATTCGAACGCCTTCTATCGCCGCAATCTTGCCGCTGGGCAGAAGGGTCTTTCCATTGCCTTCGATCTGGCCACGCACCGCGGCTATGATTCTGATCACCCGCGCGTTGCGGGCGATGTCGGCATGGCGGGCGTGGCCATTGACTCCATCTATGACATGCGCACGCTGTTCTCGGGTATTCCGCTCGATCAGATGAGTGTGTCCATGACCATGAACGGCGCGGTGCTGCCGGTTCTGGCGCTGTACATCGTGGCCGCGGAAGAGCAGGGCGTGGCGCAGGACAAGCTTTCCGGCACCATCCAGAACGATATCCTGAAAGAATTCATGGTGCGCAACACCTACATCTATCCGCCGAAGGATTCGATGCGCATCATCGGCGATATTTTCAAGTATACATCCCGGCATATGCCGAAATTCAATTCGATTTCGATTTCCGGCTACCATATGCAGGAAGCCGGCGCGACGCAGGATCTCGAACTCGCTTATACTCTGGCGGACGGTGTGGAATATATCCGCGCGGGCCTTGCGGCGGGCCTGACCATAGACCAGTTCGCGCCACGACTGTCGTTCTTCTGGGCGGTGGGCATGAACTTCTTCATGGAAGTGGCGAAATTGCGCGCCGCGCGTTTGCTCTGGGCGCGGCTTGTGCAGGCTTTTGGCCCAAAGTCGGCCAAAAGCCTGCCTTTGCGCACACATTGCCAGACATCGGGATGGTCGCTGACAGCGCAGGATGTGTTCAATAATATCATCCGAACGCAGATCGAAGCCATGGCGGCGACGCAGGGCCATACGCAGAGCCTGCATACCAATGCTCTGGACGAGGCTCTGGCCCTGCCTACGGATTTTTCGGCCAGAATCGCCCGTAACACTCAGCTTTTCCTGCAGCAGGAAAGCGGCACCACGCGCATCATCGACCCCTGGGGCGGCTCCTATTATGTCGAGAGGCTGACGCAGGATCTGGCCGAGAGGGCCTGGAGCCATATTGAGGAAGTGGAAAAACTGGGCGGCATGGCCAAGGCCATAGCCGAGGGCATTCCCAAACTGCGTATCGAGGAAGCCGCAGCCCGCACGCAGGCACGCATCGATTCGGGCGTGCAATCGGTGATCGGTGTCAATAAGTTCCGCCCCGACTCCGAACCGGAACTCGACGTGCGGCAAGTGGACAATTCCGCCGTGCGCACGCAGCAGGTCGAAAAATTGCAGCGCCTCAGGGCGGAGCGGGACAGCGGGACGGTTGCCGCGTCGCTGAACGCCCTGCGCGAAGGCGCGGCATCCGGTGCAAATCTCCTTGCCCTGTCGATAGAGGCGGCGCGGGCAAAGGCGACTTTAGGCGAGATTTCTCTGGCGCTGGAACAGGTTTTCGGACGACATAATGCTGATACCCGAGTGATATCGGGCGTTTATAGCAAAGAGGCTGGCGAGGCGCGTGTCGAGCCTGTTCGCCGCCTGACGCGTGATTTTGCCGCCAATGACGGCGCGCCGCCGCGTATTCTGGTGGCCAAGCTGGGGCAGGATGGCCATGATCGCGGCCAGAAGGTGATTGCCTCCGCCTTTGCCGATTTTGGCTTCGACGTCAGCATCGGCCCGCTCTTTGCCACGCCCGAGGAAGCCGCCAGACTCGCGGTCGAGCAGGATGTGCATATTTTAGGCATTTCCTCGCTGGCGGCAGGACACCTGACCCTCGTGCCGCAGGTGCGCGATGCGCTCAAGGCGCTGGGGCGGCCCGATATCATGATCGTGGTGGGCGGCGTGATCCCTAGCCAGGATTTTCCGGCGCTGCTGCTGGCCGGCGCTTCGGCCATATTCCCGCCCGGCACGATGATTGCCGACGCGGCTGTCAGATTGCTGGAGGATCTCAACATAAGGCTGGGATATGCGCAGAAGCGACCGGGCTGAGCTTTTTTACCTTGCATCTGCGCGTGCCGGTCTTTAACCCCGGTTTTACATGAACGACAAAGGCTTGATGTGATGGACGTCCGCGATTCGAACGGCACAATTTTGAAAGACGGCGATTCCGTCACGCTGATCAAGGACCTGAAGGTCAAGGGCACATCCGTCACGCTCAAGCGCGGCCAATTGTGCAAGAACATCCGTCTCACGGACGACGAAGAACTCATCGAGTGCAACGTCGATAAGGTCAGGGGCCTTGTCCTGCGTGTTGAGTTTCTCAAAAAGGCGTAGTGTCTTTTTGTTCGCTCTGCAGGCCGCCCGTCATGCTTGCTTCGGCAGCCCCCCGATAAGGCAAAGATTTCTCAATGTGCGGCTCGGGGAAGGACGGCGATGTTGTCGATGAGCCGCGTCGTGCCGAGCCGGCCGGCAAACAGCAGGCGGCAGGGGCGCTCAAGTGCGCTGACAGGAGCGAGGCTTTCGGCGTCGCGCAGTTCAATATAGTCCGGAACGAAGCCAAAGCCTTCCAGGCGGATGCGCGCCGCATTCAGGACATGCTCCATCGGCTCTTTACCAAAATGCTGGGCGCACCATTGCAGGGCGCGGTGAATTTCCGGCGCAACGAGACGCTCTTTCTGGGAAAGATAGACGTTGCGCGACGAGAGGGCGAGGCCGTCCGGCTCGCGCACCGTGGCGCCGCCCCTGATCTCGACGGGTATGTCAAGGTCACGCACCATCCGCCGAATGACGGCAAGCTGCTGATAATCCTTCTCGCCAAAAATGGCCACATCCGGCCCGCATTGCAGGAGAAGCTTGGCCACAACCGTGGCAACCCCGGCAAAATGTCCGGGACGGAAGCGATCCTCCAGCCCGACTTTGGCTGGCCCTTCCAGAGAAATGGTGGTTGAGAAGCCTTCGCCATACATTTGCGTGACATCGGGATGAAACAGCGCGTCGAGGCCAAGTTCGGTCAGCTTGGCAAGATCCGCCTCGAAGGGGCGCGGATACCGTGAAAGATCCTCATGCGGCGCAAATTGCGTGGGATTGACGAAAATCGACGCCACGACCAGAAAGCCCTCCGTCTGCATCTGCCGCATCAGCGAGAGGTGGCCCTCATGCAGAGCGCCCATCGTGGGCACAAGGGCGATACGCGCGTTCTGCCTGCGCCATACGCCGACCATGGCGCGAAGTTTGGCAACGGTATCGACGATATGCGGAGCGGTCATGTCAGAGTTGTTCCAGACTGTTCAGAATGCGGTGGGGCGGCAGGTCGGCATATTCATCCGGCGCGCCGGTGCGGTTGATCCAGTTGCAGGTAAAGCCGAAGGCGCGCGCCCCGGCAATGTCCCAGCGGTTGGAAGACTGAAAATTGATTTGTCCGGGCGTACAGCCGAAATGGCCCGTCACCAGAGCATAGGCGCGCGGATCGGTCTTGTAGCACCGCAGCGGGTCAACGCTGATCAGCGCATCGAAGAGGTCGCCCAGCCCCGCCGCGTTGACGGCCTCGTTGAGTTGCTCGGGGGTGCCATTCGAGAAAATGGCGCATTTCGCGCCCCGGTCACGCAAGCGCTGCAAGGCCGGGCGCACGTCATCATAGGCCTGCAGTGTCCGGTAGGCGCCAAGCACGCGCGTCTTCAGATCATCGCTCAGGCCGCCGCATCGCGCTGCCGCAAAATCAAGCGACTGGCGCGTGAGCGCGTCAAAGGGCTGATAGGCGCCAGCAAGCGAGCGCACCCACGTATATTCGAGCTGTTTGGCGCGCCAGAGTTCAGAGAGGCGCTCGGCTTGCGGGCCGATGTCCTGCCGGAAGGCCGCAATGGCCGAATGCACGTCGAAAAGCGTGCCGTAGGCATCGAACGCGAAAATATCCGGCATGAGTCACCCTTGTTGATCGATGCGATCAATCAATTTCATGGGCTATATGTCAAGCCTTGCCTTGACGAAAGCCGCTGCACGCTGTCCCATGGCGCCAAAGACAAGAGGTGCGCACGTGACATATTCTCCCCCGGACTGGTCGCAGACATGGACATGGTTTGAAGGTGACTGGCTGGAGGGCAACGTGCCGATATGGGGCCCTCGCACCCATGCCTTCTGGCTTGGATCCTCGGTTTTTGACGGCGCGCGGGCGTTTGAGGGCGTCACGCCGGATCTCGACCTGCATTGCGCCCGGATCAATGCATCGGCAAGGGCCATGGGGCTGGAGCCGACGAAAAGCCCCGAGGAGATCATGGCGCTGGCGCTGGAAGGCGTGAAGAAATTTGCGCCCGGGACGGCTCTTTATATCCGTCCGATGTATTGGGCCGAAGAAGGCGGTTATGTCTCGGTGCCGCCGAATCCGGCCTCGACCCGGTTTCTGATCTCGCTTTACGAAGCGCCGATGCCGGAGCCAAAGGGAACCAGCATCACGCTCTCGCCGTTCCGCCGTCCGACTTATGAAACTGCGCCCGTCAACGCCAAGGCCGGTTGCCTTTATCCCAACAATGGCCGGGCGCTGATGGATGCCAAGGCGCGCGGGTTCGACAATTGCCTGTTGACCGACATGCTCGGCAATGTGGCGGAACTCGCAACCGCCAATATTTTCATGGCGAAGGATGGCGTTGTTTATACGCCCGTGCCAAATGGCACGTTTCTCAACGGCGTTACGCGCCAGCGTGTGCTCAGATTGCTGCGCGCCGCCGGCGTGGAGGCTCGCGAGACGAGCCTGTCCTATGCCGCTTTTGCCGGTGCCGATGAAATATTTTCAGCCGGTAATTTTGCCAAGGTCATGCCCGTAACCCGGATCGACGAGCGGGAAATCCAGCCCGGGCCGTTCTACCGAAAGGCGCGGGAGCTATATTGGCAATTCGCGCATAGCGGCTAGGTCTTTGACGGGGTCGCGTTGCGGTAGAGAAAACGGACATTCAGGATGCGGGCGCAGCCAAAAAAGACAATTCCATAAACCAGCGCGCCAACGGTACCCGCCATAAGCAGGCTGATTTCATTCTCGAAATGACCGATGCGATGCGCGACAGCCAGAATCGGCTCAAGCCCGAAGCTGACCGCCACATCGAGCGCCAGACCCGCCATGGATGCCGCCAGAGCCGTATCCACCAGCGTAGGGCTGACGCGCATAAGGCCGCGCTGCTGCGCCAGGAAAATCAGCAGACCGACATTGATCCACGCGCCGATGGCCGTGGCCAGCGCAAGGCCAGACATGCCCATGACCGGCGCAAGAATGAATTTGAGGATCAGATTCACCGTCAGCGCCAGGAGGGAAATGATCATCGGCGTGCGCGTATCGCCAACGGACTGGAAACTGGCGACGATGGAGCGGATGACAAGCACCGCGACCAGACCGAATGCATAGGCCGCCAGCACTTTGGCCGCAGCCTCGGCATCGGCGGCATTGAACCGGCCATGCATGAAGGCCGCTCGCAGAATTAAATCCGGTATGGCCAGAAAGGCGATGGAAAAGGGCAGGGCCAGCGCCAGAGTCACAGCAATCATGCGGTTTTGCGCATCCATTGAGGCCGCTATATTGCCGGCGGCGCGCAGACGGCTCATCTGCGGCAGCAGCACAGTGCCCGCAGCTGTGCCGATGACGCCGATGGGCAGCTGGTAAAGCCGGTCGGCGTTCGACACCGAGGAAAGTGCGCCGCTGCCCAGCCAGGAGGCCATCTGCGTGTCGGCCAGAATGGCCAGCTGAACGCCGGCGGAGCCTATGATGGCCGGACCGAGCATGCGAAAGAATTCACGCACATTATGCGTGAATTCCGGTTTGCGGATGCGCTCCAGCAGGTTGAGACGCCGTACCGAATAGGCCAGCAGGGCCACCTGAGCAAAGCCCGATGTCACCACGCCCCAGCACGCCGCGACGGCGGCATTGGGAAAGAAGCGCGCAACCAGCAGAAAGCCGACAATGGCGATATTCATCAGAACGGGAGTGAAGGCGGCGATGGCGAAGCGTTTGTGCACATTGAGCAGCGCCGAATAATAGGTCACCAGCGTCATGCACAGCAGATAAGGAAAGGTGATGCGCGAAAGGTGAACCGTAAGCGCGAATTTTTCCGGCTCCGCCGCATAGCCCGAAGCCAGAAGGAAGGTGAATTGCGGCATCAGCAGCCAGGCCAGCGCCAGCAGAATGACCTGTGAAGCCAGAAGCAAAGAAAATATCTGCGCCGAAAAGGCCGATGCCGCATCCTTTCCGCCCTGTTCCAGCACCTTGGAATAGGACGGCGTGAATGCGGCGTTGAAGGCGCCTTCGCCAAATATGGCGCGAAACTGATTGGGCAGGCGCGTCGCCACATTATAGGCGTCAGAGAGGTCGTTCTGGCCCAGAATCGCAGTGATGAAAATATCGCGGATGAAGCCGGTCAGCCGGGAGAGCAGGGTAAAACCGCTGACCGAGATCAGACTTTTCAGCATTTAATCCTGCTTTTCCTGCGAGGAAAATTCCTCGGCGACAAGGTAAAGGGGGCGTCCTTTCACTTCAGCAAAAATCCGGCCGACATATTCGCCCAGAACGCCGAGCGAGAAAATCTGCACGCCGGAAAAGAACATGATGGAAATGACGATTGTGGCATATCCGGGCACGTCATTGCCATGAAGCAGGGTGTCAACCAATACGGTGACGGCCATGCCAAGCGCGAACAACGAGACGATGCTACCAATATAGGTCCATACTTTCAGAGGCAAGGTCGAGAATGAGGTCAGGCCGTCGAAAGCAAAGCGGGCGAGCTTGCGATAACTGAACGAGCTTTGACCATGCGCGCGCTTTTCCACTGTAAAGGGCACGCCGATGGACCTGAAGCCGATCCAGGCATAGAGACCCTTGGTGAAACGCGCCCGTTCCGGCATCCGGCGCAGCGCCTGCAACGCCTTGTCATCCAGCAGGCGGAAATCTCCGGCCCCCGGCGGCAGACCCGTCTCGCCAAAGGCTTCAAAGATTTTGTAGAAATGCGAGGTGAGATAGCGGCGGAAGGGCGCATCCGCGGCCCGGTCGGTGCGCACGCCATAGACGTTGATATAGCCCTGACGCCAGAGCGCGACAAATTCCGGTATGACTTCCGGCGGGTGCTGCAGATCTGCATCCATGATGATGGCGGCGCGGCCACGGGCGTGGTCGATGCCGGCTGCGAGGGCGACTTCCTTGCCAAAATTGCGGCTGAGCGACAGAATGCGCAGATGCGCATAGGTTCCGGCCAGTTCGTGCAGCTTTTGCAGCGATGCGTCACGCGAGCCGTCATCGACGAAAAGAATTTCATAGGACAGCGACAAATCTGCCAGAATGGGCGTCAGTCGCTTCACGAGCGCCTCCAGATTGAGGGCTTCGTTATGCACCGGAATGATCAGGCTCAGGTCGGGCTTTGAAGTCGGAATATTGTCAGGCGTCATGCGTTAGAGGTATGCGTAAGAACCAATCAAGGCAAGCGGAGCCGCGATGCATTTTGCACTTTGCGCAGATGATTATGCGCTTTCTGAGGCGGTAAGCCGCGGCATTCTGGAGGCTGTGGCAGCCGGACGCCTGAGCGCGACATCCGCCATGACCAACAGGCCGTTCTGGCCGCAGGCGGCAGGGCTGATCAGACCTTATGCGCAAAATGTCGAGCTTGGTCTTCATCTCAACCTGACCTGCGGTGCGCCGCTGACGGCCATGCGGCAGGCCGCACCTGAGGGCCAGCTTCCGCCCTTGCAGTATTTTTTGCACGGCAAACCCGATCCGGATGAGATTTATCACGAGATTGTCGCACAACTGGAGGCCTTTCAGGTTCATTTTGGCGGCCCGCCGCGTTTTCTTGACGGACACCAGCATGTGCATGGTCTCAGGACGGTGCGCGATCCGCTGTTTGCAGCTCTCGACGCCCAAAAACTGAGCGGCAAAATCTGGTTGCGCGACAGTTCTGACCAGTTGGCGCGGATCATAAGGCGCGGCATCGAGATCAGAAAGGCGCTGCTGGTGGCGTTTTTCACGTACGGATTCGCCGATGCGGCGCGCGCCCGCGGTTATCGGCTCAACCGTGGCTTTTCCGGCTTTTCCGGTTTTTCCGGCATCGGTTATGGCGGCGATTTCGCGCGTTATCTCATGGCGATGGGGCCGGATCATCTGATCATGTGCCATCCCGGCCATGTCGATGATGCGCTGCGGGCGGTTGATCCTGTGACGGATTCACGGGAACGGGAACTCGAATTCCTGCTGTCGGACGACTTCCTGAGCCTGCTGCAAAGTCAGGGCGCGGTTTTGTCGGCTTTTGATCGCTGAGGCAAAAAAAACGCCCCACACTGCGCAGGCAGGGTGGGGCTGTCCGGTGTGAAAAACTGAAACCGGGCGATTATTTCATCGCTTTTTCGAACATCTCTTCAACATATTCCCAATTGACGAGATTCTCGACGAAAGCCTTCAGATAGTCGGGGCGGCGGTTGCGATAATCAATGTAATAGGAATGTTCCCAGACGTCGCAGCCCAGGATAGGGGTGGCGCCATGCACGAGCGGGCTCTCGCCATTGGCGGTCTTCGAGACAATCACCTTGCCGTCCTTGACCGCGAGCCAGGACCAGCCCGAACCAAATTGCGTCACGCCGGCCTGAATGAAGTCTTCCTTCATCTTCTCGACAGAGCCGATGCTCTCGATGATGGCCTTTTCCAGCTTGCCGGGAATCTTGCCGCCGCCGTTGGGCTTCATCCATTTCCAGAAATGAAGGTGGTTGTAATGCTGGCCCGCATTGTTGAAAAGGCCCGCATTCTTGCCGAAAGCACCCTTGACGATGTCCTCAAGGCTCTTGCCTTCCCATTCGGTGCCCTTGAGCAGGTTGTTGCCGTTGTTGACATAGGCAAGATGATGCTTGTCGTGGTGATATTCCAGCGTCTCTTTCGACATGAAAGGCTGCAGCGCATCATGCGCATAGGGGAGTTCGGGCAGTGTAAAGGACATGGGAGCTCCTGTTGGATGGGCGCGGAAATGCGCCTCTGGCGCTAACTTAATCTGCGTCAGGCGCGGCGACAAGGCATCAAAGGCGGGAAAGGGCGTTTGCAGGGCCACAATTGTGCTGGCAATTTGCGAAAATTCAAACATATTGTTCATGAATCAAATGCTTGCGGTTTGTCTATTGCGTAAGGAGCGGACATGGCCTGGATCATCATAGCCATTGGCATCATACTTGCCGGCTTTGGGGGCGGGACGGCCTATTCTGGTCTCGACTATATTCAGATCGAACGCGGCTGGACCTCGGTCATCGCGGGGGCGAGCATGTTTACCGGCGGCACGCTGATTTTTGTGCTGGGCCTGATGTCATTCCAGTTGCGTAAAATATCTCGGTTGTTGCAGCAGAGCGGCGCGATCGCGCCGCCGATCGAAGTCGTGACGGAGCATTTCCGCGCTGAGACAGTACGTCTGCCTGAAGAGGAGCCAGAACCAGAGGTTGAAACCCCCGTCGCCCCGGTATTTGCCAGCGCCATGAGCACACTTTCGTCCGCCCGGTCCGAACCCGATATTTTCGCGCCGGAAACACCGGCTCCTGAAATTGCCGTTCCGCAAAAGCCGGAGCCGGAGGCGACGGAATTTGCGCCGCCAGTTCATGACGCGCCAGAACCCGAAGCCGCGCGTGAGCCGCTGACGACGCGTGAACCTTTGTCTGTCCGTGAACCGCTTTCGGTGCGTGAGCCGCTGTCTGCCCGTGAACCGCTGTCGGTGCGTGCTCCGTTCCTGTCCTCGTTCCTGCGCAAGCCAGCATTCGAGCGGCCGCAGTTCACGCCGGTTGAGAGACCTGCGCCAGAAGAGCCGGTTCCTGCTGCGGAATTTGCACCGCCCGTGCAGCAAGAGCCGTCAGAACCCGACGAAGTGATACCCACATTGCAGGCCAACGCGCCGGCCGATGAGATTGCCGAGGCCGCCGAAGAGACTTCTTCTGGTGGTGCATTCTTGAACGAGGATGACCGTAGGTCGCTCAACTGGCTGCAGGAAGCCCTGACCGGCAGCAGGCGCGAAACCGAACTGACCTTCACCGCCGCCGTGCGTGAGGTGGAAGTGCAGGAGCTTGATGTGCCGGCCGCAGACGCAGAAGAGGAAATTCCCGAGGCAGACCTCTCTTCGGCGGAAATGGCTTCAACGCCGTCCGCACCGGCAGACGTTTTGGAATCCGCGCCCGCTTCCGTCGAAATATCGGCTGTATCCGAAGTTGCAGAAATGGCCAGCGCCGATGAGCCTGGCCACATTGAAGCGGAGCAGGTCGCGGAACCGGAAGCGGTTGAAGAGCCTGTGGCGGCGGTCGCTGCGGGCAAGACGCCTGAGCCGACGGTTGTGGGCCGCTATGAAGCCGCCGGAACGGTTTATGCCATGTATTCCGACGGTTCCGTCGAGGCGGAAAACGAACATGGCGTGTTTCGCTTTTCGTCCATGGCGGAACTGCGGGCCTTTATTGAAAAGCGTCAGGCCGAGAGCGACGAAGCCTAGGTCGTCGCGCAGCGCGCGGGTGCGGGTCAGCGGTTAACCAGACCGCAGGCCGCCAGAGCGAAAGCCTGAATCAGTGCCACTTCTTCGAGCTGGTCAAAGCGTCCGCTTGCGCCGGCATGGCCTGCATCCATATTGGTTTTGATCAATATAGGACCAGCGCCGCGTCCGGATGCGCGCAGCTTCGCCACCCATTTGAGCGGCTCCCAATAGGTCACGCGCGGATCAGTCAGCCCGGCCAGCGCCAAAATTGGCGGATAGGCCTGCGCCGATACATTATCATAAGGCGAATAGGCCTTCATGCGGGCGAAGGCTTCTGGATCGTCGATCGGATTACCCCATTCGAGCCATTCGGGCGGAGTCAGGGGCAGGCTGGCGTCCAGCATCGTGTTCAGCACATCGACAAAGGGCACATCCGCCACGATACCGGCAAAAAGGTGCGGCGCCATATTGGCTATCGCGCCCATCAGCATCCCGCCCGCGCTGCCGCCCTGAGCCACGATCATGCCCGTCTGGGTGATGCCCTCGTCGATCAGATATTCAGCACTGGCCAGAAAATCCGTGAATGTGTTGAGCTTGTGCTCGAGCTTGCCGTTCTTGTACCAGTTCCAGCCCTTGTCCGTGCCGCCGCGCACATGGGCAATGGCATAGACAAAACCACGATCGACGAGCGAAAGGCGGTTGGTGGAAAAATGGGCCGGCATGGCATGGCCATAGGCGCCGTAGCCATAGAGCAGCAGGGGGGCGGGCAGGAGGCAGTCGCGGCGGTAAAGCAATGTCACGGGCACAAGTTCGCCGTCCGCCGTCGGGGCGAAAAGACGTTTGGTCACATAATTTTCTGCCTGATGGCCGCTCGGCACCAGCTTGCGCTTGCGCAGGGTGCGTGCGCGGGTGCGGATGTCGAAATCGTAAGTCTCGGTGGGGGTGGTCATCGACGAATAGTCGAACCGGATAATCTGCGTATCAAATTCAAGCATGTCATCGATGTCCAGCGAATAGGCCTCCTCTGGAAAATCGACACGAAATTCGCTGCCATCGGCAAAGCTGCGCACGACAATATGCGGCAGGCAATTTTCCCGCTCCACCCGCACCATGAAATCCCGGTAGACCGAGAACGCCAGAATGAAGCAGCCGCGGCGCTCGGCAATCAGATCGCGCCAGTTTTCAGGCTCCGGCTGCACCAGCGGTGAAGTCATGATCTTGAAATCGTCGGCACCGCCTCGATTGGTGAGGATGTACAACTGATCGCCATGCGGCTCGATGGAGTAACGTACGCCCTTTTCACGCGGCGCCACGCAATGCGGCTCACGCCATGGGGCGGACAGATCAACGAGATGGCATTCGGTCGAATCATGATCCTTGACCACGATCACAGCGTGGCGACCTTCCGCCGAGCGCTCCAGCCCTACGAACCATGCCGGATCGCGCTCCTCGAACACCAGTTCGTCGGCGCTGGCGGGTGTGCCAAGCCGGTGGCGCCAGACCTGCATGGGCCGGTGATTTTCATCCATCCGGACGTAGTAGAGGGCCGTGCCAAGCGGGTCCCAAACGGCGCTGCCGTCCGTTTGTTCGATTACATCGGGAAGGTCGGTGTTCCGGGCGATCTCCCGGATGCGGATCGTATAGAATTCCGAGCCCTGAATATCGGCGCTCCACCAAAGAAAACGGTGGTCGTTCGAGTGGCCGGCATCGCCGATATCGAAAAAAGCCTTGCCTTCGGCGAGGGCATCGCCGTCGAGCAGCACGTCTTCCGCGCCGCCGTTACGCGGGATGCGGCAGAAGAGCTGGTGCTGGCCATCCTGACGGAACCGGGTGTAATAGCTGAACGGGCCATCCGGCATCGGCACGTCTGAATCGTCCGGATCTATGCGCGCCTTCAGCTCCGCGAGAAGCTTTTTCTGCAGGGAGGCGGTGGGCGCGAGAACCGTATCCGTGTAGCGGTTTTCGGCGAGAAGAATGTCGCGGATCTGCGCGGGAAGCGCCGCCGGATCGCGCAGAACATCACGCCAATTGTCCGCCCGGAGCCATGCATAGGGATCGGTCAGGGTCTGCCCATGAAACGACTGCGCAAAGGGTCGCTGTTCAATAACGGGCGCAGTGGCTTCGGCAAAGCCGGGATTGTTGGAAAAATCATTCATTATTTTGCTTCTGATGCCAATTTTATTGCCCATTATCAGAGACTTGAACAATATGTATCTTTATTGTGATGTTCAGTTCCGGGCAAGATCAACGAAACAGTTTGTCTGCTGTAACATACAAGGCGTTGAGCCAGCAACTTGTTAAAAATTGAATCCTGTCGCGCTTATTTCAAAATCGAACAACATCGTCGCTGGGCAATTGCCGACTTGTCAACACGAATCAGTGATGTGTTGCGCGACGCATGACTGAATGTCATTCAAATCAGCCGACGGAATAGGCACGCCGCAAAGAATTTCAAAAAAGTAAAAGAAAAATTCAAAACTGCCGTCGATGAATGCGCCATGTAATGATTATTTTATCGAGAAAAATCATTAATTTGGATGGATTGCGCATCCGTCTCTAGAGTAATGCAAGTCTAGTTCATTATAGACTTGAAAAGTCTTTTGATCTGATATATCGTCACGATACTCCAAGATTTCGAGTTTAAAAGGCTGAGTTTTTGCCAAAAATTGATTTTTTCATTAATGATTTTAGACAGGAGATATAATAATGGTGCCGAACGCCAATGATGACACCTACATGCAATATATGGTCGATATTGTATCCGCTTACGTAAGCAATAATTCTCTTCCGGCAAGCGATCTGGTGTCTTTGATCAACGATGTTCATGCGGCTCTGTCGCGTGTGAATTCGGCTTCTCCTGCTCCGGTTGTTGTCGAAGCTCCGAAGCCGGCAATATCGCCCAAGAAGTCGATTACCGATACCTATCTGATTTGCCTTGAAGACGGTAAGCGCTTCAAGTCGCTCAAGCGCCACCTGCGCACGCAATATAACCTTTCGCCTGAGCAATACCGCGAAAAGTGGGGCTTGCCTTCCGATTATCCGATGGTTGCGCCCAACTACGCCAAGGCCCGCTCGGCGCTGGCCAAGGAGATGGGGCTCGGCCAGCAGCGCCGCCGCCGCGTGACGAAGAAGATCAGCGCTTCGGCCTGATTGGGTTGTTTCGTTCCGTTTCGGTTTTTCCTAACGCTGTCCCGTCCGGGGCAGCGTTTTGCGTTTGGGTGCCATCTCTATCGGGCGGATTCGCCTTTTTCGATTTTCAGCGCCTGAACCAGAAGCAGGTGCCTTTTTAAATCATAGCCTTGTTTCGTGCCAATGCGCGCCCGTTCCCTGCGCAGTGCCGCCTTGAGTTTTGAAATGACGACGCGCCTTGCGCTCTCGCCATGCGTGCATGCTTTCGCGGCCTCGGCACCGATGAGTTGCGCCAGATGAACAGGGCGCTGATAGGAAAGTGGCGGATTGGTGGTTCGTAAACAGCGGCGATGAATGATGGGCTCAGGCATTTTGAAAATTATCCTATATTTTAGGATGATTTTCTCTCAATTTGGCGGGGTGTGAATAAATTAGGATATAAATATCTTGAGAATGGCGATATTTTTGAATATAAAATTTAATAAATGAATATTTACCTGTAATATTATCTATATATTTCAGACATATATATCAATTTAGGTCAAATTTCTTAAAAATAGCAAAATATACCTATTGATATAAGAATAAAATCCTATAAATTGGCAGTTCTCAAGATGAAGGAGAATTGTCGTGCGCCCTGAGATTTCGGCTCATTGCCAGAACCGTTCCATAAGACATGCTTTGCCCGATGCGGAGGCCGATTGGCTGCTCGACCGGGTTTCGGCCGTTTGTCAGGTCGAGCGCAATGTGCTGCTGCAGACATCAAGGGGGCCGGCCAGAATTGCGCTGGCGCGGCAGATTGGCATGTATCTGGCGCATACTCTGCTGGGCTTTTCCTATAATGCGACGTCAGCGCTGTTCAGACGCGACCGCACGACTGTGCAGCACGCATGCGAACTGGTTGAAGACCGGCGCGATGACGCAGCCTTCGACCGGTGGCTGGCCGCCCTGGAGGCGGAAATTCTCAACCGGGGGGAGAAGCATCATGAAGCCGCCTAAATCCATGAAGCATATCGCGCGGCAGAGCGAAAAATTGCTGCGGCTGATGGCGGAGGAGGGTGTGCGTCTGGTTCGCGATGCCCGCCATGACGGCAAAATCTGTGCCAGTCGCCGCAAGGGCAGCGTTTCGGTTTCGTGCGGTCTATTCGAGGCGCAATCGCTGGACTGGCTGGTGGAGCAGGGGCTTGTCGCCGCCGCTGAGGGGCAGGCCGCGATCACGCCTGAGGGACGTGGTTATATCTGCCGTCAGACGTTTGGCGAAGCTGCGCCGGATCTCGTGCAGGCCCGTCATCTGGAACTGAGCGTCGCCGCCCCGAAGGACGATGCGCCTGCACGCATGGTGAACGAGGCTGAAAACCCGCTCAACTGGCTGTTGAAACGCAAGGGGAAAGATGGCCGGGCGCTGATATCGGCCACGCAGTTTCAGGCAGGCGAACGGCTGCGCGCCGATCTGACGATGGCGATGATGCTGCCGCGCGTCACGGCCAACTGGCAGGCCATGCCGGGCGCGCCGGGCGGTTCACCCGGCATGGCGCATTCCGATCTGGTCGTTGGCGCGCGCCAGCGCGTTCACAAGGCGCTGTCCGCAGTCGGGCCGGACATGAGCGGACTGCTCTTTGACCTGTGCGGCTTTCTCAAGGGACTAGAACAGATGGAACGCGAGCGCCAATGGCCACCGCGCTCTGCCAAGGTGGTGCTGGGACTGGCGCTCGACCGGCTAGCTTTGCATTATGGCCTGACGGAAGAGGCGCATGGACCAGCGAAGGCGCGCATGCGCCATTGGGGAGCCGCCGGTTACCGGCCCTCTATCAACGCGCCATGATTATTGCGCCATGGCGGCGCGGGCATCGGCGCGGATGCGCTCGATCATGGCGCGCACGCCATTGGAGCGCTGCGGGGTCAGGTGCGCCGCCAGCCCGAGCCGGGTGAACAGCGCCATTGCGTCGAAGGACAGGATTTCTTCGGCGGTTCTGCCGGAGAAAATGGCAATGATCAGGGCCACCAGCCCTTTGACGATATGCGCGTCGCTGTCGCCGGAAAAGCGGAATTTGCCCGGAACGGGCACGTCCCGTTCAGTCTTGAGCCAGACCTGACTGGCGCAGCCGCGCACCTTGTTGGCATCTGTCCGGTCGGCGTCAGCGAGGGGCGGCAGTTCGCGGCCAAGTTCGATCAGATAACGGTACCTGTCTTCCCAGTCATCGAGGAATTCAAAATTTTCAATGAGTTCGTCGAGCGTCATATCAAGGTTTCTTTCGTGCTGATCTGGGGAGGCGATTGGGCCATGTGACGATATGATCGACAATGTCCTCGAGCGAGACATCATCCTCAAAGGCGGATATACGCCCGCGCACCGAAACTCCTGCCTCGTGAACCGTTTCCGGCGAGCCCGAAACAAGCGGATGCCACCACATCAGCGGCTGGCCGTCGCGCACGAGGCGATAACCGCAGCTTGGCGGAAGCCAGGTGATCGTGCGCACCTGATCCGGCGTAAGGCGCACGCAGTCGCTGACCTTGGCCTGCCTGTTGGGGTAATCCGAACAGGTGCAGGCGCCGGATTGAAAGAGCTTGCAGGCAATGTCGGTGAAATGAATGTCGCCGGTGTCCTCGTCCTCCAGCTTGACAAGGCAGCAGCGCCCGCAGCGGTCGCACAGCGATTCCCATTCCTGCGGGGTCATTTCTTCCAGCGATTTCGTCTGCCAGAACGGCGCATCCGGCGGTATTGTCTTGCTCATCGAACTTTCCAGTACTGCGAAAAGACATAGTGCGCCACGCGTCAAATCGAAACAGATTTTTTGCCTTGCGTTTTAACTTGTTGGAACATGGCCTGAACTGGTAAAAGGAAGAACCGGCCAAAGCGCAAAGAGGGAACCCGTTCAGGTGGCACGCAACTGGACATTGGCTCGATGGCTCAGGGCATGGCGCAATGGCCTGCTGTCCTTTGATTCCTGGCTCGATACGTTCTTCTTCGAGGGCGGGCGCAGGTCGTCGGAATTCTATGTCCGCTATGCGCATTTCATGGATAGTCTGTATGTTTCGGGATTGCGCTGGCTGGCGGTGGAACTGGCCTGCGAGGCCCTGACGCTCGGGCTGGCCGGGGCTGTTCTGGCGCTCACGCTCGCACAGCCCGCTTTTCAGGAAACCTCGGACGACTGGCTCAAGAAGCAGGATATTGCCGTCACTTTTCTCGACCGGCATGGCGACGAAGTGGGCCGGCGCGGCATCCTGCATGACGATTCCGTGCCCTTCGACCAATGGCCGGATTATTTCATCAAAGCGGTGCTTGCGACCGAGGACCGGCGGTTTTTCGATCATTTCGGTATTGATTTTATCGGTACGCTGCGCGCTCTGATGGTGGATTCGCAAAATTCGCGGGCCACGCAGGGCGGCTCGACGATCACGCAGCAACTGGCCAAGAACCTGTTCCTGAACCGCGAAAAGTCCATTGAGCGCAAGATCAAGGAAGCCTTTCTCGCGCTCTGGCTCGAAAATCACATTTCCAAGCAGGAAATCCTGAAGCTTTATCTCGACCGCGTGTATATGGGTGCGGGCACTTTCGGGGCGCAGGCGGCGGCGCAATTCTACTTCGGCAAGTCGATCAGGGATATTTCGCTTGCCGAGGCAGCCATGCTCGCGGGTTTGTTCAAGGCGCCGACAAAATATGCGCCGCATGTCAATCTGCCCGCTGCGCGCGCCAGAGCCAATGACGTGCTCAACAATCTGGTTGAAGCGGGCTTCATGACCGAAGCGCAGGTCTATGCGGCGCGCCGTAACCCGGCGACCGCCATAGACAGGCAGGCCATCAGCACGCCGGATTGGTATCTCGACTGGGCCTATGACGAGATCAAACGGCTGGCAGCGGAGGGCAAATTCGGCAATGAGCGCACTTTGGTCGTGCGTACGGCGCTCGATCTCGGGTTGCAGAAGCGGGCCGAGCAGGCGATCGAAGATGCATTGCGTGATTCAGGCCCCCGATATAATGCAACACAAAGCGCCACTGTCATTCTGGAGCCGAACGGCGCCGTACGCGCCATAGTCGGCGGCAGGGATTATGGCGAAAGTCAGTTCAACCGCGCCACCGAGGCGCAGCGCCAGCCCGGTTCGTCGTTCAAGCCCTTTGTTTACACAACAGCGCTGATGACCGGCAAATTCACGCCCGATACGATGGTCGAGGATGCGCCGGTCTGCATTGGCAACTGGTGTCCGCATAATTTTGGCGGGCGGTATATGGGCCGGCTTCCTCTCTGGCAGGCGCTGACTCATTCGCTCAATACGGTGGCCGTGCGCCTGTCGATCGCCATCGGCAATGGCAATCAGAAAGTCGGGCGCACGGCGATCGTGCGCACCGCGCGCAAGATGGGCATTACCACGCCGTTGCCGGATACGCCGTCGTTGGTGATCGGGGCGGATAATGTCACCGTCATCGACATGGCCTCGGCCTATGCCACTTTTGCCAACGGCGGGCATCGTGCGCCGCCTTTTGCCGCGCTGGAGGTGCGCGATGCGCGCGGCAAAGTGCTGTATCGGCATATGCCGCAGCCGGACGACCTGCCGCGCATTCTGCCGCTGCCCATCGTCAAGCAGATGGTCGGCATGATGACCCATGTCGTCAATGACGGAACCGCGCGCGGCGCGCGGATTGATGGCGTGCATCTGGCAGGCAAGACCGGCACCACAAATGAATCGCGCGATGCGTGGTTTGTCGGCTATTCGGGGAATTTCGTCGAGGCCATGTGGTTCGGCAACGACGATTATACGCCGATGAACGGCATGACTGGCGGTTCGCTGCCCGCCAGAACCTGGCACGACATCATGGCTTATGCCCATAACGGCATCGAGCTCAGGCCATTACCCGGCGATGAGGACCTGCCTCCGGCTGCGGCCAATGTCGCGAATGCCGGGCCGGCGCAGGCAAAGGTCGTTGACATGAACGCATTGCCCGCCAACGTTTCCACCTTGTCGCGCAAGGGTCTGGCTGTTCTGCACGACATAGAACTCATGAGCCGGCCAAGGGAAGAGGCGCTGGGCGGGACCGATGACGCTGATCAGTTTGCGCATGCCGAGGGCGCGCGGCTCCCGGCTCTCGCGCTCGGGCAGCAGACCGTCAATCCGGACATGCGCCAGCCCTGATATCAAATTGGTTGCATATGGTTGCGAAAACGGCCTGCACACGGCAAAACAGAAGACAAGTCTTGGAACAGCACCACGTCATGCAGAGAATTTTCTTGGACAAGATTGCAGGAGCGGGCCAGCTCGGCCGGCTGATGCTGGCCATGATCGCCGGTCTTGCCCTTGGCCTTGGTTCTGCGGTCTGGATCGCGACGCACAAGGTGCATTTTGGCCAGATGCAGGTTGGTCCCTGGCAGACGGATCTGGGCGCGGCCATGGACCCTGATCCTTACACCCGCGCGTATCTGGCCTATAACGGCGCTGTGGCGCTTGGCGTCTCCGAGGGGCTGGCCTTATCCGCCATGCAGGACGATGCGGGCAGCACTTTGCGTTCGGCCTGTCATTACCGGATAGAAGGCCGGTCCTTGCCGGGACGCTTCTGGACACTGACGATCAAGGACAACAAAGGCGAGACTGCGGCTTCGTTGTTTCAGAAGTCTGTCGTCACCTCGTCGCAGGTTCTGCGGAGTGCCGATGGCGCCTGGTCGGTTGAAGCCGGCCCTGATGTGCGGGCAGGAATATATGTGCCGACGCCGCCCTCGCAAAACTTCGTCGTTCTGCTGCACATTTACGAGCCGTCGGTGCTGGGCAGCGCTCATGCCATTTCGCGGGAGCAACTGCCGCATATACTCGCGCAGGATTGCCCATGAACTGGGCCGCGCGCATGTCCCGGATTGTGTTCTGGAGTTTGGCGACAGCCATTTTTGCGGCTATCGCGCATGTCGGCGCAGTGTTGCTGATGCCGGTGCTGGCGACGCAGGACGCAGGCCATATTCTGAGAAATCTGCACCGCGACAGCGCGATGCATCTGCTGCCTGACCCACTGCTAGCGCGCCTGATCAGTGATCCCGCGACCGTGGCGGGAGCCTGCTCCTATAATCTGGCAGACGGACCCCTGCGCGTCAAAACCGAGGTGTCTGCGCTGGAATTTCTATCCATTTCTTTTCACCAGCCGGACGGAACATCATTTTTTGCGCTGACGGACAGCGCTGCGTCAAAACGGAACATCGATATTCTGCTGGTGACCGATAATCAGTTGCAGGCGATCGAGGCTGAGGATAATCCCGATGAGCCGGTGCCGGAATTGCGGTTGCCCGCGCCGGAAAGCAAAGGTTTTGTCCTGGTGCGCTCTCTGGTGCAGCGTCCGGACGAGCGGTCCGCGGCGGAGCAAAGGGTCGGGGCCGTGACCTGTGTGACGGATACGAGCGAACTGCCGGAAAACTAAGCCCGATGAGATCTATGCGCGTTTGCGGCGGCGGCGGGGGCCGATGTGCGCGCCCGAATTATGATCGTTGGGAAGTTCCGGTGCGGATTCGGGCCCGATGTAGCGGACGTATTGGATGCCGGTATAGAGGATGATATCGGCGCTGCGCCCGGGCGCGGCAGCGGGTCTGACGGCTCTCTTGTTTCGGTGCTCGTCAAGTCGAATCAGCGATCCCATGGCATTCTCCTGTACTGGTCATGTCTTGAAGCTACTCATCTGGTCCACAATCATCTGATACGCCAGCCGCGGATTTCGGGCTGCCCACAGATTGAGGCACTCTTCGGTTAACACGAGGTTAACGGAGCGGGGACAAGTTGAGGCGACATTTCATGGCTCAGTCTCGCGTGCATTCACATACGAGCTATTTCAACCACATCGAGGAAGTGACGGCCTTGACGATCCTCAACTTCGATCAGCCAGAGATCCGGATCGAAGTTGAGTTGCCGGGTGATTTTTGTCTCGATTTCAGGGGAGGGCAATGCGGGCTCGCGATGGGCGCGCATCCAGCGTCTTTCGCCTTCGTCGGCGATTTCGCTCTGCGGTGCTGGCAGATAAAGCGAGGCATTGCCGTCGAGGTGGTCAATTTTGATGGCTATCGCGCCCGCTTCGGCAGCGCCTCTTTTTCGCAGAACGGCGTTGACACTCTCCGTCTGGCAGCGCCGCAGAAAAGCCGAGACCCAAAAGTCCGAACGCAGCCGCATCATTCGATCGGCGTGCCGGTCGCGATGGCAAGCGCCCGCAAGATTTTGGGTGTCAGGTCGCCTTTGACAGGCAGACGGTTGTCGCGTTCAAATTTTTCAACGGCCTGCCGGGTCGAGCCGCCATTGACGCCATCGGGCCGAACCGTATAGCCGAGCTTGTTGAGCGCATGCTGTGCGGCAAGAACAGTCTTGTTGGGCGGTGGATTGGCGAATTCCCGACCATTCGTCGCACTGATCAGGCGTGCAATGGCGTCGGCCGCCGCCGGTTCCGAAGGCGCTGCGGACGCCTGCGGCGCGGCGCTTGCCGCAATTTCTCCGGGCGGGGCGGATTGGCTGCGCACGGGTAAGGACGAAGCATCCGTAACCGGCGCGGCTGCAAGCGATACCGGGCGGGCCAATGGAACGGGCACGGCGTGCGACCGGGGAGCTTCGCTGGACGATTCGCTTTGCGCACTCGTTGCAGAAAAGAGCGGCGCCGGATGCTTCATCGTCTGCAGAAAAAGTGCGTTGATCGCCACACTGAGAAGCGCAGTGGACAGAAGGCTTGCGGCAAGCGCTCTTGTCGGATCGGCCTTGATGCGCTGGATCAGCCAATTCAGGCGAGGATGACTGTCGCGCCGCCGGGAACCGGGGGCGCGCTGCTGCATCGCATTGGCTTGCACCAGCGCTTTCGGGCCCTTCGCGGCGCGTCTGCTCATGCGCTCTCCTTCATGCGTTTTGTCGCTTTCAGGTTAAAAGGCATCGATGAGGGGCGCGTATTGGAACCCGGCTGATGCAGCGACAGAACTTCGATTTTAGCCTGTTGTCCCGTCGTTGCAACGGCGGGGCGCCGCACAGGCAGGCGGACGGTAACTTTCGTGCCCTGACCGACGGCGCTCTCAATCTGAATTTGTCCGCTGTGGAGACCCACGAGGCCGCGCACCACCGAGAGGCCAAGCCCGGTGCCGTTATGGCTCCGGTTGTAGGCCGAGTTGACCTGAAAGAACGGCTTGCCGAGATTGGACAGGTCTTGCGCGTCGATGCCTATGCCGGTATCCGACACAATGATTGCGGCATATTCGCCTTCCGACCGCGTCGCAATGCTGATCGAACCCTGAGGCAGAGTGAATTTAACGGCGTTCGATACGATATTGAGCATGATCTGCCGTATGGCGCGCTCATCGGCATTGATTTCGTCGATGCGCGCATCGAACGTACGGGCTATTTTTATGCCGCTCTCGGCCGCCTTGAGGCGCACCATATCGCAGGCCTGCTCGATGATTTTCGGCAGGGAAACGGGCTCTGCGTCAAGCTCGTAAGTGCCTGCCTCTATTTTCGACATATCGAGGATCGTGTTGACCACTTCGAGAAGATGCTGGCCCGAATCGCGCACAATCGCCGCATATTCACGAACTTTTTGCGGATCTTGCGGCGCGAGTTCCTCGTTGGACAGAATATCCGAGAAGCCGATAATCGCATTGAGCGGCGTGCGCAGTTCATGGCTGACATTGGCCAGGAAGCGATCTTTCCACATGGCGTTGCGCTCGCTTGCCTGCTGCGCCGCTTCGAACGCCGCTTCACGCGCCATGCGATCGCTGACATCGCGCAGCACGGCGACGATTTCGACAGGCACGGCGGAATCACCGTTTTCTGCCGAGGAAGCGGGGACGGCGCGGGCGCGAAGCTCGACCCAGACAAAGACAGGTGTCTCGCCGGCGGCTGTGGTTTCGACCTTGCCGGTGCGCAAACGCAGGACC
Organism: Methylocystis sp. sgz306128; assembly: GCF_056032725.1. Lineage (NCBI taxonomy): Bacteria > Pseudomonadati > Pseudomonadota > Alphaproteobacteria > Hyphomicrobiales > Methylocystaceae > Methylocystis > Methylocystis sp. sgz306128. The sequence goes on from NZ_JBVYWO010000001.1 coordinate 470,167, forward strand.
CCGGATGCAGTTTGCTGCAGATTGACGGCGTCGCTTATGGTTTTGAGATAAAGCGGACGATCGCCGACATGAACATGTTCGAACAGGCCGCGTCCGGATAATTGCTGCGGGGCGAGGCTAAAAAGCGACATGGCTTCCGGACTGGCGCGCAGCACCGATCCGCCCCGGTCCATCCTTACGATCAGATCGCCGATGGCATCCGTAAGTGCGGCATAATCAACGGCCTGACTGGTCAGCGTGCGGCGGGATATCTCGCTGAGACGTACGGACGCGATACTGATCCACATGCCATAGACGACGGCCGGCAGTGTAAACAGCAGTTGCAGCGAGGGCGGAGCTTCATGGCGCGGCAGCAAGCCAAAATCCATGTTCAGATAAAGCAGGGCGGAGACCACGACAACGCCAAGGCCTGTTATGGCGGGCACATTGCCTTCCAGCATGAGGGCGGCCTCGACGGGTACCAGAATCATCCATGCGAGCCCGGCCTCAAGCGGCGCGTGAGCGCCGATCACCAATGTTGCCGCAAAACCTGTCATGCTGAAAGCGTTGATGAGCTGTGCGGCCAGCATATTTCCGGTGCGCGAGAGAACAACAACCGAGAGCAGCGGCAGCATCATGAAGATGAAGGCGGCAATCTCCGGCAGGCCCGGAACGCCAAAAAACAACAGAAAAATCGGCGCACCGGCTGCGGCGCAGGCGGAGCAAAGCAGCCTTGCCAGATAGAACACCTCATGCCGGGCACGCTCGACCGGACGATCCGCGACGCTTTTATGGGTCAGGGCGCGTATCTGGGCAATGAAGGGGGCAAAGTTTAACAAGACGCAACGCTCCGGGGAGGATATCCCGTGACTGAACTATCCACAGCATAAGGGCTTGATCTTAATCGAACACTAAGCCCGCGCTTCTGCGGCCGGTTTACTCTGGCGCGCGCTGGCCTTTTGCGCGGTGCGCGCCAGGAAAATTCTGCTATGGTTGAGAAATGCTTTAAAAATGCCGGCAAAACCCAGATAGAGGCCGCCGCTACGCTCTGTTTGTGAATTATGTCTTAATGCCGGAGCGCAAATTTGACTTAAATTATAAAAGCGGCCTTGGGGGATGATCTGCTAGCTTCTGATCGTGTCCGGCAATCAAGCAGACAAGGAGCAGGCCATGCGTTTCATTCTACGTTCGGTATTCTGGCTCTCGCTTGTATTTTATGCGTTGCCGCAGACGCAAAACCTGCCTCAGTTTTCAGCGCAGGATATGACTCAGCAGGCGAATCAGGCGGTACAGCAGGCGAATCAGACATTGCAGGCCATGTGCGCCGCAAATCCGCAAAGCTGCCTCTCGGTATTGTCAGGTCTTGCCGCGACGGATGCGGCGGCTGTGCCCGCGCGGATCAATGGACCAAAGCATGAAGCCGCCAAAGCGCATAAGGCCGGCGGATCGCTGCATGTGGGAACTCTGACGCCGGAAGATCTCGCGCCGGCCTGGCGCGTGCCGGCTACAAAAATGTAAAAATTTTCCTAAATAGGAAATTTATCCTTGACAGCCGTGCGCTCCTCGGGTAGGTTTGCGTCATTCTCCACACATGCGCCAAGAAATGGCCGCCGCCAGACCCGCGGTTGAACAGCCGTTTGGCCGGAGGTGATGCGTGAAGGGTTCCCAGAAATTTACGGCTATTCCGGATTCGGTCCGCGAGCGCGCCCGCGTGCTCTATGAAGCGAGCACCGTGTCCGTCCATGATATTGCGCTTGGCCTCGGCTTGTCTCCGGCTTTGTTCCAGAAGGCGCGCGTGGTCTGGCAATGGCCGCCGCGCCCATCGCCGCGTGCCCGGCGCAAACGGCAGGCGGAGCAGCGGCTGCCCATGCCCGATCAAGCCGCAGGCGAAAATTCAGTGTCTCTGTCGCTTGTCTCCCGTCTTGAGGCGCAACTGCGCAGGGAGCTCGACGCGGTCGAGGTCATGCTCGCACAGGACCCGTCCGCCGTCCTGCCTGCAACCGCAGCCGAAAAGCGGGCGCGGGCTATTGCCAGTCTGGTGCGCAGCCTTGGCGAATTGCGCCGGATAGATGTGGCCCCCGCAGAGGAGACAGGCAATCATGATTTCCCGGCCTCTCTCGACGAACTGCGTGCGCAGCTGGCGCAGCGCCTTGATCGACTGCGCGAAACGCGGCGATCTCCACCGGATAGTGGCGGGACTGAGCCGGACTGAACTGGCGACACTGCTCGAGGACTGGGAATTCTGGGCGCGTGACGACCAATTGCCGCCGCCCGCGCATGGGCAAGGTGCGCGCTGGCGCGTCTGGCTGATGCTTGGCGGACGCGGCGCCGGCAAGACGCGCGCCGGAGCCGAGTGGGTTAAGGCGCTGGCGGCGGGACATCCGCGATTCACTGCGGCGCCGGTGGGCCGCATCGCTTTGATCGGCGAAACATTCGCCGATGTGCGCGAGGTGATGGTCTGCGGCATATCCGGCTTACTCAGTTTGCAATATAACGGCGGGCGACCTGTCTGGCAGGCGTCCCGTCGCCGGCTTGTCTGGCCGAATGGCGCGATCGCGCAGGCTTTTTCCGCCGAAGATCCAGAAAGCCTGCGCGGACCGCAATTCGAGGCCGCCTGGTGCGACGAACTCGCCAAATGGAAATATGCCGAGGCCACATGGGATATGCTGCAGTTCGGCCTGCGCATCGGCACACCGCGCCAGATGGTGACGACAACGCCGCGCGCCGTGCCATTGCTGAAAAAGCTCATGCAGGACCCGCTCACCGTAATTACGCGGGCCAAGACGTCTGAAAATGCCGCCTTTCTGGCGCCGGAATTTCTGGATGCGATTTCCGGCCTTTATGCCGGAACCCGTCTTGGCCGGCAGGAACTCGACGGCGACCTGATCGAGGAGCCGCATGGCGCGCTGTGGTCGCGCGCGCTGATCGAGACGGCGCGTGTGCGCGCCGCGCCGCCCCTGCAGCGGGTGGTGGTGGCGGTCGATCCGGTTGCCGCCTCGCACCGCCGGGCCGACGCCTGCGGCATAGTGGCGGCGGGGATATGCCGCGACCGGAATGTCTATGTGCTGAGCGACCGGACGCTGGCCAGCGCGCGGCCCGCGCAATGGGCGCAGGTCTGCGTGGCATTGTATCATGAGCTTGCCGCCGATGCTCTGATCGCGGAGGTCAATCAGGGCGGCGAGATGGTCAGCGCCATTCTGAACGAGGTGGATGCCAATGTGCCGGTGACGCCGGTGCGCGCCTCGCGCGGCAAATATCTGCGCGCCGCGCCCGTGGCCCAGCTTTATGAGCAGGGCAGGGTGCATCATGTGGGCGTGTTTCCCGAACTGGAAGATGAAATGTGCGCCTTCGGTCCCGAGGGACTGATCGGCGGCAAGAGCCCGGACCGGATGGACGCGCTGGTCTGGGCGATCACCGATCTTGCCCTGAGGCCGGAAGCGGCGCAGCCGAGGGTGCGGCGGATGTAACGTGCCGTGAACAACGAGATAGAAATGAGGCCTCGATGCCAGTTGATTTTTCACGTCTTTTTGGCGGCAGGCGGTCTGTGCCGCCAGTGCTGCCCGAAACCAAAACTTCCCGTACTGGGCCGTTGCTTTCCATGTATTCACTGGGCCGTCCAAAATGGACTGACCGCAATTATGCCGCGCTGGCGCGCGAGGGCTTTGAGCGCAATGCCATTGTCTACCGCGCCGTGCGCATGGTGGCCGAAGCTGCCGCTTCCGTGCCCTGGCTGATGTTTGAGGGGCGCCGGGAGGTGCTCAGCCATCCGCTGCTTGATCTGCTGCGGGTGCCCAATCCGCGCGAGGCGGGCCCGGTATTTCTCGAAACGCTGTTCGGACATCTGTTTGTCTCCGGCAATGCCTATGTCGAGGCGGTGAGCGTCGATGGCGTGCCGCGCGAGATATACGCGCTGCGCCCCGACCGCATGCGTGTCGTGCCGGGACCGCAGGGCTGGCCCGAGGCCTATGAATATACGGTGGGCGCAAACAGCGTGCGGTTTGACGCTACCGCGCCCTTTGCGCCGATATTGCACCTCAGGCTGTTTCATCCGCTCGACGATTATTATGGTCTCTCGCCGCTGGCTGCGGCGCAGACCGCGCTGGATGTGCACAACGCCGCCAGCTGCTGGAACAAGGCTCTGCTCGACAATGCGGCACGCCCATCCGGCGCGCTGGTCTATAATGGCCAGAACGGCTCGGCACTCTCCGAGGAACAATTCGACAGGCTCAAAGCCGAACTCGCCGAATCCTACGAGGGCGCGCGCAATGCCGGCCGGCCGCTGATACTCGAGGGCGGGCTTGACTGGAAACAGCTTTCCATGAGCCCGAAGGACATGGACTTCATGCAGGCCAAAGCCGCCGCCGCGCGCGATATCGCGCTGGCGCTGGGTGTGCCGCCTCTCGTGCTCGGCCTGCCGGGCGACAATACATTTGCCAATTATCAGGAAGCGAACAAGGCCTTCTGGCGCCAGACAGTCATCCCGCTCATTGCCCGCACGCAGCAGGCTTTTGCCCACTGGCTCGCACCCGTCTACGGGGCGGAGTTGCGGCTTGACTACAATGTTGACCGCATTGACGCGCTCAGCTCCGACCGGGCGGCGGAATGGAGCCGGCTCGACAGAGCCAGTTTCCTCACCAAGGACGAAAAGCGCGAGGCGGCGGGATATGGCGCGCTGCCAAAGGACATGGCTGGCAGGGCCCCGGCATGAACGAGGTCACGCAAAGCATTATCGAGCGGGGCGATCTCGCTCACCTCGCATTGTTCTTGTGGGCGAGCGGCGCCTCCGGCCTGCTCGGCTATGTATTCAGGGAGCTTGCCGCCGCCAATCGCCGCTTTGACGAACTGGTGATGGAACTGGCGCGGTTCAACCATCGTTTTGGAGAGGACAAATGAAAATCGCACGTCTTAAACCCGCGAGCCGCAAGCATATCGCCCGCGCGCCGCAGCGCGCCGATGCCGGCAAGGTGATCCGCACATTCATCCGCACGCTGGAGAAGCTGGGAAAAAGCCGCTCCTCGCCGCGCGGCGCATCGCCGGGATAAAGTCCGCCCTTCGTCACATTGCCATCTGCCCGCTTCGTGCGGGCTTTTTTATGGGGGATGCCGATGGGCGTTTCACACTGCAGTTTCGCGCCGCAATTCGAGACAAAGCGTGCCTCGGCGCAGATTATGGCGCTCACCGCCGCGGGCAGTTTCGAGGGTTATGCCAGTCTGTTCAATGTGGTGGATCTTGGCCGCGACATGGTGCTGCCCGGCGCGTTCAGGGAGAGTCTTACGGCGCGCGGCGCGCAGGGCATCAAGCTCCTGTGGCAGCATGAGGCTGCCCAGCCGATTGGCAGCTGGCTGTCGGTTGTGGAAGACGCCAAAGGCCTGAAGGTGCGCGGACAGCTTAATCTTGCGGTGGCGAAAGCCCGAGAAGTTTATGCTCTGATGAAAGAGGGGGCGGTGGATGGCCTCTCGATCGGCTTTCGCGCCGAACAGGCGGTCAGGGATGCGGCCACCGGCGTGCGCCGGCTGAAAAAGATCGATCTGTGGGAAATCTCAATCGTCACCTTCCCTATGCTGCCCGGAGCACGTGTCTCGGCGGTGAAGCAGCAGGTGTGCGGCGCCGATGCCCGTCTGTCCGCGGAGATTGCGTGGGGCGCGGCGCAGATTGCCGCCCAATCTCCCGCTAGTGCGCAGGCGCGCCTCACACGGGCAATCCAACGCGGAACGCTGACACTGCTTGGACGAAAATATTCTCCCAACCAGCCGCGCGATGATCATGGCTGCTGGACGAGGGGCGGCTCAGGGCAGGCCATGGGCCTCGCTCCGGATGGAACGCCTGCAGATAACGGTGTGCTGGCGCCGGGCGATGGCGCGGGGGTTGAACTTGTGCCCGCATCTGCCGCTCTTGAGCGACAATGTGAGGAGCAATATGCAAAGGATACATTTCATTGTAGCATGATTGGTTCAAGAGCATGCTATGCGCAAGCAGCGCAACGATATTCTGCGTGTTTAAATCAACAACCAATACCACCTTTAAGCTATTGAGATCGCTATGGTTATCGCGCAAAGAAATCTTACGATAACATCGAACGGAAAGAATATTGATGTTCCTGTTCGTATTTTTGCACCTGTTCGTGCTGATAATGCATATACATGTCGATACGAAATTGGGTGGCCAACTCGCGTGAAGAGCATGACCGTGTCAGGAATAGATTCTGTTCAGGCTATTGAAATTGCTTTGCAATTTATTGGAATATCGCTTTACACAAGTCCGTATCATGCCGCAGGCCAACTATTTTGTGATGGCATGAAGGGGGGCTATGGTTTTCCTGTTCCCTCTAACGCCCGTGATCTACTTGTTGGCGAGGATGCTATGTTTTTTTAAATTTGAGTTCTGCCTGTACGCTGGTGAAGGATGGCGTCCTGGCGCCGGGCGATGGGGCGAATGTTGATCTGGCCGCGCAGGACGGCGCGGGGTAGATAAATATTGAAAAATTTAATGAATGCATGGAAAAATGTTATAATATACTTGAAAAGCCTAATCATATTCTGTCAGAAGATATGAGATTTTTTCGTTTTCACGTTTGTCGCACTAGCTGTTTATCTAATGCGTAGTCAAAATCTGAACCAGGGCATAAGGATATTTAATATGAATAAAGATTTTGCTTGGGAGTTTTTGCTGAATTCGATCAAGGCTGGCGCTATAATTAATCGTATCGTCCCAGATTTGAAAAAAATTGTAGTGAGTCTGAATACTTAGAATTTAAAAAATCTATCGGTATTATATCTTGTTTTATTAGCGATGAATTTGTTGGTAAGTTATCGAAATTATAACATGAATTTAAAGTTCAGATAGAAAAAAATTTTTAAAAAAATAATATTATTTAAACATCAATATTTACATCAAAAAATTATAAACAAAATGATCCTCATAACAGATGGTAAGTCTGTGCTGAATTATAAGAGCGAACCGGCACTCCCTAACGTCCCGGAGCATGGCTTTATAGCGCAAAGCCGCATGTGGATAGCGATCAGCTTGATCCCTATATCGCTTGTCTTGTCGCCAAATTTGGCCTGCCACGGACCGATCTGCCCGCCCTTCTGAAGCGGATGGACCCAACCATGCGCTGTTTTTGTTTTTGGGATAATTATTCCGGCGACAGAGTGGCTAACGTGTCCCCTCATTTGCAGGACATTCTGGCTAAGAGCGGTATTTCGCTTGAGATTGATGACTATCCAGGAACCAATAATGGCCAGCCTTGGCCGGATGTTGTGGACGACGTTATTCCCTAAAATATAACTCAAGTAATAATCACCGCGATGTGCTGGGCCGCTGGACGAGCGGGGGCGGAGTTGGCGGGACGGCTCCGAACTATAATCAGAATTTAAGAGGCTTATTAGATATATGGGCGTATTCGAGGGGGCGACCAAAATCAAACGAGCTTTCAACTTGCCGATACCTCTGCACTTGCAGATTCTATACTTGAGTGGCTGGGCCCCGGAGCTTTTCAACAAAACTCTCCAAGTGGTTCCATTCAGTTTTTTTCGGCAGATCGTTCAAAAATCATTCGATTTGATTTGAACGGACACGGACTTGGGCCTCATATAAATCTGGAGCCCGGTCGTATTCATGTCATGCTAAAAGAGATTTCATATGCAAATGGATACAGAGAAGTATGTTGGAAAGCTTATAACGCTTTTGAACAACGTTATTATTTTTCTTCGCGAAAATGGTCAATATCATAAGGCAATAGAATGTCTTGATGTGTTAAATGGCAATGACACCACATATGAAGCTGGTGAATATGCTTATGAATATGGTCTTTGTTATGAAGGTTTGAAAGATTACGAGCTTGCCGATTTCTATCTGGATCTCGCATTGGCCAACAACCCCTGTGTGGAACGCTTTAAAATTGCGTCTGACCGGATCAAACAATTAAGGTCGGATAATAACGCCTGTTAGATTATAACCGCGTGATGATCATGACCGCTGGACGAGCGGCGGGGCGGGGGCGGGTATAGACCTGACCCCGACGGGAGCAACAGGCATCGCGCCGGACGGGACACTGGTGAACGATGGCGTGCTGCGCCAGGGAGATGGGGCAGGGTTTTTTGCAGTTTCGGATGTGGCTTCGTCTCTTGAAGATTTAGGAGGTGGCGTGCCAAAATTGGTTGTCACACCCAAAGGAGCAACCTAATTCATATTTCCTAACGGAATGATCTTAAGGTTTGACTTAAAGCCAGGTCAATACCTGAATGGTCAATCGCCTCATATTAATCTTGAATATAATGGTGACAATATTCATATTCTCCTGAAATAAAGGAAAATATATGAAACACGATTTTAACACACTTGAGCGAAAAGCAAAATATTACATTTCAATTTCGCAACCAAAAAATGCTCTCGCCATTTATTTATTCATGGCCGACGGCGATCCATCTCTTGATGCTGGATATCTTGGAATGCGTATCGGTGATTGCTATGAACGGCTGGATGATCCAGTCTCGGCAAAATATTGGTATGGTAGAGCTGTGGAAGAAAATCCGCAGATCGAAAAATATGTTGCAGCAAGGGCACGTTTATCTTCGCTATCCATCGATCATTTGATAAAGGATTAAAGCCTCACTATCTGAATTAAAAGTCAAATACCAGATTTTCTATCGCGCGACGCGCTGTACCACTGGGCGATCTTGTCGGCGGACTGGATAGAGCCCCGGCTCTTGTGCGCTCGAGGACAGGGCGGGGGCGGGTATAGACCTGACCCTGACGAGCGCAACAGGCATCGCCCAGGACGGGACGATACAGTTTGCGCTCAACGACAGCGCAAAAAGCATACAAGATATTCAGCTTGCAGGCGAAGCGCCTTGCGTTGGCCAATGCCTTTAAACATTCGCCCGACCAGCCGCGTGATGATCATGGCCGCTGGACGAGCGGCGGTGGGGCGGGGGCTGCGGCAGATTTTGCAACTACTCATGCAAATAAAAATGGTAAGTCATCTGGTCAATGTGCGAAATATGTCCGCGCAGCTTTGAACGATGCTGGCATTCCGCTGACACCACCGCCTATTCGTGACGCGGCGAATGCGCCTTGGGCGCGGGATTATGGCCCGCAGCTGGAGAAAGTCGGTTTTACGCCCATTGTTGATGAGCCAGGCACCGATGGTTTTAATGCAACCTATCCGCCGCCCGATTATACGCCGCAAAAAGGCGATGTCGCGGTAATGAATCCAGCACGTACGAGCCGGACCCCTGCAGGACATATTGCTATCTATAATGGTAGCCTATGGGTGTCGGATTATGTTCAAAATCCGCTATATGGAATGTATCCGGGGAGTATTTATGGAAAAGATCGCCCATCTTATAAAATTTATCGTATGTCTCCGTGATATTTAGGCGGCATATTGAAAGATATGCCGCTGAAGGGATAAATATCATAAGGTTGGGCGGGGAGACATTTGAACCCATCCAGCCGCCAGCCTTTTGGTGTTTTGATCATGCGGTAAAGGGCAAGATCCATATTGGCGATGGTGATTTCGGAGCCACGCTGCTGTATTACTTTATAAAAATTGGTATAATCATAGCTTGTACAAGGAATTGGGCGGTCTATAAACCCGCATTCGGGTTCATCATAGTGATTAGGGCAGCTTTTGGTTTTTGGGCGTATTGGCGTGGACTTGAGGCTGCTGATCATGTTTGCAGTGAGATAGGTGAGCGGATCAATATTTTCATTGAAAAATGTGGCGTTCGTGGAATTGTGTGTGTTTATCCAATCAACGCCTTTATAAAGGAAAAGGTCTTCATTTTTAATGAGATTTTCCAGAAATATTTCTGCGTCAGTTTGGGCGGGGTGAAATCCTTTTTTATTCCAGTAATTCAATAAGTCGGATATGCCGTCCGCCGCATGGATGGGGGTTGTTGCGAGAGAGAAGGCCAACATCCAGAGCACGGTGATGAGCGTGTGGCGTGTCATGATTGATCCTGCGGAAATTTCGTATCAATTTTTTGAATTTGGCGCAGAAATTGTCAATGCGCTTCGCCGGTGCATTGTTTCGCGCCGCAGTTGCAGCCAGCATCAGACTGGCGAAGGGGGTGGTTGGGATGCTGCTGGCTTTGACAGGAAAGTTACCTTTCGCCGCTCCAAGATTAAATCCATAATAAAGACAGTCAAGATCGCTTTGAATGATACGGGCTCATTGCCCGATAGCGCGATCTGCTCATTTGCCCGGATACCGTGTTTTTCTAAGCTCGTGTCATCTCTGCAATGGAGCGTTTCATGATCGATTTAGAAACACGTCTTTTTGCAGTTGTGGCATAAACAGGCGGGTATTGCTGTTGAATTGGCGCTGAAGCGCTTTGCGCTGGCCAATAGTTTTAAATATTCGTCCGATCAACCGCGCGATGATCATGGCCGCTGGTCGAGCGGCGGTGGGGCCGGGGCTGCGGATGTGTCGGGGCAGGCACCTGTCGCCAAGCCACAAGCCAAGCCGATTCAGCTTGCGCTGAATGATACGGGCTCAATGTCGGATGCAGGCATATTGCCGACACAGTCTATGGGCACAGTTGGTGCCGGTTCTAGTCAAAATATCCAGCTTGCTGGCGGGTTTGACGAGACCGATCTGTCCAAATCTGTTGACCAATTTGTCTCTACCAAGTGTTTGGGAAAAATTCGACGTGAAATTCCAGGCGAAATGCTCGATGTATCTATAGCGGATATGCTGGCCTCTGCTGGTCAAGGCGATGCAGCAGCGGTAAAATGCAAGAAACTGCTCAGTCAAGATCGCTTTCGGAAATAAAGGGGTCGATCATGCAATATCAACCATTTGAAGAACTATTGAATTTCCTTAAATTACTTGCGAGTCATAAAATTCAATATAAAATAGAACAACAGATAGATGATGCTATTATGGTATATTTTTAATCAATAGGAATGCGTATCGAGGTTGATTTTTATTCAGATCATGTCGAATATTGTACTTTTATAGGAGATGAAACCCCATCAAGGGATATTAACGGCTTATACAATATTATAAAAGACTTGGTAAATTAACAGTCTTAACCATAAATCATACAATCGCCCCGCAAAAAATGATTAGAAAAAGGTAGACTGTGCGAAATATGTCCGCGCGGCTTTAAATAATGCTGGTATTCCGCTGACACCGCCGCCTATCCGTGAAGTGGCTAATGCACCTTGGGCGCGCGATTATGGCCTGCAGCTGGAGAAAGTCGGCTTTACGTCCATTGTGGATGAGCCAGGCACCAATGGTTTTAATGCAACCTATCCGCGGCCCGATTATACGCCGCAAAAAGGTGACGTAGCGGTAATGAGCTGAAGTACTCCCCAATTTTGGGCCAGCAGGAGCTGAAATTGTCCGGGGTTTTGGCCGTTGGACGAGCGGGATTGTCGATATTTCCCGACCTGATGCTTCGTGCTTCCGAACACACTGCCGCTGAGAGCGGTCAATAATTCCTATCGCGTCGTGGCCGTCCGGCGCGGAGCTGAAATCTGACGGCCTTATGCCAGCGCGGCAAAGATGCACGCCTCTGGCTTTGCAAGGATCTGTTCATGCATAATCTGGAACTCAAGAGCGCCGACCCGGTGCAGGCTTTCGCTGAATTCAACCACGCCTTTGCAGTGTATCGTGAAACGAATGACGACCGTCTTAACCAGCTGGAACAGCGCAAAAGCGTTGATGCTGTCACTCAGGACAAACTGGCTCGTCTTGATGCCGTGCTCAATGAGGCCAAGAGCCGCCTTGATCGCCTGACGCTCGACAAGGCGCGTCCGCGCTTCGGTGAAACCGGTAATGCCGATCCCGACATGCGCGAGAGCAAGGCGGCCTTCCGGGCCTATATGGCATCGGGCGATGCCACCCGCCTTGCCGCGCTCGAGGCCAAGAGCCTGTCGGAGGGCGCGGGCGCGGATGGGGGCTATCTGGTGCCCGCCGAAGTGGAGAAGGACATTCTTTTCCGCATGTCCAATGCGTCGGCCATCCGCTCGCTCGCCTCTGTACAGAGCATTTCATCGAGCCAGCTGAACAAGGCTTTCTCCGTTTCCGGCCCGGTGGCGGGCTGGGCAGCGGAAACGGATGCGCGCATCTCCTCAACCACGCAGCAGCTTGCGCAGCTGATCTTTCCCGCGCATGAGCTTTTTGCCACGCCGGCTGCGACGCAGCGCCTTCTCGATGACTCGATTGTCGATGTCGAGCAATGGATTGCGCAAGAGGTGACAACCGTCTTTGCAGAGCAGGAAAGCGCCGCCTTCATCAACGGTAATGGCGTCAACAAGCCCACGGGCATTCTGTCCAGCGCGAATGTGGCCAACAGCGCCTGGGTCTGGGGTAAACTTGGCTATGTCGCAACCGGCGCGGCGGGCGCTTTTGCCTCGGCCAATGCTGCCGATATCCTGTTTGATTTTATCTATGCGCTCAAGGCGGGTTACCGGCAGAATGCCGCATTCGTGATGAACCGCAACACTCTGGCGCAGGTGCGCAAGCTTAAGGATGCCGATGGCGAATATCTCTGGCAGCCGCCGGTTAGTCTGGGCGCGGCCTCGACTCTGATGAATTTTCCGGTTTCAGAGGACGAGAACATGCCGGATATTGCCGCGGATGCGACGCCGATCATGTTTGGCGATTTCAAGCGCGGCTATCTCATCGTCGATCGCATGGGCATCCGCGTGCTGCGTGATCCGTTCTCGTCCAAGCCATATGTGCTGTTTTACACCACCAAGCGCGTGGGCGGCGGCGTGCAGGATTATGACGCGATCAAGCTGCTGAAATTCGGCACGGCGTAAGCGACCGCGCGGCTATTCTCAAGGCTTCCGCTCGGCGGCATAAGCCGGGCGGAGGTTGATCGTGTGCGAGCGGTTCAATAAATCCGTGCGGTTTCAGCGCGCCACCTCATCTTCGATCCATTTCATCTGGGCATCGATCCGGATCGCCTGGGTGAGCGCGCCGCAATGATGACCTTTTGCGCCTTCTGTCCATGAAATGACCCCGACGAGCGCCCCGCGCGCAAAGACAGGCCCGCCGGAATCGCCCGTGCAGGCGCCGATGCCGGCCGGGCTCCGCATCCACAGGAGAAGCTTAGACAACGGCTGGCCAAGCACAACCTCGCCCTTAAGTAATTGTCCTGAGCTTGCAGCCTTGCCCTCATGCGTCACGCCAAACCCTGCGAGCGTAAGCTTGTCATTCAGGTTAAAATTTCCGTCATCGGAAATCGGCGTGGGCTTGAACGAATCGGGCAGGGACTGCCGGAGCGTGACAAGCGCGAGATCGACAGAGCGCTCGCGCACGACCGGGGCCTCCTTGTGAAAATCGGGATGAACTGCCACACGCGCCACCTCGACGAGCACAGGCCTGTTGTCGGTGTCGCGAAAGTGCACGCGCATATCTTCGGGCGCAGAGACGCAATGGGCTGCTGTCAGAATTTTGGTGGGCGTGAGCACGGTGCCAGTGCAAAAACCGGCTTCATGCGCGCTCCGGGCCAGCACCATCACTAGGTGGGATGAGAGTTCGGGGGCAGGCGTCGCCGGCCCAACCATGGCCGAAGCCCTTGTGGCAAACAGAACAGCCGCGCTCAGGCAGAGAAGTTTTTTTCGCATTTTAAACCATGAGGTGTTGAATGACTCCTGTTCTTATCACCGGTCCATCCGTGGAGCCACTCTCTCTTGATGATGCCCGGGCATGGCTCAAACTGGACACGCAGGCCGACGACGCCATCCTCAGCTCGCTCATCACAGCGGCGCGTCTGCGGGTTGAACAGGAAACGCGCCTGATCTTGACAGCGCAGCACTGGAGGCTCGTGGCAGACTGCTGGCCTTGCCGAGCGGGGAAGTTGACGCAGGGCGGCGCAGTGCGTTTGCCGCTTGCGCCCGTCATCAGTGTGGATGCTATCCGGCTGCTCGACGCACATGATGTCGCAACAAATGTCGACCCGGCAAGCTGGCGGCTCGATAACAACCGGATGCAGCCGCAGCTGAAATTCTTATCCGCGCCACCGGCGCCGTTGCGGCTCATGCAAGGCATTGAAATGGATATCACGCTTGGATTTGGCGTTGCCGGAGCGGATGTGCCGGAGCCCTTGCGACAGGCGATGAAACTGCTGCTCGCGCAATTCTATTTCAACCGCGGAGACGAGGTTCAGCCGGTTCCGCAACAGGCTTTGGCTCTGCTGGCTCCCTACCGCCGTCTGAGGGTCATGGCATGAAACAGACAAAAATTGGCGATCTGCGGCACGTTCTGCAGCTTCAGGCCCCGCAGGATGTGGCGGACGAAAACGGCAACCCGCAACGAAATTATGTTGCTCTGGCCAATGTCTGGGCGGCCATCCAACCGCTTTCGGCCAATCGCTTCTGGCGGGCGCAACAAGCCGAGCAGCAGATCACGCATAATATTGTCGTCGTCTGGCGCGCAGATGTCACCGGCGAGATGCGGTTTGTGCTGGGCAGCAGGATATTTGAGATTTTCAGCGCCCGCGATCCCGATGAAACGGGCAGGGTTCTTATCTGCGAGTGCTGGGAGATCAAGGCATGACCGGCCCGATCATTGCTCTGCGTGCTGCCATACTGGCATTGCTGCGCGCTGACACGGCGCTGCTTTCTCTGCTGGGCGGCCCGCATGTCTATGAGGATGTCCCGCGCACGGCAGCCTCGCCCTTCGTGACCTTTGGCGATGTGCAGGCCCGAGATTGGTCGACATCGACGGAAGTCGGAGTTGAGCAGACGCTCAGTCTCAATATTTGGTCGCGGCAGCTCAGCCAGCGCAGCGCGCTCGGCATGGCCGACCGGATAGCTGGTCTTTTGCAGGATGCCCGGCTCGCTTTGCCGGGACACAGTCTGATCACGATGCATCTGACGCAGATCGAGTCCAGATTCGAAGATTCCGGACGATGGCTTTGCACGTCGCTGCGCTTTCGCGCGGTGACGGAATCCGATGCTTAAAAAGGAGAGCCCGATGAGTGCGCAACGAGGTAAAGATATGCTGCTGAAGCTGGATGACGGCAGCGGCAATTTTGTGACAGTAGCCGGAATCCGGACGAGGCGTCTTGCGCTCAATGCGCAGACCATTGACACCACCGATGCGGATTCGGTCGGGCAATGGCGCGAACTGCTGACCGGTGGCGGCGTGCGCCGCTCGAGCCTCACAGGCGGCGGCCTGTTCAAGGATCAGGCCTCCGATGCGCTGATCCGGAAGAGTTTTTTCGACGGAACAGTGCTGAACTGGCAGATCGTTGTTCCCGGATTTGGCATCATCCAGGGGCCATATCAGATTTCAGCGCTGGATTATCGCGGGGATTACAATGCCGAGGTTACGTTTGAGATAACTCTCGAGTCGGCCGGTGCTCTGACATTTCTGGCGGCAGGGGGCGCATCATGAGTAATCCGCGGCGCGGAGAAATAACAGCTGAACTTGGCGGAAGGCAGTTTACGCTGTGCCTTACTCTTGGCGCGCTGGCCGAGTTGGAGCAGGCTTTTGGCTCGGAGGATCTCGTTGCTCTGGTTCAGCGCTTCGAGACGGCGCGTCTGTCGGCGCGCGATCTTGTCCGGATTATCGGCGCGGGTCTGCGTGGCGGCGGTGCGCAAATAAGCGACGCCGAAGCGGCGCATCTCCCGGCTCCGGACGGAGTGCCCGGATATGTTCGCATTGTCACGGAACTTCTGGTCGCGACGTTCGGCATTTCTGTGCCCTCGGAGACGCCCACAAACCCTTTTGCGCCGCAGAGCGCCTGAAGAGCCCGGCGGGCTCTTCCATCGTCGCCGGACCATCGCAACTTCCACCATTTCCCTGGGATGACGCGCTGGCATTCGGACTTGGCGTTCTGCGGCTCTCACCGGGCGATTTCTGGCGCATGACCCCGCGCGAACTGAAGGCGGCCCATTCGGGCATTTTCGGGCGCGGCGGACAAATGATTTCCCGCACTGAACTTGATGGTCTCATTGCGGCGTTTCCGGACATAAAGGAGCTTGCATGACCCCGCATTACAAGGCGCCCACGACGTCCTTTTCCGCAATCACCGGCACGTCCGCTTCCGGCGATATCGCCCAGATGACCACAACGTTGAGCGCGCTGGATCTGACGGCGCAATCCGTGGCAAAATCGCTGACGACCGCCTTCACCGGTGCGACCAGCAGCTCAAAGAGTTTCGAGCAGGTGCTGACCGGCATTGCAGCGAAAATGGCCTCGCTGACGTTGACCCCCGTCGCCAAAAGTGTGTCGCAGGAGCTTTCGCAAGGATTGAAGGGACTGTTTTCGGGCAATGGTCTCGCGGGCTTCTCGATGAACGCCAACCTGGCCAATGTCACGCCATTTGCCGATGGCGGGATTGTCGCCGCGCCGACGTTCTTCGGTTCCGGCGGCGGGCTGGGTGTAATGGGCGAGCGCGGCGCCGAGGCGATCATGCCGCTGGCGCGCGGCCCTGACGGCGCGCTGGGCCTTGCCATGTCCGGGCAGCCAGCGGGCACGCGCGTGGTGGTCAATATTTCGACGCCCGATGCCGAAAGCTTTCGTCGATCCGACCAGCAATGGACAGCCAGTCTGGCGCGCGCGGTGAGCCGCGGCCAGCGCAGCCTTTAGGAGGGCGGCATGTCAGCTTTTCACGAAATATGCTTTCCGCTGGACATTGCTCTGCAATCGTCCGGCGGGCCGGAGCGGCGCACCGATGTGGTTCTGCTGGGTTCCAGCAGAGAAATACGAAATGCGCGCTGGGCCCATTCGCGCCGCAAATATGAAGCCGGCTATGGCGTCAAAACCTTCGCGGCCCTGAGTGAGGTGTTGCATTTTTTTGAGGAAAGGCGCGGCCAGCTATATGGCTTTCGCTGGCGAGACCGTCTGGACTGCAAATCCTGCCAGCCGGACAAGGCGCCTGCGCCGGGCGATCAGACGATTGGCACGGGCGACGGCAGACAATCGGCCTTTCAGCTTTGCAAGACATATGGCCAGAGTTTCAATCCCTATGTCCGCCAGATCGCCAAACCGGTCAGCGGCTCCGTCCGTGTCGCACTGGACGGCGTCGAAAGACAACCCGGCTCCGATTTCAGCGTCGATTTGACGAGCGGTCAAATCAGCTTTGCTGTTCCGCCTGCAGCCGGGGTGAAGGTGACAGCCGGGTTCGTCTTCGATGTTCCTGCGCGCTTTGGCACCGATTTTCTGGATTTTGATTATGCCAGCTTTCAATCGGGCCAAATTCCCAAAATCCCGATCATCGAGATTATTCCCTGAGGTGAGATCATGCGCAATCTTGATACGGCGATTGCCGCCCATTTTGCCAGCGGGGCGACGACACTCTGTCATTGCTGGAAAATCATCCGGCAGGATGGCGTCATTCTGGGTTTCACGGATCACGATCAGGACATTGTGCTCGGCGGCGTGACTTACGCGGCGCGCACAGGCCTTGACGGCAGCAAAGCCGACAGTTCGCTCGGCTTTTCGGTGGGTGGTATGGAATTGGCCGGCGCATTCGACGCCGAAAGCCTGTCGGATACCGATCTTGTCAATGGACGATATGACAATGCCACCATTGAGGTCTGGCTGGTCAACTGGGCGCAGACGAACCAGACAATATTGCTGGAAATCGGCACGATCGGCGAGGTCAGACACGGCGAATATGCATTTCAGGCGGAAATGCGGGGTCTGGCGCATCTGTTCGATCAGGAAACCGGACGGCTTTTCCAAAAGACCTGTTCGGCTGATTTTGGCGATGAAAAATGCGGGATAGATGCGGGAAGCGCCGCCTATTCGGCCACTGACGTCATCACGGCAACTGACGGCGCGACACTGCTCACGGCAGCTTTAGCGGGATATGCCGATGGCTGGTTCGCCAATGGCCGAATTACATTCACATCCGGTGCGAATGAAGGCACGTCCGCCATGATCAAGGCCAACTGGCTGGACGGCGGGCTGCACCGGCTGGAATTATGGTCGCCACTGGCCGCACGCATGGCCACAGGTGACAGTTTTATCGCAGTTGCCGGATGCGACAAAAGCTTCGGAACCTGCCGGGATTGCTTCAAAAATGCGGTCAATTTTCGCGGCTTTCCGCATATGCCCGGCAATGATCTTGTCTTTTCCTATGCGACGGCAGGCAACACGGATCTCGATGGCGGCAGCATGAACAAATAGGTGATTTCATGAGCGAATATGCAAGAGAGCGGCTTGTTGCCGAAGCGCGCCGCTGGCTTGGCACGCCCTATCAGCATCAGGCCTCGCTGCAAGGCGTGGGCTGCGATTGCCTTGGTCTGGTGCGCGGCGTCTGGCGGGGCTGCATCGGCACCGAACCTGAGCGCGTTCAGTCTTACACGGCGGACTGGGCCGAAGCAACGCGGGAGGAGCGTCTGGCTGCGGCCGGCTTCCGGTATTTTTCTGCAATGCCGTTAAATTCTATCCGGCCGGGCGACGTGCTTCTGTTTCGCTGGCGCCCGGATCTGCCTGCCAAACATGCCGCTATCGCGACCTCGCCGGACATGATGATCCACGCTCATGACGGCGCCTGCGTCGCCGAAGTGCCGCTGAGCGCCTGGTGGAAGCGACATCTTGCAAATGTCTTCACCTTTCCGCTCGAGCGTATTCTTCCTGCTGATACATGAGGAAATCAGTCTATGGCCACATTGGTTTTGGCAGCCGCAGGCGCGGCGATTGGCGGGCCTCTGGGGGTCACCGGCGGCATGCTTGGGGAGATGCTGGGCAAGGCTGCTGGATCTATGCTTGATCAGGCACTGCTCGGCGGCATTTTTCATAAAAAAATTTATGGGCCGCGTCTCAACAGCATGCCCTCGCTGTCTTCGAACGAGGGCGCTCCCGTTCCAAGACTTTACGGTAAGGCGCGCCTTGGCGGGCAACTGATCTGGGCTACCCGGTTTCTGGAAACAACCACCCGATCAAGAGGCGGCAAAGGTGGTCCGACCACGACCAGTTATAATTACTACGCCAATTTCGCCGTGGGCATTTGCGAAGGGGAGATCGCCTATGTCCGGCGCGTATGGGCGGATGGCAAGGAGATTGACCTGACAACGCTCACCATGCGTGTTCATACCGGATCGCAGACACAGGCAGCGGATCCGCTGATTATTGCCAAGGAAGGCATTGAATCGGCTCCGGCCTATCGAGGTCTTGCCTATGTGGTTTTTGAACTGATGCCGTTGGCGGATTTCGGCAACCGACTTCCGCAAATCAGTTTCGAGGTGGTGCGCCCGGTGCAAGGCCTTGCGCACATGATCCGCGCGGTCAATCTCATCCCCGGCGCCGGTGAATTTGTCTATTCGCAGGCGCATGTCACATCGCAATCGAATGTGGGAGTCTCCCAGCGCGTCAACCGGCATCAGTTTGCCGCGAATGCGGATTGGACCGCTTCCATCGACGCCTTGCAGGCGCTTTGTCCGAATATCGAGAATATCGGGCTTGTGGTCAGCTGGTTCGGCGATGATCTGCGCGCCGATTCCTGCTCCATCGCGCCCCGCGTCGAGGCAGCCTCTCTTTCCGTCATTGGTGCCAATTGGTCGGTTGCCGGTCTGATGCGCGCCGACGCGCGTGTGGTTTCGCAGGTTAATGGCACTCCGGCCTTCGGTGGCACGCCGTCCGACGATACGATCGTGGCGGCGATCAGGGATCTTCATTCGCGCGGCCTTAAAGTGACGCTTTACCCTTTCGTGATGATGGATATCGCGGCGGACAATAAATTGAGCGATCCGTGGACCGGAGATCCGCGTCAGCCGGTATATCCCTGGCGGGGCCGTATCACGTGCCATCCCGCGCCGGGGCTTGCCGGTTCGCCCGATGGAACTCCGGCGGCGGCGTCTCAAATCGCCGCCTTTTTTGGGACTGCATATCCAACGGCATCGGAATGGTCGTTCCGGCGTCTGATCCTGCATTATGCAGCGCTGGCCATTTCGGCGGGCGGCGTCGAGGCCATGCTGATCGGCTCGGAACTGCGCGGATTGACGCGCGTGCGCTCAGGCGCTGGTGTTTATCCGGCTGTTTCGGCGTTGCAGGCACTGGCACGCGATGTGCGCGCCATCGTGGGTTCCGGATGCAAAATCGGCTATGCAGCCGACTGGAGCGAATATGGCGCTCATGTGCTGAACAATGGCGCTGAGGTGCGGTTTCCGCTCGACCCGCTTTGGGCAAGCGCCGATATCGACTTTGTCGGCATAGATGCCTACTGGCCGCTCTCGGATTGGCGTGATGGCACGCAGCATGCCGATGCGGCGCTGGCTTCGTCGATTTATGACCGTGACTATCTCGTGTCGCGCTTTGGCGCGGGCGAGGATTTTGACTTTTTTTATGCCTCGGACGCAGACCGGCGGGACCAGATCCGCTCGCGCATCACCGATGGTGCCTTTGGTAAGCCGTGGATATATCGCGCCAAGGATATAAAAAGTTGGTGGCTTAATCCGCATATCGAGCGGGTTGGCGGCGCAGAGCTTTCAGTGCCGACGCCCTGGATTGCGCAAAGCAAGCCGATCTGGCTGACGGAATTCGGCTGTCCAGCGATCGACAGGGGATCCAATCAGCCGAATGTATTTGTTGACGCAAGATCATCCGAGTCCGCCACGCCGTATTTTTCCCGCGGCGGACGCGATGATCTGATCCAGACACGGGTGCTGGAAGCCTGCCATGTTCGGTTTGACCCGCGGAGTGCCGGATTTGATCCTGACTGGAATCCCGTTTCAACGCTGTATCCGGGCATGATGGTGGACCCGGCCTATATTCATATCTGGTGTTGGGACGCGCGTCCCTATCCGGCTTTTCCGCAATTTTCGGCGGTCTGGGCCGATGCCGAGAACTGGTACAAAGGGCATTGGATCACCGGCCGCATCGAAGGTGCGCCGCTTGATCATCTCATCGCGCAAATCATGTCGGAAAGCGGCGCTATCGATGCGGCCTTTCTGCCGGATCATTCTCCGGCTGTGGACGGGTTTGTAGATGGTTATGTGCTTGACAATGTTATGTCCCTGCGTGGCGCGTTACAGCCCTTGTGCGAACTCTTCGGCGTGGATGGACGCATCAGCGCCGGCACGATCGGCTTTTCGGGCCGCACATCGGGGAAGGCCACCGTGTTGTCTACGGACGACCTCGTGCCGGCGCGTGATGGCAATCTGGTTCAGATTACCCGGGCGCAGGAGACCGAACTGCCACATGAGATTGTCATCGCGTTCAGCAATTCCGAGGATGAATTTCAGGCGGCAACCGTGTCTTCAAGGCGCGTGGAGGGCTATTCCCGGCGCAAGCAAGTGAGCCAGAGCGCCGTGATCATGCCAGCCTGCACGGCGCAGTCTCTGGCTGACATCCAATTGCACGAAATCTGGGCGGGGCGCGAAACGGCGAGTTTTTCAATCGGCCCGCAGCGGATGGATATTGAAATCGGCGATCTGGTTTACTTGCCAGTCGGCGCCGCGACAAAGCCCTTTCGTATTTCTCGGATCACCGAGGGGCTTGCACGGGAAATCACGGCCACTTCTGTCGAACCGACCATTTATGAGCGCGTCGTGACTGCGGCAATACCCGCAGCCCGGATACGGCCGAGATTTCCTGGCCCCCCGCGTGTGCACGTTTTGGATTTGGCGCAAACGCCCTCGAATGCCCTGGTGATGCAGCGACTTGCCGTATTTGCCGACCCCTGGCCCGGCAGCATAGCGGTTTACAAAGCGATCGGCTCTGACAGTTATACATTGGCGGGCACGATCGAACGGGCCGCTCAGGTCGGAACCACTCTGAGCGTGGTGCCGGCCGGCGTCGTGGGACGATGGGATTGCGCCAGTATTTTCGATGTTGTGATCGTCAACGGCACCCTGTCGTCTTGCAGCGATGCCGAAGTATTTGCAGGACAGAATCTCGCCGCGATCGGGGACGACGAAGGCGAATGGGAAATTATCCAGTTCGCCAATGCCGAACTGATTGCAGACAGCACTTACCGGCTTTCACGGCTTCTGCGCGGCCTCGGCGGCGAGGAATTTCTGGCGGCGCGAACAGTGCCTGCCGGTGCGCCCTTCGTTATGCTGGACAGCGCAATCGTGACTCTGGCCGAGGGCATAGGTTCACTGGGGGTTACATCCACGTATAAAATCGGACCGGCACGACTGAATTATGCCGATCCGAGCTTCATCGATCTGACAACATGTGTGACCGGCAAAGCGCTGATGCCATATTCGCCGGTTCAGCTTTTAGCCAGGCGCTCCGCAAACGGTGTCTCGTTTACCTTCTTGCGGCGCGGACGTCTCGATGCAGATGGCTGGGAGGCGGTTGACATTCCGCTTGGGGAGGAAAGCGAAGTCTACGAGATGGATATCTATAACAACGCAAAAATTGTTCGCACGCTCACATCTGGTCAACCGCAGATTTTTTATGCCGCAGCCAGTGAGATTGCGGATTTTGGAACCATGCAAAGCGCCTTCAGTATCGACCTGTATCAGGTCAGCGCTTCCGTTGGCAGGGGCTTCCCGCTGGCGGTCAAAGTTAGTGTGGCCTGATTATTCAAGGAATGGATCATGACTTCAACCGCTCGCCTCGGATTGCCGCTGCTTGATGCAGCACAATCGCAAAAGCATGTTACGCATAATTCTGCGCTCCAAAATCTCGATATCATCGTCCATCTGTCGGTGATTTCTCGCGACCAGATGGATCCTCCGGGCAATCCCGCGGCCAATGCGCGATACTTGATAGGCAAGGGTGCAACCGGCACGTTCGCTGGTTATGACGGACAGATTGCCGCCTATATCGATGGTGTCTGGGTGTTTTTTCAACCTCGGGCAGGCTGGCTGGCTTATGTCGAAGCGGAATCGACGATTCTGATTCACAACGGCAGCAGCTGGCAGAGCCTCGGGGCCTTGCTTGGCGCGCTCGATAATCTGAGTCATCTGGGCATCGGTACTGCGGCCGACGCCGTAAACCTGCTGTCAGCAAAGCTCAATTCGGCGCTTTTTGCCGCAAAGAGCCCAGCGGAAAGCGGCACAGGCGATCTGCGCTTCACGCTCAATAAATCGACGTCCGGCAATACCGTCTCGCAGCTCTACCAGACCAACTGGTCGGGCCGGGCCGAAACGGGCCTCACCGGCGACGATCATTTTCACGTCAAGGTTTCGGCCGATGGTGCAATCTGGCAGGAAGCGATCAATATCGATCCGGCGACCGGAATTGTCAGCTTTCCGCTGGGCATTTCATATCCATCAAGTGGCTCTGGCCTGTCCTATCTCCGCAACAAGTTGATCAACGCCACTTTTACCGTCAACCAGCGCGCCGTCACCGGCACTGTGTCGCTGGCGGCGGGAGCCTACGGCCATGACCGCTGGAAGGCGGGCGCTTCGGGCTGTACCTATACGTTCGCCACCAGCGGAAATATCACCACGCTCACCATCACAGCTGGCTCGCTGCAACAGGTGATCGAAGGCGCCAATCTCAGTAGTTGCACCTATGTCCTGTCCTGGACCGGCACGGCTCAGGGACGCGTCAACTCTGGTTCTTATGGTGCGAGCGGCACGGTGAAGGCCACGCTCGCCAGCGCAGTGAATTCGACAATCGAATTCGGCACCGGGACCCTGGCCACGCCGCAATTCGAGCCCGCCAATACGCCGACTTTGTTCGAATCCCGTCCGGTGACGACCGAGACCATGCTTTGCCAAAGATATTACTGGCTGTCGTCGGCTCTCCCGGGAGGCTGGGGCTTATCGACGACAACAGCGACTTTTGCTGTCACTTTCCCGGTGACGATGCGCGCCGCGCCGACCATCGTGCTCCTGAACGGGTCAGTCAATACTGGCTCGGCTTTGGAGGTCACCGTAGCCCAGCGCGTCGTTTCGGCAATAAGCGGAACGGGAACAAGGCTTAACACATCAGGCGGACGGTTTGACCTTAGCACGGCTGCAGCCTCCGGCACGCAGCATATCGGCATTCTCGAGGCCGGCGCCATTGCCTTCAACGCGGAGCTCTGATCCATGGAAAACACATATACGAAGCCGCAATATGTCAACGATCAGTCCGGCTCGCCCTGCGCCGTCAGCGTTTGCATCAACGGTTTGCCAGCCATTGTACCGCTTGATTCAGGCAACGCCGACTACGCAGCCATTATGGCAATGGTTGCGGCCGGAAGTCTGAACATTTCGCCTGCATCATAATCCGCCATTCCGTTTGCTTCGTCCCTCAAGAGCGCGCGCCAGCGGCATTTGCCGGACGCGTGGACGAGCGAGCTTTGCCTATTTTTGGAACAAAGCCCAATGCGCGAAAATTTTACAGCAGCATTAAATTCAACGCTGCGCTTCGAGGGCGGATATGTCGATGATCCGCTTGATCGCGGCGGCGCAACCAATATGGGCATCACGCGCGCGACGCTGGCGCACTTCAGACGCAGGCCCGTATCCCGGGCAGATATCAGGGCGCTGACTCGGAACGAAGCTGCGGCCATCTATCGGGAAACGTTCTGGAAGGCGATCTGCGGGGACGAACTTCCCGCAGGCGTCGATCTGGCCGTATTTGATTTTGCCGTCAATTCGGGTGTTGCTCAGGCGATCCGACACCTACAAACAACGCTTGGTGTCGAGCCGGACGGAATTCTCGGTCCCCGGAGCCTTGGCGCGGCGCGTAATTCCGACGCTGCGGTGCTGATTGAGCGTCTTTGTGCGGGCCGGCTGGATTTTCTGGAAGCCTTGCCAACTTTTGCCAAATTTGGACGCGGCTGGAACAAGCGGGTTGCCGGTGTACGGCAACGCGCGCTCAGCCTCGTCGAATCCCCTGAATCTTCTGCCTGAATATGTGAAAGGAAACTGACTATGGACAGCCTGCCTGCAAATTTAACATCGGTTGATACGGCAAAGCCTTTCTGGGCTTCGCAAACTGTCTGGTCATCAATCGCGGTGATCGGAGCCTCTGCCGGCGCTGCCGTGCTTGCATGGCGCAGTGGCGATATGGGCGCTTTCGGCGCCGCTGTTACCAGCTTGCTCGGCGGCGTCAATGCAATTGTGGGCCGCTTCCGCGCCATCGGGCCGATCAAGTGACAGGGGCGGGCTCAGATGTCGAAATTATATCTCTCCGGCGTTGTGCTGGTGTTTCTGATATCCGCCGGAGCTGGTCTTGCCGCTGTGGTCCGCTCCACGCTTCGCGATGCCTATGTCCGGGGACAGGAAAGCGGCCGCGCGGAAATACGCTCTCAGATGACGCAGGCTATAGAGCTGGAGCGCCGGGCCGCGGCAGCGGCTTCGGCCTCGGTATCGCGAAAGATGCAACAGATCGAGGACGAGAGAATTCATGCGCAGGAACAATTCGACAAGGCTATGGCTGCAGCGCGGCTCAGCGGTTCTTGGGCTCGCACCTGCCTTGATGCTGGGCTCGTGCGCGCCCTCAGGCGAATCGGTGACGATCGCCCCGCTTCTGAGCCAACCCCCTGACTCTTTGATGCGGAGTTGCGTTCGCCCGCAGCAATTCGACGATCAAACCCTCGGCGCGCGGCGCATTGTCGCGCTTTGGGGCAGGGACAGATTATCGCTGACGGACTGTGCGGCGCGACAGAAGCTGCTCGTGCAATTCTTTCGCGAACTTGATAAATATCCCGACTATTCACCCAATATTCACACCGCTTCTTTCAATGTGACGCAATGAGATGGGCTGGGTTGGTCATTTGGTTGCTTATGATCGGATTCGCTTCGGCGGAGCCGGTTTTGGCCGCGCCATCGGATTATTGTCTTTCCCCGCATCAGGCCCGTGACGCGGTTGCCGAGCATCACATTCTGCCGCCGTTCCGGGTTATGAATTCGATGGTGGCGCTGGCGCGGGCAGAGCCTCTCGATATCCGTCTTTGCCAGTGGGGCGAGAAGCTGGTCTATGAAGTTCTGTTGCTTCATCGGGACGGCCGTGTCCTTCGCATTTATGTTGATGCTGCATCCGGGCGCACCGTAAGCCCCAGATAAATAGGAGGAGTTATTTTTGCGTTTGCTCGTGGTGGAAGATGACAAGGATCTCAATCGTCAGATATGCCTCGCGCTGGAGCAGGCGGGCTATGCCGTGGATCGGGCGTTTGACGGCGAGGAGGGACAATTTCTTGGTGAAACCGAGCCCTATGATGCCGTCATACTCGATATGGGATTGCCCAAAATAGACGGTTTGCGGGTGCTGCAGGCATGGCGGAAAGCCGGAAAGACCATGCCTGTGCTCATTCTGACCGCACGGGATCGCTGGAGCGACAAGGTCGAGGGATTCGATGCAGGTGCGGATGATTATGTTGCCAAGCCTTTTCATATTGAAGAGGTGCTTGCCCGATTAAGAGCACTTCTTCGCCGTGCCAGCGGTCATGCGACCAACGAGTTCGTCTGCGGGCCTGTCACGCTCGATGCGCGCACCAGCCGCGTGCTCGTCCAGGGCGCGCCGGTCAAATTGACGTCGCATGAGTTTCGCCTGTTGTCCTATCTGATGCATCATATCGGTAAGGTGATATCGCGCACCGAATTGGTCGAACATCTTTATGATCAGGATTTTGACCGTGATTCCAATACTATAGAGGTATTTGTCGGACGATTGCGAAAAAAGCTTGGTGTCGATATTATCGAGACTGTGCGTGGGTTGGGATATGTGATCCAGCCATCACAGAATGAAACAACCGAAAGCGGCGAAGCAAAGGGCGGCCAGGCAAAATGATATTTTCGTGGCTGATGCGCCAATCTCTGGCGCTGCGCTTGTTTGTCTCCGCGGCAATTCTGAGCAGCGTTATCCTTTTGACCGGCGCCGTCATCCTGACCACTCTTTATATCCGCGACAGTGAGGTTGCCTTCGACAAGCGTCTCGACGTTTATCTGCATGCGCTGGTTGCTGATCTTGCCACTTCGGATGCAGCAGGCCGCGCCCAGATCGGACAGTTGGGCGACCCGCAATTTCTTATTCCTTATTCTGGGTGGTATTGGCAGATCACGAGAACGGATAAAGGACAAAGCGAGTTGCACGCCTCGCGTTCTCTCTCTGCGAGCAAATTGCCGAAACTTGCCGATCTGGGCATATCAGGCGATGTGGTGGGTGTACGCAGCGGCTATTTCACCGGCCCTGACGATCGCCGGTTGCGGATGGTTGAGCAGATCATCGATACCGGCGACAACGGAATATTTCTGGTTCAGGTCGCTGGAAATGCCGAAGAACTCTCGCAAGATGTCAATCAGTTCGAACTGCGTCTGGGAATCGCATTTGTAATTTTGATTACCGCCTTGCTTGGATCTGTCGTTTTTCAGGTGCGATTTGCGCTCGTCCCGCTGCGCCGCCTGCAGGAGGGCGTTTCGGCGATCCGGCATGGCGCCGCAGAGAAGATCGAAGGCACGGAATCTTCCGATCTCGTTCCGCTTGCGGCTGAACTCAATTTGCTTCTTATCTCAAACCGCGAAATAGCTGAACGCGGGCGCACACTTGTCGGCAATCTTGCGCATGCCCTGAAAACGCCTCTGAGCGTCATATTGAACGAGGCGCGTATGCACGCGACGCCGCTCTCCGGCAAAGTGGAGGAGCAGGCGGAATTAATGAAAACCCAGATCGATCTTTATCTTGAGCGCGCCCGAGCGGTTACAAGGGCTGGGGCGATTGGCGTAGCGGCAGAGGTCAAGCCGGCTTTGAATGCGCTTTTGCGCACTTTTGCCAAAATTTACCCAGATAAGACATTCACGCTCATTACCGAATGTCCGGATGATTTGCTTTTCCGCGGCGAGAAGCAGGATCTTGACGAGATTTTGGGAAATATTCTGGACAATGCCGGTAAATGGGCACGGCGGGCTGTCTCGGTTGCGATTGAGGTTTTGCCTGTTGATCCTCTGAATGGGCGCAGTTTTTTTCTGGTGCGGATCGATGACGACGGGCCGGGAATGAGCCCGGAGGAATGTCTTGAGGCAACCAAGCGCGGAAAACGTCTTGACGAAACTTTGCCCGGCAGCGGGTTGGGGCTGGCAATCGTTGTGGATTTGGTTTCAGCCTATAATGGCAATCTGTCGCTGGAGCGAAACCCTAAGGGGGGCTTGCGCGCCTCATTGCGGCTCGCCTGCGTCGAGAGATAGCGAGTTTTTTAAGTAAGCTATTGAAACGGAATACGTTACCGTCATATTCACTCCAGTCCGGGATGAATGTGCCATTGTGAGGATCGGAATGAAGAAGCTCGTGATTTTTGGGTTGTTGGCAGTGTCGGTGCTGGGGTTGCCCGGTTGTTCCCAACCGGGTCAGAATCAGGTTTCCGGCAGTATGCTGGGAGCATTGGCTGGCGGATTGATTGGAAATTCTATCGGCCATGGCAATAACCGGGCTATCAATACGGTAGCGGGTGCAGTGATCGGCGGCGTGATCGGTGGTGGCATCGGTGCGCAGCTTGATGAAGCGGATCGCAGAGCCGCTTATAACGCGCAATATGATGCGGTGGCTTATGGCGAGCGGCAAAGCTGGCGCGGACCGCACGGCGCCTATGGTTATGTCGATCCGGGGCCGGAGGTCTATCGCCCCGAGGGCTATTGCCGTGAATATACACAAACCATCTATATCGACGGTCGTCCGACTTCAGGCCATGGTCTTGCCTGTCGCGATCCCGATGGTCGCTGGCGCATTGTCAGCTGATCTGTCAGGCGAAAGCCGCGTCAGTTTGTGCGCTGGCTAATATTCGTGGCGCAGTTTATAGACAAGCCGATGATGTGGATCTTCTTTATTTTGCTGGTTGGCTTGGCGGTCATGTCTGTGCTGTGGCCGCTCAGCCGCGCTGCGCGCGCGGCCGCGGACGCGGATGTGGACTTTTATCATGCGCAGGCTGCCCGGATCGCGCAGGATGTGCAGCGTAAGTTGCTGCGCGCCGAGGAAGCCGAAGAGGCCAGAATGATGGCGGCCCGGCTGCTGCTGCAGCGCAAGGATGCTGATGTAGGGCAGGGTCCAAGCAACAAAGCCTCGCTATTGCGCCGCAGATGGCTTGCCGTATTGACGATTTTGATCGTGCCGCTTGTGTCTTTCGGGCTTTATGCGCGGCTGGGCAGCTTCGCGCCGCCGCGCGCCGTTCAGGCGTCCTCACCCTCTGTACCGTCCATTCCCGATGCGGTGACCAAGATCGAACAGCATCTGGCGACGCATCCCGATGATGGTATGGGCTATGAAGTTCTGCTGCCGATTTATGAGCGGCTTGGACGATATCAGGATGCCGAACATGCAGCGCAAAAGGCACTTCAGCTTTTGGGCGAGACGCCCGAACGTCAGGCTGATCTTGCCGAAGCGTCCTATTTTGCCGCCAATGGCAGGATGAACGATCAGGCGCGCGCGGCGGTTGATCGCGCTCTGGCGCTTAAATCCGATCTGCCCAAGGCCGTATACTATAAATCCATCCTTGAGGAGCAGGACGGCCACATCGATCAGGCGATGAGCCTTTTGAAAGACCTTCTGAATAAGGCTCCGGCTGACGCGCCCTGGAAGCAGGCGGTGGAAGGCCGGCTGAGCAAGCTGGCCCAGCCTGCGGCCAGCGAATTGCCGGCAAATGCGCTGCCGATGATCAAATCCATGGTTGCGGGACTGGCTGAAAAATTGAAACAAAATCCGGATGATCTGGACGGTTGGCTGCGGCTTATCCGCTCTTACGCCGTGCTGCATCAACCGGACGACGCAAAAAATGCTTTGCGCGATGCACGGGCACAATTTGCCGGAAAGGCGACAGCTCTGGCGCAATTGAATGAACTTGCCACGGCGCAAGGATTAGGAGACTAGCTTGACTCGCAAGCAAAGACGATTGACCTTGATATTTGGCGCCTTGGGTGTTCTTGGCCTTGCAGCCGGCCTGATGCTGTATGCGCTGCGCGATACAGTAGTTTTCTTCTTCACGCCCTCGGAACTGGCCGCGAAGTCTGTTCACGTGGGAGCGAGGTTGCGTATTGGTGGGCTGGTGCAGACGGGAAGCGTTGACAAGCAGGGCCAGATGGTTCGTTTCACGATCACCGACGGACAGGGTAATCTTCCGGTGGAATATTCCGGCTTATTGCCGGATCTGTTTCGCGAAGGACAGGGCGTCATTGTCGAGGGCGTATACGAAGGGTCCAAGGCTTTTCACGCCGATTCTGTTTTGGCTAAGCACGATGAACGTTACATGCCGCGTGAGGTTGCGGAATCTCTGAAGGCCAAGGGCCTTTGGCAGCCCCCGAAAGGACAGGCGCAGTGACCGTTGAACTGGGACATTTCTCGCTTATTCTGGCCTTCGTTCTGGCGATAATACAGGGCGTGGTGCCGTTTTGGGGCGCATGGCGCCGGGATACATATCTGATGCGCGCCGGATCTTCGCTGGCCGTTGCGCAATTTGCCTTCATCGCTCTGGCGTATGGTATTTTGACCTACGCCCATGTCACTGACGATTTTTCAGTTCTCAATGTTTTTGAGAATTCGCACAGCCTCAAGCCGCTGATCTATAAAATATCCGGCGTCTGGGGCAACCACGAAGGCTCCATGCTGCTCTGGGTGCTGATTCTGGCACTCTTTGGGGCGCTGCTCGCCGTGTTTGCCCGATCCATCCCGCCTGTGCTCAAGGCCAATGTTCTGGGCGTTCAATCGCTGATTTCATTGGCGTTTCTGGCCTTTATCCTCTTCACATCAAACCCGTTCGTCAGGCTTTTTCCCGTGCCGGCCGAAGGGCGCGATCTTAATCCGGTGCTGCAGGATCCCGGCCTCGCCATTCACCCGCCTCTGCTCTATCTTGGCTACGTCGGTTTTTCGCTGTCTTTCTCTTTTGCGGCTGCTGCCTTGATCGATGGCAGGATTGACGCTGCATGGGCCCGCTGGGCACGCCCATGGATCATGACGGCCTGGATCTTCCTTACGCTCGGCATCGCCATGGGGTCTTACTGGGCCTATTATACGCTTGGCTGGGGCGGTTTCTGGTTTTGGGATCCGGTGGAAAATGCCTCGCTGATGCCTTGGCTCGCCGGAACAGCACTGCTCCACTCGGCGCTGGTGATGGAAAAGCGAAACGCTCTGAAAATATGGACGATATTCCTCTCCATAGTCGCATTTTCCTTGTCGCTGCTTGGCACGTTTCTTGTGCGCTCAGGTGTGCTGACTTCGGTGCATGCCTTTGCAACCGACCCCCGGCGCGGTGTTTTCATTCTCGCCATTCTTGTGATTTTCATTGGCGGATCGCTTGCGCTTTATGCCTGGAGAGCCGGGCGCCTGCAGGCCGGCGGCCTGTTCTCGCCGATCTCGCGTGAGGGGGCACTGGTCATCAACAACCTGTTGCTGACCGTGAGTTGTGCGACCATCCTGGTTGGAACGCTCTATCCGCTGGCGCTGGAAGCACTGACCGGGGCCAAGATTTCGGTTGGAGCGCCCTATTTCAACCTGTGTGCTGCTATTCTGATCTGGCCGTTGCTCCTGCTTGTTCCTGTCGGGCAATCCCTGAGCTGGAAGCGCGGCGATCTTTACGGCGTCGTGCAGCGCCTCGGCTTCGCGTTTCTGATTGGTCTGGCAATATTGCTGGCGATTCTTGCCGTTCGGCGTGGCGGACCTGTGCTCGCACCCGTCGGCATGGCGGTTGCCGTCTATATAATTCTCGGTTCATTTGCCGAAATATTCTCCCGCGTATGGAAAAGGCAGCAGAGTCTGCGCATTGCCTGGTACCGCCTGACCGGCTTGCCGCTATCGGCTTTCGGAACTGCATTTGCCCATGCCGGCGTCGGCATTGTCCTGCTGGGCCTTTCCGCTACCGGATGGGGCGTGGAGCAGGTGGTGGCCATGCGTCCTGATCAAGCCGTACAGCTCGGCCCTTATGAACTCGTTCTTGGGCAGATTCTTTCTCGTCCCGGCCCGAATTATAATGAGGCCGTGGCGCAGATTGCTATTCGCAAAGGCGGGGTGGACGTGGCCGAAATTGAACCGGCAAAGCGCAACTATTCTGTCCGGCAGATGGGCACAACCAAGGCCGGCATAGCGACGCTTAATTTTGGTCAGGTCTATGTCAGCATGGCTGATGTCAATGCCGATGGATCGGTTAATATGCGCTTGTATTGGAAACCTTTGGTAACACTGATCTGGCTGGGGGCGATAATCATGGCTTTTGGCGGTCTCGTTTCGCTGATGGACCGCCGTTTGCGGCTCGGATTGCCAGTGAAAGCTGCGCGCCGTGCCAACTCCCTCGCTGCCGCGGAGTAACAATGCGTCTGCGATTCATATTGGCATTTCTGCTCATGCTGGCTCCGATGGCGGCTCAGGCCGTGCAAGTCAATGAAATGCTGGCTGACCCTGCACTTGAGCACCGCGCGAGGACTCTCTCGGCACAGCTTCGCTGCCTTGTTTGCCAGAATCAGTCGATCGACGATTCTGATGCGCCGCTGGCCCATGACTTGCGTGTGCTGGTGCGCCAGCGCCTGCTGGCCGGAGATTCTGACGAGGCCGTCAAGAAATATCTGGTCAACCGCTATGGCGAATTCATTCTGCTGGAGCCGTCCTTCAGTCCCAAAAATTATCTGCTCTGGCTATTCCCGGCGCTGGCGCTGATTTTCGGGTCTGGTCTGGTGCTGTATATGCGTACACAGGCATCCTCGGTGCAGAAAGACGACAATCTCACGCCCGAGGAACAGGCCAGACTGGCCCGCATATTGGATCGTGATGCGGGCTGAACTATTATATTAATCTTACAAAATATTCATTCTGCCGCCACTTCGGCGTAAGTTCGTTTTTTGCATTCTCCCAGCATCACGGCGCGCCCTTCGCGCCTCCCATTTCAAGAGCTGGAGTGAACAGAATGCTTACCTCTCCCCGCAAAAATCCTGCCGGTTTTGAGCTCAAGCCGTCGAGATCCTCGCTGCGATCAGCGCTTCTGGCCTGCGTGGCGCTTTCAGCGCTCGGCGGCATGGTGTTGAACGCGACGATCGCAGCTAACCCGGTACATGCGGCAACCATACAGGCGGCAGGCCCGGCCTCGTTTGCGGATATTGTTGACCGTGTCAAAGGCGCAGTCGTCGCCGTCAAGGTAAAGATCGTTGAGCCCTCGTCCGACTCGTCTGGCCTGAGCGTGCAGGACATGCCGCAATTTCCTAAAGGCAGCCCGATGGAGCGCTTTTTCAGGCAATTCGGCGATATGAATCGCCCGGCTCGCCCGCGCACCGGCGAAGCGTTGGGTTCCGGCTTCTTCATCTCGGCTGATGGCTATGTCGTCACCAACAATCATGTGGTGGAAAACGCCAAGGACGTCACGGTCACAACCGATGACGGCAAAACCTATGATGCCAAGATCATTGGCGTCGACAAGAAAACGGATCTTGCCCTGCTCAAGGTCACGAATGGCGGCAACTTCCCCTTTGTCAATTTCGCACCGCAAACACCGCGCATCGGCGACTGGGTGATCGCGGTCGGCAACCCCTTCGGCCTCGGTGGCACGGTCACGGCGGGCATCGTTTCGGCGCGTGGGCGGGATATCGGCTCAGGGCCTTATGACGATTTCCTCCAGATTGACGCACCGGTGAACCGCGGCAATTCGGGCGGTCCAACATTCAACGCTGAAGGGCAGGTGGTTGGGGTTAATACAGCCATCTATTCGCCCTCGGGCGGCAGCGTCGGCATCGGCTTCGCTATTCCTTCCGATACGGTTCAAAGTGTGGTCGCGTCGCTTCGCGACAAGGGCTATGTCTCGCGCAGCTGGATCGGCGTGCAAATACAGCCGGTCAGTCAGGATATAGCCGACAGCATGGGTTTGAAGTCCACGAAGGGTGCGCTGGTGGCAGAGCCTGAAAAGGGCGGGCCGGCAGCGGGTGCGGGGCTCAAATCCGGCGACGTGATTGTCAGCGTCAATGGTGAGGCGATTGACGGCCCGCGCGAACTTGCCCGCAAGATCTCGTCGCTGCCGCCTGATCATAATGTCGAAATCGGCTATATCCGCGATGGCGCCGATAAGACAGTGGCGATCAAGCTGGCGCCCATGCCGACGGATCAGCAGCAGGCCAGCCTCGCAAGTCCGGATGTCGGTCACGCCTCGCTCGCAGCTTTTGGCCTGAAGCTGGTGCCGGCCGCCATGGTTGACGGAGCGGGCCAGAAGGGACTTGTCGTCGCCGATATCGACAATCAGGGCGTTGCTGCACAAAAAGGCCTGAAGCAAGGCGATGTCATCCTCGAAGCGGGCGGCAAGCCCGTGAACAAGGTGGCCGATTTTGTCGGGGCTTTTGATCAGGCCAAGAAGGAAGGGCACAAAGCCGTGCTTCTGCAGATCAAGACCGGCGAAAATATGCACTTCGTGGCTTTGTCCACTCAGGCAAATTCGTGAATTCCTGACTCAGGAGAAAAGCAGGCCGATAATGGCCTGCTTTTTCTGTAAAATTTATGTATCATTCCGTCATGCGTATTCTGATCATTGAAGATGATGCCGAGGCAGCAAAATATCTGGTGAAGGCTTTTGCTGAAAGCGGCCATGTGGCCGATCATGCGGCCAATGGTCTTGACGGATATGCCATGGCGCAAGAAGGCCAGTATCAGGTACTGATCGTCGATCGCATGTTGCCGAAAATGGACGGACTGACGCTCATTGGCGGCTTGCGTGAGCAAGGTCTGCAAACTCCGGTGCTCATCCTCTCGGCGCTGGGTCAGGTCGATGACCGGGTCAAGGGGCTGCGGGCGGGCGGCGATGATTACCTCACCAAGCCCTATGCCTTTTCCGAATTGCTGGCCCGCGTCGAAGTGCTCATGCGGCGCGGTTCAAAGCAGGTCAGCGAGGAGACAGGCTACAAGATCGCCGATCTGGAAATCGACAGATTGTCGCATAAGGTTACCCGCGGCGGGGTCGAGATCGATGTGCAGCCGCGCGAATATCGCCTGCTGGAATATCTCATGAAAAATGCCGGACAGGTGGTCACGCGCACCATGCTGCTCGAACATGTATGGGATTATCATTTTGATCCGCAGACCAATGTCATCGATGTGCATATTTCGCGGCTTCGTGCAAAAATCGATAAAGGTTTCGATGTGCCGCTGCTCCATACCATTCGCGGCGCAGGATATATGATCCGTGATGGCGCTCGGTAAACTGATCCGCACAACGGCGTTCAAGCTGACATTGGGCTATTTCCTGATGTTTGCTGTGGGCGCCGTCGGGGTACTGGCTTTTGTTGGCCATAATGTCACACAATTGCTCGATGAGGAAAACAGCCAGATCATCGATACCGAAATCGCCGGACTGGCCGAGCAATATAATGTCGGCGGGCTGGAGCGCCTCGTGCATATAGTCGAGAAGCGCTCCATGCGTCCGGGCGCCTCGCTTTATCTGGTCACCACTTTTGCCGGCGACAAACTTGCGGGCAATGTGGCCACGCTGCCTTATGGCGTGCTGGACCGGCCGGGCATCGTCGAAACGCCCTATCAGCGCAACGATGAGCTCGAGCCGCACCACCCGGCAATGGCGCGTATCGTCGTTATTCCCGGCGGGTTCCGTCTGCTTGTGGGGCGCGATCTGGATGAGAGGGACCGCCTGCGTCACGTCCTGCGCAGAGCGCTCTACACGTCGCTTGGCCTGCTCGCCGCTATCGGAACGTTTGGCGGACTTATCGTGGCCAGACGGGTGCTGGTGCGTGTTGATGCCATCAACGCCACGGCTCTCACGATCATGAACGGCGAACTTGGCGAGCGCCTGCCCGTTAATGGCAGCGGCGACGAACTCGACCGTCTCGCGCGCAGCCTCAATGCGATGCTGGATCGTATCGGTGAATTGATGACGGGGCTACGCGAGGTGTCGGACAATATCGCCCATGATTTGCGCACGCCGCTCACGCGCTTGCGTAATCATGCCGAGGAAGCTTTACGCGGTGCGCAGGATCCGCAGGAACTTCGCGCCGCGATTGAGAAAGTTATCGATGAATCGGATGGGTTGATCCGCGTTTTCAACGCCTTGCTGATGATAGCGCGTGTCGAGGCCGGCGATGCGGGCGCCAGCCTTGCCGAATTTGATCTCGCGGAAGTGGCGCGCGATGTGGTTGAGCTTTACGAGCCGATCGCGGAAGAGGCGGGCCACGCCATAAAGGTCGATGCGCCCGCCAGTTGCCCGGCCTTCGGCAATCGGGAACTTGTCGGTCAGGCTCTGGCGAATCTCATCGACAATGCGCTCAAATACGGCAATTCGGATGTATCGGTCAGTGTTTCCGCGTCCGGCGGGCGGGTTGAGCTGCGCGTCGGCGACCATGGCAGCGGCATAGACCCGGCAGATCGCGAGCGCGTGATCGCCCGGTTTGTCCGGCTCGAAGGATCCCGGTCGCGCCCGGGCTTCGGCCTCGGTCTCTCCCTGTGCAATGCTGTGGCGCATCTGCATCACGGCGCATTGCGGCTTGAAGATAATGCGCCGGGGCTTATGGTTGTTTTGTCCTGGCCGGCGACTGCTGTTGCCTCGGCTCCCGTCCTGTTGCCTGCGGCTCAATAATGAACGAAATCGTGCTCTCCGCCCAAGCCCTCAAAGACCGGCTGCATTGCCGCATAAAGCTTTCTACGCCCCGGTCTGCAGCCCAGAAACTCGCGGAGCTTACTGCGCGCTCTCCCGAGATCGCCTCATTTGTCGAGCGGGAAGACGAAGCGGCCGCCTTGTTGCAGGGTCTGGCCGATCATTCGTCTTATCTCTGGCGGCTGGCCCTGCATGATCCGGCCCGTCTCCACGGGTTTTTGACGCGCCCGGCTGAAGTCAGCCTTGCAGACGTTCTGGAGCGCCTGAACACGCTTTGGACTGAAGCTGGCAGCGAGGCGGAATTCATGCGCGAATTGCGCCGCGCCAAGCAGGCCAGCGCCCTGCTGATTGCGCTTGCGGACCTCGGCGGTTTGTGGAGCGTCGATCTCGTGACGCAGGCGCTCTCTGATTTTGCCGATGCCGCAGTGGCCTGTGCGCTTAATTTTGCACTCGCCAGAGCGGCTGAAGCGGGGCACCTGCATCTGGCGCAGGCCGACAATCCGGCGATGGATTGCGGCGTTGTTGTGCTGGCGCTGGGCAAGCACGGCGCGCGCGAATTGAATTATTCCAGCGACGTTGATCTAGTCGTCTTTTATGATCCGGCCTCGAAGACCATCTCTGCCGGACAAGAGCCCTCTTCGCTCTATGTCCGCATCACCCGGCATCTGGCGCGCCTCCTGCAGGAGCGTACGGGAGACGGCTATGTTGTGCGGGTCGATTATCGTTTGCGGCCTGACCCCGGCTCCACCAATGTCGCGGTGAGCCTGCCTGCAGCCTTTGCCTATTACGAAATGCTTGGCCAGAACTGGGAGCGCGCGGCGTTCATCAAGGCGCGGCCCATAGCCGGCGATATTCCGCTCGGCGCTGGTTTCCTGCGTGATCTGACGCCCTTCATCTGGCGCAAATATTTCGACTATGCGGCCATAGCCGATATCCACGCCATGAAACGGCAGATTCATACCGTGCGCGGCCATGCCGAAATCGCGGTGGCAGGGCATGACATCAAGCTGGGACGCGGCGGCATCCGCGAGGTTGAATTTTTCGTGCAGACGCAGCAACTGATCTATGGCGGCCGCCGGCCGGCACTGCGCGGACGAAAGACACTGGACATGCTGCAGGAGCTGCTCGGCGGCCAGTGGATCAGCGCCCGTGCCGCGCAGGATCTGTCGCAAGCCTACCGCTTTTTGCGTATGCTCGAGCATCGTTTGCAGATGATCGCCGACGAGCAGACGCAGCGACTGCCGTCTGACCCGGAGGCTTTAAAACGCTTCGCCCGGTTCTGTGGCTATGCGGGAGAAAGTGCCTTTGCCAAAGCCCTGACCGCGCAGCTTGCCAAAGTGCAGTTTCATTATGCGCGCTTGTTTGAGGATGCGCCGGGGCTTGACGCGAGCGAGGGCAGCCTGGTGTTTACGGGCACTGCGGATGATCCGGCTACGCTTGAGACATTAACGCGGCTGGGCTTCAGCGATCCCCATGCCGCCGCCGAAATTATCCGCGGCTGGCATTTTGGTCGCCGTACGGCTGTGCAGTCCGCCAGAGCGCGCGAGGTTCTGACGGAACTCGTGCCCGGCCTGCTGAAATCCTTCGGAGGGGCGGGAGATCCGGATGCGGCTCTGCTGGCGTTTGATCAGGCGCTTGGCCGGATGCCCGCCGCCATAGAACTTTTTTCGATTCTCAAATCCAATGATCGAATCCGCGATCTTTTCGCCGATATTCTCGGCAGCGCGCCGCGCCTTGCGCATGTCATCGCCACGCGCCCGCATGTGCTCGACGCGGCCATTGACCCCGCTTCCTTCGCACCAATCGGCGAGCACCGCCTCAAACACCGCATTGATGAAATTCTCGACGATCAATTATCGATCGAGGACTTTCTCGACCGCAGCCGTGACATTGCTCTCGAAGAGAGTTTCTTGATCAGCCTGCGTTTTTTGGCGGGTACGGCGGATGCCCGTCAGACGGCGGCTTCCTATTCCGAACTGGCGGATGCACTTGTTCAGGCGGCGCTGGCGCGGGTTCAGGCGGATTTTGCCGTCGATCACGGCTGGGTTCCGGGCGGGTGCTGTGCGTTGCTGGCCTTCGGCAGGCTTGGCTCGCGCGAGATGACGGCGTCTTCCGATCTCGATCTTGTGCTGCTTTATGATTTCGCCGAGGACAATCCGGATTCAGATGGTCCGCGCCCGCTTCACGCCGTGCAATATTACACACGCCTGACTCAGCGCCTTGTTTCCGCGCTCACTGTGCGCACGCGGCGCGGTGGTCTGTATGAAGTCGACATGCGCCTACGTCCGTCCGGAAAGAAGGGCCCGCTTGCGACACAGATCAAGGGATTTGTATCCTATCAGGCCTCTGAGGCCGAAACATGGGAGCATATGGCGCTGACGCGGGCCAGAGTTATTGCCGGCGACGCGGGGCTGATGGCTCAGGCTGCCGGAGCTGTCCGCGACATTCTGGCAAAACCGCGTACGCCTGCCAGTCTGAAGGCAGATGTCTATGAGATGCGCCAGCTGATTGCGCGGGAGAAGGGCGACTCCGATCCGTTCGATCTCAAGCTGGCCAGCGGCGCGCTGATGGATATTGAATTCATCGCGCAATATCTGGTGCTGGCGCATGCAGCCCAATTTCCGGACTTGCTCAATCCGTCAACCGAGGCTGTGTTGATCGCGGCGCGCGAGGCGCGCCTTCTGCCGCCGCAAAAGGCTGGTGTGCTTATAGAGGCTTTCGGCTTTTACAGCGCCATGATGCAGGCGCTGCGTCTGGCGATCGAAGGGCCGTTCCAGCCTGCAAAAACCGCGAAAGGCATATTGAAGCGCATCGCGCGTGTCGCGGAATTGCCGGATTTTCGTACACTTGAGAGCGCGCTTGGTGAAACGCGTCGCAGTGTTCGTAAAATTTTCAACGAAATATTGAAATAAGAATCGCAAATATAAATTTTAAGCAGTAATTTTTCTGCGTAAAGAGCAGGAGTTGCCATGTATAAAATAACATATGCGATTGTTTTTTCGGCTTTTTGTCTGTCGATTACATCAGCTTCCGCGGCGGGGATGCCGAATTCGCGGGAGATTACGCTGGATTCGGTGATGAAAAGCGGAGGCCGTCAATTTGATCGTCTCGATAGAAACCACGATGGCGTGATCGATCAATCCGAATGGGCTGCTTACGTCGACGAACTGATGGCGCGGACAAAATCACGCATGGTCAAGCGCTGGTCGGAGATGGCCCCCGACGCATCGGGGAAGGTCTCGCGCGAGCATTTTCTGGCTTCGCGGGCCAGATGGTTTGCGGAAGTGGACAGCGACCATGCAGGCGTTATCGACGGCGATAAGATACGCCAGTATAATTATCAGCATTCAGACAGGCCATAGCGAATTCAGACGTTTTCAGTCTGCTTTTGCACACCGGGATTGTGGCAGCGCGGAATAGTGACGCGGATGCTGGTGCCACGGCGCAACTGCGATGAGATGTCGAGCGCGCCGCCATGAAGTTCGGCGAGCGAGCGGGCGATGGCCAGCCCGAGGCCTGAGCCTTTCATGCCATTCTGCAGCGTCGCGTCCGCTTGCTCGAACGGTCTGCCGAGCTGTTCGAGCGCTTCGGGCGCAATGCCGACGCCATTGTCCTCGATCGTCAGGAGCAGGGCATCTTCCTGCAGTTGCGAACCCACAGTGACCAGCCCGCCATAAGGCGTAAATTTGATGGCGTTGTGAATGAGCGGCTGCAGGATCTTGCCGATGGCGGAGACGTCGGCATTGATGTCTTCGGCTACAACGGGGCTGAAGCGCAGGTCAATGTTCTTTTTCTTAGCCGCAGGCGAGAATTGCTCCATCAGGCGGTCGAACAGGCTCTGAATTTTGAATTCGCTCCGCTCGATCACGACATCGCCAGACTCAAGCCGCGACATTTCAAGTACGTCCGAGATGATGCCTGAAAGATATGCGCCGCTCTCGTTGATATGCTGGACATAGCCGAGATATTTCTCATGGCCGAGCGGGCCGAAGGTCTCGGATTTCATCATGTCCGAGAAACCCAGAATGGCATTGAGCGGCGTACGCAGTTCGTGGCTCATATTGGCAAGGAAACGTGCCTTGGTCTGGTTGGCGCGCTCGGCTTCGGCCTTCTGTTCGAGGTAGCGCTCGGCGAGATCGGCCAGCTGCTGCGCCTGTGTTTCAAGCACCTGACGGGAGCGGCGCTGATCGGCGATCGTGCCCATCAGGCGGCGCTCTGATTGCAGCAGTTGTTCTTCATGCTGTTTGAGCTTGGTAATGTCCGTGCCCACCGAGACATATCCGCCGTCACGGGTGCGGCGTTCGTTGATTTGCAGCCATCGTCCGTCTGTGAGCTGCGCCTCGTAGGTGCGGGCGGACTGCGCCTTCTGGGCATCGAAATTGATCGGTGTCTGTACAGTCGGCGGGGTGCTGATGGCGAGGAATTCCTGATAGTTCAGGCCGATGCAGGGCTCATCGAGCGGTATTTTGTGCAATTCGCGATATTTGGCATTGCACATGGCCAGACAATTATTCGCGTCCCACAACACGAAGGCTTCCGAGATGGAATCGATGGCGTCGCGCAGACGAAGATCGGCGATATGTGATGTGTCGCGGTGGTTCTTTTCCTCCGAAATATCCATCGCAATGCCGACAATGTGCTGGTGCGGGCTCTGGCTGGTGCGGACGACTTCGGCCCGCATCCGCAGCCAGACCCAGTGTCCGGCGACGTTGCGCATCCGGAAAATCTGGTCGATGGTCTGGTTCTCTTCGGCGGCAATGGCCTGGGCGATCTTGGCCAGATTGACATCGCCGGGGTGGACCATCTGGTTCATTTCGCCAAAAGACAGGGAACTCTGGCGCGGGTCGAGGCCGAGTATTTCGAACATGCTCGTCGACCAATAGATGCGGCCCCTTGCAATATCCCAGTCCCAGAGGCCGCATTTGCCACGGTTAAGCGCTGTATCGATGCGGGTGCGGATCTCGTCGCAGACCACTTCTGCATCATTGGTGCGCGAGGCCTGCCAGAAATAGGCCATGGCCGTGATCGAAAGCAGCGCAGCCACAGAAAGCAGGAGTAGGCTTTGCTGCCAGATCTGATGCCGCCAGCTCGTCAGAATTTCATTGAATGGCACAACCATGACGAGTTGCTGGTGGTGCGCCGGCAGGTTCTGGGCTGCGGCAAAGACACGGTGTCCGTCAGGCGGCGTGATGGCGAGAACGCCGGCCAGCGCGCCGAAGGTGGTGATCGGTTGCTCGGCTCCGAGCACATCGTCAATTTTGGCTTTGGTATCGCCCGGTGCGCTGGTTTGTGCCAGAATTCGGCCGCTCTGGTCGACAAGGTAAATGGCGTGGCTCTGCAGCCTCAGGCTATTGGGAAGATATTGCTCCACCTGTTCGGCGAGCTTTGCGCCATCCTCGGGAAGGCCTGTCTGGTCGACATTGTGCGCCAGCATCCGGAAGGTAAAATCGATGTCCTTCTGGGCGGTCGCGAGGATGCGGTCATGTTCCGTATAGGCCTGAATGATGAAGGCCAGCGCCAGAGTCACGAGAAAAAGAGTGATGAAAACGGGCACCATGCGGATGAGCCAGGGCTCGAAGCGCCGCGCCAGTCCGTGCTCCGGCTGGCGCCAGGGGCGCTCCAGCCCTGAAGCAAGGGACTGCGATGGAAAGTGCCGGTCTGCTTCGGCAAAATCCGCGCGCGATTCCGTAGTGGCAGCGTTTGCACGCGCCATGCCCAGCCCCCTCTGGTTGCGTTTGATAACTGCGGTTCGGATTGTATTTCCGCGAATCGGTTACAATCTGAATCGCAGATGACTCGTTGTCTAGAGTCTAACGAATCGTTAATGCGATTAATTTTTATTTTACAACCATAGCGTGTGTCAACGATTCGTCAGTCACGGATTACGAGTCTTGCGGTGCCAGAGACCGCGTGACGATATCACGAACATCGGCAGAAAGCTGACCTCTGGCCGCGATGGCGCGCAAGGCTGATTCGGCCTTGCCTTGCCGGACCGGCTCGAATGAGCGCCATGAGCGGAAGGCCGAAAGCAGTCTGGCTGCGACCTGCGGGTTTCTGGCGTCGAGCTGAAGCACGATCTCTGCCAGGAACTGATAGCCGCTGCCGTCTTTCGCATTGAACTGGCTGAGGTTGCTCATGGCAAATGCGCCGATGAGCGCGCGCACTCTGTTGGGGTTGGCCATGGAAAAGGCTTCGTGATCCATGAGCGCCCGGACGCGTGCCAGCGTGGTGGGCTCGCCAATGGCGGCCTGAAGCGAAAACCACTTGTC
Source organism: Methylocystis sp. sgz306128 (assembly GCF_056032725.1). Lineage (NCBI taxonomy): Bacteria > Pseudomonadati > Pseudomonadota > Alphaproteobacteria > Hyphomicrobiales > Methylocystaceae > Methylocystis > Methylocystis sp. sgz306128. The sequence goes on from NZ_JBVYWO010000001.1 coordinate 512,768, forward strand.
GATGACGAGGGGTTCCGATTTGAATTGCTCGTAAAATTGACTGAGCACCGCTTCCCGGGCTGCGCCTGCCTGCTGGGCCAGAGCGCTGAGCGCGCCCAGGCGGTCCGTCATATTGTCCGCACCGACGAAGGTCTTTTTCGCGATATCGGCGGCATCCGTATGGCCGCTGGCGATCATCAGATCAAGCAGAACCGCCTTGAGCGAGCGCCGTCCCGCGCCCTTTGCGTCCGGCACGAAGGGAACAGGCTGTGAGAGCGCTTCGTGCAGCGCCGAGAGAGGTGCATAAAGCGAGCGGCCAAGGCCGGCCTTGAAGCTTTCACGCGCACTCCTGATCGCATCGGGATCGACATTGGCGCCGATTTCGCGCGCGATATCGGCCTCCGACGGCAGGCTCATGGCCAGCGCCGCGAAAGCATGATCCGCATTGGGCTGCGCCGCGTCCTCCAGCATCTGCGCATAGGCCTGCATAAGCCGCGGATGATCGGCAGAGCGGCCTGCGGCTGCGCTGCGCATGAGATGGCGGCTGGCGCAGCTTTGCAGAGCCTGCCAACGGTTGAAAGAATCGCTGTCCTTGCGCGCGAGCATCAGCAAATCTTCGTCCGATTGGTCGAATGCGATGCGCACCGGCGCTGAAAACGCACGGAAAGCCGAGAGCACTGGTGGCTTTGCAATCTTCCCGAAAACCAGCCTGCGCGAGACTGTATTGAGTTCGAAGGTCTTGCCGGCCAGTTCTGCTGGCGAGGCCGACCGCTCGATCAGTTCATTCACCTCGCCGTCCTCATCGACCAGCCCAAGTTTCACCGGAATGACAAAAGGCGCCTTGCGGGCCTGTCCGGGTGTCGGCGGCGTGGATTGGTTGAGATCTACGGTAAAGGTCTGTGCCTTCCGATCATAGGTTGTCGATATGCTGACACGCGGCGTACCCGCCTGATCATACCAGCGCATGAACTGGCCAAGATCGCGACCGGAAACCTCGGCAAAGCAGGCGATGAAATCCTCCATTGTCGCTGCAGTGCCGTCATAGCGGTCGAAATAGAGTGTCATGCCTGCCGCGAAGGCATCGGGACCGATCAGCGTCTTGAGCATCCGGATAACCTCGGAGCCCTTTTCGTAAATGGTCGACGTGTAGAAATTGTTGATTTCCATATAGGTTTCGGGGCGCACATTATGTGCGAGCGGCCCGGCATCCTCGACGAACTGCGTCGCGCGCAGGTTTTTGACGTCGGCAATGCGCTTGACCGGGCGTGAGCGCTGGTCGCTGGAAAATTCCTGATCGCGGAAGACGGTAAGTCCTTCCTTCAGGCAGAGCTGGAACCAGTCGCGGCAGGTGATCCGGTTGCCGGTCCAGTTATGAAAATATTCATGGGCGATCACTGCCTCGATGTGGGCATAATCCATATCGGTTGCCGTCTCGACAGAGGCGAGCACATATTTGTCGTTGAAGACATTGAGCCCCTTGTTTTCCATCGCACCCATGTTGAAATCGGATACGGCGACAATATTGAAAATGTCGAGATCATATTCGCGCCCGAACGCCTCCTCATCCCATTTCATCGAGCGCTTGAGCGCATCCATGGCATAGGCCGCCCGGCCTTCCTTGCCCGGCTCGACATAAATGCCAAGCTTCACCCTGCGCCCGGACATGGTGACAAATTCGTCATGGATCGAACCAAGATCGCCGCCGACCAGCGCAAAGAGATAGCAGGGCTTGGGGAATGGATCGTGCCAGACAGCAAAGTGGCGTCCGCCGGGCAGGTCGCCCCGGTCTGTCAGGTTGCCATTGCCGAGCAGCACCGGCACGCGCGCTTTGTCGGCTTCGATCCGCGTCGTATAGACAGCAAGCACATCGGGCCGGTCGAGAAAATAGGTGATGCGACGGAAGCCTTCAGCCTCGCATTGCGTGCAGAAGGCTGAGCCGGAACGATAGAGCCCCATCAGCTGCGTATTAGCTTTCGGGTCTATTTCTGTTTCAATTTCAAGAACAAAGCTACGCTGCGGCGGGGCCTCCAGCGTCAACAGGTCTGGCGTTGCTCTGGCTTGGCTGCAGTCCTGCCCGTCGAGCCTGAGCGCCACCAGTTTAAGTCCGTCACCATCGAGCAAGAGCGGCATGTCTGGCCGCCCTTGCGGGTTTGGCCGCATCTTGAGCCGCGCCAGTACTTTGGTGCGGTGATCGTCAAGGCGCACGTCGAGATCCACGGTGTCGATCAGGTAGTCAGATGGACGATAATCCTTCAGGCGAACGGGGCGGGCAGTATCTGTGCGCATCATGATTCCAGTTTTGCAGAGGCTTAAGTTGGTTGAAGAGGCGTCGGAACGGTTCACATACCGCTTGCTGCCTCTGATTGCGTATTTTCACGCTGTCGATCTTGCTCGAGAGCAATGCCGGCGTGATTCTTGAGCGGAATTTTATCAAGGCCGTGCTTTTGCTCCAGTCTGTCGAGCTCGGCGCGGCGCGCAGCAGCATTCTGGTCTGCCGAAACGCTTGTGGTCCGGGCGGAAATCCACACTGTTGCGTTCCGGGTGGGGATGAAGTCGACTTTTTGTTCCGCCAGCCTCAGGTAAAAATCCCAATCCCAGTAATAGGCCATCGACGCGTCGAACAGCCCGTAGGCGTCGTGAAAGGCGCGCGGATAAGCCAGTCCGGGCAGCAGCAGCATATTGTTTTGGCGCAGGCTCTGGCCATCCGCCTGCGCCGAGAACGGCAGGCGGGCGGTCTGCTGTCCGGTATCGTCCTCATAGGAGATCCAGCCCGAGGCGTAGGCAACGGCGGGCTTCCCTGCGAGGACGTCATGCAGATCGGCAAGATGCCGCGGCATGAACCAGTCATCGTCATCAAGCCAGGCGATATGCGTGCCGCGTGCCGCTCCGAGCGCGAGATTGCGGGCCGGAACCTGCCCCGCACGACCGCTTGACAGCGTGGTCAGACGTGGATTGCTCCGGGCTTCGGCCAATCGTGAACCTGATCCGTCGCCATCATCGACGACAATCAGTTCATAATCGTGAAACTCCTGCGCATCGACGGAGTCCAGGGCGCGGCGCAGCAGGTGAGGACGGTTGCAGGTCGGAATGATGATTGAAAAAAACATGGCTCTGTTCGTGGTTCATGATTCATCTAAGCAATGAATCGATAAAATCGAGCACCGGCAACTATTTTATGACACGGTTTCCGGTGCATTCTCGCGGGAAAAGGGAAAGATCCATACAGCGACCGCCAATGTGGCGATCCCGAAGAGAAGCAAAGTCAGGGGCTCGGTAAGGCCAACCGCCAGCAGCACAGAACTGAGCAGCGAACCGGCCACCATGAACAGCGCCGTCAGCACATTGACCCCGGCAACGATCCGCGCGCGTCTGTCTGTTGCCGACCAGGCCTGAACTGCGGCGAAAATCGGCACCACAAACAAGCCGCCGGCGGCGGAGAGAACAATCACATCGGCCGCCACATGCAATCCGGCATAAGAGGTGAGGAACTCTCCGATTTCGATGACGCCGTTATGCCGTTGCAGCGCGCTCATGGTCACGCCAATATCGATCAGCGCCACCGCCATGGTCAGCGCCGTGACCGGCATCCAGCGCACGTCGATCCGGCCATGCGCTAGCCAGGCTGCGCCCAGCGAACCCAGACCGATGCCAATGGCAAAGAATGCGCTGATCATGGTTTCGACGTGAATGTCCCCGCCGATGCGCTGCTTTACCACCACCGGCACAAGCGACAGCGCCACGGCGCCAATCATCCAGAACCAGCTCACGCTGATTGCGCCCGTCCTTATGCGTCCGTCGTCTGCGAGCGCGCGCAGCAGCCGCATCGACGAGGACAGGACATTCTTCTGTATAGTCAGCTCTGGCGCGGCGCGGGCTGTCGAGGGGATGAAGAGACTCGTGCCCCAGCACAGCAGGGCGATGATCATCATCTGCGCGACCACCCCCACCGGATCGCGCCCGTAGGCCGCCGCATAACCGCCGACGATAAGCCCGAGCAGAATGGCGAGAAAGGTCGCTGCCTCAATGAGCGCATTGCCGGCCGGCAGTTCCGATTGGGAAAGATGATCCGGCAGAATGCCATATTTGATCGGCCCGAACAGCGCGGCAATAATGCCGAGGCCCAGCAGCGCCACATAGAGCAGCAGCAGCGAATGATACCAGAATCCCGCAGCTGCACAGCACTGCACCAATATTTCGGCGCCCTTGAGCCAGCGCGTCACCGCGGCCTTGTCATGCGCATCGGCCAGTTCGCCGCCAACCCCTGACAGAATGATCGAGGGCAGAATGAAAATTCCGATAGCCAGAGTGATCAGAGCGCCTGCCTGCTCCGTTCCCAGCCGGAACAGGATCAGCATGCCCAGCATCTGGCGCACGAAATTATCGTTGAACGCGGAAAAGAACTGGCTCCAGAACAGAGGTGCGAAACGGCGGGAAAATAAAAGTTCGATCATGGCCTTTCCAATATGAGGTCGGAGGCGCTGCGCAGGCAAACGACGAGGTCTGGCAGAGTCTTCGAGACGCCTGGGTTCAATTGGAACCGGTTTGGCCCTGTGGTTTTCCGGGCCGCAATGGCTCACAATGACCAACAATGCGGGTAATCTGTGGCAAGCGCGCCTTTGCGCCGCGATCTATCTGATCCACGGCCTGATGCACTTCCGCCACGCTCAGATGCGGATTGCTGCGGCAGTGGTAGTTGACCACAACGCCTGTCTGCGTCATGCGTGCGCGCACCGAATGCACGTCCCTGATGATGCTGCTCTCCCGTGCGAGATCCTCAAGACTGGCCTGCACCTGACGCAGCAGCGATTCGTCCGCATCGTTTCCGGCCAGTTCCTGCACGATAAGCGGCTCGATATGCGTCTCGACCTCGACATCGGGGCCAAGCTCATCGCGGATAGCGGCTTCGAGCCGCGAGGCAAGATCATGCGCCGTGCCAAGGCTCATGCGTGCATCGAGTTCGATATCAAGGCTCACACATGTGGTTTCGCCAACTTTCTGAACGGTGACATGATGAACCGGCAGCCGCCGGATGGCGGAAATGAGCAGGATGCGCTCCAGCACCGTTTCCTTGTCGATGATCTTGGGATTGGCCGTGACAGTGACGCGCGCCTGCGGAAATTGTTCAAGAATGGCCTGTTCCACTTGCGTCTTGACCTTGAGCGCGCGGTCAAGCGGCAGCGTCCTCGGCACTGCAATGCCGATTTCGCCAATGAATGTTCCCCCCGCTGGGCGGATGCGGACATTTTCCACTTCCGCCACCCCTGAGACCCGGCGCGTGATCTGGCTGATCTCTTCCGCCATGCCCTTCGGCGCAGTGTCAACCAATGTGTCAATAGTGCGCCGCCCAAGCCGGTAGCCGGCAACGGCAATGAACAGCGCCACACCGATGGCGGCCAGCGCATCGCCATCGATGAATCCGAAATTATTCGCGATCAGGCCGATCAGCACCAGAACGGACGAGACAAGATCGCTGGAAAAATGCAGGGCGTCGGCGCTGAGCGCCTCGCTGCCTGTCTGTTTCGCGACCTTGGTCAGGCCGCGCCAGCGCACCAGATCGACGGCTATGGATACGCCAAGCACACCGAAGGTGAGCCAGTTCGCCTCGACGGATGAGGAGCCCTGCATCAGGCGCCATACGGCAAAGCCCAGAACGATGACCGCCAGCGTGATCAGCAAGCTTGTTTCGGCCAGCGCCGCCACGGCTTCGATTTTGCCATGCCCGTAATGATGTTCCTCGTCAGCGGGCTTTGCCGCGGCGCGTACGGCAAAATAGGTCAGGGTGGTCGCGCCGGTGTCGAGCAGGCCGTGTCCGGCTTCGGAGAGCAGGCCCAGCGAACCGGAAAGCAGCCCGGCAACCAGCTTTGCCGCAGTTAGTCCGGCGCTGGCAAAGATTGAGGCGAGGGCCGCCTGTTCTTTGAGATCGTTATTGCTGCTCATGGAAAATGCCTTGACCTCTTTTTAATTTCGACCATCCTGCCCGAATATGGGAGATTGAACATGCGTTATTTGCATACAATGGTTCGCATCACAAATATCGAGGAAAGTCTGCATTTTTATTGTGATTTGCTGGGCCTCGTTGAAGTGCGCCGTCATGTTTCCGAGCAGGGCCGCTTCACTCTGATTTTTCTCAGCGCGCCGGATGATCTGGAGGCTGCAAAGGCCAATGCCGCGCCTCTGGTGGAGCTGACCTATAACTGGGACCCTGAACATTACACCGGCGGGCGTAATTTCGGCCATCTCGCCTATAAGGTGAAGAATATATACGAATTATGCGCCAAATTGCGCGATGGCGGCGTCATTATCAACCGCCCGCCGCGTGACGGATATATGGCTTTCGTGCGTTCGCCCGACAATATCTCGATTGAACTGCTGCAGGAGGGCGATGCTCTGCCCAAGCAGGAGCCATGGGCTTCCATGCCCAATACCGGCGCCTGGTAAAACGCGCTGCGGCCCGACAAACAGCTGTCGTTCCTTCATCCTGAGCCTGTCGAAGGATGAAGCGCATCGCCCGCGCTGTCAATTTCTGAACCATGCGGGACCTGAGCAAAAATTGCCCTGTCCCCATAGGCCTTCGCGGCAGCGCGACGTCAAAATCCGATCTGCACCTTCATGGCTTTCGAACGATCGCTTGCCAGTTCAAAGCCGCGTACGGCCTCGCTCAGCGGCACAACTTCGGTCAGCAGCGGTTTGACATCCACCAGACCAGCCTCGATAAACCTGACAGCGGTGGCAAATTCCTCATGGAAGCGGAACGTGCCGCGCAGATCGAATTCCTTGGCCACGATGATATTCATCAGGAAGGTGAAATCACCGCCAAGGCCAAGCTGCACCAGCACGCCGCGCGGACGCACCACAGCCAGCGCGCCGGCGAAGGCGCGGTTATTGCCTGATGCCTCGAACAGGACATCGAACTGGCCCTTGTCTTTCTCATAAGGGGCGAGCGCATCGGGATTTGCAGCCGTATTCAGTGTTACGTCCGCCCCGACTTTCTTTGCCAGCGCCAGCGTGCCGTCGACAATGTCGGTGACGACAATTTCAGCAGCGCCGGCCCGGCGTGCCGCCAGCACGCAAAGTGTGCCGATCGGCCCGGCGCCGGTGATCAGAACGCGCTTGCCCAGAAGATCCCCTGCGCGGCGCGTGCCGTGCAGGCAAACCGCCAGAGGTTCGGCAAAGGCTGCCTCATTGAGTGAGACACCTGACGCCATGGGCACAGCCTGCTGCGCCTCACAGATCAAATCGCTGCGGAATGCCCCCTGCACATGCGGGAAGCGCATGGCCGAGCCATAGAATTTCATGTCGAGACAATGATTTTGCAGCCCGCGCAGGCAATAGACGCAGGCATTGCAGGGCAGGCTGGGATTGACCGCCACCTGCTGGCCGACCGCCAGTCCCGACACGCCGTTGCCCAGCGCGGTGATGACACCAGCCACTTCATGGCCCAGAATCATCGGCTCTTTGAGGCGCACGGTGCCGAAGCCGCCATGATTGAAATAATGCAGATCCGAGCCGCAGATGCCGCCCGCCTTTATGGCGACACGCACCTGTCCGGCGCCCAGTTCCGGCAGGGCGACCTCCTCGATACGTAAATCCTTGGGCGCGTGGATGACGGCAGCGAGACTCATGATAAAACCCGGTCTGTGAATCAAAACCAATACATGTTATCGATAGCATAAAGCAAAATGGGCGGATAGGAAGGCGTTTGATGGCATATTCATTATTTGATCTGAGCGGGTGCGTCGCGTTGGTGACAGGATCTTCACAGGGTATCGGCCTTGGCATAGCGCGCGGACTGGCGCAGGCTGGCGCGAAAGTTGTGCTCAATGGCCGTGATCAGGGCAAGCTGGCTTCGGCGCGGGCATCGCTGGCAGCCGAGGGGCTTTCCGTGCTGACCCGAGCGTTCGATGTCACCATCAAGGCTGATGTCGTCAGGGCCGTCGACGAACTGACGGCCGAGCTTGGCGGCATCGACATTCTGGTGAATAATGCCGGCATTCAGCGCCGCGCGCCGTTTGTCGATTATCCGGAAGAGACCTGGCACGAAATCACCACCAGCAATATTGACGGTGTGTTCTTTCCGGCGCAGGCGGTCGCAAAGCAGATGATCGCCCGCAAATCCGGCAAGATCATCAACATCTGTTCCGTGATGAGCGAACTTGGCCGGCCGAACATCATTCCCTATACCGCCACCAAGGGCGCGGTGAAAATGATGACGAAGGGTATGTGCGCCGAACTCGGCAAATATAATATTCAGGTCAATGGGATAGGCCCCGGCTACATCCGGACCGAGCTGAATCAGGCTTTGCTCGATGACAAGGCATTTTTCGACTGGGTCTGTGCCCGCACCCCTGCAGGACGCTGGGCCGATATCGATGAGCTTGCTGGCGCTGCGATCTTTCTGGCTTCAGCCGCGTCAAATTATGTCAACGGTCAGATCCTGATGGTCGATGGTGGCATGACATCAGTTGTGTGAGCACCAAAACAAAAGGCAGAGCGGCGGCGCTCTGCCTTTGGATTTTGTCTTTTTCTGCGGTGCGCCTGACCGGAGCGGTTACTTGGCGCGCTCGACGTAGGAGCCGTCTTCCGTCATGATCACGACCTTGGTTCCGGCTGTGATATGGCCGGGAACCAGTGTACGCACGCCGTTGGAGAGCATGGCCGGCTTGAACGAGGACGAGGCCGTCTGGCCTTTCATCGTCGGCTCGGTCTCGGTGATTTCCAGAGTGACCTTGGCGGGCAGCTGAATGGCGACGCAAACGCCGTTGAACACCGACAGCACGCATTTCATGTTTTCCTGCAGGAAGGGCGCCATGTCGCCCATCACGTCGCGTGAAACCGTGATCTGCTCGAAATTGTCCGGGTTCATGAAGACATAGCCTTCGCCGTCGTCATAGAGGTAGTTGTAGTCCTGATCCTCGACGAAGGCGCGCTCGACCTGCTCGGTTGTCTTGTAGCGGTCGGTGGTCTTCACGCCGTCCGAAATGCGGCGCATGTCGATCTGCGTTGTCGGAGTGCCCTTGCCGGGATGAAAACTTTCTGCTTTCAACACAACATAGAGCTGACCATCGTCGCGCTCGATGATATTGCCTTTGCGGATGGAACTGGCGATAACCTTCACTGGAACAACCTCTTGATGTTTGATTTTGGGCGCAACATACTGATTTTTTGGCGTTTGACCAGTCACCTTATGCATATGTCGGCGAGGAGCCAGCACTTTTTATGACCAGCGTCTCGCCATTCTGGAGCCGGGAGCGCCACGAAGACCGCCGGCCGAGACTGATGCTGCGCACCCGCCTCACGCAGGCTTTGCGCGATTTTTTTGTCAGCCGAGGCTTTATCGAGGTTGAAACCGGTATTTTGCAGGCCTCGCCCGGAAACGAGACGCATCTTCACGCATTTTCCACGCAATTTAATCTGCCCGGCGAGGCAGCGCAGACGTTCTATCTGCACACTTCGCCGGAATTTGCCTGCAAGAAGCTGCTTGGTGCGGGCGAGCGCCGAATTTTCACACTGGCGCGGGCTTTCCGCAATTTCGAGCGCAGCGCCCTGCATGCCCCCGAATTCACCATGCTGGAATGGTATCGCGCCGAAGAGGATTATGCGGTGCTGATGCAGGATTGCGCCGAGCTGATCGCTGCGCTGGCGCAGACGGCACAAACAAGCAAATTAGTCTGGCGAGGTCAGAGTTGCGATCCATATGCGCCGTTCGAGCGCCTGAACGTTGCGGATGCTTTTACGCGCCATGCCGGTATCGACCTTCTCGCCACGCTGACGCCGGAGCCGGATCGGGAGGCGCTTGCTCGCGAGGCGCGCCGGATCGGCCTGCGTCTTGCGTCGGATGATAACTGGTCAGACATTTTCAGCCGCATTCTATCTGACAGGATCGAACCGCATCTGGGGCAGGGACATCTGACTGTTCTTGATGAATATCCGGCCTGTGAAGCGGCATTGGCGCGCAGATCGGCGCGTGATCCGCGCGTTTCGGAGCGCTTCGAACTTTATGCCTGCGGCGTGGAACTGGCCAATGCCTTTGGTGAACTGACCGATCCGGTGGAGCAGCGCCGTCGCTTTGAAGCCGAAATGCGCGAGAAACAGCGCATTTATGGCGAGACTTATCCGCTCGATGAGGATTTTCTTGAGAGCCTGAAAATAATGCCGTCCGCCAGCGGCATAGCTCTGGGGTTTGACCGGCTTGTCATGCTGCTCACGGGGGCTGCCCGCATTGACGACGTACTCTGGACACCCATGCCATGACTCGGTCAGCGAAGACACAGCGCGCAAGCCTGCGCACACTGGCTGATTATGTCGCCGCCGGTCTTGTCACGCCGCAGGACAGCACCGCGCTGGAGCCTGTTGCCGCGCGCTATGCGCTGGCGCTCTCGCCCGCCATGGCCGATCTGATCGATACCTCTGATCCTGATGATCCGATTGCAGCGCAATTCGTCCCGCGCGCCGAAGAGCTGGATGTTCTGCCGCAGGAACTTGCCGATCCGATCGGTGATGCGGCCCATTCGCCCGTCAAAGGGCTGGTGCATCGTTATCCGGATCGCGTCCTGTTCAAGGTGACGCATGTTTGTCCGGTCTATTGCCGCTTCTGTTTTCGCCGCGAAATGGTCGGCCCCGGCAAATCCGACGCGCTCGCTCAGCCCGATATTGATGCCGCGCTGGCCTATATTGCCGCTCATAGCGAGATCTGGGAAGTGATCCTCACCGGCGGCGATCCGCTTTTCCTTTCCGCCCGCCGCATCCGGGACTTGATGATGGCGCTCAGAACCATGCCGCATGTGAAGGTTGTGCGCTTTCACAGCCGCGTGCCGGTGGTTTCGCCGCATCTGATCACACCGGCGATGGTCTCGGCCATGCGGGCCTGCGGCAAGATGGTTTATGTCGCCGTTCACGCCAATCATCCGCGCGAATTCGCTCCGCCCGCCCGCGCCGCCTGTGCGCGGCTGGCCGATGGCGGCATCGGCCTCGTCAGCCAGTCGGTTCTGCTGCGCGGCGTCAATGACGATGCGGAAACTTTGGCCGCGCTGATGCGCACTTTTGTCGAAAACCGCATCATGCCTTATGCGCTGCACCATGGCGATCTCGCGCCCGGCACCTCGCATTTTCGCCTGACCATAGCGGAGGGGCAGGCGCTGATGCGCGCTCTGCGTGGGCGGCTCTCCGGCCTGTGCCAGCCGACCTACATTCTCGATATTCCCGGCGGCCACGGCAAATCGCCCATAGGGCCGAATTATGTGAATGAGATGGCCGAAGACCTGCTGGTTGAGGATTATCGGGGCCGGAAACATGCCTACAGGGACGGAATATAGCCGTCTTCGGGCAATTGTTCATGCTGGGGCGGCATCGTCGGGCGCGAGGCCGACGGAATGTAATTCCTCATCCTTCAGGCACATCCTTCGACAGACTCAGGATGAAGGCTGAGGTCGTTTCAGGTGAATTGAGTTGCCTTGAGATAGCCTGATCCGCATGCGCGGGCCTGAGCCGCGCATTCACGTAAAATTTTCAAGTCGCTTAAAACTCGCCTTTCAGCGCCTGATATAGCCGCCGGAACTGTGCAATTTTTGGTTTGTACGCAGCAACGAGATCTTTTTGCGGTTCTGTAACGTCGAGCACATCCGGTCGCACACAGACAACATGCGGCTGTTCTCCGGTGACGGCCAGTCGGGCGAGACGTGCCGCACCAAAGGCAGGGCCCTTGTCTGCGCCCGTGTAGCGGATCAGCGGCATATCGAGCACATTGCTCAGAATTTGCATCCAGAACCGGGATTTCGCGCCGCCGCCTATGACACCCGCTTGCTCTATGCGGCTGCCTGCGGCCTCCACCGCGGCCTGCGCATCGGCGAAGGAATAGGCGACACCTTCCAGAATGGCCTGTCCCAGCCGTGCGCGATCCGTGTCTCCGGTCATGCCAAAGAATACGCCCTTGGCATTGGGGTCATTGTGCGGCGTGCGCTCCCCCGAGAGGTAGGGCAGGAATATTTCGCCGGCCGGGGCAGTAAATTGCGCTTCCGCTTCTCTGACAAGATTGGCAGGATCTGTGCCCATCAGGCCTGCACCCCAGGCCAGCGGGCTGGCGCCGTTGAGCATGGCCGCCATTTGGAACCATGTGTCGGGCAGGGCATGCGCGAAGGCGTGAACCAGCGTAGCCGGAGCGGGGCGGTAGGAGTTGGTGGCGACAAATAATTGTCCCGATGTGCCCAGCGAGATGAAGGCATCGCCATCCGAGATCGCGCCCAGTCCGACGGCGCCTGCCGCGGCATCGCCCGCGCCGCCCGCGACAATGACTTTGCCCATACCCCAGCGGGCAGCATGCTCTGCCAGCAACTGGCCGGAGACGGCATTGCCCTCAATGAGGGCCGGCATCTGCCCTGCGTCCACGCCGGTCGCGGCCAATGCCCCGGCGGACCACGTGCGTCTTGCCTCGTCAAGCCACCAGGTGCCGGCGGCATCCGACATATCAGTGGCCTTGTTGCCCGACAGTCTCAAGCGCAGATAGTCCTTGGGCAGCATGATGGTGCGGACACGCGCGAAATTCTCCGGTTCGTGCTGTTTCAGCCACATCAGCTTCGGCGCCGTGAAACCCGGCATGGCGACGACGCCGGCAATATCCGGCAAATCTGGGTATTGCCGCGCCAGAAGAGCACATTCGGGTGCCGAGCGGCCATCATTCCACAAAATAACCGGCCGTACCGGCTGATCGGCCGCATCAAGCAGAACAGCGCCATGCATCTGGCCCGAAAGGCCGATGCCGCGCACCTTTGCCAGCGCGTGCGGATGCTGCTGCCTGAACAAGTCCAGCACATCGCAGGCGGCTTTCCAGAAATCTTCGGCATTTTGCTCCGACCACAAGGTTTTGGGCCGGGATATCGCGAGCGGCGCGCTGGTTTCGGCGATGACATGCATGTCGTCATCAACGAGAACCGCCTTGATCGCCGAAGTGCCGAGGTCGATGCCGAGATACATGGCTTTTTTGCTCCGGTGCGCGCTTCAGGACGTTTTGCGGCGTCAAAGCAGCCGCATCATCACCGCTCCGGCCAGGACCAGCACGGCGCCGATGAAGCGTCCGAACGACACCGGATGTATCGATACATTGAAAGCGCCGAAATGATCAATCAGCATTGCCGAAATCAATTGTCCGGCAATGATGAAGCAGAAGGTCACCGCAGCGCCAAGCCGCGGCGTGATGATGATGCTGATCATCACAAATATTGCGCCAATGATACCGCCGGCTATGAAAATATGCAGCGGGGCAGTCTTCAGCATGGCCCAGCTTGGCCACTGCCTGTGGCTCAGAACAGTCAGCGTCACCAGCGCGATGGTACCCGTGAGGAACGATATCGAAGCAGCCGGAAGCGGGCTGGAGAACAGCCGGGCCAGTTGGCTGTTGATGACAAATTGTACCGGTAAAATCGTGCCGGCAAGCAGTGCAAGGGCAATGAGGCCAATAGCGGCGAGGTTCATGTCGGGCCTTTAAAAAATATCCCCGCCGAAGCGGGGATAAAATCATACTCTGAAAATTATTTCAGAGCCTTTTCGATTACCGCGTCGGTATAGGCGCCGGTCGGTTCCTTGGTGATAACCGGGTCCGAGCCGCCGCTCAGGAGGATCTTGACTGTGCGGTCGTAATCAGCCTTGTCGAGCTTGCCGTTCGAGCCTGCCGTCAGTTTGTTGATTTCTTCCATCATACGCAACTGATGCTTCATCGTCTGCGCGCCGGTGGAATCATTGTCGAGCACGATCTGTGCGGCTTCCTTCGGATGCTCGCGCGACCATTCCCAGCCTTTCATCGAAGCCTTGACGAATTTGGCCATCTTGTCGACGAAAGCCGGGTCTTTCAGCTTGTCTTCCATGACATAAAGGCCGTCTTCCATCGTGGCGACGCCAAGGTCGGTATAATTGAAGACCACAAGCTGGCTGGGCTTCAGGCCGCCGTCAATCACCTGCCAATATTCGTTATAGGACATGGTGGAGATGCAATCGGCCTGCTTTTGCAACAGCGGATCGACGTTGAAACCCTGTTTGAGCACTTTCACGCCTGTCGGAGAACCATCGGTCTTCAGTCCGAGTTTCGACATCCACGAGAGGAATGGATATTCATTGCCGCCGAACCAGACGCCAAGGGTATGGCCCTTGAAATCTGCCGGTGTCTTGATGCCGGAATCGGCGCGGCAGGTCAGCATCAGGCCCGAGCGCTTGAACGGCTGGGCGATGTTGACGAGAGGAACGCCTTTTTCGCGCGTGGCGAGAGCCGAGGGCATCCAGTCGACGACGACATCGGCACCGCCGCCTGCAATAACCTGCGGCGGAGCCACATCCGGGCCGCCCGGCTTGATGGTGACATCAAGGCCCGCATCCTTGTAAAAGCCCTTGTCCTTGGCGACATAATAGCCGGCGAATTGCGCCTGTGTGACCCATTTCAGCTGCAAAGTGACTTTTTCCGCAGCCTGTGCGCTGGCGGCTGCCAGCGCCGACAGGGCGATCATTCCCAGTAGAATTTTTTTCATCGCTTCCCTCCAATTTGGACTTCAACCCCTCTGGCGATAAGACGCATGCCAGAACGTCACACGGCGCTCGATGAGCGCAATGATTCCATAAAATACCGAGCCGGTCAGCGCCGCCACGAATATGGTTGCCCACACCATGTCAATATTCATCCGGCCCACTTCCGTGTTGATGCGGAAACCCATACCGACAATGGGCGTGCCAAAAAATTCCGCCACAATGGCGCCAATGAGCGAAAGCGTGGCATTGATCTTCAAGCCATTGAAAATGAACGGCAATGCAGCGGGGAGGCGCAGTTTGAGCAGCGTCTGGCCCTCGGACGCGCCGTAGGTTTTCATCAGATCCCGCTCCATGAGCCCGGCCGCCGCCAGCCCGGCATTGGTATTCACCAGCATGGGAAAGAACGTCATGATCACGACAACCGCGGCTTTCGAGGGCCAGTCGAAACCAAACCACATGACCATGATAGGCGCCACGCCCACGATCGGCAGGGCCGAGACAAAATTGCCCATCGGCAAAAGGCCGCGTTGCAGAAACGGACTGCGGTCGATCAGGATGGCCACGAGAAAACCTGCTCCGCAGCCCAGCGCATAGCCGGCGAGAATGCCTTTCATCGTCTGCACGAAATCGGCGCCCAGCAAGGGCAGCGAGGAGAGAATGCGCTCGAAGATGCGGCTTGGCGCGGGCAGGATGATCTGCGGCACGCCATAGCCGGTGACGATCTGCTGCCAGAGCGTCAGCAGCGTCGCGCCAAAGATCAGAGGAACGGCAATTGCGCCCAGCCGGGCGCCCATGCCGCGTGACGGCGTCGCGCGCATCACCAGAATGACGGCCCCCCAGCCGAAGGCCCATATGGCGAGCGTGGTCAGCAGCGTCATGGCCGCGCTCCCATGGCTTTCGCCGTGATCCGCTCAGCGACGCCGACCAGCACCACCAGCAGCGCGGCCACGCTGGCCGCTACCATCAGAGCCGCCCAGATCTGGATCGTCTGGCCATAGTAGGAGCCGGCAAGCAGTCGTGCGCCAAGGCCGCCATCTTCCGATTTGGTGATTTCCGCCACGACAGCGCCAACCAGCGCCGCCGCAACCGCCACCTTGAAGCTCGCGAAAAGAAATGGCACCGAGGAAGGCAGCCGGAGCTTGAAAAAAGTCTGCAGCTTTGAGGCCGAATAGGTGCGCATCAGATCCATTTGCAGCGGATCGGGCGAGCGCAGGCCCTTGACCATGCCAACTGTGACCGGGAAAAACGAAAGATAGGCTGAAATGACGGCCTTTGGCAAAATTCCGGTAATGTCGAACTGGTTCAGTATCACCACGATCATCGGCGCGAGCGCGATGATCGGTACGGTCTGGCTGGCGACGATCCATGGCATCAGGCTCTTGTCGAGGCTCTTGATATGCACGATCAGAATAGCCAGAAGCACGCCCAGCAGCGAGCCGATGCCAAACCCAAGGACTGTGGCCTCCAATGTGATCGTGGAATGATAGACGAGACTACGCTTCGAGGACGGCGCCATTTCAAAAATGGTCTTGTTCATTTCCATGAGGATCTGATGCGGCGCGGGCAGGCGCGGACGCTCCTGATCCAGCGTCCCTGCGATGAGCTCGCCCGTCGTATAGGACGCCTCGGCATTGGCGAACTGGCTGCGCTGCAGATCGAGATTCATCCATACTGCCCCCGCATACCAGACAGCCAGCAGGGCTGCGAGCACCGTGAGAATGGGCAATAGGCCGGATTTTTGGGTCATGACTTTATGCGCCATGTAAATGTTTTCTGTGCCGTCATGGCCGGACTTGATCCGGCCATCCACGCCCGTTGGGCATGTGCTGCGTGGATGCTCGGGGCATGCCCGCGCATAACGCATTGCGCGCTCGTTCTGATCTCAGTCATAGGAGTGCCCCTCCCGCAGGCCGTGACGCACACGGTTGGCCACCGCGATGAATTCCGGCGTTTCCCGGATATCCAGCGTGCGGTCAGCCGGAAAATTGCAGTCAATGATGTCGTGGATGCGCCCCGGGCGCGGCGACATGACCACGATTCTGGTCGAAAGAAACACGGCCTCGGGAATGGAATGCGTGACGAAGACCACCGTCTTTTTCGTGCGCTCCCACAGCCGCAATAATTGCTCGTTGAGTTTGTCGCGGACAATCTCGTCCAGCGCGCCGAAGGGTTCGTCCATCAGCAGCAGATCGGGGTTGAAGGACAGAGCGCGGGCGATTGAGGCGCGCTGCTGCATTCCGCCCGAAAGCGCCCAGGGAAATTTGCGCTCAAAACCGGAAAGGCCGACAAGCTCAAGACCCTCCGTGATGCGCTTCTGCCGCTCGGCCTTGTCGATACCCATGATTTCAAGCGGCAGGCTGATATTGCCGCCAATGGTCCGCCAGGGATAAAGCGCCGCAGCCTGAAAGACATAGCCGTAGGCGCGGCTCATGCGCGCTTCGCCCGCACTTTTCCCGTTGACGCGCAACGTGCCGGATGTCGGCGTTTCCAGATCGGCGATCGCACGCAGCAAGGTCGTTTTGCCGCAGCCCGACGGGCCGATGAGCGAAACAAATTCACCACGGCTTATATCCAGATTGATGTCCGACAAGGCATGAACAGGACCGTCGCCCGTTTCATAAACGAGCGACAAGCCATTGATATGGATAACTTTTTCCATTAACGCGCGATCTTCTTCGGAGCGGTGTGCTGCTTGTAGGTGGCCAGAGCCTGCGCTGGCGCGGCGAATGGCGCGCGCGGGACGAATTTGCCCCGGCCGGGCTTGGCGCTGATCTTGCCCTCATGCCAGACTATCTCGCCGCGCGAGAGCGTCGTGACGGGCAGCCCCGTAACCTTGAACCCCTCGAACACGTTATAGTCAATTGCGGAGAACTGCGTCTTGGCCGAGATGGTTTTCGAGGCTTTCGGATCCCAGATGACGATATCGGCATCGGCGCCGACGGAAATCGAGCCCTTTTTCGGATAGAGGTTCAAAATCTGCGCAATATTGGTTGAAGTGACAGCGACAAATTCGTTCATTGTCAGCCGTCCGGTATTGACGCCGTGGGTCCAGAGCATCGGCATTCTGTCCTCAAGACCGCCGGTTCCGTTCGGAATCTTGGTGAAGTCATTCAGGCCGAAACGCTTTTGCTCGGTGGTGAAGGCGCAATGATCGGTTGCGACCACCTGCAGTGAACCGGCGCGCAGGCCGTTCCACAAATCATCCTGATGCTTCTTGTCGCGGAAGGGCGGCGACATGACGCGCCGGGCGGCGTGGTCCCAATCCTTGTTGTGATACTCGCTTTCATCGAGGGTCAGATGCTGGATCAGCGGTTCGCCATAGACACGCTGGCCAAGGCTGCGGGCGCGGCGGATCGCCTCATGCGCCTGAATCGAGCTTGTATGCACGATATAGACCGGTACGCCGGCCATATCCGCCAGCATGATCGCGCGGTTTGTGGCCTCTCCTTCCACTTCCGCCGGCCGCGAATAGGCATGGCCTTCCGGCCCGGTGATGCCTTGCTTCAGCAACTTGGCCTGCATGGTCGCCACCACATCTCCGTTCTCCGCATGAACGAGCGGCAATGCGCCAAGCTGCGCGCAATTCTGGAACGAGGCGAACATTTCCTCGTCATTGACCATCAATGCGCCCTTGTAGGCCATGAAATGCTTGAACGTGGTCACGCCCTTCTTCACCACCTCGGCCATCTGCGCCGGCACGGAGGCATCCCAGTAGGTGATGCACATGTGATAGGCATAGTCAGCCAGCGCTGTCGAGGAGCGGCGATCCCAGTCGGCCCAGGCATCCAGAAGCTTCTGGCCATGGCCGGGGATGCAGAAATCCACCACCATTGTCGTGCCGCCCGAAAGCGCAGCGCGTGTGCCGGTTTCATAATTGTCTGCGGTCGTGGTGCCCATGAACGGCATTTCGAGATGCGTATGCGGATCGATGCCGCCGGGCATGACATATTTGCCGGTGGCATCGATGACCTTGTCGCCCGAGAGCCCCTGACCTATAGCCGTGATGCTCTCGCCCTCGACCAGCACATCCGCTTTGAATGTATGCGTGGCGGTTACAATCGTTCCGTTTTTGATGACAATCGACATGACTCTCTCGCCTCTTCGATCAAGCGACAATTTCAGCTTTTTCCAGTACGGCATGCAAGAGCACATTCGTGCCTGCGGTTGCCCATTCCACGCTTATGTCTTCGGATTCGTTATGGCTGATGCCATCGACGCATGGCGTGAAAATCATTGAGGTTGGCGCGACGCGCGCAATATAGCACGCATCATGCCCCGCGCCGGAGACAATGTCGCGGTGTGAATAGCCGAGGTGATTTGCCGCGCGGCGTACGGCGGCGATACAGTCTTTATTGAATGCGACAGGCTTGTAATAGAAGACTTGCTTGGTTTCCTGTTCAAGCCCGATCTGGTCGCAGATGCGCTTGATGCCGCGTTTGAGGGCGCGATCCATCTTGGACAGGATCACATCCTCAGGGTGACGGAAATCCACCGTCATGAACACCGAGCCCGGTATGACGTTGCGCGAGCCGGGGTAGGGGGTCAGCATGCCCACCGTCGAGACGGCATGCGGGGCGTTTTTCAGGCCGATCTTGTTGACCAGTTCCACAATGCGGGCCGCGCCGAGCAAGGCATCGCGGCGGCGGGTCATTGGTGTCGAACCGGCATGGCTCTCGAACCCGGTGAGGTTGATCTCGTACCAGCGCTGTCCCTGCCCATGGGTGACAACACCGATATCCTTGTTTTCGGCTTCGAGAATCGGGCCCTGCTCGATGTGAAGTTCGAAGAACGCATGAATGGGCCGTCCGCCCACCGGCTCGGACCCCTTGTAGCCGATGCGCTCCAGTTCCGAACCGAGCGACTTGCCCTCGCTGTCGAGGCGGGAATAAGCAAAATCCTTCGTATATACCCCAGCAAATACGCCGGAAGAGACCATGGCCGGCGCATAGCGCGAGCCTTCCTCATTCGTCCAGTTGGCGATCTCGATCGGATGGCGGGTGCGCACCTTCATGTCGTTGAGAGAGCGCACCACCTCCAATGCGCCGAGAACGCCCAGCACGCCGTCGAATTTGCCGCCCGTCGGCTGAGTATCCAGATGGCTGCCCATCATCACCGGCGGCAGATTGTTGTCGGTTCCGGCGCGGCGGGCAAACATGTTGCCCATTTCATCGACGCTCACCGAACAGCCGGCGGCCTCGGCCCATCTTGTGAACAGCGCACGGCCTTCTTTGTCGAGATCTGTCAGGGTCAGGCGTTTGCAGCCGCCCTTCGGCGTGCCGCCGATCTTGGCCATTTCCATCAGCGAGTCCCAAAGCCTTTGCCCGTCGATGCGCAAATTGGAAAGATCAGCCATTGTTTTCTCCCGGAATTTGATATCGAAACGCTATGACGACTTGACCATTTGGTCAATTCTTGTTGTTGCTGAAAAAAGAGATTTTATCGTAGATTGTTAGGGGGCAATCCGCATAAAATTTGCTCAGAACCATTCTGCGCTCCCAGCCTTTCTGAAAGAACGTTCATTGACCTCGCAAACTCCCAGAAGCAGCATTCGCGCCGATAACGAGGCAGCCATTCTCGCCGCGGCCGAGTCGGTCTTTGCTGAATTTGGCTTCAAGGGCGCCACGACGGCGGAAATCGCCCGTCGCGCCAATGTGCCAAAGGCCAATCTGCATTATTATTTCTCAACCAAGGAAGCGCTTTACCGCGTGGTGCTGGAGCGGGTTCTTACCAAATGGCTGCAGGCCGCCGACCCGCTCGATGAGAACGAGGACCCGGCCCCGGCATTGGCCCGTTACATCGGCACCAAGATGGATCTCTCGCGCACCATGCCGCTGTCCAGCCAGATCTGGGCGTCCGAAATCATGCGCGGCGCGCCGGTCATTCAGGATTTTCTCGAAACCACTCTGGCCGAATGGGTCAAGTCGCACGAAACCGTCGTCCAGCGCTGGATCGCCGAGGAGAAGATCTATCCGCTTGACCCCCGCGTATTGTTCTACATGATCTGGGCCACAACCCAGCACTATGCTGATTTTGCGCCGCAGATCGTCTCGATCAATGGCGGAAAGCCTTTGTCGGATGCCCAGTTCGAGGCGGCAAAGGCGCAGGTGATAGAAATTATCGTTCGGGGGATTATCAAGCCTGCGCATTAAATG
Organism: Methylocystis sp. sgz306128; assembly: GCF_056032725.1. Taxonomy (NCBI): domain Bacteria; kingdom Pseudomonadati; phylum Pseudomonadota; class Alphaproteobacteria; order Hyphomicrobiales; family Methylocystaceae; genus Methylocystis; species Methylocystis sp. sgz306128. The sequence goes on from NZ_JBVYWO010000001.1 coordinate 533,404, forward strand.
TGCGATCGGCTCAGGGGGCGCTTCTATGGTCTGGACAAGTCTGGTTACGCTTTTCGCGGTTGTCTACTATATCGCGGTCGGATTGCGCGTGGCGGCGGTACGCCGTCAGACGGGCATTCCAGCGCCGGCCATGTCGGGAAATCCGGAACTGGAGCGCGCGCTGCGGGTGCAGGGCAATGCGGTTGAATTCGCACCTGTGTTTTTTCCGGTGCTCTGGCTTGCCGCCTTTTGGACGAGCGATGCGCTCGCAGCGGGTCTTGGCCTCGTCTGGGTTGCTGGCCGCATTGTCTATGCCCGCGCCTATTGACAGGAAGCCGGCAGGCGCACCTTGGGCTTCATGATCCAGGTCACAGCCTCGGCCCTGCTCTTTCTGACGGCGCTGACCGGCATTGTCTTAAAGCTGGTGCACGGTTAGGGGCATATTCCTCATCCGTCATTGCGAGGAGGCGAAGCCGACGAAGCAATCCATTTTTTGGATCGCCTCGCTTCGCTCGCAATGACTAGAGACAGGTACCACCCTCATTCCGCCGCCTTGACGCTGGGGTTATTGGGGTGCGTCGTCCAGTTGGCATAGGGCCGGCCATAATCGAGGCCCGTGCGCGGATCCTTGCCGCTGGTTTTTGGCACCATGGTGATGCAATCCTGCACGGGGCAGACATTGGCGCAAAGGTTGCAGCCGACGCATTCCTCGTCGATCACCTCGAACTTGCGCGCGCCGTCGACAAGGCTTGTGATGGCCTGATGCGATGTATCCTCGCAGACGATATGGCAGCGCCCGCATTTGATGCACAGATCCTGATCGATCTGGGCCTTGACCACATAATTGAGGTTGAGGTTTTGCCAGTCGGTGGCGTTGCCCACAGCGCGTCCGCGGAAATCCTCGATGGAGGCATAGCCCTTTTCGTCCATCCACTGGCTCAGGCCGGTTTTCATTTCCTCGACAATTTTGAAGCCATAAGTCATGGCGGCGGTGCAGACCTGCGCCGTGCCTGCGGACATGGCCATGAATTCGGCAGCGTCGCGCCATGTTGTGATGCCGCCGATAGCCGAGATCGGCAGGCCCGCCGTCTGCGGATCGCGGGCAATTTCGGTCACCATGTTGAGCGCGATGGGCTTGACGGCGGGGCCGCAATAGCCGCCATGCGTGCCCTTGCCGTCAATATGCGGCGATGGGCACATGCGGTCGAGGTCAACGGTCATGATCGAATTGATCGTGTTGATGAGCGAGACGGCATCGGCACCGCCGCGTTTGGCTGCCCGCGCTGCATGGCGGATGTCGGTAATGTTAGGTGTCAGCTTGACAATGACCGGCATGCGCGAATGCTGCTTGCACCAGCGCGCAACCATCTCGACATAGTCCGGCACCTGACCAACGGCCGCGCCCATGCCGCGTTCGGACATGCCATGCGGACAGCCGAAATTCAGCTCTATTCCGTCGCAATCCGTCTCTTCGACACGCCTGAGGATTTTTTTCCAGGCCTCTTCCTCGCAGGGTACCATCAGCGAGACGACGAGGGCACGGTCCTTCCATTCACGCTTGACCTTCTTGATCTCCTGCAGGTTGATCTCCAGCGGGCGATCGGTGATCAGCTCGATATTGTTGAGACCGATAAGACGCCGGTCACCGGAATGAATCGCGCCATAGCGCGGGCCGGAGACATTGACCACCGGCGGGCCGTCCTCGCCCAGCGTTTTCCACACCACGCCGCCCCAGCCGGCCCTGAAGGCGCGAGTGACATTCACCTCGCGGTCGGTTGGCGGGGCCGAGGCCAGCCAGAAAGGGTTTGGCGATTTGATTCCAATGAAATTGCTGCGAAGATCGGCCATGTTCGTCTCCCAATATCTGCGGCGGGCCCCTCAGGCGCGCAAAAACCTGTCAATCGCGATGGCGGCGCGTTTGCCGTCTTCAACAGCGGAAACGGTGAGATCCTCGCCGGTCGCGGCGCAATCGCCGCCTGCCCAGACTCCTTTGACCGAGGTGGCGTGGGTTTCATCCACTGCGATCTTTCCGTCCTTGAGCGCCAGCAGCTTTGCTCCGCCGAAATCCTCCGACACCAGAACCTGCCCGATTGCGGTCAGCACCATATCGGCGGAGATGCGGAAGGTTTCATCCGTCTGAGTGAGCTTGCCCTTGACAAGGGCATTTTCGCAGAAAGTGACGCCGGTCACCGCACCATCCGAACCATGCAGCTTGACCGGGCTTGCCCAATGGCGGATCACGACGCCGCTGATCCGAGCGAGTTCCTGCTCATAAGCGCTCGCCTTCATCGCCTCAGGGCCGCGGCGGTAAACGAGTGTCACCTCCCGCGCGCCGAGCTTTTTGGCCTGAACGGCCGCATCGATCGCAGTCATTCCGCCACCGATGACAACAACGCGTTTGCCTACGGGCACTTTGACAAGATCGCTGGCCTGACGCAGGCGGCCGATGAAGGCTATGGCGTCCTCGACGCCGGAAAGCTTGTTTTCGCTGCGCAGCCCGAGTTTGTTGACCGAGGTCAGGCCAATCCCCAGAAATACCGCGTCATGGTCGCGCATCAGGCTTTTCAGCGTGAAATCCGTACCGAGCTTTCTGTTCGGATGGGCCTTGATACCGCCAATGCCAAGGACAAAATCCACTTCGCGCTGCGCGATATTGTTCGTGGCCTTGTAGGCGGCTATGCCGAATTCGTTAAGTCCACCCAGTTTGGGGCGCGCTTCGAACAGTGCGACATCGTGGCCAAGCACAGACAGCCGATGCGCACAGGCCAGACCAGCCGGGCCGGCCCCCACAACCGCGATTTTCTTGCCGCTTGCCGGCGCGCGGCTGTAGGGATGACTCTGGGTCGATTCCGCCTTTTCCAGCGCCGCATCCGTGGCGTGGCGCTGCAGCAGGCCGATCTTCACCGGCTTGCCTTCTGCGGCCTCGCGCACGCAGGCTTCCTCGCAGAGTGTTTCTGTCGGGCAGACACGGGCGCACATGCTGCCCATGATATTGGAATCGAATATGGTCTGCGCGGCGCCCAGATCATTGCCCGTTGAAATCTGGCGGATGAAAAGCGGGATGTCGATGCCGGTGGGGCAGGCCTTCTGGCAGGGCGCATCAAAGCAGAAATAGCAGCGGTCGGCTTCGACAAAGGCCTCATGCCGGTCAAGCGGCGGGTGAATGTCGGCAAAGCCTTTCGCATATTCGTCCGGCGTGAGCCGCCCCGCCTTCACTTCCATCCCCGTCATGGCACACCTCGCAGCTTGAGTGGCAGATATCCTGACCATTTGGTCAAGTTCCGCATGGAGCCGGTCTTTTGTCAAGCCTCGTGCATCGGCCGAAGTGCATGAAAAATTGGCTTTTTGCCTTAATTTTTGATGTTGCGGCGCACCATTCGCATTGGCCTGCGAGAATATTCCGGTCGACGCTTGATCTTGCGGGGTTTCAATGGAATATTTGTTCTGCACATGGCGAAAAAAAGTTATAAAAATTCCAAAATGAGAAGACTTGCATGCCCGAGGGTGAATCCGCAGCCGACGTATCCGCTTCGCAGGCTGTCCCCCGCGATTTCGAGGGCCTGAAAAACCTGCTGATCGCCGAACAGGAGCGGCTGCCCAAACGTCTGCGCCAGGCGGCGGCATTCGCCGTCGATCATCCGGATGAAATGGCCTTCGGTTCCGCCGCCAGCATTGCCGAGCGCGCGGAGGTGCAGCCTTCGACGCTGGTTCGGCTGGCGCAGGCCATAGGCTATTCGGGCTTTTCCGATCTGCAGGATGTGTTTCGCTCGCGGCTGCGCGATCGCTGGCCCGATTATCCGGACCGCCTGCAGGCTATCCATGGTTCAAGCGCCAGCGCGAGCCATCCCGAGCGACTGCTGGCCGGATTTATCGATTCGGCCCAGAGTTCGCTGGCCCGCCTACGGGAGACCATGTCCGCTGAAACATTGAACGAAGCCGTCAAGATGCTTGCCGGCGCCGAAACGATTTATCTCCTCGGACAGCGGCGCGCATTTCCTGTGACAGCCTATCTGGCCTATGCTTTTGGCAAGCTTGATGTGCGCGTGGTGCTGATTGACAATCTCGCGAGTCTCGGGCCGGAACAAACCCGCTTTGCCGGGCCGAAGGATGCGCTTCTGGCCATCAGCTTCAAGCCCTATACCAGCTTCACCATTGATGCCGCGCAGGAAATGGCGGCGCGCGGCGTTCCGGTTGTCGCGGTCACCGACAGTGCCTTTTCGCCGCTCACCTCGGCAGCCAATATCTGGTTTGAAGTGATCGAAAGCGACTTTGGCGCGTTCCGGTCCATGGCAGCAACCTTCAGTCTCGCCATGGCGCTGGCCGTATCCGTTGCCGAGCGGCGCACCAAGAAGCGCAAAGGCCGCTAGGACGTCGCGGGCAGCGCCCGCGCCGCTTTTTGCAGCATGTTCTGGCCGGCCAGCCCGGCGATAACGATGTGAATACCCATAATCCAGACATAAAGCGCGCCGGGGCCGAAAAACTCCATCAGGCTCGAGGCCGCCATCGGTCCGATGATCGCGCCCACGCAATAGAGAAACAGAATCGAAGCCGTGGCCATGAAGGCATGTTCAGTGCCGCAATGATCCACCGAATAGGCCGAAATCACGTAATAGAGCGGCATCATCATCGCGCCGAGCAGGAAATAATGTCCGTAAAGCACGATGGGCGGCGTCGATGGGCCGAACCACGCCAGCAGGCCGTTGCCTGAGGCGGCGAGAACAGCCAGCACCAGCAGCACCCTGCGCCGGTCCTGCGAATCGCTCCAGTGTCCGGCGGGAACCTGCGCCAGAGCTGCGCCCAAAGTCACCGCCGTCCCGATATTGCCGATATCTTCGGCACTAAGCCCGATCTGCGAGCCATAAACCGGATTGAGCGACCAGAAGGCCCCGCTGGACAGGCCGATCAGCCCGGCGCAGAAGAACGACAGCGGCGCGGCTCTCAGAAACCAGACAAGATTAAGCTTGGGCTGGCGCGGGCGCGGCGGCTCTGTCAGACGGTTGAGCGAGACCGTCGCGGAGGCCAGTGCAATCAGGCCCGCCGCCATCAGAAACAATGTGGCCGAGGACGGATCGCCATGCGCGAATATCTGGCTGCCCGAGGCCCATGCGGCATATTGGACGGTGCTGCCCATGGCAAGCATCCGCGCCCGTCCGCGCCCTTCAGAGGCGGCATTGAGCCAGCTTTCCAGCACCGAATAGAGCGAGGCCAGCGAAAAGCCGATGATTGTGCGGCACACAATCCAGCTGATCGGTGAGATCAGCAGCGGCAGGCAGATGCAGGCAACTGCGCCCAGACTGACAGCGAAGGCAAAGGCCCGCATGGCGCCGAAACGGTGAATCAGCATGGGAATGATAAAGGCCCCGCCAAGCATTCCGGCAAAATAGCCCGAACCAAATTGCGCGATATGCTGCGCGCTGATGCCTTCAAGATGGGCGCGGTAAGGGATCAGCACGGCGAGGATGCCATTGCCGGTCACAAGAAAATAGGCCGCAGCCAGAATAGGCAGGAAAAGCCAGCGCGAGGATGGAGGAACCATGCTGCATAATGCGATAAATTGCGGGCTTGGAAAGTATCCCGCAAAAAATATCTCATCAACAAATTCGATACTCTGGCCGAAAAACGGATGACGTCAGATGCTTGGCGTGGCTTCGCGCTGCGGGTAGGATTTTTTCGACAAGGGAGATCACAACGTGAGCGACATTCAGCCAGAAATTTCCGAAACCGGCCCCGAAGGCCGTCGCGGCCGTCGTGGCCGCGCCGAGCGCGCCGCCGCCACCGAGGCGGCGAGCCACGTGGCTGGCGCTCATCCGCAGCCGCGCCGTCCCTATGCGCCGGTTCCGGCCGTCTCCGCCGATGAACTCGAAGCCATTCATCAGGCCTCGCTCACCGTGCTGCAGGAAATCGGCATGGATTTTCTGCACGACGAGGCAAAGGCCATGCTGCGGGCGGCGGGAGCGGATGTCGATCCCAATTCCGATCGCGTGCGCTTCGACAAGGCTCTGGTGGAAAGCATGATCGGCCATGCGCCGAAACAGTTCACGCTTCATGCGCGGAATCCGGCCCGCAATATGATCATCGGCGGCGATTATGTCGCCTTCTGTTCGGTTGGCAGCGCGCCGAATTCCGCCGACCGCGACCACGGCCGCCGTCCCGGCAATCATGCAGATTATCAGAATTTCATGCGTCTGGGCCAAAGCCTCGACATGATACATGTCTGGGGCGGATATCCTGTCGAGCCAGCGGACATACATGCTTCGGTTCGTCATCTTGATGCGCTCTACGACATGCTCACACTGACGGACAAGCCGATCCATGCTTATTCGCTGGGCAAGCAGCGCAATCTCGATGCGCTGGAAATGGTGAAGCTGGCGCGCGGCATCGATGATGCAACTCTGGATCGCGAACCCTCGGTCTTCACCATCATCAATTCGTCTTCGCCGTTGCGTCTCGATACGCCGATGCTGGAAGGCATCATCCAGATGGCGCGGCGCAATCAGCCGGTGGTGCTCACGCCGTTCACGCTGGCCGGGGCTATGGCGCCGGTGACGGTGGTGGGCGCGGTGGCTCAGCAGAACGCCGAGGCGCTTGCCGGGCTCGTGTTCCACCAGACGGTGAACAAGGGCGCGCCCTTCGTCTACGGTGGCTTTACCTCCAACGTCGACATGAAAACCGGCGCTCCGGCCTTTGGCACGCCGGAATATATGAAATCGGCGCTGCTGGGCGGCCAGCTCGCCCGCCGCTACGGCCTGCCGTATCGTTCGTCCAACACCTGTGCCGCCAATACTCTGGATGCGCAGGCGGCTTATGAAAGCGTGTTTTCTCTCTGGGGCGCGATCATGGGCGGCGTCAATCTGCTCATGCATGGCGCAGGCTGGATGGAGGGCGGGCTGCACGCCTCGTTTGAAAAAATGGTGCTTGATGCCGATCTGCTCGGCATGGTGGCTGAATTCCTCAACCCGCTCAAGGTCGACGAGGGTTCTCTGGCGCTCGATGCCATGCGCGAAGTCGGACCCGGCGGGCATTATTTTGGCGCGGAACATACCAAGGCGCGATACCGCAATGCATTCTTCGCGCCGATGGTGTCGGACTGGCGCAATTACGAGACATGGGAAGAGGCTGGCAGCCCCACTGCCTATGATGCCACGAACCGCCTTTATAAGGCGAGGCTCGCAGCTTATCATGAGCCGCCGATGGATGAGCAGGCCAGAGCGGCTCTGAGCGAATTCGTCGCCCGCCGCAAGGCCGAGGGCGGTGTCGCAACGGATTTTTGAACGCGCGGGCGCCTCTCCCTCGGGAGAGGGTTGGCGTGAGGAGCAAGGCAAGCGCGGGGACAGGATCGCAAAAAGGGCGAGGATCTCATGACAACCACCGGTTCCTGCCTTTGCGGCGGCGTCAGATTCCAGGTTTCTGGCCCGCTGCGCGATATCATCGCCTGCCATTGCAGCCAATGCCGCAAGACCTCAGGCAATTTTGTCGCTGCTGCCAGCACCCCCGCCGCCAACCTGCATTTTGCGACCAGCGAAACCCTGCGCTGGTATCGCTCCTCGCCAGCGGCAGAGCGGGGCTTTTGCGGCACATGCGGCGGCAATCTTTTCTGGCGTCGTGTTGACGGCGATGCAATCAGCATCATGGCCGGGGCGCTTGATCCGCCCACCGGCCTGCGCATCGCGCAACATATTTTCGTCGCGGATAAGTCTGATTTCTATGAGCTTTTCGACGATGCAGAGAAGCTTGACCAATGGTGAGGTTCGATTCAAGGGTTGACTTTTCAGGCTAAACCTCGATTTATATAAGGATATAAAGAAAGGTTTATACGTGCTTCAACAGCTTCTTGCCCAAAAACCCTATCTGCTGGCCGACGGCGCGACCGGCACCAATCTGTTCGAGCGCGGGCTACAGTCCGGCGATGCGCCTGAGCTGTGGAATGTCGATCAGCCTGAAAAGATCAAAGGTCTGCACAAGGACTTCGTCGATGCGGGGGCGGATATCATCCTCACCAATACGTTTGGTTGCAACGCGCGCCGCCTGATGCTGCATAAGGCCGAGGCGCGGGTGCACGAACTGAATGTCGCCGGCGCGCGCCTTGCGCGGGAGGTGGCCGACGCTGCTGGCCGCGCGGTTGTTGTGGCAGGCTCTGTCGGGCCGACAGGGGATCTGCTGGCGCCGCTTGGCCCGCTCACCGAGGAAGAGGCCATCGCCGTCTTTGCTGAACAGATGAAAGGGCTCAAGGATGGCGGCGCCGATGTCGCATGGATCGAAACCATGTCCTCGCTCGACGAAATCCGCGCTGCCGCAAAAGCGGCCATTTCCGTGGGTCTGCCCTATACGGTCACCGCAAGTTTTGATACGGCGGGGCGTACAATGATGGGCGTCACACCGGCCAGCCTAGCCAATTTCGTCGCGGAGCTTGATCCGCCGCCGCTGGCTGTGGGTGCCAATTGCGGTGTCGGAGCCAGCGATCTTGTCAATTCCATCTCGCAGATGAGCGAGGCGCAGCCGTCCATCAACGTCATCGCCAAGGCCAATGCGGGCATTCCGCAATGGCATGGCAGCCATATTCACTATTCCGGCACGCCGGAACTGATGCATGAATATGCGGCTCTGGCGCTCGATGCAGGCGCGCGGATTGTTGGCGGCTGCTGCGGCAATTCGCCGAAGCATCTGGCTGCGATGCGTGACGCGCTCGATCATTATGCGCGGCATGAGCGTCCGAGCCTTGAGCAGATTGTCGAGAAACTCGGGCCGCTGACCTCGCCGCCGTCCACGCCCTCGGAAGGCGGCGGGCGGGCGCGTCGCGACGGCAAAAGGCGCTAGGCGGAGCGCGGGGGGCAGGCCTCCCGCGAACAGCCCTTCGCGGCTTCAGTACATCTTGTCTTCCATGCTGGCTTTCTTGCGCTCTACGAAGTCACGTAGGGCCTCGTCGATGCCCGGGTCGATGGCGGGCGCTTCATATTCAGCAAGGGATTTTTTCCATGCGGCATTGGCGCGCTGGGCTGCATCCAGCGAGCCTTCGGCCTGCCATTGCTCGACGGAATTGTTGTCGGCCAGCGAAGAACGATAGAAGGCCGTTTCAAAATTGGCCTGCGTATGGGCGCAGCCAAGGAAATGCCCGCCGGGCTCGACCTGGCTGAAGGCCTCCATGCCCTGGCCGTTTTCCGACATGTCCACGCCCTTTGCCATGACATGCATCGCGCCAAGCTGGTCGAAATCGAGCATGAACTTTTCATAGGATGCGGAAAGGCCGCCCTCGATCCATCCGGCGGCATGCAGCACGAAATTTGTTCCGGCGAGCAGGGTCGGAATCAGCGTCTGGGCGCTTTCATAGGCGGCCTGTGCGTCGGGCAGCTTGGACGCGCAGAGCGAACCGCCGGAGCGGAACGGCATTTTCATGCGGCGGGCAAGCTGTGCCGCGCCATAAATGGCGAGGCTGGCCTCCGGCGTTCCGAAGGTCGGCGCGCCGGACTGCATGGAGAGCGTCGAGACGAAAGTACCGAAAATGACCGGCGCGCCGGGGCGAACGAGCTGGCAGAACGAGGTTCCGGCCAGCACTTCCGCCAGCACCTGTGTCAGGGTTCCGGCCACGGTCACCGGGCTCATGGCGCCGGCAAGAATGAACGGCGTGATGATGCAGGCCTGATTGTTGGCCGCGTAGACATCCGCTGCCGCCAGCATCGTGTTGTCCCAGACCATCGGCGAATTGGCGTTGATCAGGCTCGTGCAGACTGTGTTCTGCTGAATGAACTCCTCGCCGAACAGGATCTTGCACATGTCCACCGTGTCCTGCGCGCGCTCGGGCGCTGTCACCGAGCCCATGAACGGCTTGTCGGAGAGCCGCATATGCGCATAAACCATTTCAAGATGGCGCTTGTTCACCGGCAGGTCGACAGGCTCGCACACCGTACCGCCCGAATGATGAACGAAGGGGGACGAATAGGCGAGCTTCACGAAATTCTGGAAGTCTTCCAGCGTGCCATAGCGGCGGCCTTTGTCGATGTCATGCACGAAGGGCGAACCGTAATTGGGCGCAAAAACAGTGGCATTGCCGCCGATCTGCACATTTCGCTCAGAATTGCGCGCATGCTGTATATATTGCGAGGGCACGGTCGAGATCAGCTTTTTGGCCAGGCCGCGCGGGAAGCGCACCCGCTCGCCCTTTATGTCGGCGCCGGCATCCTTGAGCAATTTCAACGCACGCGGATAATCACGGAATTCGATGCCCACCTGTTCGAGCAGCGTCTCGGCATTATACTCGATGATGGCCAGCGACTCTTCTGAAAGCACCTCCATCAGCGGCAGATTGCGCGAAATGTAGGGAATGGACATGCCCGAACGGGCGGAACGCGCGGAACGTCGGGCTTCACGGCCGCGACGGGCCTCCGGGGCCTTGGTGTCATCCGGTTTCGTCAATTGGTCTGTCATCGCGGCCTCCCAGAAGTTCAGATGACTTTGGATACCATTCCACACCTTCGGCGTCTGACGTAGACAGACAGGTCAATGTCGTTTCATGTTGCATGATGTCGCAAATCAGGTGCAATCATATTACAGGTTCACAGGGAAGAAATCATATGAAAAGCGAGGCGCGTGTCGTTGTTGTAGGGGGTGGCGTTGTCGGCGTGTCAACGCTGTATCATCTTGCCAAGAAGGGCTGGAGCGATGTCGTTCTGGTCGAGCGCAAGGAACTCACCTCAGGTTCCACCTGGCATGCCGCCGGGCTGCTGCCGCTTTTCAACCTGTCCTATTCGGTTGGCCAGATCCATAAATATTCGGTTGCACTGTACAAGACATTGGAAGCCGAAACAGGCCAGCCTGTGGGCCTTAAGCAGGTTTCCAACATTCGCCTCGCCCGCACCAAGGACCGCTGGGACGAATATATGTATTATAAAGGCGTGGCAGAGACGATCGGCGTCAATGTCAAGATTCTGACGCCCGAGGAAGTCAAGGAAGTCTGGCCGCTCTGCAATACGGAAGGTCTGCTTGGTGCGATCCAGCATGTCGATGACGGCTATATCCAGCCGGCTGATCTCACGCAGGCCTTCGCCAAGGGGGCGCGTGCGCGCGGTGCCGAAATTTACCGCAACACGACAGTGACGGCGATCGAGCGCGTGGGCGACAAGTGGGTGGTGAAAACCGACAAGGGCGATATCACCTGCGAGCATGTCGTATCCTGCACCGGCAATTTCGCCCGCAAGACCGGCCAGATGGTCGGCCTCGATATTCCGGTCATACCCGTCGAGCATCAGTATATCGTCACGGAACCGCATCCCGAGATCGTCAAGCGCAAGGCTGCAGGGCTTCCCGAAATGGGCGTGCTGCGCGAGTCCGATTCAAGCTGGTACATGCGCGAGGAAAATGGCGGCCTGCTGCTCGGGCCTTACGAGAAGGGCGCGCCCGCTTGTTATGTCGACGGGCCGAGCGATCAGTCGGAATATGAGCTGTTTCAGGAGGACCTTGACCGTCTTGCCCCGCATATCGAAACCGCGATCGAGCGTGTTCCCGCCTTCGGCGAAGTCGGCATCAAGAAGGTTTACAACGGCGCTATCGCCTATACGCCGGATGGTTCGCCCATCGTCGGTCCGGCCTGGGACGTACCCAATTTCTGGCTGAACGAAGGCCATTCCTTCGGTATCACCGCCGCTGGCGGTGCAGGCTGGCAGCTTGCCGAATGGATCGTCGAAGGCGAGCCTTCCGTCGACATGATGGGCGTCGATCCGCGTCGTTTCGGCCCCTATGCTTCGCGCGGCTACCTCAAGATCAAGAATGAGGAAGCCTATGATTCCGTCTTCACCATCCATTATCCGGATGAGGAACGCGCCGCCGGACGTCCGCTGAAGACTGCACCGTGCTATGACCGCATGAAGGCTCTGGGCGCAGTTTTTGGTTCGGTCTATGGCTGGGAGCGTCCCAACTGGTTTGCGCCTGCCGGTTATTCGCTCAGCGAAGCCGATCTGGCTAAGCCCGATGTGCTGCTCAACGAAAATCACCACAAGGTCAAGAACGGCGAGCCGATCCGCGAGAAATACAGTTTCCGCCGTTCCAATTATTTTGAGCATGTCGGCAATGAGGTCAGCCATACGCACGATAAGGTCGGCCTGCAGGACATGTCGGCCTTCGCCAAATATCAGGTGACCGGGCCGGGAGCCGAGCGCTGGCTCGATTCCATTCTTGCCAACAAGATGCCAAAGCAGGGCAGGGTTGCGCTCTGCCATCTGCTGACCAGATTTGGCGGCGTGCGTTCGGAATTCACCGTTTATCGCATGGGGCCAAACTCATTTTATCTCGTCGGTGCAGGCGCGCTGGAGCGTCACGACTGGGATTATCTGCAAAAGCTTGCGCCCAAGGACGGCTCGGTGCAATTGCAGCGCGTAACCCAGATGTATGGCGTTCTGGTGCTGGCCGGGCCGCAATCGCGTGCTTTGCTGCAAAAACTCACGGATACCGATCTCTCCAACGCCGCTTTCCCCTGGCTTTCCGGCAAGACCATTTCGGTGGGCTGCGCATCGGCGCTCTGCCTGAGGGTCAATTTCGTCGGGGAACTGGGTTTTGAGCTGCATCACCCCATCGAAATGCAGAACACGATCTTCGACCTGCTGATGGATGCGGGCAAGGAATTCGGCCTCAAGCCTTATGGCATCCGCGCCATGATGGCGATGGCGCTGGAAAAGTCCTACCGTCTGGTGGGACGCGAAATGTCCATTGAATACAGCGCCTTCGAGTCAGGGCTTGATCGCTTCGTGCATCCGAACAAGGGTGATTTTCTTGGCCGTGACGCGCTGGTGGCGCGCCGGGCCAAGGGCGAGGCCAACCGCTTCGTCACTATGGAGGTGCACGGCATCACCGATGTCGATTGCCGAGGTTCCGAGCCGATCAGGTTCAAGGGCGCAAATGTGGGGCGCGTGACATCCGGCGGCTATGGCTGGCGTGTCGGCAAGTCGCTGGCGCTTGGCATGGTGCGGCCTGATCTGGGCGAATTGGGGCAGGAGCTTGAAATCACCATTCTGGGCAAAGGCTACACGGCCAGCATCATTGCCGAGTCGCCCTTTGATCCGAATAATCTGGCATTGAGGGCATGATATAAAGATTTGTTTATATCTTTATTGCCTCTTGCGATGCAAACTGCTAGTCAGCATCGCAAAAGGCGATAGGTCTATCGGCAATTGACGCACGAAATTCTGGATGTGCGTGTTAGTCTGGGTATCAAGCGCTTTGCGCGTAACTTCGAGGGAGCATCAGCACATGGCTGACGATGAATTGGATCTGAATTCCTTATCCGATGAGGATCTTGTCGCGCAGATGCACGACGACCTTTATGACGGCCTGAAGGAAGAAATTGAGGATGGGGTCAATATCCTTCTGAAGCGCAACTGGACGCCCTATGACATCCTCACGCAGGCGCTGGTCGAAGGCATGCGTATTGTCGGCATCGATTTCCGCGACGGCATTCTCTTTGTTCCGGAAGTGCTGATGTCCGCCAATGCCATGAAGGCCGGCATGTCGATCCTGCGGCCGCTGCTGGCTGAGACCGGTGCACCCAAAATCGGCAAGATGGTGATCGGCACCGTCAAGGGCGACATTCATGATATCGGCAAGAACCTTGTCTGCATGATGATGGAAGGCGCCGGCTTTGAGGTTGTTGATTTAGGCATCAACAATCCGGTCGAGAAATATCTCGAGGCGATCGAGCAGCACCAACCGGAAATTCTGGGCATGTCGGCCCTGCTCACCACCACAATGCCCTATATGAAGGTCGTGATCGACACTTTGAAAGAAAAGGGTATGCGCAACGATCACATCGTGCTGGTTGGCGGCGCTCCTCTCAATGAGAGTTTCGCCAATGCTGTGGGCGCTGACGCCTATTGCCGCGATGCGGCGGTGACGGTGGAAATTGCCAAGTCGCTGCTCTCAAAGCGTCAGGGCTCCGTTCACGCGGGCTGATGCAAGGCTGGTGGCAAATGACGCTCATCCCAACCCTCTCCCAGTGGGAGAGGGAAGTTGCCCGCTTAATTCTCTCTGCTCTTGGGAGAGGGTTCGGGTGAGAGGGCGAGGCATTTTCATTCTGAGCCTGCGCAAGCGCGTGGAACCTTCACCCTGAGATTGTCGAAGGGTAAAAGAGCTTAATTCAACCGAGGAAGCAATCATTCATGTCATCGCTCGTTCCGGACATTGAGGAAAGCGTGGAGGCGGCTGCCAAAGCCGGAGCGTCGACGCTTGTCATTGCCTGCGGGGCGCTGGCGCGTGAGCTGTTGGCCGTAATCGAATTGAATGCGCTCACCCATATTTCTGTGACGTGCCTGCCCGCGATCCTGCACAACCGGCCCGAAAAAATAACCGAGGCAGTGCGAGCCAAGATCCGCGCCAACCGGGATAAATTCGAGCGCATTCTCTGTCTGTATGGCGATTGCGGCACCGGCGGCGCCCTCGACGAAATGCTGAAGGAGGAAGGCATTGAGCGTATCGAAGGTGCGCATTGCTATGCTTTCTATGCCGGCCTGCCGGAGTTTGACGCGCTGATGGACGAAGAAATCGGTTCGTTTTTTCTCACGGACTATCTTGCACGCTTTTTTGATCGCCTGATCATGGACGGCATGGGCCTCAACAAGCACCCTGAGCTCAGGGACATGGTGTTCGGCCATTACAAGCGGATCGTCTATCTCGCGCAAAGCGATGATCCGGTTTTGCTGGCGGCGGCGCAGGCGGCTGCCGATAAACTTGGTCTGGAACTGGTCGTGCGCAGGACCGGCTATGGACTCATTCCCAAATTTTTGGAGAAGGCTGCCTGACATGGCGACACTTCAGATTCTGTACTGGCGCGATATTCCGGCGCAAGTGGTGGCGAAAGCTGGCCGCACCAATGCAAAGCGCGAGCTTTCCGCCCGCTTTCAGGAGGCTATCGATATGGCCGCCATGCGGGGCGGGGCGGCGGCCACTGACGATTATCTGGCCGAATGGCGGCGCGGCGAGCCGACAGAGTGCGGCGGCGATCTCGAAGCCGAGGTTGAGGCCGCGGTGCAGCGCATCGAGGCGGAATATACGCGCGAGCGGCTGGTGGCTCTGGCCAAGGCGGGCGGCAAGGAGAACTAGTCCGCCCGGCCATCTGGCCGCAGAAGAATATATCAAATGTGTGCTGATGCGTGATCTGGACATTTCAAGCAAGAGAGTGAAACCATGCGTGTTCCACCTGCCTTTGAACCACCCGGTAAGCCACCTCGTCGGCGTGGCAGCAGGGCTTTGCGCTTCTGGAGCATCCGCCATGCGCGGCTGATGGAAACCGCCTATGGCAAACTGGAGAAATTCCTCATCCGCATTGCGCCCGTTCTGGAAAAGATCGGCTGGGAGCGGCTCGAGCGTCCGGTTGCGGCTGTTGAAAGCGTGATCAAGGGAGCATTGTTCGATTGCCGCATGTGCGGGCAATGCGCGCTTTCTTCCACCGGCATGTCCTGTCCGATGAATTGCCCCAAGGGACTGCGCAACGGCCCCTGCGGCGGCGTGCGCGACAATGGCAATTGCGAGGTTTATCCGGAAATGCCCTGTGTCTGGGTCAAGGCTTTCGAGGGCAGCCGGCTGATGCGGCAGGGCGATGCCATTGCAGTTGAATTGCCGCCCATCGACCATCGCCTCAAGGGGCGTTCCACCTGGCTTGCCGTGGCACGGGAAAGCCGTACGGATGCGGAGGTCAGGGCATGAACGGCCTGCTGCACCCCGACGATGTCGGCCCGACCCCCGAAGCGCCGTTGCGGGAACTGCCCGGCCATACCTCGCGCGGCCGGCTGGAGCGTGTCCTGCGGCGCGGCGAATTTGCTGTCACCGCCGAACTGAATCCGCCAGACTCTGCCGATCCGATGGATGTGCATGACCGCGTCGCGCCATTCGAGGGCTGGGTTGACGCCATCAACGCCACCGACGGTTCGGGCGCGCATTGCCATATGTCGAGCGTCGCCATCTGCGCGCTGCTGACCCGCATGGGCTATTCGCCGGTGTTGCAGATTTCCTGCCGCGATTACAACCGTATCGCCATTCAGGGCAATGTGCTGGGTGCTGCGGCGCTGGGCGTGGCCAACGTCCTGTGCCTGACGGGCGACGGCGTGCAGTGCGGCGATCATCCGCAGGCCAAGCCGGTGTTTGATCTCGACTCAACCTCGCTGCTGGAAACCATCCGCACCATGCGCGACGAAAGCCATTTTCTGTCGGGCCGCAAGATCACGACGCCGCCGCGGATGTTTCTTGGCGCGGCGGAAAATCCCTTCGTGCCGCCGCAGGAATTCCGCGCAACCCGCCTGGCCAAGAAGATCGCGTCCGGGGCGCAGTTCATCCAGACGCAATATTGCTTTGACATGGACATGCTCAGGAATTTCATGACGCAGGTCCGCGATATGGGGCTCGATGAAAAATGCTTCGTGCTGGTTGGTGTCGGCCCCATCGCTTCCGCCAGGACTGCAAAATGGATGCGCGCCAATGTCGCCGGGGTGCATATTCCCGACAGCGTGATTGCCCGGCTGGAAGGCGCGCAGAACCAGAAGCAGGAAGGCAAGAACATCTGCATCGAAATAATCCAGCAATTGCGCGAGGTGAAGGGCGTGTCCGGCGTGCATGTGATGGCTTACCGGCAGGAAGAACTGGTGGCGGATATCGTCCATGCATCCGGCGTGCTGAAAGGCCGCACACCCTGGCGGCGCGATCTGGTTGCCTCGACCCAAACAATTGAACATATCGAACAGGCAGGAGCATAAGAAAAATGGTCGATACCATCATTACATCCGACAAACAGAAAGTGGTGATCGGCTATGAGCGCCGCTTTGTCATGATCGGCGAGCGCATCAATCCTACGGGCCGGAAGATTATGGCCGAGGAAATGGCCCGTGGCGATTATACCCGGGTGCTTTCCGACGCTCTGGCACAGGTGGCGGCGGGCGCGCAGATGCTCGATGTCAATGCCGGTATTCCGCTGGCCGACGAACCGCGCATTCTCGCCGAATGCATCAAGCTCGTGCAGGACAATGTCGATGTGCCCTTGTCTATCGATTCCTCGATTGTCGAAGCACTCGAAGCGGGCATCGCCGCCTACAAGGGCAAGCCGCTGTTGAATTCCGTCACCGGCGAGGAAGAGCGTCTGGAGCGTGTGCTGCCGCTGGTTAAGAAATATAATTGCGCGGTGGTTGCCATTTCCAACGATGAAACCGGCATCTCCGAGGACCCCGATGTGCGCTTTGCCGTTGCCAAGAAGATTGTCGAACGCGCAGCCGATTTTGGCATTCCGCGCGAGGATATCGTTGTTGACCCGCTGGTGATGCCGGTGGGCGCGCTCAATGATGCGGGCCGCCAGTTGATACGCCTGCTGCGCCGTCTGCGTGAGGAATTGCAGGTTAACACCACCTGCGGCGCATCGAACTTTTCGTTCGGCCTGCCGAACCGGCGTGGCCTGAATGCCGCCTTCCTGCCGATGATGATCGGCGCGGGCATGACCTCGGCCATCATGAATCCGCTTCATCCTGAAGATATGCAGGCCATTCTTGGCGCGGATGTGGTGATGGGCAATGACCCGAATTGCGGCGCATGGATCAAGAAATTCCGCGAGCCTGCTCCTGAAGGGTCGGCCGAGGCCGAAGGCCGTGGCCGCCGTGAGGGCCGCCGCCGCGCAAGGGAGTGAGGGCTTATTGTCATTGCGAGCGTTAGCCGCACCATTTACCGTCATTGCGAGCAAAGCGAAGCAATCCATTAGAACATGTGAAATCTGGATTGCTTCGCTGACGCTCGCAATGACGAATTCTCTCCTCACCTTATGTGTCCCTGTCTCTCTCCCCTTTCGAGAGAGTTAAGGTGAGGGAAAAGATCAACAAGCGAGTTTGATGTGACCAGAACCCACGCCATATTCTTTGCTCCGTCCGGAAAACGCTCCCATGTCGAGGAAGGCACGTCCGTGCTTGAAGCGGCGCGCAAGCTGGGCGTGGATCTTGATTCCGTCTGTGGCGGGCGCGGCATTTGCGGACGCTGCCAGATCAGCATTGTAGATGGCGTGAACAGCAAGCTGGATATTGCCTCGGCACCGGATCATGTCTCGCCTTGGAACGCCGTGGAAGAGCGCTACACATCCAAGCGCGGGGCTTTGGCCGAGGGGCGGCGTCTGGGCTGTCAGGCGAAAATCTGCGGCGATGTGCTGATCGATGTTCCCCCGGACAGTCAGGTACACCGGCAGGTGGTGCGCAAGCGCGCGGAGGCACACCCCATTTCCATCGATCCGGTGGTCAAGCTCTATCTTGTCGATGTCGCAGAGCCGGATATGCATGATCCGTCTTCGGATTTCCGCCGCTTGCAGGACGCGCTGGAGCGGCAGTGGGGTCTTTCCGGGCTGGGCGCGCCGGTGCAGGTGCTCTCCGGATTGCAGAAGACCCTGCGCGCCGGCCAATGGCAGGTGACGGCTGCGGTGCGAGGGCGTGACATTGTCGCGATTTATCCGGGTTATAAGGAAAAAGCCTATGGTGTCGCCGTAGATATCGGCTCGACGACAATTGCCGCCCATCTGTGTGATCTGGCGAACGGCGATGTTCTGGCGTCCAGCGGCTTGATGAACCCGCAGATCCGCTTCGGTGAGGATCTCATGAGCCGCGTGTCTTATGTCATGATGAATCCCGGCGGCGAGAAGGACCTGACCAGCGCCGTGCGCGAGGCTTTGCAAAGCCTGCTGGTGGAAGTTGCGCGCGAGGCCGGAGTGGAGCTTGGCGAGATTGTCGAACTCACCTTCGCAGGCAATCCGATCATGCATCATCTGGCGCTTGGCCTTGATCCGACGGAGCTTGGCGGCGCGCCATTCGCGCTGACCATTGATGCCGGCTACAATGTACCCGCCCGTGACATCGGTCTTGTCGTCGCGCCGGGAGCATTCGCTTATTTCCTGCCCTGCATTGCCGGGCATGTCGGCGCGGATACGGCGGGCGTGGTGCTCTCCGAGGGCCCGTATTTGTCGGAGGAAATCCGTCTTATCGTCGATGTCGGCACCAATGCCGAGATCGTGCTGGGCAACAAGCAGCGCCTGCTCGCCTGTTCATCGCCCACCGGACCGGCTTTCGAGGGCGCGCAGATATCCGGCGGCCAGCGTGCGGCGCCGGGCGCGATCGAACGCGTGCGCATCGACCGCACGACTTTCGAGCCCAAATTCAAGATCATCGGCAGCGACCTGTGGTCGGATGAGCCGGGCTTTGCCGAAGCCAGTGAAAATACCGGCGTCACCGGCATCTGCGGCTCCGGCATCATCGAGGTGGTGGCGGAACTGGTTATTGCCGGGCTGGTTCGTCCCGATGGCATTGTCGACGGCACCAAGATGGACAAGACGGCGCGCCTGATCAGCGATGGCCGCACCTTTTCCTATGTGATTCAGGAAGCCGAACCGCGGATTGTGGTAACTCAGGCCGATATCCGCGCCATTCAGCTCGCCAAGGCTGCGCTTTATGCCGGAATCAAGCTGCTGATGGATCATTACGGCACGGCCACGGTGGATCGCATTACTCTGGCCGGGGCATTCGGCAGCCATATTGACACTAAATATGCTATTGCGCTGGGCCTGCTGCCGGATTGTGATCTGGAAAAGGTGACCTCGGCCGGCAATGCCGCAGGAACCGGCGCGCGCATTGCGCTGCTCAATTCCGCCTCGCGCACCGAGATCGGCGAAGTGGTTCGTCATATCGAGAAGATAGAAACAGCGCTTGAGCCGGCGTTTCAGGCGCATTTTGTCGACGCCATGGCTATACCGCATAAATCCGACCCGTTCGTGCATCTCGAGGCGGCGCTGGGACATGTATTCTCGCGCGAAATCTCTGCCGGTGTGCAGGAGGGCGGGCGCGGGCGACGCGGCGACAGGCGTCGGGCCGGGGTTTAGGCGGTCTTTCTTCTGCGGATTCATCCTGCGACAGGCTCAGGGTGAAGGCGGCTCCGGCACGCAGGGCGTCAAGTTTTTCAGCGTCTGATCGCGATGCCGCGCCCGGCTTCCTTCGGCCGGACCATATCCCTCTGCGCTTCTGCGATGATCGCGATTTTTCCGGCAATATCGGGCGGAAACGGCGCGGATCTGGGTGTTTCGCCGCTCTGATCGACACAGACCAGCAATTGTTCGCTCAAGGCGATAATCGCGTCCCCGCGCCGCATCTCCATCCAGACATGGAGCTTTTTCAGATCGAAATCGATCAGCTGAAAACCGATGTCGAGCAATTGGCCCAGCTTGGCTTCCTCGCGGTAGTGGATGGTCATTGTCAGGGTGTAAATCGTCAGCTTTGTGCGGGCGCGATAGTCCGCATCCATGCCGATCGCATCCATGAATGCATCGAACGACCGGCTGAAGACGAGGGCATAGGCAGCATCATTCATATGGCCGTTATAATCGACCCATTCCGGCGCCACGCTCTTCGAGGGCAGAGGATAGAGGCTCATGCGCGCGCGGCCATGAGAATGTTGAGCCGCCGGGCTTCCTGCCTTGCACCGTAGAATGCCATCAGCACGACGGCCGTGAGAATGACGGCGCCGCCGACAAGTGTGTTGAGGCTGGGCTGTTCATTGAAGATAAGCCACACCCATATGGGCCCGGCGAGCGTCTCCGTCTGGGCCAGCAAAGTCTGGCTCACAGCCGGAATACGCGGCGCGCCGCGCTGGAACAGATAAAAGCCCAGCGCCATGGTGACAAATCCGTTGCCGAAGGCCGCAGCCATTTCCGGCAGGGGCGGCACGAGCGGCTTTCCGCTTATAACGAGCAGCGGCGCCGCTACCAGCACGACAATCAGCGCGAAGGCGTTGACGATCGAGGAATAATCCTGATTGGGCCGCAATCGCAACAAAACAGAATAGGTGGCGAAGCAAAGCGGCGGGCAAAGCGCCATGGCATTGCCGAAGAGGTTGCCGCCGCCGATCGCACCATTGACCATGATGCCGAGGCCGATCATCCCGATAACCACCGCCACCATCATGCCGCGGCTGAGGTGTTCCCGCAGCACCACAAATCCGATCAAGGCCGAGAGTATCGGCGCGAGCGAGGAGATAAAAAGCGCATTCGCGACCGTCGTATTCATCAGGGCGACAATATAAGTGATAAAGGCTGCAGCCATCAGCACCGCCGCCAGACCACCCGGCCAGCCCAACTGCATGAGACGCCGCCAGAGTGCCGCTCGCCCGGCTTGGCGGTCCATGATGGTGAAGGCCAGAATCAGGCCCAGTCCCCGGTAGGTGAGAAACTGCCAGGGGTCGAGATTTGGCGCAGCCCGCACCAGAAGTCCCGAAAAGCTCCAGCTCAGGCCCGCGCAAAGCACAAGCAGCGACCCTCTCAGGGCCCTGTGATGGAGATTAGGCAAAGGTTCCGATGCTGTGGACATGCTTGCTCTTGCCGCATTTGTGATAGTTTAATGGAGTAAGAAATAGCATGTGCCAATCACTGCAAATTGACTTGGAGCGACAAAATCGCTCTCGAATGTCTCTCGCCGATGCTAAATATGTGCTATTGTGCATTTGAAGTGCCGACTGTCATCAGTTTCCTAAAAAATGCTGACAGGATGCGCGGGAAATGAATTGCCCCGCCTCTCGAATCTAAAATTTGATTTTCAATTTAAATTTGAAACAATTATAAATTATTTTGAAATGTCGCATTTTGATTTTAAAATTGTTCATAATTTGCAAATTATTTCATTAATTTAGAGAAATATGAAATAAGCACGAGAATCCTGCTGGCAGCGAATCAATGTTTGGGCTTATCGTGAAATTAGATTGCGCGCAGGCGCCTTGAGTGATATCGGGCTTTTTTAAGACAGAAGTTTAGGTTTCAATTGACATAAGCAATTTCAAAATTGCTAAAATGGTAGCAAGTTTAGAAAGATGTTACGCAGATCAACGTTATAATAGTTTATATCTTCCGATTTTGAGACGTTTCGCCGCATTTACGCCATAGTTATGAACCGCCATAGTGGATATGCTCAAGATGCCGAGATACTAATTTTCGATACGTTGATTTTTTGTCAGTTGTCCGTTATAAATTGTCTGACAAATTAATGAGGTCCACCGTGTCAAATGTATTAAGATTGTTTCATCTTTTGTCGATCATGGAACGTCGCCATGGTTTGTTCCACCTCGATCATGGCTCCCGCGAGTTGTTGGATGTTCTCATCCAGCGCGAGGAGGCGGGTTTGCTGACGACAGCGGAAGACCTCATCCAGTCGTCGAAAATGTCCCGGGCGACAGTTTATCGTAAGATCAACGGTTTGAAGTCCGAGGGTAATCTGAACGAGTCATGGCGCGACAACCGTCTCGTCTACAGCGTTGGCGAGAATGTGAAGAAATTCTGCGACGAGTTCAGCGAGAAGTTCAAACACGCATAAGGCTTGAGGCCGGGACAGAATACCGGCCGCCGGGCCGCGCTAGCGGGCGTTCCGTGCTGGGCGGGGCACGTCGGCACATTCACGGCAGTTGAATCTTCTTTGCAAACCAGTGTATTGATCTTTCTGTTGAAATCTCCCGCTGTCTGAAAGTTCAATACGTGGATTCCATTCGCTTTTCCGTCGCGCCGATGATGGACTGGACGGACCGGCATTGCCGCGCGTTCCATCGCCTGCTGTCGCGCCATACCCGCCTCTACACCGAGATGGTCACGACAGGCGCTTTGATACATGGACCGCGCGCCCGTCTGCTAGAATATAATGAGAGTGAACATCCAGTCGCCCTGCAACTTGGCGGTTCGGACCCGGCGGCTCTCGCCGCCTGCGCCCGCATGGCCGAGGATCATGGCTATGACGAAGTCAATCTCAATTGCGGCTGTCCGTCCGACAGGGTGCAGAATGGCGCGTTTGGCGCCTGTCTGATGGCGGAGCCGGAACTTGTCGGCGGATGTGTCGCCGCCATGAAGGCTTCGGTACGAATCCCGGTAACGGTAAAATGCCGTATCGGCATTGACGAGCAGAACCCCGAAATCGCGCTTCGCGCCTTCGTGGCGTCCAGTCTGGCGGCGGGCGCGGATTTTCTGGTTGTTCATGCGCGCAAGGCCTGGCTGAAGGGCCTTAGCCCGAAGGAAAACCGCGATATCCCTCCGCTGGATTACGATATTGTACATCAGATCAAGCGGGAAAATCCTCTGGTGCCGATCATCCTCAACGGCGGGTTGAACAGTCTGGAGGACGCTATGCTGCATCTTGACGAACTCGACGGCGTCATGCTGGGCCGCGCCGCCTACCACAATCCCGAACTGCTTCTCGGCGTCGATCCCTTAATGCATGGTGAGCCTGCGCCGTTCTCGGATGCCTTTGCAGCTATTGAGGCCTACGAACCCTATGTCGCCGCTGAACTGGCCAAAGGCGTGCGCCTGCATGACATCACCCGCCACCTTCTGGGCCTGTTTCAGGGCAGGGCAGGGGCGCGGGCCTTTCGCCGGCATCTTGCCGTTGAGGCGCCGAAAGCCGGCGCCGGACTGGACGTGCTGCGTGCCGCTGTGGCGCATGTAAGGCGCGAGGCCGTGGCGGCCTGATCAACCCTGCCGGAGCTTGCGTCTTTCGGACGGCAACTGCCGTCCGGAGCCGCGCTGGGTGATGGCGCTCAGGCGCTCGGGCAATTGCGACATGATCGCCCGGCGCTCTGGTTCTTCCAGTTGCACCCACTGCGCGATCTCTCCGCGCGTGCGCCCGCATCCGATGCAGATCTGCAGCGTCGGCTCGATAACGCAAACATTGACGCAGGGTGTGGAGATGCTCATGTGTTCAGTGTCCGGCCAGCAGCGTGATGAGAAATCCGATTTCGGTGAGAACCTGAGTTGCCCCGGCAACATCGCCGGTCTGCCCGCCGATATGTCGTTTTGACATATGGGTCATGATGAATGCAATAGCAATGGCAACCAGCCCCGCCAGCAGGCTTGATCCGGGTCCGATAGCGCTCGTGCCCGTGGTGAGAACGATCACGATCGCGCCGATAAAAAATGCAAAGCGCATGGCGGCGGTATCCGGGCGGCCTGCACTGGCCGATGCGCCGTTCTTGCGCGCCGGGGGCAATTGCCACAGCGGCACGATGCAGGCACCGCGCGAAACGGCTGCCGCCGCGATCAGCGCTCCCGCCGCGACGCCGGGGCTGAACCTTTCCATCAAGGCTGAAAGCGCGGCAATCCGCGCCAGACCGGAGAGAACAAGCGCCAGCGCGCCATATGAGCCAAGACGGCTGTCTTTCATGATCTCCAGCTTGCGGGCAATATCGCGGCCGCCGCCAAAGCCATCTGCGACGTCGGCAAGGCCGTCTTCGTGCAGGCCGCCCGTCACCAGCGCAAGAACCGCGAAAGCCAGCACGCTGCACAATGTGGCGGGAAGGCCGAGCTTTGCCGCCAGCAACAGCGCGAGTGCGCCCAAAACGCCGATCAGTGCGCCGGCGGCTGGCAGTGCCCGCGCCGCATGGCGGAAGTCCAGCATCGCATGGGCGTTCCGTTCAAAGCCGAAGGCCGGCACGGGCAGCCGCGTGAAGAAGCGCAGATTGCCGAGCACGTCTTCTGCGAGAGCCGTGATGAATTTGAGAGGATCTTGCATGAAGGGCTCTGGGATTATCCGTGACTGCATCGACTTTATGGCGGGTTCGCGCCATAATCGCAATAACGAAGCAGGCGGGCAAACCGCCGCATCTTGGCAGGGATTTTATGGCCACCGATATTGCAACGCGCGTTTATGATCATACGTTCCGGATCGATCCCATCGTCCGCACCTTGCTGGATACGGATTTCTACAAGCTGCTGATGCTCCAGATGATCTGGAAAATGCATGGCGACAAGCGCGTAACCTATCAGGTGATCAACCGCACCAGCCATGTCCGTCTTGCCGAGATCATCGACGAGGGCGAACTGATTGATCAACTCGATCATGCCCGCACCCTGCGTTTCGCCAGAAACGAGCTGATCTGGCTCGCGGGCAATACATTCTATGGCACGAAGCAGATTTTTGAGCCTGCCTTCATGGAATGGCTCGCACATTTTCAGTTGCCGGAGTATGAACTGCACAAGCGCGACGGCCAATATGAGCTGCGCTTCGAAGGTCCGTGGACGCACAGCACGATGTGGGAAATTCCGGCATTGTCCATCTTCAACGAATTGCGCGCCCGCGCCGCGTTGCGCCACATGAGCCGTTTCGAACTTGATGTGCTCTATGCCCGCGCTAAGTCCAAGCTATGGATGAAGGTGGAGCGCCTGCGCGCCCTTAAAAACGATGCGCCTTTGCGCATCTCCGATTTTGGCACCCGCCGCCGTCACAGTTTCCTGTGGCAGCGCTGGTGCGTTGAGGCGTTGCAGGAGGGGCTGGGCGACAGTTTCCTTGGCACGTCGAATGTCAAATTCGCCATGGATCTCGGACTGGAAGCCATTGGCACCAACGGCCATGAATTGCCTATGGTCTATGCTGCCTGCGCGCCCGACGACAATGCCCTGCGGCAGGCGCCCTATGCCGTGCTCCGCGACTGGGCCAAAATGTATGGCGGCAATCTGCTGGTGTTTCTGCCCGATGCCTTCGGCACGACAGCCTTTCTTGCCGACGCACCGGACTGGGTCGCCGACTGGAAGGGTGCGCGCCCGGATTCAAAGCCCCCGGTCGAGGGCGCGGAGGAAATTCTGCGCTGGTGGCGCGCGCGCGGCCGCGACCCGCGGGAGAAGCTCGTCGTTCTGTCTGACGGCATGGATATTGATTCGATCGAGACTTCGGTGCGCCGGTTTCGCGACGAGGTGAATCTCTCCATCGGCTGGGGCACGAACCTGACCAATGATTTCAAGGGCTGTGTGCCCAATGGGGCGGACGATGCGCTCAAGGCCATTTCGCTCGTCTGCAAGGTTGTCTCGGCCAATGGCTATCCGGCGGTCAAATTGTCGGATAATCCGGCGAAGATCACCGGTCCGGATGCGGATGTCGACCGATATCGCCGCATTTTCGGCACTGTGGGCATGAGGGAATTGCCGGTGGAGGTGTGAATGCCGTGACCCGCAGCGCGCAAGGCGGTGCAGGGCAGGGTGCGACACTTAGCCGGTGAGTCGCTGCCTGCATCGATTAATTCGTTTTGAGCTGGGCTTTTCATCCGGCCAATTCCTAAGTATCACGGACCTACAAGGAGTTGCCCATGAACAAGCTTGTTGCCGCCACCGGAATGCCTTTCGACGATATCCGCGCGCTTTTTGCCCTGATGCCGGAGGCCGATGCGGCATCCGTCTCCACGGTGCGCGAGCGCGATGCGCAGCTGACCAAGCCGCCGGGCGCGCTGGGGCGTCTGGAAGAGGTCGTGGAATGGCTTGCCGCCTGGCAGGGCAAGGCCAGGCCGGTGATCCAGCGCCCGCTTGTTGCCGTTTTCGCGGGCAATCATGGCGTTGTGGCGCAGGGCGTATCGCCCTTTCCTCAATCCGTGACGGCTGCGATGATGGCCAATTTCAAAGCCGGCGGCGCCGCGATCAACCAGATTTGTGCCACTTATGACATCGGACTGAAAGTGTTCGATCTGGCTCTCGATATCCCGACCGCCGATATCACGCAGGAAGCAGCCATGGATGAGAAGTCCTGCGCCGCGACAATGGCTTTCGGCATGGAGTCGCTGGCAGGCGGCACGGATATTCTTGGCTTTGGCGAGATGGGCATCGGCAACACAACCGTCGCAGCGGCAATCTATCACGCGCTGTGGGGCGGCGAGGCCTCCGACTGGGTCGGACGCGGCACAGGCGTCGACGATGCCGGGCTGCGGCGTAAAGCCGATGCCGTGGCGCGGGCCGTGGCGCTGCACAAGGATCATCTGAAAGACCCGCTGGAAGTGTTGCGCCGGGTGGGCGGGCGCGAAATCGCCGCCATGGCGGGCGGCATTCTCGCCGCCCGGCTCCAGCGCGTGCCGGTGGTGCTCGACGGCTTCGTGGTCTGCTCCGCAGCGGCCATTCTCCATGCGATCGACCCGGCCAGCATCGACCATTGCATTGCCGGGCATGTCTCGGCGGAAGGCGCGCACCGCGAGGTGCTCCGCCGTCTGGGCAAGAAGCCGCTGCTCGATCTGGGCATGCGGCTTGGCGAAGGCTCCGGCGGCGCCATGGCCATTGGCGTTATCCGCGCCGCGCTGGCCTGCCACACAGGCATGGCCACCTTTGCCGAGGCCGGCGTTGCCGGCAAGGAAGAATAATCAAAAAAAAAGCGCGAGGGTCTGAAACTTCTGTTTTTTGGCTCCGTATCTCCTGCAACCCGGTGGAAATGTCCGCGGGTCAACAGCGGAGAAACGAAGATGAAAAAGACGACTCTTGCAGCAACACTGGCTCTGGCTCTGGGAACGAGCATTCTTGGCTCCCTGAGCTTTGCGCCGATGGCAGCGGCCGAAATGACCGTGATGGTCGGCGGCGCACCGATGTATCCGTCAAAGAACATCATTGAGAATGCCGTCAATTCCAAGGATCATACGACGCTCGTGGCCGCGGTGAAGGCCGCTGGCCTGGTTGATACATTGTCCGGCCCCGGCCCCTTCACGGTTTTCGCGCCCACCAACAAGGCTTTCGCCAAGCTCCCGAAGGGCACGGTTGACACGCTGCTGCAGCCGGAAAACAAGGGCATGCTCACCGGCATCCTGACCTATCATGTCGTTGCGGGCCGGTTGTCGGCACAGGATCTGGCAGCCAAGGTCGATGACATGGGCGGTCAGGCCGAGTTGAAGACGGTGGAGGGCGGCACGCTCATCGTTAAGCGCGCCGGCAAGAATCACCTCACCGTCACCGACGAAAAGGGCGATGTCGCACACATCACCATTGCCAATGTCTTCCAGAGCAATGGTGTCATTCATGTGATTGATAAGGTTCTGTTGCCGAAATCCTGATTTTAGTGGTTTTAGCCCTTGTCCCCGGCCAAGGCTGCATCTAGTCTCGATGCATATTTTGGCGGGTTGAAGCATGAATTTTGCGGCGGAGGATTTGTCCCGTTTGCTGGGCGGCATAGCCCAGGGCGATAGGCAGGCCTTCGCCGCTTTTTATTCTGCGACCAGCGCCAAGCTTTTCGGCGTTTGCCTCGGCCTGCTTAAGCGGCGCGATCTTGCCGAGGATGTCCTGCAGGAGGTTTATGCGAAAATCTGGGCGCGCGCCGGGGATTTCGACGCGAGCCGCGCTTCGCCCATAACATGGGCCGCGACAATCGCCCGCAACCGTTCTCTCGACGAGTTGCGCAAGCGCACGCCGGCGTCACTGGATGAAATGGAAGAAAAAGAGGAGTTCGCCGCCGAAGAGGTCAATCCCTTGGCTGGCATGGAGCAGGGCGAGAGCCTCGCCGCCCTGATGCGCTGCCTCAGTCAGCTTGAAGAGGAGAAGCGACAGATGATTCTTCTGGCTTATTATCGCGGCGTCTCGCGTGAGGCGCTGGCTCAGAAATTTGCCCGTCCTGTCGCGACGGTCAAGACCTGGCTGCATCGCAGCCTCGCACAGTTGCGGATGTGTTTGTCATCATGACCGAGCTTTCACCTCTTGAGGCGCTGGCCGCCGAATATGTCCTGGGCACGCTCGATCCGGGCGAGCGTCAGGATGTGGAGGTGCGTCGTAAAACGGATCCGCAGCTCGAAAGCCTGATTCTCGAATGGGAACAGCGTCTTGCGCCCATGACCGGCGGCTTCGCCGATGTTACGCCTCCTGCTGATATGTTCAGCCGGATCGAAGCGCGCCTGCCCGCGGCCGCGGCCAATGATAATCTGGCGCGCCTGAAGCGGCAGCTTGTCGTCT
The DNA here is from genome assembly GCF_056032725.1 of Methylocystis sp. sgz306128. Classification (NCBI taxonomy): domain Bacteria; kingdom Pseudomonadati; phylum Pseudomonadota; class Alphaproteobacteria; order Hyphomicrobiales; family Methylocystaceae; genus Methylocystis; species Methylocystis sp. sgz306128. The sequence continues at coordinate 562,073 of NZ_JBVYWO010000001.1, forward strand.
GGCGTACCGCCGCGCTCGGGGCCGGGGCCCTTGCGGCCTCGCTCGCCATCGCCATTGGTCTGCAGCATTCCATGGAAGATCGCGGGCCGCAAAAATTCGTGGCCGTGCTGCAGCGCGACGCCGCGTCCCCGGCCTTTATTGTCGCCGTGGACGTTGCCAGCCGTTCTCTTACCGTGCGCCCGGTGTCTCAGACCGCGCCAGAGGGCAAGAGCTATGAACTCTGGCTCATCAACGACAAACTCAAGACGCCCCGTTCTCTGGGCGTGGTTGAAAATGCCGGGTTCACCAAACTGAATAAATTGAAGAATTACGCGCCGGACGTGGTTGAGACAGGGCTCTATGCCGTCACGCTGGAACAGGCGGGCGGCTCGCCCACCGGCCTGCCGACAAGTCCGCCGCTCTTTGCCGGCAAGCTCATTCAGGCCGCTCCCTGATAGGGACGGCGCTGCTGCTTTTCGGGAACTTCGATGATTTGCGGCAAGGTGTCCATCACCCGTTCAGCCGGAAAAATCACGCGCACTTCCGTGCCCTGCCGCAGCTTTGACTTGATGGTGAATATGCCGCCGTGCAGTTCGACAAGCCCTTTGACGATGGGCAGGCCGAGGCCCGTCCCTTCGTCGGCGTTTTTTTGCGCCATGGAGCCGCGCCCGAAGGATGACATGACGATAGGGATTTCATCTTCGGGAATGCCGGGACCAGAATCGCGGATCGAGAGATATTGTCCGCCAGCAGCTGTCCATCCCACCTTAATGGATATCTGCCCGCCTTTTGGCGTAAACTTGATGGCGTTGGACAACAGATTGAGCGTGATCTGGCGGATTGCGCGCTCGTCGGCCCAGATACGGGGCAGCGTATCCTCGATATGGTCGGTTACATTCAGGCCCTTGTTCTTGGCGCGGAGCGTCAGAAGGTGGAGGCAATCATCGACCACGGCGGGCAGGGATACCGCTTCTTCCTTCAGTTCATAGCGTCCGGCCTCGACGCGTGACAGATCAAGAATTTCGTTGATCAGCATGAGCAGATGATGCCCGGAGGCATGTACATCGGCTGAATATTCCCGATAGGCATCAACCTTGTGCGGACCGAACAATTCATTCTTCATCACTTCGGAGAAGCCGAGAATGGCGTTGAGCGGTGTGCGCAATTCGTGGCTCATGGTCGCCAGAAAGCGTGACTTTGCCAGATTGGCTTCTTCCGACCGGCGGCGCGCCTCGTCTGAATTGGCTTTTGCCTGCTCAAGTTCGGCGATCAAAGCGTCCTTTTCAGCGCGAAACGCCACATTGTTGAGTGTGGTTGCGTGGATGCGCTGTGCCACGAAGACGAAATAGATCAGTCCCGCAACGGCGAGAAGCGGCTCAGCCAGCGCCTCGGGGCCATATTCGGACGGGCGGAACATCAGAATGGTGGCCAGTATCGGCATCAATGTCGCAACCACGCCGAATGGGAGGCTGACCGAGACCATGCCCGTCACAGCCGCGATCGTGAGTGCGAGCAATATGACAAAATACACATTTACCGACTCGCCGAGAATCAGCATGTGCGCGATAAGCAGCGCCCAGGCGACGCCCTGTATTGCCTCTGCCAGAAGGAATTTGCGCTGCCAGCTTGTCACCTGCGTGATCTGGTCGCATTCCTTCTGGAACACATAGGAAAAGCCGTAGATCACGGCTTGCGAGACCAACTGCAAAGCCGTCCAGTAGGAGACCTTTTCCCAGCCGAGCTTCGGGTAGATCATCACCGCGATGACGATGATAAAAATCGTGATCGCAGGAACGACCTTCATGCGGTTCTGAGCAAAGATGCGCAGCATTTCAACATCATGCGCGAGACTTTCGCCATTATGCGAGGCGAGCTTGTCGCGCGTTGCACGGAGTTGGAACTGCATCTTGCGCCTGCTGGCCGCCACATTCGGGTCAGCGCCTCGTCCGCGCTCGATCATTTCGGCAGTGACAGGTTCCATGGATATCGGGCATCTCGAAAGTAACGGAGAGGCAGTGTCGCAGAAATTCGTTAATGAGCCGCTGCAGAATAGGCGTCAGCCGGGTTAACGGGCGTTTTCATGTCTGCGGCCAAATGGCCGCGGGGCTTGACCCGGCCTTCATGTTTGACCAATCTCGTTGCCTGAGAAAAAGGATTTGCCATGAAGCTTTATGATGCCGGCAGAGCCCCAAATCCGCGACGGGTTCGCATTTTTCTCGCGGAAAAAGGCATTTCGCTCGCTCTTGTTCCTGTCGACATCAACCGGCTTGAGCAGAAGACGCCCGAATTTGCCCGCATCAATCCCTATTTGCGCACGCCCGTGCTGGAGCTTGATGACGGAACGCATATCGCCGAGTCTATGGCGATCTGCCGCTATTTTGAGGAGATTCAGCCTGACCCGCCGCTTTTCGGCGTGACGCCGCTGGAAAAGGCGATGGTCGAGATGTGGACAAGGCGCATCGAGCTTGGTCTTTTTGCCTTTGTCGTCAACGTCTTCCGGCATTCTCATCCGGCTATGGCGGACATGGAAAAGCCGCAGGTGCCTGCCTTTGCCGAGGCGAACCGGCCCAAAGTGTTCGAGGCGCTGGCGCTGCTCGAGGATGCGTTGAGGAGCCGCGCCTATTTGTGCGGCGATCGGTTCAGCGTTGCCGACATCACCGGTCTTGTGGCGCTCGATTTCATGAAGCCGGCAAAATTGACCATTCCCGATGATCTCACTCACGTGCGGAACTGGCACGAACGTCTGAAGGCGCGCCCCAGTGCCGCTGCCTGAGACCGGCCTTGCACAGCTTCTGGCTGAGATACGCGCCTGCCGCTATTGCCTTGGCTGTATTCCGCCTCTGCCGCATGAGCCGCGTCCCGTTCTGCAACTGTCGCCGACTGCCCGGATCGTGATTGCGGGGCAGGCGCCCGGCAAACGCGTCCATGCGAGCGGGCGGCCGTTCACTGATCCGTCGGGAGACCGCCTGCGCGCCTGGCTCGGCATGGACAGCGACACATTTTATGACGAACGCATTGTCGGCATCGTGCCGATGGGTTTTTGCTTCCCCGGTCAGAACGCAAGCGGCGCCGATCTGCCGCCACGCAAGGAATGTCGCAGCCTCTGGCATGATCGGGTTTTTGCGGCCCTGCCGCCGCCCAGGCTGATCTTGTGCATCGGCCAATATGCGATCGATTATCATTTCACCCGTCTGGGCCTCAACGCATTTCGCTCCGCGAATATGACGCCGATCATCGCGAACTGGCGCGAAATCTGGAAAGCTTCTCCGGTTCCGATGCTGGTGCTGCCGCATCCCTCTTGGCACAACAACCGCTGGCTGAAGACCAATGCATGGTTTGAAAGCGAATTGGTGCCGTTCCTGCGCCAGCAGGTTTCGTCGATTCTTGAGGCCAAAAGCCGTTAAACACAATTTGGCCATGAAGCATTCAGTGACTGTTCACCTCTATTGGTCTGATAAATAGGGTGAGAACTTGCCTTTGCAGGAGAGTCGCCGTGTTAAGAATCATATATCTGCTTGCGTTCTTTCTGAACGCACTGGTGCTGGGTACAGCCGTTCCGGCCCTTGCCCAGACACAGACCCAGACCGAACAGCGTTTTGCGCTGGTCATCGGCAACGGCGCCTATAAGCAGGCGCCCTTGAGCCATGCGGCCAATGATGCCGGTCTGATCGCCCAGACATTGCAGCTTGCCGGCTTCGAGGTCATGGGCGCGCGCGACCTCGATCAGGACATGCTGCGCAAGACCTTGCGCGATTTTATCGACAAAGTATCGGCGGCTGGCCCGGATGCGGTCGCGTTTGTTTATTTCTCGGGCTACGGCCTGCAGTTTGGCGGCGCCAATTATTTTGCGCCGGTTGATGTCACCCAGCTGAACGATGCCAATATCGGCATGGACGCGATCCGGATCAGCGATTTCAACCGGGCGCTGTCGGCGCTGCCGCTCAAAGCGCGGTTCATTGTCATGGATCTGGCGCGCGCCAATCCATTCACGGCAAATGGTCAGATGGCGGGTGGACTTGCCTATGTCGAGCCGGAAGCCGGGACGCTCGTTGCGATGAATGCCGCGCCCGGCACTGTCGGCCCCGAGTCCAGCGAGCCCTATGGCGAATATGCCAAGGCTCTGTCGGCGCTGATCCGCGAGGGCGGATTGCAGCCGGATGATTTGTTCTCGCAGGTGCGCCTGCGCGTGAACGAGACCACCAAGGGCGTGGAAGTGCCCTGGCACCTGTCGAAAATCCAGACGCCATTCCTCTTTCTGGAACGTGCTGCGGATGCGCCGCCCCTCAAAACCGAATCTCCCGCCATCGCCGCGGAGGAAGCCAAGCCGCTTCGCGACCTTTCAGCTGAAGCCGCCTACGAATTTGCGCTGCGGCGCGATACGCTCGCAGGCTACGAGGACTTTCTGCAGGCATTCCCGCATGATCCCCTGTCGCGGCGCATCCGCATTCTGGTTGCCGCGCGGCGCGAAGCCATTATCTGGCAGCGTACGTGCAGAGCAGACACACCCGACGCCTATTGGTCCTATCTGCGGCGTTATCCGCATGGTCCGCACGCGGGGGATGCGCATTATCGCCTGCGTGAACTGGCTGTCGCGCTGGAGCCGCCGCCGGTCTTCGACGATTATGCCTATGACATAGCTCCGCCGCCGCCCGACGAGATCGTTTACGTTGAACGGCCCTATGTCGCTTTCTACGATTCCTATTACGATCTGCCGCCGCCGCCGCCCCCGGTCGTTTTCGTATTTGTCTTCAATACGAATTATTATCTGCCGCCGCCGCCTCCGCCGCCGGTGCAGCCGTATTTCCTGCCGGTGCCGGTTATTTACCAGCCGCCGGCTTACATCCGCACGCCGCCGCAGGTGTTTGCGCGTCCGGCTTTCTCGCCGGTCACGGGTGCTGTTGCTGGCGCTGCCGCCGGTGCGGCCGGGGCTGTCATGCTCAACAAGGTGATGCTGCCGCCCGCCATCGTGCAGAAGACCGGGCCCGCCGGCCTGAAGCCGCCCCAGCCCTTGCCGTTACAGAACAAGCTTCCGGCAGGCACGGCACCGGCGCCCGCAGGCATACAGCCTGCGCCTGCCGGCGCGCCGCCTGCTTCGGGCGCGCTCAAGCCGCTTCAAGCCCCGGCGATCAAGCCTCTGCCGTTGCCGACGACTCCGACGGCGCCGGCGCCGCTCGCACCTGCAGGCAAGCTGCCTGCTGGCAAGGTGCTGCCGCCGCCCGTGTTGCAGAACAAGCAGAACCTGCAATTGCAGCAGCAGTTGAAGCCCGGCGCACCGCTTGTGCCGCAACATGCGCCGCTCGCGCCAACCCCGCACATCCAGCAGGCGCCCAAGTTCCAGCCTGCGCCTAAACTCGCGCCGCAGCCGAAAATCGAGTCTGTACCTGTGCATCCCAAGCCGATGATCCAGCATCAGGCTCCGCCGATGCAGCCGATGATTCAGCATCAGGCTCCGCCTGTTCAGCCGATGATCCGGCAGGCGCCGCCGCCGCAATTTCATCAGGCGCCGGCACCGCAGTTTCATCAGCAACCGCCGCATATCCAGCAGCAGAGGCCGGTGGAAGTGCCGCGCAGAGCGCCGCCTCCCAAGGCAAAATGTGGCGGAGCAGGCGAGCCCCCTTGCCGGTAAAAACAAAAAGCCCCGGAGAAATCCGGGGCTTTTTTACTCATACGCCGCGCTTATTTGTTGAGGCGCGCGATCAGGCTGGATGTATCCCAGCGCTGCCCGCCCATTTTCTGGACGTCGCCATAAAATTGATCGACAAGCGCCGTCACCGGCAGCCGCGCGCCGTTATTCTTGGCTTCGTCGAGACAGATGCCGAGATCCTTGCGCATCCAGTCCACGGCAAAGCCAAAATCAAACTGTCCGGCGATCATGGCCTTGTAGCGGTTTTCCATCTGCCAGCTTTGCGCTGCGCCCTTGGAAATCACCTCGATCACGGCTTCGGCGTCGAGACCGGCCTGCATGGCAAAATGCAGACCCTCGGAAAGGCCCTGCACCAGACCAGCGATGCAGATCTGGTTGACCATCTTGGTCAACTGGCCAGCGCCGGAAGGTCCCATGAGGCGGCAGGCGCGGGCAAAAGCCTTGATCGCCGGTTCTGCTCGGCCATAGGGTTCGGCCTCGCCGCCGCACATCACGGTCAGCACGCCGTTCTGTGCACCGGCCTGTCCGCCCGATACCGGCGCATCGATGAAATGCAGTCCCATCTCTGTTGCTTTGGCGGCAAGTTCGCGTGCGACATTGGCCGAAGCGGTGGTATGATCGACGAAAATCGCGTCCTTGCGCATGCCTGCAAAAGCGCCGCTGGCGCCGATGGTCACTTCACGCAGGTCGGCATCATTGCCGACACAGGCAAAAACAATGTCCTGGCCCTGCGCTGCCGCACGCGGGCTGGTTTCAAACCTGCCGCCATATTCAGTGACCCATTGTTCCGCCTTTTTCGTGGTGCGGTTATATACTGTGACGTCATGTCCGGCTTTGACGAGATGCCCCGCCATGGGATAGCCCATGACGCCAAGACCGAGGAATGCGACTTTTGCCATTTTTCACCCTATTCCAGTTCATAATCAAAGTATTTCGCCCTTATACGGGCAAAGGTGCCGTCATCGCGGATATTTTGTAAAGCGGCATTCACGGCCTCGCGCAAATCAGGATCGGTTTTGCGCAGCCCAATGGCCATACCCTCGCCGAGAATGGTGGGTTCGGGGTCTGCGCTGCCAACAATACGGCAGCACTCGCCTTCCTTGCGTGTGCGCAGAAAATCACCGATCGCTTCCCTCCGGCCGAGTACCAGATCGATTCTGTCGCTGCCCAGATCGAGGATGGCTTCCTCCAGCGTTGCATAGGGATGTAATTCGGATTTGGGATAAAAATGCTTCAGATAGGCTTCCGCCGGATTGCCGGCGACAACGCCGATCCGCTTTTGCTCGAGTCCGGCAGGGCTTACATCTGGAATGGCGGCATCGCGCTGGGCCAGAAAGGCTGGCGGAATGTTTGCATATGGCGTTGAAAAATCGATCTTCTCGCGGCGTTCGTTTGTTATGCGCATCGCGGATATGATCATGTCGTAGCGTCCGAGCAGCAGGTTCGGAATGAGATTATCCCAGTCCTGCGTCACGAATTCGCACTTAGCTTTTATGCGCGCGCAGATTTCCTGTCCGAGATCGACATCGAACCCGGCAGGAGCATTATGCGAGTCAATAAAATTGAAAGGCGGCCGCGCGCCTTCGGTTGCGATACGCAGAAAGGCGAAACTCCGGGCCTGTGCGACAGAAGGCAGCATGGCCAGTGCAAGAAGACAGATGAAACCGCGCGCAAGCACGGGGATAGACCGCTGCAGAAGCAAATTTCAACTCGCTGTAAAAATTTGATCATGGTTTGGCGCAAGCGCATGTAAAATGCAACCTCTGCATCGTTTCGCGCGGCAGTCCTCATCCGGCGCATGTATTGGCGGGACTGTGGTAAGGTTTCCATTACGAATCATTAAATGATTGAGGCACGCCGTGGTTTCTGAACAAGATGTCTTGAAGGCTTTGGACCGGGTCATGGCGCCCGATCAATTGCCGCTGTCGCAATCTCCCCTGCTGGGCGGTATCACGATCCTTGAAAATAAGGTTTATGTGACGATTGCGATCGATCCGGCGCAGGCCGGCAAATACGAGCCTTTGCGCCGTTCGGCCGAAGGCGCGATCCGGGTGATGCCCGGTATCGGACAAGTGTTTGTCACGCTGACGGCTGAAACCAGACAAGGTCAAAGTCAGGGTCAGGCGCAGGCTCACGCCCCCGGGCCTCGCGCCACGGCGGCGCGCGCGGGTACGGCAATAGCCGGAGTCCGGCACATCATTGCCGTTGCGTCGGGCAAGGGCGGCGTGGGCAAATCCACGACAGCGGCAAATCTTGCGCTGGGCCTTGCCGCGCGCGGGCTCAAGGTTGGTGTGCTCGATGCCGATATCTATGGCCCCTCGATGCCGCGGCTGTTTGGCCTGTCCGGCAAGCCGGAAGTCGTTGACGGGCGTATTATGAAGCCGCATGAGGCATTCGGCCTCAAGATCATGTCCATCGGTTTTCTTGTCGAGGAAGAAACGCCGATGATCTGGCGCGGGCCGATGGTGATGTCGGCCATCACGCAGATGCTGCGAGAGGTTGCGTGGGGCGAACTTGACGTACTGGTGGTGGACATGCCCCCCGGGACGGGCGATGCGCAACTCACCATGGCGCAGTCCGTACCGCTCAGCGGCGCGGTGATCGTCTCCACGCCGCAGGATCTCGCGCTGCTTGATGCGCGGCGCGGCATAGCCATGTTCAACCGCGTCAATGTCCCGATTCTGGGCCTTGTCGAGAACATGAGCTTTTTCGTCTGTCCGCATTGCGGCACCCGTTCCGACATTTTCGCCCATGGCGGCGCGCGGCATGAGGCCGCACGTCTTCAGGTGCCGTTCCTTGGCGAAATACCGCTCGAAATGGCTATCCGCGAGACATCGGATTCCGGCCGCCCGATTGTCGCGCTTGATCCGGCAGGGCCGCATGCCAGGGCCTATCTCGCTATTGCCGATGCCGTGCAAGCGCAGCTGATGCAGGGAACCATGCGCGCCGCGCCCTCGATCATCGTGGAGTAGGGTGGAGCATGTCGCTGGCATCGGATTTTTCACCGCGCACGATCCCGGTCGGCATGCTTGCGGCATTTGTGGGCTTTGCCAGTTCCTTCGCGGTGATATTGAGTGGCCTGCGCGCGGTGGGCGCCAGTCCGGCGGAAGCCGCCTCCGGTTTGATGGCCCTTTCGGTTGGCATGGGTATCTGCGGTATCGCCATGAGCCTGTGGCTGCGCCAGCCGATCTCCATCGTCTGGTCTACGCCGGGCGGCGCGCTTCTGGCTGTGTCCCCGGCGATTGCAGGCGGCTTTCCCGTTGCTGTCGGCGCATTTGTCGCCTGCGGCTTTCTCATTATTTTGTGCGGACTGTGGAAGCCGCTGGGCCGGTTTGTGGTGGCCATTCCGGCGCCGCTCGCCAATGCCATGCTGGCGGGCATCATGCTGCATCTGTGCGTCGCGCCGGTCAATGCGATAGCGGCAATGCCGCTGGAAGGCGTGATCATCCTCGGCGTCTGGGCCGTGGCTGCGCGCATCAACCGCCTGATGGCGGTGCCTGCCGCAGTGATCGTTGCCGCCATTCTGATCGTGATCTACATGCATGCGCCGCAGTTCGGCCCGATGGCGCCAGAACTGAGCTTTGTCCCGCCTCATTTCACGCTGGCAGGGCTGGTCGGCATCGGCCTGCCGCTGTTCATTGTCACCATGGCCTCGCAGAATATTCCCGGGCTGGCCGTGCTGAAGGTGAACGGCTATGAGCCGGATGCCGGGCCGCTGTTTGTCTCCAGCGGCATATTCTCGGTGCTGACCGCGCCCTTCGGCGGCAATGCCCTCAATCTCGCGGCCATAACCGCCGCCATGTGCGCGGGGGACGAGGCGCATCCAGAGCGCGACAAACGCTATTGGGCGGCTGTCGTGGCCGGTATTGCCTATGTTGTTTTCGGCCTGTTTGCCGGCGCCATCACCGCCTTTGTCAATGTCGCTCCGCCGCTGCTTATCGAGTCGGTTGCGGGTCTGGCCCTGCTGGGGGCTTTTTCCGGTGCTTTGGTCGCGGCTCTGACCGATGCGCATCACCGCGAGGCTTCGGCCCTTACCTTCCTTGTTACGGCATCCGGCCTCACCTTTTTTGGCATAGGCGGGGCGTTCTGGGGCCTTATTGCAGGCGGTGCGGTCATTCTGCTGAAAAAATGGCGGGACTAACCCCCTGTCACGCTCATGTGGCGTGAGACGGCCGGCGTCTGCGTCTGGCGGTCGATGATGAAATCATGCCCCTTCGGCTTGCGCGCTATCGCCGCTTCCATTGCGCGGAACAGCACTTCGTCTCCGGGGCTGGCGCGCAGCGGGCCGCGCAGATCGGCGGCATCTTCCTGGCCCAGACACATGTAGAGCGTGCCGGTGCAGGTGACGCGCACGCGGTTGCAGCTTTCGCAGAAATTATGGGTCAGCGGCGTGATGAAGCCAAGCCGTCCCCCGGTCTCGCGCACGCGCACATAGCGGGCCGGGCCGCCGGTCTTGTAGGCAATGTCCTCGAGCGTGAATGTCTCGAGCAGCCGCGCCCGAACCCGCGAGAGCGGAATATATTGATCGACGCGCTGCTCCGTGATTTCGCCGAGCGGCATCACTTCGATAAAGGTGAGGTCCATGCCCTCGCCATGCGCCCAGCGGATGAGCGATTCAAATTCGTCATCATTGACGCCCTGCAAGGCCACAGCATTGATTTTAACCGCCAGACCGGCCTGCTGCGCCGCCTTGATGCCACCCAGCACCTTGGACAGTTCACCCCAGCGCGTGACAGCGCGGAATTTATCCGCGTCCAGCGTATCCAGCGACACATTGACACGCTTTACGCCGCAATCGGCCAGTTCCTGCGCATATTTGCCAAGCTGCGAGCCATTTGTGGTGACGGTCAGTTCGTTAAGAGCGCCGCTTGCGAGATGGCGCGACAGCGAGCGGAACAGTTTCATGATGTCGCGCCGCACCAGCGGCTCTCCGCCGGTGATGCGGATTTGTTTCGTGCCGCGGGCAATGAAGGCGCTGCACAGCCTGTCCAGTTCCTCAAGGCTGAGAAGATCCTGCTTGGGCAGGAAATGCATATCCTCGGACATGCAATAAACGCAGCGAAAATCGCATCGATCCGTCACCGATACGCGGATGTAGGAAATCGCGCGGCCAAAGGGATCGACGAGAGGTGCGCCAGATTGCCCGGCTTGAAATTTGTTCGCATGCGTGTTCATGGTGCTTAAATTAGTGTGCAATCGCCGGTTTGACCAGTAAGGCTTTCGGCCATTTCAGGAGGTGTAATGACGCAGGGTTTGCATTGGCCGACGGAATTGCGGGTGACCGGGCAGGGCACCATCCTGAAAATCACGTTCGAGGATGGTGCGGTCTTTGAGCTTCCCGCCGAATTTCTGCGCGTCGAAAGCCCGAGCGCCGAGGTGCGCGGCCATTCGCCATCCGAGCGCAAGACGGTTGGCGGCAAGCGCAATGTCAAAATCCTCAATGCCGTGCCGGTCGGCAATTATGCCGTCAAACTGGTGTTTGACGATGACCACGACACCGGCCTCTACACATGGGACGCGCTGCACCAGATGGGGAAAGACCGTGAGACCGTCTGGGCCGGCTATCTCGCGGCGCTGGAGGCAAAGGGGCTCAGCCGGGACAAGCCGGGGCAGAAATAGCCCCTGTCCCGGCAGGCGGATGCGTTAGCGCAGCACGACGACGCGGGTGCCGACACGGGCGCGGCTGTAAAGATCCTTGACATCCTCGTTGGTCATGCGGATGCAGCCGGAGGACACGGCCTCGCCGATCGTATCCGGCTCGTTGGAGCCGTGGATGCGGTAAAGCGAAGAGCCGAGATACATGGCGCGCGCGCCGAGCGGATTGTCGATGCCGCCAGCCATATGGCGCGGCAGGTCGGGGCGCCGGCGCAGCATCTGCTCCGGCGGCGTCCAGTCCGGCCATTCCTTCTTGGCGCTGATGACCTTGGTGCCGGACCATTCAAAGCCGGGGCGGCCGACGCCGATGCCGTACCGGATAGCCTTGTGATCCGGCAGCACAAAATAGAGCCTGCGCTCCGTCGTGGAAACCACGATCGTGCCCGGCGCATATTTGTTGTCGTAGTCCACGGTCTCACGCGGAATGGGCGTGGCCTCGGGTTGGCTTTCCTCGGGGCCGTAGGTGACGATGGGCTGAGAGAAGAGACCGGCGAGGGTCTGGGCCTGTGCGGCAGGCGCAGCCAGCATAGCAAGCGAAACAAAGCCGGCATAAGCCATGAAATTACGGCGCATGAAACATCCTGTGATCAATTTTCGGGACGGAATGCGAAAAGCGCAATGCAAACGAAACGGGATGTGCCGCAGTTTAAAGGCAAAATCAATTGTTGATTGAACAGGAATCCGCGCCTTGTCCAGATGACCCGGAACCGTTGTTTCGATGCAACAGTTTTGGCGCAGGCAGGCTTAGAGGAGTGCGGCCATGTGGGAGATCATGGCCGCCGCCCGGACGGATCACCGAACGTCGATGGTCGTCCACATCCCGTCCATGTAATGGCCGGCCACATTGCAGAAGAGGATATATTTTCCCGGCTTGAGATCGAGCGTCAGCGCGCCGGATTTTCCGGGATCGAGTTCTGAAACTTCGCCCATGTCGCCTGCCGCTTCTTCATCGACCCGATTTTCCTTGGCGATGAAAGGCAGTTGCGCGTTGGGCTCCTTAATCGGGGCAACCAGCATCTCGTGCACCATGCCTTTTGATTCATTGACCACCTGGAACGTCACTTTGCCCGCTGAGATCCGGGCGTGATCCACCTTGATGCTCATGGTCGCCATATGCATGTCGCCGTTCATGCCCATGCCAAGGCCTGCGTTTTTGCTCATGTCCATATCGCCGCCCTGATCCAGAAGCTTGACCTTGATCGTGCCGCCTGCCAGCGCGGGCATGGCGAATGCCAGAAAAAGAACGCCGGACAATGCTATCTGAGACAATCTCATAGTACCCTCCTCGGGTATTTTTAAAATTTAATGAGTCTGAAATCGGTGCAGCTCACGGATTCATCTTGATCTTGCGTGGAAATTCCGCGTTGACCTGCGTCAATAAGCAAGAGCCGCCGGATTTAGTGTGCCGGCTGGCGTGATATAGACTGGCTTGAAAATGGTGGGCGCGACAGGGATTGAACCTGTGACCTCTCCCGTGTGAAGGGAACGCACTACCGCTGTGCTACGCGCCCCGGTAAAAACCGATGCATCCGTTTAAGGATGTGCAAAGGGGAAGTCAAGCGGCGGTTGGTGATTTCCCCGCTAGCAATTGAAGGCCGCTTGGAGCGGCCCGCAAGCCTATGGCGCGACCGCCTCGAGGCTCATCACTGCGTCCCAAAGAGCTTCAAAATGCGAAATGACATAATCGGCGCCAAGCTCGCGCATGGGGATGTCTGTGTAGCCGAAATCAACGCCGATGGACGGCAGACGCGCCGCCTTGGCCGTTGCGATGTCAGTTTTCGAATCGCCGATCATGATGGCTTTTTCCCGATGTCCTCCGGCGCGCTCAATAGCATGGAACAGCGCGCGCGGGTCGGGCTTCTGCACGGATTTTCCGTCGATAACCGCCGAATCCTGCCCGCAGATTGCATCGAACCGCTCCGCGAAACTCAGTTCCCGCAGCAATTTGACCGCCAGCGCTTCCAGTTTGTTGGTGCAGACGGCGAAGCGGAAACCCGCATCGGCCAGACGGTCCAGCGCTTCCGGCACGCCGGGATAAAGCCGCGTGTTGATGGCGATATTATCGGTATAATGATTGATGAAGGCGGTGAACAGGGTGTCGAGCCGCGCCTCGTCCAGACTCTCGCCCTGCGCCGCGAAGCCGCGCTGGATCAGCGCCCGCCCGCCTGCACCCAGAAGCGAATGCGCCTTTTCCACCGGCAGCGGCGCAATTCCGTTCTGCTGCAGCACGAAATTCAGGGTGCCCATCAGGTCGCCGGCAGAATCAACCAGCGTGCCGTCAAGGTCGAATACGAGGAGAGGTCTGGAATTTTTCATCATGCGTCTGGTTAACGCCTTTTACGCGCGGAAACAATTGTACAGGAGAAAAATCTTTGCCGCGCATGATTTGAATTTGCCACGATCTTGGGCGATCCTCTGGTGTTGATTCGATATGCCCACCGGACAGGCGGGCGGTGCCATTTCAGGAGTTCAGCCCATGTCTCGTTCCGCCTCCGCATCGCGCCACGCACTGGCCCTTCTGGCGGTTGTTGCATTTTCCTGTCCGGGGGCGGCAATGGCCGCCAATTTCGAGTTCCGGGCGGCCCCGCAGAAGAATTTGAACCGCATTTACCGCGTCGATAAATTCACAGGTGAAATGGGCGCCTGCGAATATGGCCTCACGCCGGGTAAGACCGAAGTCGCCGCCGATGCCCTGGGCGTTACCCTGTGTTATCCGGCAGGCGAGGGCGCGGGCAAGCAGACGCCGAGCGAATTTGGCCTGATGGCGTCCAGCCATAATGACGAGCAGGGTGTTTTCCGCGTGGATATGCGCACCGGCGCAATGAGCATCTGTTTCGTTTATGACGAGAAGGTGGTTTGCACCGCCCCCAAATAATCAGAGCGCACATCATCCCGGTTCATTTTGCAGGTGCAGGGCACGGACTTGCATGTTAGAAGCGCTCGCATGACGAACGAGGCAAAACATCCCCGGTCGGTCCGGTTCTGCGGTGCTGGGCGGATAAAGAATGTTTGCTTCTGAGCATTTGACGCCATCCATTTTTGCCTGAGCGGGACCAGATCGTGACAGCTGATGAATTGAAACGCCTTGCCGCTGCCAAGGCACTGACTTTCGTAACTTCCGGAATGCGCCTTGGCCTCGGCACCGGCTCGACCGCCCGGCATCTGGTTGATCTGCTTGGCGCACAGGTTCGGCAGGGATTCGAGGTTTTGTGCGTGCCCACATCGGAAGCAACGCGCCTGCAGGCCGAAAGCCTCAACATTCCGCTCACCACGCTGGATGAAACACCCGAACTTGATCTCACGATCGACGGCGCCGACGAGATTGACCCGGCGCTCAATGCCGTCAAGGGCGGCGGCGGGGCGCTGCTGCGCGAAAAGATCGTCGCCAGCGCGTCGAAGCGCATGATCGTTATTGCCGATGAAACCAAGCTGGTGGAGCGTCTGGGAGCTTATCCGCTGCCGGTGGAGGTGATTGCCTTTGGTTTCGGGGCAACACGGCGCCATATTGCGAATGTGCTGGAAAAATCCGGCTGTCCGGGGGAGATTGTTCTGCGCCGCGGCAAGGACGGCCATGTTTTCGTCACGGACAGCGGGCACTGGATTGTCGATTGTCATGTCCGGGCCATTCCGGATGCGGCTGTGCTGGCCGAACGCCTCAGCCAGATTGCAGGTGTTGTTGAACATGGACTGTTCATCGGTCTGGCGGCCGGCGCGGTTATCGCTGGCGGAGAGGGTGTACGCCTGCTTGGCGCTTTGAAATAATTTAAGGAGACTCACGTGCATTTTGAATTTTCCCCCCGTTCTGCCATCAGCGCTTTTGCGCTTGGCGCGTTTCTTCTGGCAGCGCCTGTATCCGCCTTCGCGCAGGATCCAACTCCCGGCCAGCTTGCCGCCGCCCGTCAGGTGGTGCTCGCCAGCGGTGTCACGCGCACATTCGACAGCATCGTTCCTGATTACATGGCGCAGGTGACGCGCACCCTGACGCAGACCCGTCCCGAACTCGTGCAGCAGGTGCAGGAGACGCTGAAGGCGCTGCAGCCGGAATTCGAGGCCAAGAAGGAAGAACTGATCGCCACTGCGGCAAAAATTTATGCTTCGGATCTTTCCGAGCAGGAACTCAATCAGATCGCCACATTCTTCAAGTCGCCGGCCGGACAGAAATATGTGAATTCGCAGCCCGACATGCTGAACAAGCTGGTTGCCGTCATGCAGGCCTGGTCGCGCAATCTCTCTGTCGAGATGGTGACGCGCGTGCGCGAGGAACTGAAGAAGAAGAATATCGATCTCTGATCCGTTTCGCGCCGTTGTTTGTGTTGCCGCCATCGAGTTCTGCCCATGAGTGAATTTGATTATGATCTTTTCGTGATCGGTGCTGGTTCCGGCGGCACACGTGCCGCCAGAATTGCGGCGGGCTACGGCGCAAAGGTTGCCATTGCGGAGGAATTTCGCATCGGCGGCACCTGTGTCATCCGCGGGTGCGTGCCGAAAAAGCTGCTGGTCTATGCCAGCCGATTTGCCGACGATTTCGAGGATGCCGCCGGTTTTGGCTGGGACATGGCGAAGCCGCAGTTCAGCTGGCCACGGCTGGTGGAGGCCAAGGAAAAGGAAATTTCCCGGCTTTCGCTGATCTATCGCAACAATCTCGTCAGATCCGGCGTGAGCATTTTCGAGGAGCGCGCCCGCATCACCGGCCCGCATGGGCTGCGCCTTGCTTCCGGCAAGCAGGTCAGCGCCCGGGTGATACTGGTTGCGACGGGTGGTTCTCCGGCGCTTGAGCCGCATGTGCATGGCATGGAACATGCCATTTCCTCGAATGAAATATTCGATCTTGAGGAATTTCCGCGGCGTCTTGCCATTGTGGGCAGCGGGTTCATTGCCGTGGAATTTGCCTCTGTTTTTGCTAGGCTCGGCGCACACGTCACCCTGATGATGCGCGCCGATCAGGTGCTGCGCGGCTTCGATCAGGCGGTGCGTGACGGGCTGGGCGCGGCTCTGAAAGAGGCAGGCGTGACGGTTCTGCCGCAGACCCTGCCGCGCGCCATACACCGCACCACGGACGGGCTGGAGATTGCGCTTGCCGAGGGCGTACATGTTCATGCGGATCAGATTCTGGTTGCGACTGGGCGTAAGCCGCATGTCGCCGGGCTGGGGCTTGAAACCGTGGGTGTGGAGCTTGATGATTACGGCGCGATCAAGGTTGACGGCTATTCCAGAACCAGCGCGCCCGGCATCTATGCGGTGGGCGATGTCACCAATCGCATCAACCTGACGCCGGTGGCCATCCGCGAGGGCCATGCATTTGCCGATACGGTTTTCGGCGGTAAGGATGTCCGCGTCGATCATACCAATGTTGCCGCTGCGGTATTTTCGACGCCGGAAGTCGGCACGATAGGCCTTACCGAGGCTCAGGCTGCCGTGGCTTTCAGGAATATCGACATTTATGAGACCGCATTTCGTCCGATGAAGGCCACGCTTTCCGGCCGCGTGGAAAAGACCATCATGAAGATCATCGTCAATGCGGATGATGACCGCGTGCTGGGCGTGCATATTCTTGGCCATGACGCGGGCGAGATGGCGCAATTGCTGGGCATAGCCGTGAAAATGGGCGCGACCAAAGCCGATTTCGATGCGACCATGGCCGTTCATCCCACCGCCGCCGAAGAACTGGTGACCATGCGCAGCGTCTCGCGCCAGATCCGGTCCTAGAGCGTGTTGGGTTTAAGCGGAAATAATGGTGAGCGTTCCTTCTGAACGCAGTGCGGTGAGAGGGAATGCGGTTCCATCTGAACGCAAAATACTCTAGCCCGGTGTCGTCGTCGGCGTATCGGGGCGCGGGATTGGCGCATCGGCTTTCTTGTCCCGGATACGCAGGATGATGAATACAGCCAGTGCGCAATGGGTGACCGCCGCCTGTACGAACAGCATCTGCGGGCCGTAGCGGCCCATCAGGGCTGCGCCCAGAGTGGGGCCGATGATGGCCCCTATGCAGTACAGAAAGAGCAGTCCGGCTGAAACCTGCAACGCATAATCCGGCCCGACGCGATCATTGCTATGCGTCACCGCCATTGAATATTGCGTGAACATGAAGCTGCCGAGAAAGAAGCCGATGATCGGCAGAACCGACGCATATCGCATGTCCATCTGCGCCATGATCAGTTCGCTGAACATGGCGCCGATCACCATCACAAGCAGGACCTTGCGGCGCTCGAGAAAATCCGACAGCCGCCCGACAGGCCACACCGCCAGCGACGAGCCGATCACGACAACGGTGATGAATGTGCCGATCGTGTGGGCGGAAAGGTGAATGCCAACGCCATAGACCGGTGTCAGAGACCAGAACGCTCCGTTGCACAGGCCGATGCACAGAGCCGCAGCCGCGCCGACCGGCGATTTCTTCATCAGCCAGAAGGGTTGAAATTTCAGGCTTTTGGGCTGGGCCGGCGGATCGGAGCGGGTGAATGTCATCGGCAGGATAGCCATGGCGAAGAGAATGGTTCCCACCGAAAACAGCCGGTAGGACTGTGCATCGTCCAGCGTGAATATCTGCTGGCCGATGGCGCTGCCCGCAAATGTGACAACCTGGTACAGCGCATAGGTGCGGCCGCGGTTGGTCTCATCCGCCGAATTGCTGACCCAGACCTCGATGACGGCGTAAAGTCCCGCAAAGCAGAAGCCGACAATGGCGCGCAGCGCCATCCAGAACCAGGGGTTGATCAGCATCGGATAAAGCAGGCCGGCGATGATGCAGGCCGTGGCCAGCGCTGCGAAGGCGCGGGTAAAGCCGGACCGGCGGATGAGACGCGGCGCGATGATCGTGCCGCCGAGCATTCCGAGAAAATAGGCTGAGCCGATGAAGCCGATCAACTGGTCGGGGAACAATTCCAGCTTGGCCCGGTAGGGTACAAGCGTGTTGAACAGGCCGTTGCCTGAAATCAGGATAAGAACGGCGGAGAGAATAGCAAACAGGGCAGAAAACTGGCGCACGGATACATCCGACTTGAATATGCAACCATACTGCGGGAAAAAGCTCAAATTTCCAGCAGATTACTGACTAAAAATGACATGACAGAGCCGTGACAGGCGCATGGCTGCCGGATGCGCGCAATCTCCTTGTCTAAAACGAGTAAAAGCGTATATAGATCGCCTTTTAAAAGACGGGGCACGGAGATCAAGTCAGCCCCGAGCCGGAGTGGAAGTGATGGTTGATACGCGCGCAAAATGGTCCATCGATAGCTGGAGAGCCAAGCCTGCACAGCAGATTCCGAGCTTTCCCGATGCTGCCGCACTGGCAGATGTCGAGCGCCAGCTTGCCGGCTATCCGCCGCTCGTTTTTGCCGGCGAGGCCCGCAAGCTGAAGAAGCATCTCGCCAAGGTCTGCGCGGGCGACGCTTTCCTGCTGCAGGGCGGCGATTGCGCCGAATCCTTCGCCGAGCATTCCGCCGACAATATCCGCGATTTTTTCCGCGTGTTCCTGCAGATGGCGGTGGTGATGACCTTCGGCGCCGCATCGCCGATCATCAAGGTCGGCCGCGTTGCCGGGCAATTCGCCAAGCCGCGTTCGGCCGATACCGAGGTGATCAATGGCGTTGAGCTGCCGAGCTATCGCGGCGACATTGTCAACGACATCGAATTCACGCCCGCGGCCCGCGTGCCAGACCCGCAGCGGCAGATCAATGCCTATCGCCAGTCGGCCGCAACGCTGAACCTGATCCGCGCCTTTGCCAGCGGCGGTTACGCCAATCTGGAAAATGCACATCGCTGGATGCTGGGCTTCGTCAATGACAGCCCGAATGGCGCGCGTTATCAGGCTCTGGCCGACCGCATCACCGAGACGCTGGATTTCATGCGCGCCATCGGTCTTGATGCCGAGCAGCATCAGGAATTGCGCTCCACCGAATTCTACACCTCGCATGAGGCGCTTCTGCTTGGCTATGAACAGTCGCTGACGCGCATCGATTCAACGACCGGCGATCCCTATGCCACGTCCGGCCATATGCTCTGGATCGGCGATCGTACCCGCCAGCCGGATCATGCCCATGTTGAATATATGCGCGGCATCAAGAACCCGATCGGCCTGAAATGCGGCCCTTCGCTCAAGCCGGACGGCCTGCTGCAGCTCATCGACATCCTGAATCCGGATAACGAACCGGGCCGCTTGACGCTGATTGCACGCTTTGGCGCGGACAAGGTGCAGGAGCATCTGCCTGCGCTGCTGCGCGCGGTCAAGCGCGAGGGCCGCAATGTCGTCTGGTCCTGCGATCCGATGCATGGCAACACGATCAAGGCGGCAACGGGCTACAAGACCCGCCCGTTTGATCGCATCATGTCGGAAATCCGCACATTCTTCGCGGTGCATCAGGCGGAAGGCACCTATGCCGGCGGCATTCATCTTGAAATGACCGGCAAGAACGTCACCGAATGCACCGGCGGCGCGCGGGCCATTTCCGAATCCGATCTGCATGACCGCTATCACACCTATTGCGACCCGCGCCTCAATGCCGAGCAGGCAATCGAGGTTGCCTTTCTTGTGGCTGAGCTGCTCAAGAATGAACGTGCGGGCAAGCATGCGCGGGTGGAAGCAGCGGAATAATAGCTTCGACCTTCCAGACAATTGTGATTTTGAAAAAACGCCGGTGCAATGCCGGCGTTTTTTTGCATCAAGCCGCCTTCGCAATCAAAAATTGCAGAATATTGCCGCTGCGCGCTTGCGCCAGCAACAGATCGCCACGTTGCGCCACGAGATGCGGGAGATCGATGATCGCCAAAGGATCGGTCGCGCTCACCAGCAGGGATGCGCCCGGAACTGCCCGCTCGAGCGCCTGTCCGGTTTTTATGGCGGGCAGGGGACATTTCAGGCCCTCGACATCGAGATGTTCGGGAAGGCGTCCTTCTTGGTCAATAATCTGGGCAAGCGCCAGATCGAAGGGCGTGTTGACATTGAAGAACGGGTCATAGGGCGCAACAGGCCATTCAACCAGCCGGTGGGCATGACACTCAAGAAATGCCTGCATGCTGCGCCGCTGCGCCCGGGTAAGCCAGTCAGCCAGAGAATCCGCCGTTGAGACAGGCCAGAGTCCGATTGTTGGATGCATCTTTCCATTGCTTGCGGCAACAGCGATGGGCGCGCCGCTGGCCTCGAGGCGCGGGGCCAGATCAAGCGGCAGAAACGGCGCGTCGCACGGAACGCTCATGATGCGGCTCAGACCTTTGGCGCCTGCCCAGCGCAGAGCCGGGAGCAGGCCGCCGAGCGGGCCGCTTCCCGCAGTTTCGTCGGGAATGTTCTCGAGGTTCAGTTCGGCCGCAAGCTTTGCATCGCCACTGATCAGAATAGGGGCATCACGCGGCAGCCGCCTGAGGACATGCGTGACGATCGGATCGCCATTGATCAGGCGATGGGCCTTGTCGCCGCCGATTCTGGTTCCGCTGCCGCCGGCGAGGATGATGATGGCAAGATCGGCCGTGTTCATGAAGGGAGCCTTGTTGAAAACCCTGCGCCAGCGATAGCAGAATCGGTGGAAGATGGGGATAAGTTTGAGCCGGGCGACTCAGATAAATTATGCGCTCTGACCGCCTGTTTCGGGCGCAATCTTCTGCCGGATGTGCTGGAATTGGCCTGAAATTGCCGGTGGTACGCAATTTTGTCATTTTTTTGTCGTTATAGTTTCAAGTCAGCTTTTGTCGTCGGGGAGTGTCTCGGCATGTGCGGCAATTTTCTTATTTTGAAAAATGCGAGATTCGTCCGACACTTGGCGAAGTCAAGACGACGATTTATCATTTTTTAAGAATTTTTCTACATCTTGTGTTTTGCAAGGAAGCATATCACTAGAGCTTGACGAAGCCTCGCAGCGGCAGATAGGTTTGCAACAGAGTTCCTGAGAATTTCGTTCTGCGTAAATCGGCTCGACGAACCCCCGCCATTTTGTGGCGGGTCGTTCGTGGTCCGGTCGGGGGCAATGTTCCGGCTCGGCGTGGGGGCATGCTGAGACGGGCATCAGGCCATTTTATCGGCTGGGGCAGGGAGCAAAATTGTTACTGAAGCAAGCCTTGCTTCAAAACGATTCAATCGCCGGCGGGGTCCGGCATCGGACAAATGATTGATCTAAGGATCGGGCAAATGAAAATAGAACGCTATTACACCAAGGCTGGTCAGTCGCCTTACGCAGACATCGAGTTTCGCCTGACCAAGAGTGAGATCCGCAATCCTGACGGCTCGGTTGTTTTCGGCCTGGATGGCATTGAGGTGCCGGCCGACTGGAGCCAGGTTGCCGCAGATGTGCTGGCACAGAAATATTTCCGCAAGGCCGGTGTCCCCGCGCGCCTGAAGCGTGTCGAGGAGAATAACGTGCCTTCGTTCCTGTGGCGCTCTGTACCGGACGAGGCCGCATTGGCCAGCCTGCCGCAGAATGAGCGCTATGGCTCGGAAATGTCCGCACGTCAGGTCTTCGACCGTCTTGCCGGAACATGGACCTACTGGGGCTGGAAGGCCGGTCACTTCAAGGACGAGACGGACGCGAGCGCCTTCTTTGACGAATTGCGCTTCATGATGGCGCGCCAGATGGTGGCCCCGAATTCTCCGCAATGGTTCAACACCGGCATGCATTGGGCCTATGGCATCGACGGGCCGGGGCAGGGGCATTATTACGTCGATTACAAGACTGGCGACCTGACGAAGTCCACCTCCGCCTATGAGCATCCGCAGCCGCATGCCTGCTTCATCCAGAGCGTGCAGGACGATCTCGTCAATGAAGGCGGCATCATGGATCTTTGGGTGCGCGAGGCGCGCCTGTTCAAATATGGCTCCGGCACCGGCTCCAATTTTTCGATGCTGCGCGGCGAGAATGAGCGCTTGTCGGGCGGCGGTAAATCCTCCGGCCTGATGAGTTTCCTCAAGATCGGCGACCGTGCCGCAGGTGCGATCAAATCCGGCGGTACGACCCGCCGTGCCGCCAAGATGGTGGTGGTGGATGCCGATCACCCGGATATTGAGGCCTATATCGACTGGAAGGTGCGCGAGGAGCAGAAAGTCGCCGCGCTCGTCACCGGCTCCAAGATCGTCAAGAAGCATATGAAGGCCGTGCTCAAGGCCTGCGTGAACTGCGTCGGCGCGGGCGATGATTGCTTCAATCCGGAACGCAATCCGGCCTTGAAAAAGGAAATCAAGCTCGCCCGCCGCGCCGATGTGCCGGATAATTATATCAAGCGCGTCATTCAGTTCGCGCGGCAGGGCTATACCGATATCGATTTCGACACCTACGATCTCGACTGGGATTCGGAAGCCTATCTCACCGTTTCCGGACAGAATTCCAATAATTCGGTCTCGCTCAAGGATGAGTTCCTGCGCGCCGTCGAAAATGACGGTCCGTGGAACCTGATCCGCCGTACCGACGGCAAGGTCGCCAAAACATTGAAGGCCCGCGATCTGTGGGAGCATATCGGCTATGCCGCCTGGGCTTCCGCCGATCCCGGCCTGCATTTCAACACCACGATGAATGACTGGCATACCTGCCCCGCGGCAGGGCCGATCCGGGCAAGCAATCCGTGCTCGGAATATATGTTCCTTGACGATACGGCCTGCAATCTTGCCTCGCTGAACCTGCTGCAGTTCAAGACGGCTGCGGGCGAGGTCGATATTGCCGCTTATGAGCATACGGTGCGGCTGTGGACCATCGTTCTCGAAATTTCGGTGGCGATGGCGCAGTTCCCGTCGAAGGAAATCGCTCAGCTGTCCTATGAATATCGCACGCTCGGCCTTGGCTATGCCAATATCGGCGGCCTGCTGATGTCGTCCGGCATTCCGTATGATTCGGATGAGGGCCGCGCGATCTGCGGCGCGCTGACCGCGATCATGACCGGCATCTGCTATGCCACCTCCGCTGAAATGGCGGCGGAGCTCGGCACATTCCCCGGCTATGCGCCCAATGCGCAGAATATGCTGCGCGTCATCCGCAATCATCGCCGCGCTGCCTTTGGCGAAAGTCAGGGTTATGAGGGCCTATCGGTCAATCCGGTGCCGCTCGATCATGCTTCGATCAAGGATACGCGCCTGAGCGAGCATGCCAGAGCCGCATGGGACAAGGCCCTGCGTCTGGGCGAGCAGCACGGATACCGCAACGCGCAGGTTTCGGTTATTGCGCCGACGGGCACGATCGGCCTTGTCATGGATTGCGACACCACCGGCATCGAACCCGATTTCGCGCTGGTGAAGTTCAAGAAGCTGGCGGGCGGTGGCTATTTCAAGATCATCAACCGCGCCGTGCCTGACGCCCTGCGTGCGCTTGGCTACGCAGAACACCAGATTGCGGAAATTGAAGCCTATGCCGTCGGTCATGCTTCGCTGCGCCAGAGCCCCGGTGTCAATCACACCAGCCTCAAGGCGAAGGGCTTCACCGAAGATAAGCTCGAAGCGCTGGAAAAGAGCCTTGCCAGCGCCTTCGATATCAAATTCGTCTTTAACAAGTGGTCGCTTGGCGCCGATTTCCTCACACAGACGCTGAAAGTGCCGAGCGCAAGCCTTGATGATGCGAATTTCGACCTGCTCGCCTTCCTCGGCTTCTCGAAGGCCGAGATTGACGCGGCGAATATCCATGTCTGCGGCGCGATGACGCTGGAAGGCGCACCGCACCTCCGGAAAGAGCATTATGCGGTGTTCGATTGCGCCAACCCGTGCGGGCGCACCGGCAAACGCTATCTTTCCGTGGAAAGCCACATCCGCATGATGGCGGCGGCGCAACCCTTCATCTCGGGTGCGATCTCCAAAACCATCAATATGCCGAATGAGGCCACTGTCGAGGATTGCAAGGCCGCCTACATGCTTTCATGGAAGCTGGCGCTCAAGGCCAACGCGCTCTACCGCGACGGCTCCAAGCTCTCGCAGCCGCTCAACAGCCAGCTCATTCAGGATGATGAGGAGGATGACGAGGCCGCCGAGCGTCTGGCCGCTGCCAGCGCCCCGGCCCGCGCCACCGCGGTTGCCGAGAAGATTGTCGAGCGCATCATCGAGAAGGTGGAGCGCGTGCGCGAACGTGAAAAGCTGCCGGATCGCCGCAAGGGCTATACCCAGAAGGCGGTGGTCGGCGGTCACAAGGTCTATCTGCGCACCGGCGAATATGTCGATGGCCGCATCGGCGAAATCTTCATCGATATGCATAAGGAAGGTGCCGCCTTCCGCTCGCTGATGAACAATTTTGCCATAGCCATCTCGCTTGGCCTGCAATATGGCGTTCCGCTGGAAGAATATGTCGAGGCCTTCACCTTCACGCGGTTCGAGCCGGCAGGCTTTGTGCAGGGCAATGACGCGATCAAGAATGCTACGTCCATTCTTGATTATGTCTTCCGCGAACTGGCCATTTCCTATCTGGGCCGCATGGATCTTGCCCATGTCGACCCTTCCGAAATCGGCCATGACGTGCTCGGCAAGGGCGAGGATCAGGTCAAGGCGCCGTCGCAGGGCAACCCGCCGACTGCAATGACACAGGCCGCACAGCGCGTGGTCTCCAAGGGCCTGCTGCGCGGACGCACCAGCAACCTGATCGCTGTCCAGCCGCGTGAAGCGGACGGCGCTGCGACCGTTCTGTCCTTTCAGGGTGCGACCGCTCTGAAGGCTGAACCCAAGGTGCTGGAAGATGAAGCCTCGGCCGGTGAAGAAGTGACGGACAGCCTCGCATGGGGCGCGCCGGTTGCCGCAAGAGCCGAACAGAGTGTCGCCGACAAGCGCGCCGAGGCCCGCATGAAGGGCTATGTCGGCGAGGCCTGCCCGGAATGCGCCAACTTCACGCTGGTGCGCAACGGCACCTGCCTGAAATGCGACACCTGCGGCTCGACGACCGGGTGCTCGTGAGGCGTCGTTCATCTGAGCGACGTTTCGGACTGGCAGGAATAGTCCGTTGATGACCGGATCAAGTCCGGTCACAACGGCTCAGGAACAGAAGTGCGTCATACGCGGGCTTGTCCCGCGTATCCACATATCCTGCCCATCTTCCCCTTGCCTTTTGAGTCCCGCTTCGCCATAGTCGCCGCAAAATTGGCATTGGAATCTGCGCGATGAAACAATTTCTGCTGTCCGTATTCACCTGGTGGAATGGCGCCACGCTCAACACGCGTTTCTGGACCAGCCTGCATGGCGAGGAAGTCGGCCGTGACGAATTTGGCAATATCTATTACCAGACCAAGGGCGGCAAGGTTGATCCCGCGCTCGGCATCGTCCGCCGCTGGGTGATTTACAATGGCCTGATGGAAGCTTCGGCCATCCCGCCGGGCTGGAACGGCTGGCTGCACCACACCGTTGACGTGCCGCCGTCGAAGGAAAATTATCAGGCCCGCGCCTGGGAAATGCCGCACCGGCCCAATCCCACCGGTACCCCGCAGGCCTATCATCCCAAGGGTTCGCTGGCGCGTGGCGGACAGCGCGTTGTCGTCAGCAGCGACTACCAGCCCTGGCAGCCCAAATGAGCCTGCGCGGCGCTGTTGTCGCCTTTGGCCTGTTTGTTTCGGCGCCTGCCTTTGCAGGCCCGTTCAAGGATGCCTGCATGGAAAATGCTGGCACGGCAGCCGCCGAAACGATGTGCGCCTGTCAGGAAAAGCTCGCCGAGTCGACGCTCGATCCGCAGGAAATGCGGGCCATGATCGCAAGCGCGACCAACAAGAAGGCTGATTATGTCGCCGCCGTCAACGCCATGACCGAAGAACAGGCTGTCCGGTTTCACGAAAAGCTTAATCAGCTCGGCGATGATGTCGATGCAAAATGCGCGCACTGAAACTTAAGACATGCTTGGGCTTGGAATTGCCATTGTTTCGAGCAATATGCGCTTGGCGCGGCGTTGCGCATCTAACGGAATGAATGGCGTGATCAAGTCTCGAATCCTGCTGACCTCCGGGCTCCTGTCGGCCTGCATTCTCGCAGCACACCCGGCATTGGCCGACCGGATCAAAAATCCGACGGCTGTTTTCGCCGGTCTGGACAAGATCACCGGCCGGATTATCTCCTTTGAGGTGGCTATCGACGAAACGGTGCAGTTCGGCACTTTGCAGGTCACGCCCAAGGTCTGCTACACGCGGCCGCCAACGGAGGCGCCGCAGACAGATGCCTTTGTTGAAGTGGCCGATGTGGGCAATGGCAAAGACTATAACAAGATTTTTTCGGGGTGGATGTTCGCCTCCAGTCCCGGCCTGCATGGTGTCGAGCATCCCGTCTATGACGTCTGGCTCACCGATTGCAAGGGAGGCACCGAGGTGATCCCGTCGCCCAAGCCCGTTGCAGAACCAAACGCCCCAGCGCCGCTTGCCCCTTCCGCGCCGCCGCAGGTGCTTCCCGATGCCGCCCCGCCTGTTGGCGCGCCCAAGACGGGCAAGCCGTCTGCCGCCGCGCCAGCGGCACCCGCGGGCGCGCAGCCCTTACCGCTGAATCAGCCTGCGGCGCCGCTGCCGCAGAATAATGCGCCCATCAATGTCGGTCCGGCGCCGGGCGCTCAGTTGCCGCCGCAAAGCGGGCCAGCTCTGGCCCCCGTTCCGCTCAAGCGTGTGCCAAAGGCCGCGCCGCCGGATAATTTGCTGCTGCCGCCCGCCGATATTCCCGGCGTCGGCCAGTCCCGGCCCCGCAAGATCATTCCGCAGGACCCGCAGAACCCGAATTACGACAGCCTCAACCCTGACCAGTGAGCGCAAGCCTGAGCGCTTGCGCCCCTGAGATCACGGGGTTCTTGTTAAATTCGGCCTCTTGCGTGATGGCGCGCGCCAGCCGCGCCAGATAATCGGCGCGGCTGATTTCAACAGCGCCAAGGCTGATGAGGTGCGGCGTTACAAATTGCGTATCCAGCAACGTGAACCCGTTCTGGCGTAATTGCGCCACCAGATGCACCAGCGCGACTTTCGACGCGTCGGTTGCGCGGTGAAACATGCTTTCGCCAAAAAAGGCGCTGCCCAGCGCCACGCCATAGAGCCCGCCAACCAGCGCGCCGTCCGCTGCCCAAACTTCCACCGAATGGGCATAGCCGCGCTGATGCAGCTCGGTATAGGCCTGAAGAATGTGATCGTTGATCCACGTCGAGCCCCGCGTCTCGCTTGGGCTTGCGCAGGCCTTGGCAACAGCGGCAAAATCCGCGTTGAAGGACACTGTGAAGTGGTTCTGCCGCAGTCTCTTGGCAAGAGACCGGGATATTCTGAGCTGCTCAAGCGGAAAAATGCCGCGCTCTTCCGGGTTGAGCCAGAAGATATTGGGATCGTCCGCCGCTTCGGCCATGGGAAAGAAGCCGAGCGAATAGGCCTTCAGCAGCAGGTCGGGGGTGAGGAGTGAGGCTGATTCTTCATGCATGATGCTGCCCCGGCAGGTTCACCGGGGCGAATGTTGGACTTTTAGCGGGCAAGGAACCAGCAGGTCTTGCGTATACCGGGGGCAGGATCACCGAAAAAGCCGTTGTTGCACGGAATTCCGCCTCCGCCGACATCATTGAAGGCAAAATATCCGGCTGCGCCATATCTGACGCGGGTGGGGAAGGGCACGCGGCAAAATCCGCCCTCCGGCGCGCAGGCGATCCAGCGGCGATGCCTGCCCGGGAAATAGCCCGGTCCTTGGATGACGATGCCGGGTTGGTCGTGCCAATGACGATGAAATTCGCCGCAGGCGCGGCCATAGCGATCAAAGCCATCCCGGCAATAATAGTCCTGTGCCGCTGCCGGAGTGGCGGACAGATAAAGGCTTGCGATCATCAGGCTGAATGCCGCGCCAAGCATAAGTGCGATTGATTTCATTGCAAAACCTTTCAGATAACCTCAGACATACCTGCTTCGTGTGAGCGATTACGCCCCGACAGCCTGAAATTATAACCACCATCCTGATTCTGAGATGAATGAATTGTGGCGGCCGAGTGGAAGCCTGTTCAGGCCCGGTTCTCCATTCCGCCCTGTTCGAGAAATTTCTCCAGCCAGTGAATATCGTAAAGGCCGTTCTGAATATCGCCGTTGCGCACGAGGGTGCGGAACAGGGGCAGAGTGGTCTCGACGCCATCGACAATGAATTCATCCAGCGCCCGGCGCAGGCGCAGCAGCGCCTCGTTGCGGTTGCGGCCATGGACGATCAGCTTGCCTACCAGACTGTCGTAATTGGGCGGAATGCGATAGCCCTGATAGACCGAACTGTCCACGCGCACGCCAAGCCCGCCCGGCGGATGATAATAGCTGATCTGGCCGGGGCTGGGCCGGAACGTTGACGGATTTTCGGCATTGACGCGGCACTCGATGGCATGGCCGGAAAAACGCACGTCCTCCTGCCGGATGGTCAGAGGCGATCCGGCGGCGATCTTGATCTGCTCGTTGACCAGATCGATGCCGGTGATCATCTCCGTCACCGGATGCTCAACCTGAATACGGGTGTTCATTTCGATGAAATAGAACTTCCCGTCCTCATACAGAAATTCGACGGTTCCGACGCCGATATAGCCAAGTTCCTGCATGGCCTTAGCGACGATCTCGCCGATTTCGGCGCGC
Source organism: Methylocystis sp. sgz306128 (assembly GCF_056032725.1). NCBI lineage: Bacteria > Pseudomonadati > Pseudomonadota > Alphaproteobacteria > Hyphomicrobiales > Methylocystaceae > Methylocystis > Methylocystis sp. sgz306128. Next base: position 590,829 of record NZ_JBVYWO010000001.1, read on the forward strand.
TGCGTATCATTGAGCGCGGGCGAGGGGCTTTCCTCAAACACTTTTTGGTGGCGGCGCTGCAGCGAGCAGTCGCGTTCGCCCAGATGAATGGCGTGGCCTTGCCCGTCGCCGAGCACCTGAATTTCGATATGGCGCGGCTTTTCCAGATATTTTTCCAGATATACCGCATCATCGCCGAAAGCCGCCTTGGCTTCGGCGCGCGCATCGGACAGCGCATGGGTGAGGTCCTCGCGGGTGCGGGCGACCTTCATGCCGCGTCCGCCGCCGCCTGCCGCCGCCTTGACGAGCACGGGATAGCCGATTTCATCAGCGACGCGCAGGGCCTCCGCATCTTCGGTAATGCCGCCATCCGAGCCCGGCACACATGGAATGCCGAGACGGCGCGCAGTGCGCTTGGCCTCGATCTTGTCGCCCATGATGCGGATATGCTCAGCTTTGGGGCCGATGAACGCAATATTATGCTCGGCCAGAATATCGGCGAAGCGCGCGTTTTCAGACAAAAATCCATATCCGGGATGCACCGCATCGGCGCCGGTAATCTCGCAGGCGGCCAGCAGCGCCGGAATATTGAGATAAGAATCGCGTGCGAGCGGCGGCCCGATACAGACACTCTCATCGGCCAGCTTGACATGCATGGCGTCCTTGTCGGCCGTGGAATAGACCGCCACTGTGGCAATGCCCAATTCCTTGGCCGCGCGCAATACGCGCAAGGCAATTTCACCGCGGTTGGCGATCAGGATTTTGTCAAACATTCGTTTACTCGCGGCTTCATTCAATGGTCATGAGGATCTGGCCATATTCCACCGGCTGGCCGTCCTCGATCATGATCTCGGTGATTGTTCCGGCGCGATGCGCCACGATCTCGTTGAAGGTCTTCATGGCCTCGACAAGCAAAACCCGCTCACCCGCCTTGACGACGGAACCGACCTCGACGAAAGGCCGCGCGTCCGGGTTGGGACGGCGGAATGCGGTGCCGACCATGGGCGAGAGCAGGGAGGCTTCCGGATCAATGGTCTTGCCCGCCGGTGCTGCGGCAACGGGAGCGGCAGCGGCAGGCGCGGCAACATGCGCCACCGGCGCAACCATGTGATGAACTGCTGGTGCCTGCGCCGCAGCGGTGCTGTGACGCGAAACGCGGATATGCAGATCACCTTTTTCGACTTCGATCTCGGAGAGGTCGGTTTCGTTGAGCAACTGGGCGATGGCGCGCACCAGATTGGGGTCGATTTCAAATTTCTCAGCGGGCTTTGCTTGGGCAACGCTTGGGCGTTTCATGGGCTTTTAGCTCTTGTTTGCAGTGGAGAGAAGATATTGGAGCGCCATTTCATAAACAGCGACGCCAAATCCGATGATAATTCCCCTGGCCACAGGGGAAATGGTGGAATGATGCCGGAATGCCTCGCGGGCGTGGACATTGGTGATATGCACTTCGATAACACTGGCGTTTGCGCCGCGGATGGCATCATGCAACGCGATGGAGGTGTGGGTATAGGCACCGGCGTTCAGGATCACGGGGATGCCGAGGCGGCCCGCATCCTGTATCCATGTGACAAGCTCCCCCTCGTGGTTGGACTGGCGGAAGGTCAGGTCGACGCTGGCCGCATCACACAAGGCCCGAAGCTTGCTCTCAACATCGGCAAGCGTCGCCGCGCCGTAAGTTGCCGGTTCACGCGTGCCAAGCAGATTCAAATTCGGACCGTTCAGCACGTAGACCGATGTCACCACGAGTTTACCTCCCAGTTTGGTCGAACAGTTTGCGGCATCGGGAGGCAAGTTTCAAATTCAATCTGCCTGCCGCCGCCGGTTATGCCCCGAAATTGGTGCCTCAGCACTGTGCTCGGCCGCAGGTTTCCGTGTTTGTCACTTTTTCATGCAGGCGGTCATAGCCCACAGCGCCCACGACGACCTCGCCGCCGACCACAAAGCTCGGTGTGCCGGTCAGTCCGAGCTTTTCTCCGATATTGAGAACTTCGGAAATGCCTGCGGTTACATCCGGGCTGGCCAGATCTTTTTCAAGCTGCGCCATGTCGACACCCTTGGCCTTGGCCACTTCTAACGCCTGCTCCTTGCCGACCGGCCCGCGCGAAAGCAGCAAAGTGCGATGGAAATCCCAGAATTTGTCGCCGGTAAGCTGCTTGCGCACGGCAGAAGCCACCTTGCTGGCTTCTATCGATCCGGGGCCGAGCACCGGAAAATCCTTCAGGATGACCTTGAGATTGGGGTTCTGCTTCATCAGATTGGCAATATCCCCGATGCTTCGTTTGCAATAACCGCAATTATAGTCGAAAAATTCGACCAGCACCGTCTTGCCGTTGGGATTACCGACAACAGCCTGATGCTGCGAATCGTACAGCTGGCCCGACATATTCTGTGTGAGCTGGTTCTGGGCTGCTGCCGCGGCATCCTTCTCATGTTGCACCATGGCGTCAAGCGCCTCGCGCAGGACTTCTGGATGCTGCATCAGATATTCGCGTACGACGCCGCCGATCTGATCCTTCTGGCTTGGAGAAAAGTCTTGTGCACTGGCCGGCAGTACAGGCCAGACCAATGCCATCACAGGCAGGACAAGATGTTTCAGCTTCATAAAAAGGCTCCGGATAAGTCAGTATTATTTATACGCAATTTCGCCAAAGGTCTAATTCAGTTTTGGCGGGCGGTAATTGAGAATGTCGTCGGCGCGCAGCCAGCCGGGCGAGCCCATCTTGAACCTGGCTTTGGCGCGGGTCGCCTGTGTGCGCGCCTCGACATATTGTCCCGATGCAAAGAAGCTCTGTGCCGAAGCCAATTGGGCCTGCGCTTCATCGCCTTTTTTCGCATAGGCCATGGCCAAATACTGGAAGCCTTCGGCCGAATCCGGATCGCGCTGCGTGGCATTTTCGAGTTCGCTCACCGCTTCGTTGAGCATATGCCCGTCGGCGAGCAGGGCATGGCCAAGCATAACGCGGATCGGCGTACCGTTCGGTGCGCCCGCGACGGCGCGGCGCAATTCCGGAATGGCCTGCGCTGCGCGTCCGGCCTCCAGCAGGGCCTGGCCCTTCAGTTCGTGAAAATACGGATTGGCCGGCTGTGTCCTGATCAGCCCGTCGATCTGGGCCAGAGCATCGTCGATCCGGCCGAAGCGATAGGCAATGATGGCGCGGGCATAGCGCGCGGGCAGCGAATTGTCGCTGACGGGATAACGCCGGGCGATATCGCCTGTTGTGCCCAGAAATGCCGTGAGCTTGGCGCGCATCAGATCATGCCGCGCCTGCAGGGCGGGGCTGTCCTTGACATTGAAATAGGGGCTTTCATGCGCGATCGCGTCGAGCGCGGCGAAGCGTTCGGCGGGCAGCGGGTGGGACTGGAGATAAGGGTCTATCGTATTGGCGCTGAACAAGGCCTCGTTGCGGAAACGCTTGAGGGTTTCCAGAAGGCCGTTTGAAGATTCATGTGCCGCGTTGAGATAGGTGACGGCCGCGCGGTCGGCGGCCTGCTCCTGAACGCGCTGATAGGCAAGCATCGAGCGGCGCACAAGTTCCTGCGGACCGAGCAACACACCCATGGTCCCGCCCGGATTAGCGCCGATATTGCTGGAGCGCGCCGAGCCGTAGAGCGCGCCCGCGCTCATCAGCATGCCGGCGACGGACATGATCTGCGCTTTGGCAAGCTCCTGATGCGCCTGCACCAGATGCCCGCCGGCGATATGGCCGGTCTCATGGGCAAGCACGCCGATGATTTCATTGGGGGTCTTGGCCTCCATCAGTGCGCCGACATTGACGAAAATCTTCTGCCCGTCCGCGACGAAGGCATTGAAGCTCTTATCGCCGACCAGAATGATGGTCACTGCCTTCGAGTGAATGCCAGCCGCTTTAAAAATCGGCGTCACATAATCGCGCAGCAATTGCTCTGTTTCCGCATCGCGGACAACCGAAATTCCCTCTGCGCTGGCAGCGAGCGGCCATAACAATGCCGAGGCAGCCGCGCAGATGAGCGCGGCGTGCCTGAGGCCTTTTTTCAGCCGGTCCAAGGTATATCGGTTCATGTCAAACGCCCGTACGAGCACGGCAATCTCACGCATAATCATGGCGGGCCGATGGCAGAGCAGGAAAAGGGCCTTCCGGCCCTTTTCTCAATTGCCGGTCAGTGTCGCCTTGGCGCGCTGCCACCATCCGCCGCGCTTCGGTCGGTTGGGGTCGAGCGGCGTTGATTCCACCTCGGGGGCGGCGGCTTCGGGTGCCGGCTCGGGCGCTGCAGGCGCGGCGGCAGCCTGCGCAGCAGCCGGTTCTTCCGCAGCGGCTGGCGCGGCCTCTTCCGTCCGCTTGCCGGCCCGCGGCTTGGCAGGAGCGCGGCGTCGGGCTGGCTTGGATTCCGGTTCGGCAGGCGCAGCCTCGGCCTCGGCAGATACGGTTTCTTCCGCAATGGCAGTGCTTTCCGCTTCTGCCGCAGGAACCGCCTCAACCTCCGCCTTTTTCGGGCGGGCGTTGCGGCGAGAGCGGCGTGCAGGCTCTTTGACTGGCACTTCTGCGGCGGGCTCGCCTATTGCGGGTTGATCGCTCGTCAGTGTCATGTCGCCCATACGGTGCTGCTGTGCTTCCGGTTCGACAATTTCGGCAATTGCGGCCATGCCTTCATCTGAAGGCTGCGGTGCATTGGCGCTGATGCCGGACGATTCACGCTCACCGCCACGTCCGCGCCGCCGCCGACGGCGACGCTTGCGGCGCTGGGGTTCGGTCTCGCCGGCCTCGGCATCCATTTCTGCGGCTTCGCGGGCCGGGCGCTCCGGTGCAGCGCGGCGCGGTTGCGGCTCGGCTTTTTCCTCGGGCACCTCGGTTTCGTCTTCCACCAGTTCGTCGGCTTCATCCTCGGGCGTCGGTGCAATCGCGCCGCGCGCCTGAATCGCCTGAATGGGCGCTGGAAGCGGGTTTTCCACCATCTCGCCGCGCTCAATGGCGTGGAACACCGAACCGGACATCGATTCGTCGGCCAGCACTGTTATGCCAACGCCGAATCTCTGTTCGAGTTCGGCCAGATGCGGACGCTTCTGGTTGAGAATGTAAAGCGCCACTTCGGTGCGGGTGCGCACGATCATGTTATATTGCGCATTCTTGATCAGCGCATCCTCAAGCGCGCGCAGCACATGCAGCGCGATAGAGGATGTGGAGCGCACCATTCCGGCCCCCGCACAATGCGGGCAGACGACGGTAGAGCCTTCGAGCACGCCGGTGCGCATACGCTGGCGCGACATTTCCAGCAGGCCGAAATGCGAGATATGGCCGACCTGAATGCGGGCGCGATCATTCTTCAGCGCTTCCTTCATGCGCCGCTCGACAGCCCGGTTGTTGCGGCTCTCTTCCATGTCGATGAAGTCGACGACGATAAGACCGGCAAGGTCACGCAGGCGCAACTGGCGGGCCACCTCGTCGGCAGCCTCCAGATTGGTGCGCAGGGCCGTGTCCTCGATATTGTGTTCACGCGTGGAGCGGCCGGAATTGACGTCGATGGCGACCAGAGCTTCCGTCTGGTTGATGACGATATAACCGCCGGATTTCAGCGTCACCTGATTGGAGAACATTGCATCAAGCTGCGTCTCGACACCCGAGCGGGCGAAGAGAGGCTGAACATCGCGGTAGGGCTTGACGTTTTTCGCATGGCTTGGCATCAGCAGCCGCATGAATTCCTTCGCCTCGCGATAGCCGTTTTCACCGGCGACAAGAACCTCATCGATGTCCTTGTTGTACAGATCGCGGATGGCGCGCTTGATCAGGGAGCCTTCTTCGTAAACTAGGCAGGGCGCAGTCGATTGCAGCGTCAGTTCACGCACATTTTCCCACATGCGCATCAGATATTCAAAATCGCGCTTGATCTCGGCCTTGGTGCGCGATGCGCCGGCCGTGCGCAGGATGACGCCCATCCCCTCCGGAACCTCCAGTTCCTGCACAACCGATTTGAGGCGCTGGCGGTCTGTCGCCTGCGTGATCTTGCGGGAAATGCCGCCGCCGCGCGCCGTATTGGGCATGAGAACGGAATAGCGGCCAGCCAGCGAGAGGTAGGTCGTCAGCGCGGCACCCTTGTTGCCGCGCTCTTCCTTTACAACCTGAATGAGCAGGATCTGGCGACGCTTGATCACTTCCTGAATTTTATATTGCTTGCGCAGGCGCGGCGCGCGGCGCGGCAACTCCTCCATGGCGTCGCCGCCGATCTGCTCGACAGGCGGTGGCGCCTCATGCCCGTCGCGGTGCTTGCGGGCGCGGCGATGTCCGCCGTCCTCATTCTCATCGCCGCCGGAGCCGCCCAGCGTGACGACGCCGCCATTGGGCTCTTCGTTATGCTCTTCGTCGTGCGGTTCCCCGGCGCCATGAGCGGAGGTGCTGTCGCTTTCGCCGCCGTCGATCGCTTCCGAAACGCTTTCGCCTTCGTTGCCGGTTCTGGCCGCCGCAGATTCTCCGCCGCGCTTGTTCCGCCGCGAGCGGCGGGAGTTTTCGCGGGGCTCGTCCTCGTCGTCGTCGTGGTGAAGCGCTTCTTCGGCGAGCAGCGCCTGACGGTCCGCAACGGGGATCAGATAATAATCGGGATGAATTTCAGAGAAGGCGAGGAAGCCGTGGCGGTTGCCGCCATATTCCACAAAGGCCGCCTGCAGCGACGGCTCGACGCGCGTAACTTTGGCGAGGTAGATATTGCCGCGCAGCTGCTTTTTGCTGGCGGATTCGAAATCGAATTCCTCAACTCTGTTGCCACGCAGAACAACCACCCGGGTTTCTTCCGGGTGGGACGAATCGATGAGCATTTTGTTGGCCATGACACACTCTTGCTGGCAAAACAGCGCGTGACAGCCGCCGGGCAGGCAGCCCTTTCCGGGCTTTCAGCGGCAGAAGGCGGCTGGAGCACACAGGTGTTTTGCGATTGTTGGATGATGAGATAGTTTCGGGAAATCGGGCTTGATGGCCGATGACCGCCGTCACCATGCTCAGGCCCACGCCTTTGCGCGCCGAATCGGCGTTGATGCAAATCGTGAGGCTCGATGCATTCATCGGGCGGAACATAAACCTGTCACCTTTCGGCCTACACCCGAAGGGCAGGCCTTTAATTCTCGTGCGATGTTCCGGCGGCAAATCTCATCTTCAAGACGAATTCCGCGCCAGAACTCTTATATTGCCTGACAAATCCACCTCGGGAGCCGCAAACCCCGGATGAGGGAGGCGGCACCGAAGCCCGCAGTCTTGACGACGGGGCCTGATCTGGCGGCTGACCTGAATTGCCCTTCACTGGAAGGAGCAAAATTCAATTCAGACAATAATGTGAACATTATAGAGGTGAAGAATTTGATTTGGCAAGCTAAGCTTTTACAACGGCCTTGCCGGAGTGATTCACGGGAGAAATCCGGGGATAATCCGTGAGCCTTTTTGAAAGGTCGATCGCAATCAGATCGTTATTGGCGATTTGCCGTGCAATTGCCCTATTTTACAGCCAGTGAACCCTAATGCCGACGACCTGCATCTTTTCATCTTTTAACCGGCGATGGCCGGATGTGTTGCGATGGCTGATCGCCGCGGTGATGACCGCTTTTTTTGCGATTCAGGCCAGAGCCGATAATCTGGCGCCTGCTGCGCTGGAGCTGCACCTCAACCAGTCCGATACATCCGCGCATTTTGACCTGCAATTGTCTTCGTCGCTGCCGGTTCATACCTTTCTGGTGGATAGTCCGCCGCGTTTGATCATCGATCTGCCCGAAATCAATTTCATGGCCAAAGAACCGCGGTTCTCCGGCGGAGAGGGCGTTATCACCTCCTTCCGCTACGGGCTGTTCGCGCCCGGCCAATCCCGGATCGTCATGAATCTGACCGGGCCGGTGCGGCTGATCAGCGCCGAGGTTGTGCCTGAGTTGGATTCCGCCAAAACGGCACGGCTCATGGTCAATCTCGAAAAAAGCGATGCATCGGCATTTCAGGCTTCGATTCAGGCAAGTCAGGCCGTGCCGGCGGCTACACCGCCCGTCGCCGGTAATGATCGGGCGCCGGACGCCGCAGCGGGCAATGACAAGCGCCCGCTGATTGTGATCGATCCGGGCCATGGCGGACCCGATTCCGGCGCGACAGGCGTGGACGGCGTCATGGAAAAGAATGTGGTCTTTGACTTCGCCCAGACATTGAAGACGCAGCTTGAGGCAACCGGCCATTACAGGGTTCTCCTCACGCGCTCGCAGGACATTTTCGTGCCGCTGGCCGAGCGCACCCGCATTGCCCGGGCTGCCAACGCCAGTCTTTTCATTTCCGTCCATGCCGACACGCTCTCGGACATCGGTTCGGTGAGCGGTGCGACCGTTTACACGGTTTCGGAGAGGGCGTCCGATGCCGAGGCCGCCCGCGTGGCGGCGCATGAAAATGCCGCCGATATTGCCGGCGGCCTGACGACAAGCGAACAGCAGCCGGAGGTTGCCGATATTCTCTTTGATCTGACGCGCCGCGAAACACGCGCTTTTGCTCACCTGTTTTCCAGATCGCTGGTGGCGGCATGGAAATCCGTTGCGTCATTGAATCTGAACAAGAACCCGCAGCGCTCGGCGGGCTTTGTGGTGCTGAAGGCGCCGGACGTACCGTCTGTCCTGCTGGAACTGGGCTATCTGTCCAGCCCGAAGGACGCGAAGGATCTTGTCTCGCAGGAGTGGCGCGACAGGGCTGCGGGTTCCGTTACCGCTGCAGTCAACACATATTTCAGCCGGACGCAGGCCAATTAGATCGATGAAACAGTGCGGCGCCGTCCATTTTGCCGGACGGCGCCGCATCAATGTGTTTCAGGTCTCCGATATGCCAGCAGGCCTCAGGCTGCCAGGGCGGCGGCTTGACGCGTGACAGGCAGTGCGGCCTCCACGACATCGGCCACCATGTCTGCGGTTGCAGCGGACAATGTCCAGCCAAGATGGCCGTGTCCGGTATTGTAGAAGACGCCCGCCTTGCTGCCGGAGCCGACGCGCGGCATCATGTTCGGCATCATCGGACGCAGCCCGGTCCAGGGAACCACGCGCTCGGTGCCGATGCCCGGAAAGAGCATGCGTGTCCAGTCTTCGAGCGGCTTGATGCGATCGGCGCGGATATCGCGGTTGTCGCCATTGAACTCCGCTGTTCCGGCCACGCGGAGCCGGTCCGCGCCAAGGCGCGAGGTGACGATTTTTGCACGGTCGTCCAGCAGGCTGACCCAGGGCGCGGCCTTCTGGCTGGCTTCGCTCTCCAGCGAAACGGTGATCGAATAGCCCTTGACCGGATAGATATTCACGCGGTCGCCCAGCATGGCGGCGAATGAGCGACTGGCAATGCCGGCGCAAATGACGATGCCGTCGGCATCAAGGCTGGATTTTGAATGCTCTGATTCCGGGGTTGGTGCGACGGATGCATAATCAAGGCGCACCTTGCCGTTTTCGCTGGAGATATGCGTCACCTCAGCATCGAAAACGAAGGACACGCCCTGCCGCTGGCATGCTGCGGCCAGACCGCGGGTGAATTTCATGATATCGCCGGTCGAATCGGATGGCGTGAAGAAGCCGCCATGGAAATGACCATTCAGCGCGGGCTCTATGGTTTTGATTTCTTCTGGTGTCACGGCGCGGCGGTCAAGTCCGCCTTCGATAAGCATTTCGTTCACCTTGGCGGCGTGATCGAAGTCCTTCTTGTCGTAATAGACATGCAGGATTCCGCGCTTTTCGAGATCGAACTGGATTTTCTCGCGTTCGGCTATGCTGAACAGATGCTTGCGCGCAGCAATGGCAAGCCGCGTCGTGGCGACGGTGTTCTCGCGGTAATGGCCGATCTGGCCGACAAATTCGCCCATCCACGAATATTTGTGCCAGGTGGGGGCAGGGTTCATCAGCAGCGGTGCGTCGCGCTTGAGCATCCAGCCGATGCCCTTGATGATGGTGGACCAGTGATTCCAGACCTCGGCATTGCTCGCGGAGAGCTGGCCGCCATTGGCGAAGGATGTTTCAGATGCCGGGTAACGGTTGCGGTCAACGACAGTGACACGATAGCCGCGACGCATGAGGGAATAAGCGGTGGTAACGCCGGTAATGCCGGCACCGAGAACGAGGATGTGGCGCATGGAAGCCTCCGAGAGCGCGATGGTGACAGAATGAGCCTTTCGGCCCGCACTTCCCCATCTGTCTTCGGTACCTGAGAGCTTCCCCCGGCGGCTAAGCCGGGCTTCCCCTTCGGTGGATGCGCAGGCTTGCGGCCCCGCATCTCTCTCCAGATTGTCCGTTCGAGTGGTCTCTTGTGCCTGAGAGTTTCCTGGGGGGTTGCTCCGTCGGCGCTGGAACGGCGAACCGGCCCAGACTCTTCCACATGAACGTTTACGACAGAAATATTATCGCACCATAGCGATCCAGTTGCAAGGACGATAAAAATCTTCTGCGCCAAAAATGGTAAATATTAAGGTTCATCTTGTTAACCGCCCGGATCGCCTGTAGAGAAAGCGGCAAATCCGGCGGGCGGGCACGGGGCCGCAGGTGCGGGCTCTGGCTGACGCCGCCTCACAAAGACCATAAAGCTGGCACTTTACATGAGCTGGTTTTGTCTTGCGCTGAGGCGTGTCCGCTCTGGGACGGCGCTTGACCGGTCAGACATATGGACGATTGAATGCGATTTATTGCCCGCCTTCTGGGTTTCTTCTTTGCCACCGGCGCGATTCTGTTCGTGATTGGCGCCATAGGCGTCGCCGGCGCCATCTGGTATTTCCAGCAGGATCTGCCGGACGATGCCGCGCTGAAGAATTACCAGCCGCCGGTGATGACGCGCGTTCATGCCGGAGACGGATCGCTTCTGGCTGAATACAGCCATGAGCGCCGGCTTTATCTGCCCAGTTCAGCCATTCCGCCGCTGGTCAAGCAGGCGTTCATTTCCGCTGAGGACAAGAATTTTTATTCTCACAACGGCATTGATCCGGAAGGCATCGCCCGCGCCGTCATAGCCAATCTGGCTGGAAACCATCAGCAGGGCGCATCCACCATCACGCAGCAGGTGGCCAAGAACTTCCTGCTCGGCAATGAGCGCTCCTATACGCGCAAGGCGCGTGAAGCGCTGCTGGCGCTGCGGATCGAGCATAATTATTCCAAGGATCGCATCCTTGAGCTTTATCTCAATGAAATTTACCTCGGCCTTGGCAATTATGGCATAGCCGCCGCGGCGCTCAATTATTTTGGCAAGTCCGTCAACGAACTGACACTGCCGGAAATGGCCTATCTCGCCGGCCTGCCCAAGGGCCCCAATAATTACCATCCGTTCCTTCACCCTGATCGCGCCATCCAGCGCCGCAATTATGTGATCGACCGGCTTGTCGCCGACGGATTTGTCAAACCTGCCGACGGCGAAGCTGCAAAAGCAACGCCGCTTGGCGTAAGTTCGAAGGCGACAACGCCGCCGACCTATGCCGCAGGTTTCTTTGCCGAGGAGGTGCGGCGCGAGCTCTATGACCGCTTTGGCGAGAGGCAGCTTTATGAAGGCGGCCTGTCGGTGCGCACCACGCTCGATCCCAAAATGCAGCAGATGGCGCGCAAGGCCCTCACCGATGGTCTGGTGCGCTATGACGAGGCGCACGGCTGGCACGGCGTGGTCAAGCATATTGAGTTCGGAGCCGACTGGGGCGTCGCGCTGGCCGATGTGCCGGCCTACAACGACATCAGACCCTGGCGGCTGTGCGTCGTTCTGGATGTGAACGACACAACCGCCAATATCGGCATCCAGCCGGGCAAGGATCGCTCCGGTTCGATAGATACGGTGCGTGTCACCGGAGCCGTGACGGCGGAGGGCGCAAAATGGACGCGCAAGCCGCTTAAATCCATTCTGACGCCCGGCGATGTTGTCTATGTCGAGCCCATCGAAGGCAAAGCCGGGGAATACCGCTTGCGCCAGATTCCCAGTGTTTCGGGTGCGATTGTGGCCATGGACCCGTTCACCGGCCGTGTTTTTGCCATGGTTGGCGGCTTCTCCTACGACCAGAGCGAGTTCAACCGCGCGACGCAGGCGCTGCGCCAGCCCGGCTCGTCGTTCAAGCCCTTCGTTTATGCCGCCGCGCTCGACAGCGGCTATACGCCGTCCTCGCAGATTCTCGATGCGCCGATCGCCATCGATCAGGGGCCGGGCCTTGGCATCTGGCGTCCGATGAACTTCGAGGGCAAGTCGGAAGGTCTGCATACCTTGCGCTATGGTGTCGAACATTCGATCAACCAGATGACTGTGCGCCTTGCCAAGAATATCGGCATGCCGCTGATCGCGGAATATGCGCGCCGCTTCGGCATCTATGACAATCTTATGCCGGTTCTTTCCATGTCGCTTGGCGCTGGCGAAACCACGCTCATGCGCCTGACGACAGCTTATTCCATGCTCGACAACGGCGGGCGGCGCATCAAGCCGACCCTCATTGACCGCATTCAGGATCGCTGGGGCAAAACCATCTACAAGCACGATGCCCGCGTCTGCGAAGGCTGCGATGCCACCAAGTGGAGCAATCAGGACGAGCCCACATTGGTCGATAACCGCGAACAGGTGCTCGATCCGCTGACCGCCTACCAGATCACCTCGATCATGGAAGGCGTCATCCAGCGCGGCACAGGCGTCTCGATCAAGGCCGTCGGCAAACATCTCGCCGGCAAGACAGGAACCACCAATGATGCGAAGGATCTCTGGTTTGTCGGCTTTTCACCCAACCTCGCCGTTGGTGTTTTCATGGGCTATGACCAGCCGAGTTCGCTTGGCGGTTCGGCGCAGGCGGCGACCTATGCCGCGCCGATCTTCCGCGATTTCATGATGCTGGCGCTTAAAGACAAGCCGGATGTGCCGTTCCGTGTTCCGGCCAATATCAAGCTGATCTCGGTCGATCCCAAGTCCGGTTTGCGCTCGAATGCGCCTGGCGCCATTCTTGAGGCGTTCAAGCCCGGCACCGCACCGCCCGAGACAATGCAGGCCTGCGACGGGCCCGATTGCGCCACGCCGGGAATGCCCGGACTGCCGGGCGTCAATTCGGATCAATCGGTTGGCACAGGCACCGGCGGTCTTTATTAGCCGTTGGTGACCGCTTACATTTCCAGCCGATCTCGTGTAGGAATTCACCCCTCGTAACAAAGGAAAGATCATGCGCGCCGAAGCCGAAGCGCTGAATGAACAGATCAAGCAGTCCATAGGGCTGCTGAGGAGGCATCTTTGACGTGGATGTCGCCACACGTCGTTTAGCCGAACTCAATGCCAAATCCGAAGCCCCCGAATTCTGGAACGATGCCGCAAACGCGCAGAAACTGATGCGCGAGCGCGACATGCTGGAATCCGGCCTGACCTCGCTCAAAACCCTCGAAGGCGAACTGGAAGACGCCATCACGCTCATCGAACTGGGCGAGATGGAGGGCGATGCCGCCACAGAGGAGGAGGGTGTCGCCCATCTGCGCGCCCTGAAATCCGAGGCCGAGCGCCGTCAGGTTGAAGCCATGCTCTCCGGCGAGGCCGATGCCAACGACACCTATGTCGAAGTGCATTCCGGCGCTGGCGGCACCGAAAGCTGCGATTGGGCGCGGATGCTGTTTCGCATGTATGGCCGCTGGGCAGAACGGCGCAGGTTCAAGGTCGAAATCGTCGAAGAAACGCCGGGCGACGAAGCCGGCATCAAGGGCGCGACGCTGCTCGTCAAGGGCCACAACGCCTATGGCTGGCTTAAGACCGAGTCGGGCGTGCACCGCCTGGTGCGCATCTCGCCTTTCGATTCGAATGCGCGCCGCCATACGAGCTTTGCCTCAGTTTGGGTCTATCCCGTCATCGACGATCGCATCGTCATCGATGTCAAGGAATCGGATTGCCGCATTGATACCTATCGTTCGTCGGGCGCCGGCGGTCAGCACGTCAACACCACCGATTCGGCCGTGCGCATCACCCATGTGCCCACAGGCATTGTCGTCGCCTGCCAGAACGGCCGTTCGCAGCACCAGAACAAGGCCATGGCCTGGGACATGTTGCGCGCGCGGCTCTATGAGATGGAGCTCAAGAAGCGCGAGGAAAAGGCGAATGCCGAGGCCGCCGCCAAGACGGATATCGGCTGGGGCCATCAGATCCGCTCCTATGTGCTGCAGCCCTATCAGATGGTGAAGGACCTGCGCACCGGCCTTGTCTCGCAAAGCCCCTCGGATGTGCTTGACGGCGACCTTGATGCCTTCATGGAAGCGTCTCTGGCGCAGCGCATTTCCGGCGGCGGACCGCTGAACGTCGAGGATGTCGATTAGGCCGGCACTGCATCTTGACGCGATAGGGGCGTTCTGCTTTGACAATTTGATGAAGTCAGCGCTCCGGACCTTGTCAGCATTGCGATTGCGATCATGGATCGCGATTGCTCTGACATATGTGCTGATGGCGCAGGGCGTATTTCTGGCCCAAACCATTGCCGGAAGCGGCAACTGGCAGATGCCGGCATTGTGCACGGCGCACCAATCGTCCGACGCGCCGGATACGGGCCATTCGGGCGAAATCTGCGTCAAGGCCTGTCTCGCCGTTGCCGCAGCCATAGTGCCGGAGCCGGCATTTGTCAGGCCTGCCGCGGATGCCGTTTTTGACGCCTATCCGGGACTGTCCCAACAATTGTCCCGCCGTTTGCACAGGCCCGACGGCTTTTACGCGCGCGGACCGCCGATCCCGGGAATGAGTTGAACCCTTCCCCCTGATCGCGAGATTTATCATGAAAAAGCTTGTTCTTTCCGCAGCTTGCGCTGCATTCATTGGCGCATGTGCGCCTGCTTACGCCCATATTACGCTTGAGACGCCTCAGGCCGCGCCAAATTCCGCCTATAAGGCTGTGTTTCGTGTGCCGCATGGCTGCGACGGTTCGGCCACCACGGCCTTGCGGATCGCTATTCCGGAGGGCGTGATTTCCGCTAAGCCCATGCCCAAGCCGGGCTGGACGCTCAACATGGATAAGGGCGTCTATGCCCGGTCTTACAAACAGCATGGCGTTGAAATCACATCCGGTGTCAGGGAAATATCATGGTCGGGCGGCAACCTGCCCGATGACGAATATGACGAATTTGTCGTCAGCCTCTATCTCACATCCGATCTTGCCGCGGGTTCGTCGGTGTATTTTCCGGTGGTTCAGACATGCGCCAAGGGCGAAATGCGCTGGACAGCCGTATCCTCTTCCGAGGGAACCGCGCCTAAGGGAGTAGAAATGGCGCCGGCACTCAGGCTTGTGGCGGCAACGGCGGGCGACGGCGGCAAGGTATTTGCCGCCGGAGATATCGCCATCAGCAATGCCTATCTGCGTCTTCCGCCCAAGGGCGCGCCCGTGGCTGGCGCCTATCTCACCATTGCCAATGATGGCCATGTGGCCGATCGCCTCGTCAGCGCCAGTCTGGATGTGGCTGGGGTTACGCAAATTCACGAGATGAAAATGGATGGCAATGTCATGCGCATGGCCGAGTTGCCCGATGGTGTGGAGATTCCGGCCCATGGCAGCATGACGCTCGCGCCCGGCAAATTGCATCTGATGTTGATGGATTTAAAAACCGCGCTTACAGAGGGAGAAGTGGTGCACGGCAGCCTCACTTTTGCCAAGGCTGGCAAGATCGAGCTTGATTTCGTTGTGCGCGGCATGAACGCCGGGTCAGGTCCGGGTCAGATGGACATGAAGATGAAATAAGCAGGCATTCGCTCTATTGCGCCAGTGCCGCGCCTGCTTTGATGAACCGGAGCGGATTGACCGGTTCATCGTTCATGCGCACTTCATAGTGCAGATGCGTCCCTGTGGAGCGCCCGGTTGATCCGGCAAGGCCGATGATTGTTTCGGGATTCACGGCCTTGCCCACCTTGACCAGAATGACCGAAAGGTGAGCGTAGCGGGTTACGATGCCATTGCCGTGGTCGATATCGACCATATTGCCGTAACCACCGTTATTTTGCGCGGCTACGACGGTTCCTGCGGCAGTCGGGTGGATTGGCGCGCCATATTCAAGGCGAAAATCCACTCCGGTATGCATCGCCAACTGGCCATCGAAAGGGTCTATACGGTTGCCGAAGGCGGACGTTATTTCGCTGGAGACAGCTGCCGGGCGTCGCAGCGGAACATAGGGCATGAGTCGTTCGACGCGGATCGCGGATTCGATATCGCCTTTGGAGGCCTGAAGCGCGCGCTCAAACGGCGAGTCTTTCAACACGCTTGCAACCGCAACGAACGGCCCGCCCATCGCATCGGCCATTGGTGCGGGCGGCGCGAGCTTGTCCGGATCAAGGCCCGCTTCGTTCAGAGCCAGCCGCTCGCCTGCAGCCCGGCTCGAGGCCTCAGCCCTGAGTTGGTGCATGGCAGCGATCTGCGCTTGTTCAAGTTGCGAAAGCTGTGACGAGAGGCTGCTTATATCCGCCTCGGCATGATTGTCGTGTGTCGGCTGGATCGCCGATGTCGGTCGCCAGTCGATCATCTGCTGTGGCTCAGGCCCCGGCGTCTCCGAATAGGCCGATACGCCGCGCGGCAATTCGGCATGGGGTCGGGACGAACCGAATTTGCCGTCCAGAAGCGGGTTAGCACCTCGGGGCGCAGTGCCGGCCTGATTTTTGACAGCGCCGGCCGCAGGACCGAGAGCCTGTGTCAGAGTGGTCAGAATAGCTTGCTGGGCTTCGAGCTGTGTTTGGCGTTCTTTCAGTGCGCTGATCTGGGCGGAAAGCGTGGTTCTTGCCATGAGCGCGCGGCTGTTGGCTTCCTGAATTGCATCCTTCAGATATTGGATCTTGTTTTCGTAGGCCATGATCTGGCCAGAGTCCGATCCGCGCAGCACCACCACAGCCGCTTTGTCGCCGGGATTTTCTCCCGTGAGCAGCGTTGCCGCCAATCCAAGCGCAACAATGAGCCCGGACGCCAGCAGATAGTGAATTGTATGGAGTTGCGGCGCCCGATTGACGCCACAGGAGCCGGACGCCAGATTTAACTTCGCGCCTGCGCCAGAAATCTCAGTATCAGTCTTGAATTTTGGCGCAGGCATTCAGAAAGGCCAGTATTTCTTATTGAACATGAAAGAAATAATAGGCCGGAGTGCGTTAATTATTTGCCTAACATTTTATCAATTTGCCGAGCAGGCAGTTAATACTTCTGCGGCATGGCCGGGAACCTTGACCTTTGGCCAGACATGCGTGATGACGCCATTTTCGTTGATCAGAAAAGTGGTGCGCTCCACGCCCATATATTTACGGCCATACATGCTTTTTTCAGCCCAGACGCCATAGGCTTCCAGCATTGCCTTGGACTCGTCGGCGATCAGCGTCAGATCAAGATCATGCTTAGCCTTGAATTTGGCGTGGCTTTTTACCGGATCGGGCGACACGCCAACGATTTCAGTGTTGGCAGCGGCAAATTTACCGCGCAACTGATTGAATTCAATAGCTTCTTGTGTGCAGCCTGAGGTATCGTCCTTGGGGTAGAAATAAAGAACGAGCTTTTTTCCTTTGAACGAAGTCAATGAAACCTGTGTCCCGTCATCCTTGGGAAGCGTGAAATCCGGAGCTTTGTCGCCTGCTGTCAATGTCGCCATTTTGTTGCCCTTTCGTTATTATAGTGATTCTACGAATGGTAAATCACGCAGGATCACACCATCTGTGAGGGAATGCCTTTTTATATCCATGCCGTCGATTCAAAATCGGCAGTCATATTACGATGCGGAATTCATTTGAAGCAGCGGCAGATAAATTTTCATCAAGAGGGTGCTCCTGATCATGGCTGAAGGACGGGTAGATCGATGGCGCAAGGCCTTGGCTCGTCCCTTCCAGCGCCGGGCTGGCGTGAAAACGCCGCGGCAGGGCGTCCGCAGGCGTCATCTGCGCCGGGTGTCGATTTTTGTTTCGACCGTGCTGGGCGGGCTTGTTGTGGCCGGTCTTGCGGCTGCGTCTGTTTTCGTTGTCCTGCTGGCGCGCGGGCCGATAGAAATGCCCATCCTGCACGACAGGCTGAGCCAGACAATTCAGCATCAGTTTGAATCGCGCGGGCATGTTTCGATCGGCAGAATATTTCTTGCCCGGGGGCAGCACGGCCCGACTTTGCGCATTGAAAATTTTGTCCTCAGCGACATGCAGGACAGGCAGGTCGTCACTGCGCCTGTCGCGGATATCAGCATCGCGCCGCTGGCCCTGCTGACCGGTCATCTTGCTCTGTCCGGGTTGGAATTCTCCGGTCTGGAGGTAAAACTCGCGATTTTGGCCGATGGCAGCTTTGCTTTTTCCGCCGGAAACGAAGAAGCGATAGCGTTGCCCAAGCCCTCTCTCTCGCCGCAGATGCAACCGCAGGACATTGCGTCCACAATTTTTGCAGTCACGGCGCAGGATGCGCCTTTCATGGGCGATTTGCAGCGTATCGGCCTCTACGACGCCCGGCTGCAGGTTGAGGACCGCCGCAACGGGTCTATGCTGCAGTTCGCCAATCTGAATTTCGCGCTGGACCGCCTGCGGGCGGGCGGCATTCATCTGCGCTCGAGCGCTGATGGCAATGCCGGGCCATTTTCCGTTGATCTGCTGGCGCAGCGCCAGCGCGGGCTTTTCTCGCTGGAAGGATTGAAGGGCCCGTCGTCCAGTTCAACCTATTCGGTCGAATTTGAAGCCAGGAATCTTCCCGTTCACCAGTTGCAGCTCATGACCGGCGCGGCACGCCCGCAGCTAGATATTGCCATGCCCTTATCGGCGAAGGTCAGCGCCCAGTTTCATCTGGACGGCGGTCTTGAGCGTCTGGGAGGCAACTTTACGCTGGGCAGCGGCACATTGCTGTTTGACGATCCGGATGCCAAGCCCGTCGCGGTGGACAGGATTGCGGGGGCATTCGCCTTTGATCCGAAGGGGCGGACAGTCCTCATATCAAATTTTGACTATTTTGCCGGGGCAACGCATTTCAATCTGAGCGGGCACGCCCGTTTTGACCAGCCGGAGAATATGGCTCGTCTCAGCCTGCTGGGCCGCAATGCTGTGCTGGCTGACGAAAAGGACGGCGGCAATAAGCCCACGGCCATCGATTTTGTCAGTCTCGATGCCAGTGCCTCCCTTGATGGCAAACTGGCGAAAGTTGAGCGGTTCGTCATCAGGGGCGCGGATATTGATGCGCAGC
This sequence comes from Methylocystis sp. sgz306128, assembly GCF_056032725.1. NCBI lineage: Bacteria > Pseudomonadati > Pseudomonadota > Alphaproteobacteria > Hyphomicrobiales > Methylocystaceae > Methylocystis > Methylocystis sp. sgz306128. The sequence continues at coordinate 609,894 of NZ_JBVYWO010000001.1, forward strand.
TCGCATTGGCTCTGACCAATTCGCCTGACGGACAATCGGTGAAAGGCAGCGTGAATGCGGTCAAGACCAGATTCCGGCCGGTTTTCCGCCTCTGGCCCAATTTCATCGCGCCGGAAGTTGAGCAATGGCTGCAGGAGCATGTTGGCAGCGCCACGGCGGATCGCGCCAGCCTCGTGTTCGATCTCGATCCGCAGGATCTGCGCGCTGCCCGCGCCAAGCAGGCCGTTACGGATGGCGCGTTTACCGGCGATGTTGCCGTCAGCAACGGCACGCTCAGCCCCTTGCCCGGACTGCCCGCCTTTTCCGGCATTGAGGGTACGGCGCATCTCACGGGAACCTCGGTGCAATTTATCGCCAGCAAGGCACAGATCGAGTCCTCGGGCCGCAAGATCCAGTTGAGCGACATCAAGTTTACGGTGCCCGATTCGCGCCCGCAAAAGCTTGTCGCCGCCAGTCTGACCAGCCATATTCAGGGAAGTGTCGAAGCGGCTGTGGATCTGCTTCAGAGCGATGCCTTGCGTCATTACAACAATATTCCCGGCCAGCCGTCGCAATATAAAGGCCAGATCGACGGCCAGATCGATATCGCGATGAAACTGGGCAAGACAGCGACGCCAGATGACATTTCCGTAAATACCGACCTGACGGCGAGCGGTCTTTCCGTGGATAAGGTGCTGGGCAATGAACGGCTCGAGAGCGCCAATCTCGCCATTGTGACATCGAAGGATGCCCTCTCTGTGAAGGGCGATGGCCGCATGTTCGGCGCGCCGGTCTCGCTTGAGATGAAAAAGCTCGGCAACGCGCCCACCGACGCCATGCTGAATTTCACGATAGACGATGCAACCCGCGCCAAGCGGGGCATTAATTTCGGCCCCGGCTTCAGCGGCCCGATGATGATAAAGGCCGTAACGCAGCTTGCCGACGGCGACCATCCCAAAAGCGATGCGTCAGGCAAGGACATGCATGCGCAGATTGATGTCGATCTGAGCAAGACGTCAATCGACGGCCTGCTGCCGGGCTGGACGAAGCTGGCCGGCAAGCCGGGCCATGCCAGTTTCGCCTATGTGCAGACGCCGAATGGCGCGCGCCTCGAGCAGTTCCAGCTTGATGCAGGCAATGCGACATTGCGCGGGATGATCGACCTTGGCGCCGACAACAGCTTTCTGGGTGGAAAATTCACGACATTCCGCTTGTCCGCGCAGGATGACCTCAAGCTCGATATCCAGAAGGAAGGCAATATCCTCAAGCTGACAGGCCGGGCTTCGGTTATGGATGCGCGCCCCTTCATCAGCGACATGCTGGCCCATTCGCGCGCCAAATCCGGCGATGGGTTTGATTATGACCTCGACCTGAAAATCGGTACGCTTGCCGGTTTCAATAAGGAACACGTGCAGGCGCTTGATCTTAAAGTGGTACGGCGCGCCAATCTGCTGCGCAAGGTGACGGTGGCCGGCAAGCTCGGCAATGCGCCGCTGCATATCACCACGCAGGATACGCCCGACCAGCCGGTTTTCACGCTGGTGAGCGATAATGCCGGCGCGGTGCTCAGTTTCCTCGATATGTACCGGCGCATGTCCGGCGGCACGCTCTCGGTTGCCTTCAAGCCGGGTCTGGAGCGGACTGTGGGCAATGTGCAGATCCAGAATTTCTTCCTGGATGATGAGCCCGCGCTCAAGCCATTGCTCAATCAGACGACCGGCGATCGTACTCCCGACGGCAAGAGCCGGGTACGGTTTGCCCGGTTGCAGGGCACATTCGACCGAAGCGACGGCCGTATCGACCTTAAGGATGCCGCCATGTGGGGCCGCCAGATCGGCGCAACGATGGAGGGCGTGCTGGATTACGGACAGGACAGGGTTGATCTTGCAGGCAATCTCATCCCCGCATATCAGATCAACAATCTGTTTTCGAAAATACCCTTGTTCGGGCCATTGCTGGGCGGCGGCACGAATGAAGGCCTGTTCGCTATAAATTATCGCATCACAGGCAAGGCCAGCGCGCCGATTTTGCGTGTTGACCCGCTCTCCGCCATTGCGCCGGGCATTTTGCGCAAGATCATGGGCGTTGCGGACGGCACGCAAAGCAGCCCGGACAATCTGGCTCCGGGCCCGTCCGCGCCGCAGCCTGATACACCGCGAAGCGCACCCTCGGCGCCGCTGGATCTGACAAATCCGCCGAAATGATCCGGCCTGCGCCGATCAGACGGGTTTCAGCAGCACGTGTTTCTTTTTGCCGAAGGAGAGCTTGATCACGCCCTCGGCCGTCACATCGGCGGGGGTGAGCTTGCCTTGCTCATCGCTCAGGGTCTGATCGTTGAGCTTGAGGCCGCCGCCCTTGATCTGCCGCCGCGCTTCGCCGTTTGAGGTCACCAGACCGGCCAGAACGAAAGCGGGCGCATAGGCCAGACCACCGGCCAGCTCGGCTGCGCTGATCTCCACCGTCGGCAGGGTTGTAGCCAGCGCGCCTTCCTCGAAGGTTTTTCGCGCGGTTTCGGCAGCGGCCAGCGCCGCCTCGCGGCCATGCAGCATGGCGGTGGCCTCGTTGGCCAGAATTTTCTTGGCCTCGTTGATCTCGGCGCCGCCGAGCGCTTCAAGTCTGGCGATTTCGCCCAGCGGCAGGGTTGTGAACAGCTTCAGGAAACGGCCGACGTCGCGGTCTTCCGTATTGCGCCAGAACTGCCAGTAGTCATAGACCGGAAGCATGTCGGCATTGAGCCAGACAGCGCCAGCAGCGGTCTTGCCCATTTTTGCGCCCGAGGCGGTGGTGAGCAGCGGCGAGGTAAGGGCGTAAAGCTGGCCTGTGCCGAGGCGGCGGCCGAGATCCGTTCCGGTGACGATATTTCCCCACTGATCCGAGCCGCCGATCTGCAGCACGCAGCCGTAGCGCCGGTTCAGTTCCACGAAATCATAAGCCTGCAGGCACATGTAGTTGAATTCGAGAAAGGAAAGCTCCTGATCGCGTTCCAGCCGTAATTTTACCGAATCCATCGACAGCATCCGGTTGACCGAAAAATGCCGTCCCACATCGCGCAGAAAATCGATGTAGTTGAGGGTTGCCAGCCATTCGGCATTATCAACCATCATCGCGTCCGTGGCGCCCGCGCCGAAGGTCAGGAATTTTGAAAAAACGGCCTTGATACCGTTCTTGTTGACTTCGATCTGCTCGATTGTCAGCAACTGGCGGCTGGCATCCTTGCCGGAAGGGTCGCCCACCCGTGTTGTACCGCCGCCCATCAGCGCAATGGCCTTGCCGCCCGTCTGCTGCAGATGGTGCAGCATCATGATCTGCACCAGCGAGCCGACATGCAGCGAGGGCGCAGTACAATCAAAGCCGATATAAGCGGTGAGTTCACCTTTGCGCGCCTTTTCATCCACCCCTTCGAAATCTGAACATTGGTAGATATAGCCGCGCTCGCTCAGAATGCGCATGAAGTCGGATCTGGGGGTGAATGCGTTTGACATGTGGCCTCTCAACTTTACGCGTGGTGTAAAACATGCTGCGCGCAAGGGCAAGGCGGCTTGCTGCCCTATGCGGATGAAACCGGCTGGTCTAGGCTGCAATTCTCCCTCATGTGAGTCGCTCGATGAGCCTTGAAGTCATGGCGGCCGTGTTATGCGCCGCTTTCCTGAATGCCGCCTGGAATACTTCGGTCAAGGCCCTTCCCGACAAGTTCCTTGCCGTTTGCCTGATCTGTTTTGGCGCGGCCATTGTGTCCCTGCCCATCGCGCTCACGCTTGCCCCCATAAAGCCGGCGGCTCTGCCGTTCGCGGCGCTCTCCACTTTGTTTCAGGTGGCCTATTATCTGCTGCTCAACCGCGCCTACCGGACCGCTGACCTGTCGATGGCCTATCCGCTGATGCGCGGTTCAGCGCCGCTGGTGACGATGGCGCTGGCCTTCCTGTTCATCGGCGAGTCGCCGAAGCCGCTGAGCGTGGGCGGCGCTCTGTGCATCCTTGGCGGCATCATGTGGCTGGCGCGCAGCGGCCTGAAGCTTGGCGTGCTTGACCGTCATACATTGATGGCGGTCGGAGCCAATTCGCTGGTGATCGCGGGCTATTCCCTTGCGGACGGGCAGGGCGGACGCGCCTCCGGCTCGCCCGTGGCCTATACTTTGTGGGTCATGGTGAGCGTTGGCATCGTCTTTCTGCCGGTGGCGCTCGCGCTGCGCGGCAGGGCCTTTGTCCGGAATCTCCGTTTTTCCTGGAAATTTGCGCTGATCGGGGGCGGCGCTTCGACGCTGGCCTATGGCATCGTCGTCTGGGCGATGAGCCATGCGCCGATCGGGCTGGTTTCAGCCACGCGCGAGACATCGGCGCTGTTCGCCGCCATTCTCGCCGCCACTCTTCTTAAAGAACAGTTCGGCTTTTCGCGCTATATTGCCGCTGGGATGGTTGTGTGCGGTCTGGCTTTGATGCGCCTCGCCTGAAGGAGAAGTCCATGCTGTCTGCCATTGGATTGATGAGCGGCACCTCGCTCGACGGCGTTGACGTGGCCTGGCTGCGCACCGACGGCGGCGCCCTTATCGAGACCGGACCGAGCGACAGCTTCGCCTACAGCGAGCAGGACCGCGCCCTGCTGCGCGCGGCTCTTGCGGCGGCAGTTCATCTCGAGCGCCGCGAGGCGCGTCCCGGCATTATCGCCGAAGCGGAGGCCCTTATCGACCGGCGGCATATCGAGGCTGTCCGGGCGTTCCGCAGCAGGTATCCGCAACTGGCTGTCGATATCATCGGTTACCACGGGCAGACCATTCTGCACCGGCCCGCAGAACGCCTGACAGTGCAGATCGGTCGCGGGCAGGTGCTGGCCGATGCGCTGGGCGTCGATGTGATGTCCGACATGCGCGCCGCCGATGTCGCTGCCGGCGGTCAGGGCGCGCCGCTCGTGCCGGTTTATCACCGCGCGCTGGCTGCCAATGCCGGTCTGCGCTTTCCCGCAGCGCTGCTCAATATCGGCGGCGTCGCCAATGTCACATTTCTGGCCGGTGCGGATGCCGAGCCAGTGGCCTGCGACACGGGTCCTGGCAATGCCCTGATCGACGATCTGATGCTGGAACGTACGGGCAGCCCGATGGACAAGGATGGCGCGACGGCAGCAAAGGGCCGGGTGGACGAGACTATTCTGACCCGGTTGCTGGGTGAATCATTTTTTCAGCTTCCGCCACCTAAATCTCTGGACAGAAACGCTTTTTCAAAAAAGGCGGTGGACGGCCTGCCGTTGGAGGACGCCGCGGCCACGCTGACGGCTTTTACCGCGCGCGCCGCAGCTGCGACTTTACGCAAGGTCGTTGAATCAATCTCTCAACGGCAAGTTGAATCAAAGTCTCAGCTTGAATCAATTTCTGAACTTGTCGTGTGCGGCGGCGGGGCACGCAACCCTGCACTGATTCAATTTCTCAGAGACGAGCTTCAATGCCCTGTTAATGCAGCGGAAACTTACGGATGGTCATCGGATGCGATGGAGGCTCAGGCTTTTGCCTATCTGGCGGTGCGCGCGAGGCAGGGGTTGCCGCTTACATATCCGGGCACGACAGGGTGCCCCGCGCCGATGAGCGGCGGGGTGCTTGCACGACCGTCGTAATGCCGGAGCCGATGCCGGGCCGCGACAGATGCTCTGCCGCCTTTGCCCGGACTTTTGAATGCAGGATCGGGCCCCGCCCTCAGCGCTTGCGCGAACCGATGGATTGCTTTGTCGGCTGGCCGAGGCGCTTGTCGAGATAGGAGCCAACTTCGGTGATCAGCGGATCTACGCAATTTTCAAAGAAGTGATTGGCGCCCGGGATCACGGCATGTTCGATGACGATGCCCTTCTGCGTCTTCAGCTTCTCGATAAGGCCCGTCACTTCCTTGAGCGGCGCAACGCGGTCCTGATCGCCATGAATGAACAGGCCCGAGGAGGGGCAGGGCGCGAGGAAGGAAAAGTCGAAGCGGTTGGCCGGAGGCGCAACCGAAATAAAACCCTCGATTTCGGGGCGGCGCATGAGAAGCTGCATGCCGATCCACGATCCGAAAGACACCCCGGCGATCCAGCATGAGCGCGCATCCGGGCTGATGGCCTGCGCCCAGTCCAGCGCGGAAGCAGCGTCCGAGAGTTCGCCCGCGCCGTGATCGAAGCTGCCCTGACTGCGGCCCACGCCGCGGAAGTTGAACCGCAGCACCGAGAAGCCGCGGTCGGCAAAAGCATAATACATGTTATAGACGATCTGATTGTTCATCGTCCCGCCGAACTGGGGATGCGGGTGCAGGATGATGGCAATCGGCGCGCCTTTTTGCTTGGCCGGATGGTAGCGCCCCTCGAGACGGCCGGCCGGGCCGGTAAAAATCACTTCAGGCATAAAGTCCCCTTTGCCATTCCATCGAACCCATGCCGGTCTGGCCGCGCGGCCAACCCTTGACATGGCTCAATCCCTCGCCATAGATGCTGTTAGAATAATTCTAAGTCATTTAGAACTATTCTAAACTGTATCGGCGTTCGAAAATCTGAAGGCCTTTTAGCACAGGTGCTGCGGTCAAATGCAAGCATCTCGTGCATCCCTCCGGTTTCGGAGCAAAGTTTTTTGAAAGGTTGATCATTGTCCGGCCCACGTGCCTATCTCGACTATAACGCCACGGCGCCCTTGCGGCCGCAGGTGCGTGAGTCGATGCTGGCTGCCCTTGACGCCGTGGGGAACCCGTCGTCGATGCATTTCGAGGGGCGGGCCGCGCGCGGATTGATGGAAAAGGCCCGCATTCAGGTGGCAGCTCTGGTCGGCGCACAGGCGAAGAATGTGATCTTCACGTCCGGCGGCACCGAGGCGGCCAATCTGGCGCTGACACCCTATATCGACATCGGACGCGACAAGCGCGGTTTTGCCCGGCTGGGCGTCTGCGCCGTGGAGCATGCCTGCATCGTGAAAGGCCACCGCTTCCCGGATGACGCGGTTGATATTCTTCCCGTCGATGCACAGGGGCGGCTTGATCTTGCGGCGGTGGAACAGTGGCTCGCCGTTCATGGCGGCGCGCCGCTCATGCTGGCGCTGCAATATGCCAATAATGAAACCGGAGTGATCCAGCCCGTGCGCGAGGCCGCTGACATGGTTCATGCCGCTGGCGGGCTTGTGGTCTGCGATGCCGTGCAGGCGGCAGGCAAGGTGCCTCTGTCGTTTGCGGCGAGCGGCGCGGATGTGCTGATCCTCTCTGCGCACAAATTCGGCGGGCCGAAGGGCGCGGGCGCGCTCATTCTGGCCTCCGACAGCCTGCATATTGCTGCGCCGCTCATTCAGGGCGGCGGGCAGGAAAAGGGCGCGCGCGCCGGAACGCCGAATGTCGCCGCCATAGCTGGTTTTGGCGCCGCCGCGGAACTGGCTGCGCAGGACAGGCCGGAACTGCTGGCCGCGCGCCGGGACGATTTTGAGGCCGTTATCCGCAGGCTTGCGCCCGGAGCGACAATCTTTGCGGCCGATGCGCCGCGTTTGCCGAATGTCATTTGTTTCGCCATGCCGGGAACGCAGGCCGAAACGCTGCTGATCCAGCTTGATCTGGCGGGCGTGGCGCTGTCCTCCGGTTCGGCCTGTTCGTCGGGCAAGGTTTCCGCCTCGCATGTGCTCAAGGCCATGAACGTGCCGGACGAGCTTGCGCGGGGCGCGCTGCGCCTGAGTTTTGGCTGGGCGACATCGGATGGGGATCTGGCGCTTTTTACGGAGGCCTTTGCCGGCGTCGTCAAAAAAGTGCAGGAGAAGCGTGGCAAATTTGCCGCCTGATACTGGCGGAAATGTAAAAATAGTCTATGTAAACAAGAGACCAACGGCTTTTGAACCGTCCGGTTATGGAGAGTAGAATGGCAGCGGTGAAGGAAACCGTCGATCAGGTTAAGTCCATCGACGTGACCGAATATAAGTATGGCTTCGTCTCGGATATCGAATCCGACCTTGCTCCCAAAGGCCTGAACGAAGATATCGTCCGGTTTATTTCGGCCAAGAAGAACGAACCGCAGTGGCTGACGGACTGGCGGCTCGATGCCTTCCGGCGCTGGCAGACCATGCAGGAGCCGGAATGGGCGCGTGTTCATTATCCCAAGATCGATTATCAGGATCTTTATTATTACGCCGCGCCCAAGAGCATGGCGGGTCCCAAATCTCTTGACGAGGTGGACCCGGAATTGCTGCGCGTCTACGAGAAACTCGGCATTCCGCTGGCAGAACAGGAAATTCTCGCCGGTGTCGATAAGCCGCGTGTGGCCGTGGACGCCGTGTTCGACTCGGTCTCGGTGGCGACGACCTTCAAGGCCGAACTCGCCAAGGTTGGCGTGATCTTTTGCTCGTTCTCGGAAGCGGTGCTGCATCACCCCGACCTCGTGAAAAAATATCTCGGTTCAGTGGTGCCGGTCAGCGATAATTATTTCGCTACGCTGAATTCGGCCGTGTTTTCCGATGGCTCATTCGTCTATATCCCGCCGGGCGTGCGCTGCCCGATGGAGCTTTCGACCTATTTCCGCATCAATGAGAAGAACACCGGTCAGTTTGAACGCACGCTGATCATTGCCGACAAGGGCGCCTATGTCTCCTATCTGGAAGGCTGCACGGCACCCAAGCGGGATGAGAACCAGCTTCACGCCGCGGTGGTTGAACTTGTGGCGCTCGACGATGCCGAGATCAAATATTCCACCGTGCAGAACTGGTATCCCGGCGATGCCGAGGGCAAGGGCGGCATCTATAATTTTGTCACCAAGCGGGGCGATTGCCGCGGCGCGCATTCGAAGATTTCCTGGACGCAGGTCGAGACCGGCTCGGCGATCACCTGGAAATATCCGTCCTGCATTCTGCGCGGCGACGATTCGCGAGGCGAATTTTATTCGATAGCCATTTCGAACGGCTATCAGCAGGTCGACAGCGGCACCAAGATGATTCATCTGGGCAAGAACACCTCGAGCCGCATCATCTCGAAGGGCATTTCGGCCGGTCACAGCCAGAATACCTATCGCGGTCAGGTCTCGGCTCATCGCAAGGCGACGAATGCCCGCAATTTCACCAATTGCGACAGCCTGCTGATCGGCAATCATTGCGGGGCGCATACAGTGCCCTACATCGAGAGCAACAATGCCTCCGCCACCTTCGAGCATGAGGCGACAACCTCGAAAATTTCCGAGGATCAGCTGTTTTATTGCCTCCAGCGCGGGCTGGACGCCGAAGAGGCCACGGCGCTTATCGTCAATGGCTTCGTGCGCGACGTGCTGCAGCAATTACCTATGGAATTCGCGGTCGAAGCGCAGAAGCTGATTGCCATTTCGCTTGAAGGCTCGGTGGGCTGAGCTTTTTTATGCGCGCCATGGCCGGACTTGATCCGGCGCGGAGCAATAACAAAGAGATAAAGTGAGACTTCTAAAATGTCCGAAGTCAAACCCCTTTTCTCGGAAAGAACCGCTGATGAAGCCTGTGCTTAACCTTGCCGATGTCGCCCTGCGCGAGTCGGTGCATGGCGACAAATTCGCAGCCAGACTGGGTCGTATAGGCCCGCTCATCGGCGCGCAGAAGCTTGGATGTCAACTGCATATTGTGTCGCCGGGCAAGACCGCTTTTCCGCGTCACGCGCATCATGCCAATGAGGAAATGTTTTTGATTCTGGAAGGTGAAGGGCAATATCGCTTCGGGCCGGATATTTATACCGTCAAAAAAGGCGATGTGCTTGCCGCACCCGCCGGCACCGCGGAGGCAACGGCGCATCAGATCATCAATAGCGGCGCCGTGGATTTGCACTATCTGGCCTTTTCAACCCGCCATGACCCGGATGTGGTTGAATATGCCGATAGCAACAAGTTCATGGTCTCCTCGATGGTGCCGCCTGATGGCGGATTGAAGGCCGCAAGAATTATGCACATTGCCCGTCCCGGCAGCTCCCTCGATTATTGGGATGGCGAGTGATGGGCACGGCTCTGCGTAAAGCGCATCATGCGCGGGATTGAACCGCGTATTCACGCTTTCATTATTTGTGGATGGCCGGATCATCCTTGGGCTTGACCCCAAAACCGGCCATGACGGCTCTGAAAAAGATAAAGAAAGACCCTAAAATGCTCGAAGTAAAAAATCTCCATGTCGAAATCGACGGCAAGAAAATCCTCAATGGCCTCAACCTGTCCGTCAGGGCGGGGGAAGTGGCCGCGATAATGGGGCCGAACGGCTCAGGCAAGTCGACGCTGTCCTATGTCATCGCAGGGCGCGAGGACTATGAGGTAACCGAGGGCGAAGTCTGGCTCAACGGCGTCAATATTCTGGAACTTGAGCCGCATGAGCGGGCAGCCGCCGGTTTGTTTCTGGCGTTCCAGTATCCGCTGGAAATTCCGGGCGTTGCAACCATGACCTTCCTGAAGGCCGCCATGAACGCCCAGCGCAAGGCGCGCGGCGAGGCAGCGCTTTCGACGCCCGATTTCATGCGCGCCGTGCGCGAAGCTTCGGCCCGGCTCGGCATCAATCAGGATATGCTCAAGCGTCCGCTCAATGTCGGCTTTTCCGGCGGTGAGAAGAAGCGCATGGAAATCCTGCAGATGGCGTTGCTGGCTCCGAAATTTGCCATTCTCGACGAGACGGATTCCGGCCTTGATATCGATGCGCTGCGCGTTGTCGCCGACGGCGTGAATGCCCTGCGCTCGAAGGATCGCGGCTTTCTCGTCATCACCCATTATCAGCGTCTGCTCGATCACATCGTGCCGGACACGGTGCATGTGATGTCCAAGGGCGAAATCGTCAAATCCGGCGGGCCGGAACTGGCGCTGGAACTCGAAAAGAACGGTTACCGCGATTATGTCGGCGAGGCAGCCTGATGACTACAATCGCCCCTCTGCGCACGGATGCGGAAACGCAGCTGATCGCGCAATTTGAAGCGCTGAAGGCGCAGGCGCCGGCCGATCTGCCGGTACGCACCGCCGCATTCCAGCAATTTGAAGCCAGCGGCCTTCCGCACAGACGCGTCGAGAGCTGGCATTACACGGACCTGCGCCGTCTCATGGGCGCGGCGCTTGCGCCTGCAGCCCGGCCGGATGCTGCAGCGCTCGCGGCTGCTCTGGATGGCGCACAGCCTGCCAGCATCATGCTCCTTGACGGTTTCTTCGCCGGATCGTCCGGCCTGCCAGCGGGCGTAGCTGTCGACATCCAGCCGGTTGCGGGTTCGGAGCTGGGCAGCAGCGACAATCTTGTCGCGCTCAACACCGCCTTTGCCCGCGAGACAGTGAAAATTACCGTCGCTTCTGGCACCCAGCTGGATGCGCCTCTGCATATTGTTTCAAAATTGTCGCGCAATGCCGCGATGCATACACGTGTTGTGGTTGAGGTTGGGGCAGGCGCGAAACTGGCCGTGATTGAGGAAACGCAGGCCAGCGCCGGGCAGGTCAACAGCCTGCTGCATGTGGTTGTGGGCGATTCAGCCGAGGTGGAACTGGTGTCGCTGCATGGCAATGCTGACCAGCATGTCGCTTCTTTCACCGCCGACCTGCATGAGAAATCGGTGCTTAACAGTTTTGGCTTTCTCGCGGACGGCGCTCTGGTGCGCCGGCAGGCATTCGTGCGGTTCAATGGGGAATATGCGAGCGCCGGTCTGCGCGGCGTCTCTTTGCTCAAGGGCACACAGCATGCCGATACGACTCTGGTTGTCGAACATGCCGCGCCGCATTGCGTAAGCCGGGAATTGTTCAAGCACATTCTTGATGGCGAGGCCAAGGGCGTGTTTCAGGGCAAGATCGTCGTTCAGCCCCATGCCCAGAAAACCGACGGCGTGATGAAAAGCAACACGCTGACGCTTTCGGAAGGCGCCAGCATGAGCAACAAGCCGGAGCTGGAAATTTTTGCCGATGATGTCGTCTGCGGCCATGGTGCGACAGTTGGCCAGCTTGATGAAGATCAGATGTTCTATCTGATGGCGCGTGGCTTGCCCAAGGCTGAAGCTGAAAGCCTGCTGATTGAGGCTTTTGCGGTGGACGCGCTGGAAGCCATTGGCAACGAGGCGTTGCGCGCCGAACTGACGGCGCGTGTGCATGGCTGGCTTGCCGGCCGGTCCGGAGGTGTGAAGTGAACAAGACCCTGCCATTAGATCTTGATGCCGTGCGGGCGCAATTCCCGATTCTGGGTATGGAGGTCTATGGCAAGAAACTGGTTTATCTGGACAATGCCGCTTCTGCGCAGAAGCCGAAGGCCGTGCTCGACCGGCTCAATCAGGCCTACACGTCAGAATATGCAAATGTGCACCGGGGCCTGCATTATCTCGCTAATGCCGCGACGGATGCGTTTGAGGCGGCGCGCGAATCAGTGCGCCGTTTCCTGAATGCAGGTTCGGTCGATGAGATTGTCTTCACCAAGGGCGCAACCGAGTCAATCAATCTGGTGGCGTCGAGCTTCGGGCTTGAGCATATCGGGGAGGGCGATGAGATCGTGCTCTCGATCATGGAGCATCATTCCAACATCGTGCCCTGGCATTTCCTGCGCGAGCGCAAGGGCGCCGTACTGAAATGGGTGGATGTCGACGACGAAGGCAATTTCTCGCTGGATGCCTTCGAGAAGGCACTGAGCCCGCGCACCAAGATCGTCGCGATGACCCATATGTCGAACGTGCTGGGCACCATCGTGCCAATCAGGGATGTGATCCGCATCGCCCATGCGCGCGGCATTCCCGTGCTGGTTGATGGCAGTCAGGGTGCCGTGCATTGCGATGTCGATGTGCGGGATCTCGATGCCGATTTTTACGTGATGACCGGCCACAAGCTTTACGGTCCCACCGGCATAGGCGTGCTTTACGGCAAGAAGGAATGGCTGGAAAAGCTGCCGCCCTTCAACGGCGGCGGCGAGATGATCGTCACGGTGACAAAGGACGAAGTCACCTATAACGCGCCGCCGCACCGCTTTGAAGCCGGCACGCCGCCTATAGTGCAGGCCATCGGCCTCGGCGCGGCGCTGGATTTCATGATGGATCTGGGCCGGGACAGGATTCACGCACATGAAGCCAAGCTGGCGGACTACGCGATGCAGCGTCTTGGTGCGATCAACACGCTGCGCATCATCGGAAAGGCAAAGGGCAAAGGCGCGATCGTATCTTTCGAGATGAAAGGCGCGCATGCCCATGATGTCGCCACCATTATCGACCGCTATGGCGTGGCCGTGCGGGCCGGAACCCATTGCGCAATGCCATTGCTGGAGCGCTTTGGCGCCACATCGACCTGCCGTGCGTCCTTTGCGCTCTATAATACGCGCGAGGAAGTGGATGCGCTGGCCGATGCCTTGCTGAAAACGCAGAACCTGTTTGCGTGAGGAGAGTGAAATGAGTAGCACTGATCAGGCCGAAGCTGAACTCGCCTCGAACCGTCCGGTGGTTGAAATGCCCGATACGCTCACCCCGGAAGAGATGGATCAACTGACCGACGGCATCGTCACGGCGCTTAAATCGGTCTATGATCCGGAAATTCCGGCGGATATTTACGAACTCGGGCTGATCTACCGGGTCGAGATCGACGATTCGCGTTTTGTCACCATCGACATGACGCTGACAGCGCCTGCCTGCCCGGTAGCGGGCGAAATGCCGGGCTGGGTCGAGACCGCCGTTGGCGCCGTACCCGGTATCGCAGGCGTGAAAGTGAACATGGTTTTCGACCCGCCATGGGATCAGAGCCGCATGTCTGATGAAGCGCGTGTCGCGCTGGATATGTGGTGAACAGGTCATCGCCCTTTTCTTTCAGGCGGTGAATGATTATGTTGAAGAGACTCAAATGTCTTGAGGCCTTTAACCTCAGTGACAGGAGCTTGAAAAATGGCAGTCAGTTCGCGTTTTAAAATCATGAGCCTGACCGATGCGGCAGCCGCGCGTGTCAGGGAGATCATGGCCTCGGCCGATAAACCGGTGCTGGGGCTCCGTGTCGGCGTCAAGAATGGCGGTTGCGCCGGCATGTCCTATTCGATGGAATGGGCCGAGAGCATCGGGCCGCATGACGACGTGGTCGAGGAGAAGGGCGTCAAGCTGCTCATTGATCCAAAGGCGATCCTGTTCCTGCTCGGCACAGAGATGGATTTCCAGACGAGCAAGCTCTCCAGCGGCTTCGTCTTCAATAATCCCAATCAGACGTCCGCCTGCGGCTGTGGCGAGAGCGTGGCCATCACACCGGCGCAAATGCCGCAAGCCGGTGCTGAGGCCTGATGTAAAGCCTGCCCGCCGCCAACAGGTGCGGCAGGGCTGAGGCTCTCTATTCCTTTTCTGATTCCGCGCTCTTTTTGAGCCTTACCGGGCGCAGCAGGAACGAAGGGATGTGATCGGTAAATCCGACTGGCGGGCCGTCATCTTCCTGACGATAGGGACGGCGCTCGCGTTGAGGCCGCTCCTCGGCGCGGGCTGTGTCTCTTTCTGCGGGCATGGGCCGCACGGGCTCCGGCTTTTCGCGCGGTTGGCGGCGCTCGCTTTCGCGCGGCGCGCGCGGTGGCCGGCTTTCGGAGCGGCTGCGGCTGCGCCGTTCCTGCCGTTCCTCGGGCGCGGCTTCTGTTTCGGTGTCTTCGGCTGGCAGGGGCTCCAGTATATCGATTTTTCGCGCGATCAGCTTTTCAATGGCATCGATATATTTCTGTTCGGGCGGCGAGACCAGCGTCAGCGCCGTGCCAAGGCGTCCGGCGCGGCCGGTACGGCCGATGCGGTGGACGTAGTCTTCGGGATGGGTGGGCACGTCATAATTATAGACATGGCTCACATCGGGAATATCGAGACCGCGCGCCGCCACATCGGAGCAGACCAGCACATCGATAGCGCCGTTCTTGAATGCGTCGAGCGAAATCATGCGTGCGCGCTGGTCCATGTCGCCATGCAGCGCACCAACGGCGAAGCCATGCTTCTGCAGAGATTTGAAGACGATGGCCACATCGGTCTTGCGGTTGCAGAAAACGATGGCGTTCTTGAGATCGGCGGCGGAACGCAGCAACCGGCGCAATGTCTCGCGCTTGGCGCTGGCCTCGCGGCGTGTCGGGATCAGCCCCTGCGTGATGGTTGTCGCCGTGCTGGACGCCTTGGCAACTTCAACGCGCGCCGGATTGCTCAGGAAGGTTTCGGTGAGCCGGGTGATTTCCGGCGGCATGGTGGCCGAGAAGAACAAGGTCTGCCGGGTGAAGGGCACCAGTTTGCAGATGCGCTCAATATCCGGGATGAAGCCCATGTCGAGCATGCGGTCGGCTTCGTCGATGACGAGAATTTCGATGCCGGTGAGCAGCAGTTTGCCGCGTTCGGCAAAATCCAGAAGGCGCCCCGGCGTCGCAATCAGAACATCCGCGCCGCGCATGATCTTGGTTTCCTGATCGGCAAACGAGACGCCGCCGATGAGCAAGGCCACGGAAAGCTTGTGGTTGACGCCATATTTGACGAAGGCTTCTTCAACCTGCGCCGCGAGTTCCCGCGTCGGCTCAAGAATGAGGGTGCGCGGCATACGGGCGCGGGCGCGCCCTGTTTCAAGCCGCGAGAGCATGGGCAGCGTGAAGGCTGCGGTCTTGCCTGTTCCGGTTTGTGCTATGCCAAGCACATCGCGTCCGGCAAGTGCAAAGGGGATGGCCTGTTCCTGGATCGGAGTCGGTTGGGTATATCCGGCGGCGGTCACGGCCTGGAGGACTTTTTCACTCAGTCCAAGTTCACTAAAGAGCATCGTATTGTTTGTTCCGAAGCGCGCCGGGAGTAACCCGCAGAGTGCTCAAGTGCTGAGACCGTCTTGAGGTGCTCTGAGAGTGGAAGCCATGTTGTTCCTATTGAACACAACAGCCGGAGCGGGGCGCGCAGCACATTACCGTTCCAGCCAGATGGATAGGCCGAAACACTTTTGAAGTCAAATATTTGATCGGGCGGCGCCCGGCCTTCGGCGATTTTTGCCTCATCGGCATTGTAAAGGGGCTGCTGCGGTCGCCCCCTAGGGCTGTGTGATGCGGCCCGTGCACGGATCGAGAATCAGCGGGCGCGCATTGCCCGCGATCGACGCTGTCGCGGTGGTGTCAATATTATCGAAGAGCGGAATATCCGGGTTCTTGCCATTTGCCGCATTTTGCGTCTGCTCTGCTGCGGCCAGTCTGGCTTCTCTGGACTTGTCCAGCGAACGCGCAAGATGATTGGCACCCGTCACGCCGAGCAGGGCAATGACCGACGCGGTCAGAGCAAAGCGTTCGACCAGTGATCCCGATTCATTTCCCAGAAATCTGAATACCGGAGCCATGCGAACACCCTGATGAAGACAGTTTGAAGCATTTCTCATCAGAGTGAATATTTCGTCAAAATTTATTGATGATCAAAAAATATCAGGGAGTAATTCGTGCGATCAGATTATCTTTGGCAATGTATTGGTGGTAAATCGCCGCTAATATGTGCCCGCCAACAAGAAATATTGTCAGATTACCGCTGAGATTGTGCATCTCCCCCAACAGCTTGGCCATCGCCGCGTCATTGACGAACGGGCTTTGCAGATCAAACAGCCAGAGGCCAAGGGCGCGGCCCTGAGCCAGCACTTTCAGGAAGCCTGTCAGCGGTACAAAAATCATTGCGCCATAAAGCGCCCAATGGCCAATATGGGCGATTATCACATTGAATTTATGAGTATTTTTTGGAAATGGCGGCACTGCATGGGTGAGCCTCCACATCAGGCGCCAAACAATAAGCACCAGCAGAACCGTGCCGAGCGCCTTGTGCTGGTACATCAACTGAATGCGCAGATCGCGCGGCAAATGCCCGCTGATTTTGGCCAGGGCCAGATTGGCGATGATCAGCGCCGCCATCAGCCAGTGCAATGAAATTGCAACCCGGCTGTATTTGTGTCCCGCAAGATCGCGCATATTTTATCTCGTCTTTTTAAAATCCGCTCCCTCATCACGTATTTCGCGTGAAAGATCACGTTAATTATACGTAATCTCGGGGCGGACGGCGCAAGGCCGGGATCAGATGTCGACGAGTTCCTTGGCGAAGGCAGCGCGCTCCTGAATGAAATTAAACCGTGCTTCCGGCTTGTTGCCCATGAGGCGCTCTACGCAATCGGCCGTGGTCAGGGCGTCGACATGCGCAAGCGTCACCTGCAGCAATGCACGCTTGGCGGGGTCCATGGTGGTTTCCTTGAGCTGCTGCGCCATCATCTCGCCGAGACCTTTGAAGCGGCCAACCTCTACCTTGCCGCGTCCGGTGAGAACGGTGCGGATCAGTTCTTCCCGATGCGCATCGTCTCTGGCATAGACAGTTTTAGTGCCCTGCGTCAGGCGATAGAGCGGCGGCACGGCGAGATAGAGATGGCCGTGCTCAATGAGCTTCGGCATCTGCCGGTAAAAAAACGTGATGAGCAGCGAGGCAATATGCGCCCCGTCGACATCGGCGTCCGTCATGATGATGATTTTTTCATAGCGCAGGTCGGCTTCCTTGTAGTGGGTGCCGGTGCCGCAGCCGAGCGCCAGCACAAGATCGCCGATCTGCTGGTTGGCGGCCAGTTTGTCCCGCGTTGCCGAAGCCACATTGAGAATTTTGCCGCGCAGCGGCAGCACAGCCTGCGTGGCGCGGTTGCGCGCCTGTTTGGCGGAACCGCCGGCGGAATCGCCCTCGACAATGAAAAGCTCTGAACCAGCAGCGCCATTGTTCGAGCAATCGGCCAGCTTGCCGGGCAGGCGGAGCTTGCGCACTGCGGTCTTGCGCATGCCTTCCTTTTCGGCGCGGCGGCGCAGGCGCTCATCGGCGCGCTCGACCGACCAATCGATGAGCTTGACAGCCTGCGACGGCGTTGCCGCCAGCCAATGGTCAAAGGCATCGCGCAATGTGCTCTCGACGATGCGGCTGGCCTCCTGTGTCATCAGGCGGCCCTTATTTTGGCCCTGGAATTCGGGCTCGCGGATGAACACCGAGATCATCGCGGCGCAGGTCAGCATCACGTCGTCGGTTGTGACGCTGGCGAAGCGCTTGGCCTGTCCGATCCGTTCGGCATGGTCCTTGAGGCCGCGATGCAACGCAAGGCGCAGCCCGGCCTCATGTGTGCCGCCATCAGGCGTGGGGATGGTGTTGCAATAGGAGCGGACATAGCCGTCGTCGCCGGCCAGCCAGCAGAGCGCCCATTCCACGGAACCGTGGCCAGCGGCTTTTTCCACCTTGCCGGTGAACATGCTTTCGGCGACCAGATCGGCGGATTCGGTTTCCGCGGCGAGATAATCCTTGAGCCCGCCAGGATAGTGAAACACCGCCTCAGCCGGAACCGGGCTGTTTTCGCCAAGAAGCGCGGGGCTGCAATGCCAGCGGATCTCGACGCCGCTGAACAGGTAGGCCTTGGAACGCGTCATCTTGAACAGGCGCTCGGGCTTGAAATGGGCGTCTGCGCCAAATATCAGCGGGTCTGGCTTGAAGCGCACCTTGGTGCCGCGACGGTTCTGCACCTTGCCGATGGTCTGCAGCGTTGTGACGGCATGCCCGCGCTCGAACGCCTGCGCATAGAGCATCTGGCCGCGCGCCACCTCCACCTCAAGGCGTGTCGAGAGCGCGTTGACCACAGACACGCCGACGCCATGCAGGCCGCCCGAGGTCTGATAGGCGCCAGAGTCGAATTTGCCGCCGGCGTGCAGCGTGGTCATGATTACTTCCAACGCCGATTTGTCCGGAAATTTCGGATGCGGGTCGACGGGAATGCCGCGGCCATTGTCGGTGATGCTGATCCAGTCGTCCGGCTCGATCGATACATCGATCCAGGTGGCGTGCTTGGCGACGGCCTCGTCCATCGAATTGTCGATCACTTCGGCGAAAAGGTGGTGCAGGGCGGCTTCGTCGGTGCCGCCAATATACATGCCCGGCCGGCGACGCACGGGCTCCAGCCCTTCCAGCACCTCGATGGAGGAGGCATTATAGCTTTCGGCGGTTTTGAGAGGCACGGCTGCGGGCCGCTCTGCGCGGCCGCGCGGTTCGCTTCTTTTGCCGGGAGCGGCGTCAGGCATTGCTGCGCCGCTGTCCATGCCGCTACCGAAAAGATCGTTTTCGTCCATCATCCTGCTGTAATTCTCATAAGTGATTCGGCTTGCCGCCTTTATGCCACGCGGGGGGCAATTTGGCCAATGCGCTCAATGCATTATGCACCAAAATGCGAAGCGCCAGCCGGATTTAAGCCAAAAGTTAACTGTTGTTCAGTATGCTTTAACCATGAGCGAGGATGAATCCAACATCAACTTTCAGGTGCAGCAGCTTTCGCGCATGGAAGATATGGCGGGCCATGCAACCGCCTGTGCCTTTTCCGGCATGAAGGAGTTCATGGCGCCTGAATATCGCCACTGGCGCGTGCAGCGTCTCGTCTCCTTTGCACCATTTTTGGCGGCCTGTTTATTGACGACGCTGTTTCTGATCTGATCATTCCTTCAGCGTGGCGGCCAGCAGCGGATCATTTGCCGCAAGCGCCGCATTGAAGGCCTCAAAATCAGCTTCATTATGCATTTTCATCTGTGCCGAAGCGGCGAGCCATTCCTCGGGTCTCGCCTTGGCGCCAAATCTGATCAGAATGTCCGGCCCATCCGCGCCTTGCCGGGCGGCGCCGCGCAGGTGCAGCGAGGCGGCCATCTCGCCCATATGGCTGAAGGCCTCGTTCAGCGTGCCGAGCGCCCGGGCTCTGTGCTTGGACAGAGCGGTCAGATTCAGCCTGTCTTCGGTCGGCTGCAATTCGCGCAGGATATAATCGCGCCGTCCAATGCGCAGGGCCGTGAGCTGGCAGGCCGGCATGGCTTGCAGCCGCTTCTGCAAAGTGACGATACGCTGGGCCTGTGTCGCCCATTTGGGCTGGCGTTCCGGCATCAGGACGGCGGCGGAGGACGGCGCGGCGCCCTTCATGTCGAAGAGCGCGTTCTTGTCGGGATCGCCGCGTCCCCTGACCAGAATGCCATATCGACGCAAACCGAGACTGCCCAGCCCCGCAACACGAAACGCAATATCGCGCAGTTCGAAAAAGCCGTCGTTGCGATGCGGCAGGCTGGCCAGCGCCTTGGTGATGCCGAGACGCTTCTCGTCATAGGGCTCATGCGGGAAATATCGCCTGCCATCGGTGATGAAATGGCGCATCTGCTTTCTGACGCTGGTGCGCTCGTTCAGGAACGCGGTGCGCTTGCGTTTGGCTACCTGCTCGAACAGGGCCTTTATGGCGCCGCTGGCCAGTTCCTCTTCGGACCAGATCGGCTTTTCATTTTGCAGGATGCGCAGATAGGCATTGAACGCATTCATCGCCAGTTCGTTGGATTCATTGGCATCCACGCCAAGGTCGGCACAACTGATCAGGATCGAAGCGCCAAAACGCACCAGATCGGCACTCAGTGGGCCGAAACAGGCTTCATCGAAATCATTGACATCGAAATAGGCAAGACGGCTGTCGCTCTTGTACACGCCAAAGTTCTCGATATGCAGGTCGCCGCAGATCCAGCCTGCCGGAGAGGCGGGTAAATTCATGCGGAGGGCATGGGCATAAAACAGATGCGCCGTCGCCCGGAAGAAGGCAAAGCGCGAGGCGCCCATCATCTGATATTTGCGCGCCAGCACACGCAGGTCGCGGCCCATATTGAAGGCTGCAATAGCGGAAACGGCATTGTCTAGCGCCGTCTTGCTTGGTTCTTCAGGCATCAAGGCCCCCGCTGGCTGTAAAACACTGGCGATAGACTGCGAATTTGCGTATGAAGCGCGTCATGGTCAAGACAGCAAGCTGTCGTTCGAATTTCGGTCTTATCATGTCACGTGTTGAAGTTGCAGCCTTTTATCATTTTGCCAGATTGCCGCAATTTACCCAATTGCGCGATCCCGTGCAGGCCATATGCGAAGCCGAGGGGGTCAGGGGCATTCTGCTTCTCGCCGACGAGGGCGTGAACGGCACATTGGCCGGATCGCCTGAAGGATTGTCCAATGTGCTGGCTTACCTGCGCGCCATTCCCGGCCTCGCCGAACTGGAGCATAAAAGATCGTGGGCAGAATCCATGCCGTTTCTGCGCATGAAGGTGCGCCTCAAGAAGGAGATCGTCACCATCGGCGACAAGAGCGTCGATCCGCTAGCGCGCGTCGGTACCTATGTCGAACCGGAAAACTGGAACGAACTCATTTCCCGGCCGGATGTGCTGCTGATCGACACACGCAATGATTTTGAGGTGCGTGTCGGCACGTTCCGTGGCGCGCTGGACCCGAAGACGAAGAGTTTTGGCGAATTTCCGGCTTTTGTGCGCGCGCATCTCGACCCAAAGGCCAATACGAAGATTGCCATGTTCTGCACCGGCGGCATCCGCTGCGAGAAGGCCACCAGCTTCATGCTGCAGGAGGGCTTTCCCGAAGTGTATCACCTCAAGGGCGGCATATTGAAATATCTCGAAAAAATCCCGCAGGAGGAGAGTCTGTGGGATGGCGGCTGTTTCGTCTTCGATCAGCGAGTCGCAGTGGGGCACGGCCTGACGCCGCTCAATCTGGCAGTGTGCTATGGCTGCCGCGCGCCGCTTGAGGCCGAGGATCTGGCCTCGCCCGATTACGAGGACGGCGTTTCCTGTCCCCATTGCGCCGGATTGCTGACCCCGGCACAGAAAGCATCGGCGCGCGAGCGTCACATGCAGGTCAAGCTCGCCGAAAAACGCGGCACGATGCATCTGGGGCCCGCGCAGGGCTGATACCCGCCAGAGCACCGTCTCCCTCGGGAGCGGGTTGCGATGAGGGGTGAAATCGGCGACACCGCGTGCGCATAAAAAAAGGCGGCCCGGAGGCCGCCTTTCCTGAATTGGTTCTGCTGATCAGCAGGAATAGTACATGTCATATTCAACCGGATGCGGGGTCATTTCGAAACGCATGACTTCGGTCATCTTCAGCTCGATGTAGCTGTCGATGAAGTCGTCGTTGAACACGCCGCCAGCCTTGAGGAAGGTGCGATCCTTGTCGAGGCTTGCGAGAGCTTCACGCAGCGAGCCGCAAACGGTCGGGATCTTCTTGAGCTCCTTCGGCGGGAGATCGTAGAGATCCTTGTCCATGGCTGCGCCCGGATCGATCTTGTTCATGATGCCGTCGAGGCCGGCCATGAGCAGCGAGGCGAAGGCGAGATAGGGGTTCGCCACCGGATCGGGGAAGCGAACTTCAACGCGCTTGGCTTTCGGGTTGGAGGTGTAGGGAATACGGCAGGAAGCCGAACGGTTGCGGGCCGAATAGGCCAGCAGCACCGGTGCCTCATAGCCCGGAACCAGACGCTTGTAGGAGTTGGTCGACGGGTTGGTGAAAGCGTTCAGCGCCTTGGCATGCTTGATCACGCCGCCGATGTACCACAGGCATTCCTGGGAAAGATCGGCATATTTGTTGCCGGCGAAGAGCGGCTTGCCGGCCTTCCAGATGGACTGGTGGACGTGCATGCCCGAGCCGTTATCGCCGAAGATGGGCTTCGGCATGAAGGTTGCGGTCTTGCCGTAGGAATTGGCGACCTGATGGATGCAGTACTTGTAGATCTGCAGGTGGTCGGCCATGGTGGTCAGTGTGCCGAACTTGAGGCCAAGCTCATGCTGGGCGGAAGCCACTTCGTGGTGGTGCTTTTCGACAACGGCGCCCATGGCTGCCATAGAGGCCAGCATCTCGCCGCGCATGTCCTGAGCCGAATCCATCGGAGGAACCGGGAAATAACCGCCCTTGGTGCGGATGCGGTGGCCGAGATTGCCGCCTTCATATTCCGTATCCATGTTGGTGGGCAGCTCAACCGAGTCGAGCTTGAAGCCGGTGTTGTACGGGTCGGACTTGAAGCGCACGTCGTCGAACACGAAGAACTCAGCTTCCGGGCCAACATAAACGGTGTCGCCGATGCCGGTCGACTTGAGGAAGGCTTCGGCCTTCTTGGCGATGCCGCGCGGATCGCGCGAGTAGGGCTCGCCGGTTGCCGGCTCAAGCACGTCGCAGGTGATCACGAGGGTGGAGGCCGCGAAGAACGGGTCCATGCAGGCAGTGGTCGGATCCGGCATCAGGGTCATGTCGGATTCATTGATGGCCTTCCAGCCCGCAATCGAGGAGCCGTCAAACATTGTGCCTTCGGCGAACATCTCCTCGTCGACCAGGGTCTGGTCGAAGGTGACGTGCTGCCATTTGCCGCGCGGATCGGTGAAGCGCAGGTCAACATATTTCACATCATTGTCTTTAATAAACTTAAGCACGTCCTTAGCGGTCTTCATTTTCATGCCTCTCTGATCAGTCTCTTGAAGGGAGACGTTAGTAAGAACGAATGCGATTTAGATCGCGTCGTTGCCCGTTTCGCCAGTGCGGATGCGAATGGCGTTCTCAATGGATGATACAAAAATCTTGCCATCGCCGATCCGGCCCGTCTGGGCGGCTTTCTTGATGGCCTCAATGGCGCGTTCGACATGCTCGTCGGCGATAACGACCTCGATCTTCACCTTCGGGAGAAAGTCGACGACATATTCAGCACCGCGATACAGCTCTGTATGGCCCTTCTGGCGACCAAATCCCTTGGCTTCGATAACCGTGATGCCCTGCAAACCTGCGTCCTGCAGAGCCTCTTTCACCTCATCGAGCTTGAAAGGCTTAATGATCGCTTCGATTTTTTTCATCTTCGCGCGCATCCCTGGCTGCTTCGGCGGGAACATTCACCGCTCGAACCGTGACGCTCTCTTAGCATTCCCCATGCCAACGCGCCAAGTCGATTTATCATGATGAAATAATGTGTTTTAGCCAAATTTTGACCGAAGTCTGTTTAATTTTTATGCAATTTGATTAAATAATAGGCATCAGCGCCAATTGGGTATCGTTTACTTTTTAGGCGTCCGACGTTTGCATTGCGATGATGCCTTATTTACCGGCAGGCTCGCTGACCAGCAACGCCACCCTCTCGCCCCTTGCATCATGTTCCAGAGGCCGGACTATCAGTGCATAGGCGCCCGATTCATCCGGTCGCAGGGCGACATGCAGCGTTTGCCCCGGCGCCAGCAGCAGGCTGTCGCGCCAATAGGGTTCCCAGCCATCGTCGAGCGCGTGAAGCACGCGGCAGGCCAACCCGATAAACATCAGGGACAGCGGCGCGCTTTTGTCGTTGACAAGAGCAATCGTCGCTGGCCGGCCACGCTCCAGATTTAATTCGGAATGATCTGTCTCCGTGCCAAACGCGACCGTGAAGCGCAGCGCATCCTCAAGACGGATATTTTGCGGCAGGACGGGGCTCGCGGGCAGGGCGTTTATGGCGGCGCGGGGGGAAACAGGCGCGCCATCGGGCACGAACCGCTGCATAACTATGTCGCTCGTGCCGTCGTGCAGGTGAATTTCGGCGGGTGTCGCGCCAAGATCGAACATTATTTCAAAGCGGGCGCCCGGAATGAACGGAACCGCATCGTTTACGGGGCGAAATTTTTCGCTCGGCACGCTGTCTATGGCGATGACAACCGGTGCAGCACTGGAAAATTGCAGCATGAAACTGCGCGAAACCGTGGCGTTGACTAGACGCAGCCGAATCCGCGCACCCGGCGGCAAATGGGTTTGCGCACCCGGCGACCGGCCGTTCACCGTCAGAACAGGCTTGTCGTCGTCGGAGGACCAATCCTGAACCAGCAATGGAAGGTCAAGATCGACAGAAGGCGGCTGGTCGTCTTCGACGACGAGCAGGGTGCCAAGACCCTGCTGTATCTGATCCGCCTCCTGCGGATGCAGCCAGAGCGTTCCGCTTTCCTTCAGGGTAAACAGCGCTGCCGTCTGCGACTTTGGCGCAAGATAGGCGAAATTCTCGGGAACAGGTTGATGATGCCCCTGCATGATCAGGGAGGTGCTTTGGTTGAGATCATTGACGAATTGCAGTTCGAGCGTCTCGCCGCGTCTGGCGCGCAAGATCTGCGGCGCAGCCTGGCCTTCATAGATCAGAGGGATCATTTGCCTGTTATCCGGCAGATCGAGCGGCGCGCCGCTCGCGGCTCTGAGCGTCAGCGCGCGTGGTCCGGACTGGGCCAAAGCACGCCCGGCTGCCGGAATCAGAATCGCGGCCAGCGGCAGATGCAGAAAATCTCTTCTCGAATGAGTCATTTCTGGGGGTATCGTGAGCCGCTTAAAATCATTGTGCAATTCCGATGTCTATCGTGCTGCGATATTGCATCAGATAAAGAAGAGTGTCAGGTGCAAACTTTTTTGCTGCATAATGTTTCGTCCATTGCTATAGAACGCCACCCAATGCGACGGAGTCCCCGACGCGGGGACTTGCGTTGCGGGCGTGGCGGAACTGGTAGACGCACTGGATTTAGGTTCCAGCGGTGCAAACCGTGGGGGTTCGACTCCCTCCGCCCGCACCAGAGTTTCCCGTGAAAGAGGAAACGTCAAGAGACAGTTTTAAGCAGGATATGCGATTATAGAAGGCGATCAAAAATGCAGGTGACCGAAATTCTGAGCGAAGGCCTCAAGCACGAGTTCAAAGTGGTGCTCCCGATGGCCGATCTTTCGGCCAAGCTGGACGCCGAACTTGCCGATCTGAAAAGCAAGGTCAAGATCAATGGCTTCCGTCCCGGCAAGGTGCCGACGAGCCACATCAAGCGTGTCTATGGCCGTTCCATCATGGCCGACGTGCTCCAGAACGCCGTTAACGAGGCCAACCAGAAGATCATCGCCGACAAGGGTCTGCGTCTTGCTCTGGAGCCCAAGGTGAATTTCCCGGCCGATCAGGCTGAAATCGAGAAGGTGATCGCCGGCGAAGGCGACCTTGCCTATTCCGTGGCGCTGGAAAGCCTGCCGACCTTCGAGGTTGGTGCTTTCGGCGATATCGAACTGACCCGTCAGGTGGTCGACATCACCGAAGCCGATATTCAGGAGACGCTGGAGCGCATGGCCCTGCAGGGCCGTACCTTCACCGCGATCGACAATGCAAAGCACAAGGCCGCCAAGGGCGAACGCGTGACCATCGATTTTGTCGGCACCATGAATGGCGAGGCTTTCGAGGGCGGCGCCGGCACCGATGTCGACGTGGTTCTCGGCTCCAACACCTTCATCCCGGGCTTCGAGGATCAGCTTGTCGGGATCAAGGCTGGCGAAAACCGCAAGGTTTCGGTCAAGTTCCCGACAAATTATCTTGAGCCGCGCCTCGCCGGACAGGATGCGGAATTCGACGTCACCGCCAAGGTTATCGCCAAGCCGGACGAATTCCTCATCGATGATGCTTTCGCCAAGGGTTTCGGCTTTGAAGATCTTGCCAAGATGAAGGAAGCCGTCGAAGCCAATCTGCTGAGCCAGTTCAGCGGCACGGCCCGCGAGAAGCTGAAGCGCGCCTTGCTGGACGCGCTTGACAAGCGTTACTCCTTCGCGCTGCCGGAAGGCCTTGTGGAGCAGGAATTTGCCAATATCTGGCGTCAGGTCGAAGCAGAGCAGAAGTCGTCCGGACGGACCTTCGCCGACGAGGACACCACGGAAGAAGAGGCCCGCGCCGAATATCGCAAGATCGCCGAGCGCCGCGTGCGCCTTGGCCTTCTGCTGGCCGAAGTGGGTGACAAGGCAGCGGTGAAGGTGTCCGACGAGGAAGTCGGGCAGGCGCTGGTTGCCCGCGCCCGCCAGTACCCCGGTCAGGAAAAGCAGGTCTGGGATTTCTACCGTCAGAACCCGGAGCGTCTCGCCGAGATCCGCGCGCCGCTGTTCGAGGAGAAGGTGGTCGATCACATCATCTCGCTGGCCAAGGTAACCGAAGTGAAGGTGAGCCGCGCCGAATTGTTCAAGACCGAGGAAGAGGAAGCCGAGCCCGTCAAGGAAAAGCCGGCTCCCAAGGCACGCAAGAAGAAGGCTGAGGCCGAAAAGACCGCTGAATGAGCGGGACGCAAGCTTCGCGCGAGCCTCGGGCGCATAAAGTTCGGGTGATGCTCTTTGCTAAAACGTAACTGATGACTATCTATGGTCTGGACGGGTGATTCCGCCCAGACCTTTTGCATTAAGAGATGAGACGATGCGCGATCCAATTGATGTGTATAACAACTATCTCGTGCCGATGGTGGTCGAGCAATCCAACCGTGGCGAGCGTTCGTTCGATATTTATTCGCGCCTTCTGCGCGAGCGCATCGTATTTGTCACCGGCCCGGTTGAAGACAATATGGCCTCGGTGATCGTGGCCCAGCTTCTGTTCCTTGAATCGGAAAATCCGAAAAAGGAAATTGCCATGTACATCAACTCGCCGGGTGGCGTGGTGACCTCGGGCCTGTCCATTTACGACACGATGCAGTTCATCCGGCCGAAAGTCTCGACCCTGTGCCTCGGACAGGCCGCCTCGATGGGCTCGCTTCTGCTGACAGCTGGCGAAGCCGGCCTTCGTTTCGCGCTGCCGAACGCCCGCGTGATGCTGCACCAGCCCTCAGGCGGCTTCCAGGGGCAGGCGTCGGACATCCAGCGCCATGCCGAGGACATCATGAAGGTGAAGAAACGCCTGAATGATATTTATGTGCGGCATACCGGTCGCGATTATGACACGATTGAGCGTACACTCGACCGAGACCATTTCATGTCGGCGGAAGAGTCGAAGGCCTTTGGCATTATTGACGATGTTGTCACCAGCCGTTCGGATGAGCCAGCCGAGGCGAAGTGATCAGGCCGGACAGGCCGACGAATTGAAGAGACGGTCCGTCGCGGGGCAGTCCCCGCAAGGATTGACAAATTTGCCCGACGCTACCTTTTATTAGGGAGCGCGGGCCTATAGTTTACTAGAGTCGAATGACGAACGTCTGACGTTCACATGTCGGCGTGAAGGAGATGATCATGAGCAAAGTAGGCGCCTCAGAATCGAAAAACACGCTATATTGCTCATTCTGCGGAAAAAGCCAGCATGAGGTGCGCAAGCTTATTGCGGGCCCGACGGTTTTCATCTGCGACGAATGCGTCGAACTCTGCATGGATATTATCCGTGAGGAGAACAAGACTTCGCTGGTCAAGAGCAAGGACGGCATCCCCACACCGCGCGAGATCTGCAAGGTGCTCGATGATTATGTCATCGGCCAGCCGCAGGCCAAGCGCGTGCTCTCGGTCGCGGTGCACAACCATTACAAGCGGCTCAGCCACTCCACCAAGAACAGCGATATCGAACTGAACAAGTCGAATATCCTGCTGATCGGGCCGACGGGTTCAGGCAAGACGCTGCTTGCGCAGACGCTGGCCCGCATCCTTGATGTGCCGTTCACCATGGCCGATGCCACGACCCTCACTGAGGCCGGCTATGTCGGCGAGGATGTCGAGAATATCATTCTCAAGCTGTTGCAGGCCTCGGATTACAATGTCGAGCGTGCGCAGCGCGGCATTGTCTACATCGACGAAATCGACAAGATCAGCCGCAAGTCGGATAATCCGTCGATCACGCGTGACGTTTCGGGTGAAGGCGTGCAGCAGGCCCTGCTCAAGATCATGGAAGGCACGGTTGCTTCCGTGCCGCCGCAGGGTGGGCGCAAGCATCCGCAGCAGGAATTCCTGCAGGTGGATACGACGAACATCCTGTTCATCTGCGGCGGTGCATTTGCCGGGCTGGAACGCATCATTTCGGCGAGAGGCAAGGGCACCAGCATCGGCTTCGCGGCCAATGTGCAGGCGCCAGACGATCGCCGCACGGGCGAAATCTTCCGTCAGGTTGAGCCGGAGGACCTGCTGAAATTCGGACTTATCCCCGAGTTTGTCGGTCGTCTGCCGGTGATCGCAACGCTGGAGGATCTCGACGAGGAAGCTCTGAAAAAGATCCTTACCGAGCCGAAGAACGCTCTGGTCAAGCAGTATCAGCGTCTTTTCGAGATGGAAGATACCCAGCTCACGTTCCAGGACGAGGCGCTTGGCGTCGTGGCCCGAAAGGCTATCGAGCGGCGCACCGGCGCGCGCGGGCTGCGCTCCATCATGGAAGGCATCCTGCTCGATACAATGTACGAGCTGCCGGGGCTGGAAGGTGTCAGCCAGGTTGTCATCGGCCCGGAGGTGGTCGAGGGCAAGGCGCATCCGCTCTACATCTACGATGACCGGGAGAAGGCTGGCGCCAGCGCCTGATCTGATTCGCAGTCAAGGGCCCCGTCGGGGCCCTTTTTCTGTTTTTCGGCATGAACGCATAATGAGTGCATTTTATTTTGCTTCAATTTTGCAATTTTGCCTGCATCTATCTCTTGAAATGACCATATCAGAACGCCATGTGACATTTGTCAGGGCGTTCTGAGGGCTGTTTGACTCATACTCTTCACCTGCTACGCTCATTCATTGTCGGGGGCGCCTTAGGGGCTCTGCGACACGGCCTGCCGGAGTGCGGCGGCCGATCCTGAAGGCGGCCTTTTCGGGCGTCGGATGGATGCCAACGCGAATAGGATATCATGATGACCAGCAAGAAAGCTGCCCCCCAACCCGGCGTGATTGAATCGTTTCCGGTTTTGCCGCTGCGCGATATTGTTGTTTTTCCGAATATGATTGTGCCTTTGTTTGTCGGGCGGGAAAAATCCATTCGCGCGCTTGAGGAAATGATGAAGAGCGAGCAACTGATTCTGCTCGCCACCCAGAAGAATGCCGCTGATGATGATCCGGCCACCGACGCGATCCACGAGATCGGCACTCTGGCCAATGTCCTGCAGCTGCTCAAATTGCCGGACGGCACCGTCAAGGTGTTGGTCGAGGGACTTTCCCGCGCCCGCGTGCAGCGCTACACCCGCACCGATGAATATTACGAGGCTGACGCTGAAAGTCTGGCCGAGGAAGATCTTTGCAATGTCGAGGTCGAGGCTCTGGCCCGTTCGGTCATCGCCGAATTTGAAGGCTACGTGAAGCTCAACAAGAAAATCTCGCCCGAGATCGTTGCGACGGTCGGACAGATCACCAATCCGAGTAAGCTTGCCGATACCGTGGCCTCGCATCTGGCGGTCAAGCTCGCGGACAAGCAGGCCGTTCTGGAAATGACCTCGGTCATCAAGCGGCTGGAAAAGTGCCTTGCCCTGATGGAAGGGGAGATTTCTGTCCTGCAGGTCGAGAAACGCATCCGCACCCGCGTCAAGCGGCAGATGGAGAAAACCCAGCGCGAATATTATCTGAATGAGCAGATGAAGGCCATTCAGAAGGAGCTGGGCGACGGCGAGGACGGCAAGGACGATCTGGCCGAAATCGAGGAGCGCATCAAGAACACCAAGCTCTCCAAGGAAGCCCGCGACAAGGCCAATGCCGAACTCAAGAAGCTGCGCCACATGTCGCCCATGTCGGCCGAGGCTACGGTCGTGCGCAATTATCTCGACTGGCTGTTGTCTCTGCCTTGGGGCAAGAAGTCCAAGATCAAGAAAGACCTTGCTGCAGCGCAGGCCATTCTCGATGAGGATCATTATGGCCTCGAGAAGGTCAAGGAGCGCATCATCGAATATCTGGCGGTGCAGCAGCGCGCCAACAAGCTCACCGGGCCGATCCTGTGCCTTGTCGGGCCTCCGGGCGTCGGCAAAACCTCGCTTGGCAAGTCTATAGCCAAGGCGACGGGGCGTGAATTTGCCCGCATGTCGCTGGGCGGCGTGCGCGATGAGGCTGAGATCCGCGGCCACCGCCGCACCTATATCGGCTCGATGCCGGGTAAGGTGATCCAGTCGATGCGCAAGACGAAGACCACGAATCCGCTCTTCCTGCTCGATGAGATCGACAAGATGGGTATGGATTTCCGCGGCGACCCGTCATCTGCATTGCTGGAAGTGCTTGATCCCGAGCAGAACGCCACGTTCAACGATCATTATCTTGAAGTCGATTATGATCTCTCGAATGTGATGTTCGTGACCACGGCCAATACGCTGAATATCCCTGCGCCGCTGATGGACCGCATGGAGATCATCCGTCTGGCCGGTTATACAGAGGACGAGAAGCTCGAAATCGCCAAGAAGCATCTCATTCCCGCCGCTGTGGTCAAGCATGGCCTCATCGAGAGGGAATGGTCAATCGACGATGCGGCCTTGCTGAACCTCATCCGCCGGTATACCCGCGAGGCGGGCGTGCGTAACCTTGAGCGTGAAATTTCCAACCTGGCCCGAAAGGCCGTGAAGGAAATCCTCATGTCCAAGAAGAAAAAGATTGCCGTTACCGAGACCAATCTCTCCGATTATCTCGGTGTGCCGCGCTATCGCTATGGCGAGGCCGAGACGGAGGATCAGGTCGGTGTCGTCACCGGTCTGGCCTGGACGGAAGTGGGCGGCGAATTGCTGACCATTGAAGGCGTCATGATGCCCGGCAAGGGCCGCATGACCGTCACCGGCAATCTGAAGGACGTGATGAAGGAATCGATTTCCGCCGCGGCATCCTATGTGCGTTCGCGGGCTGTCGATTTCGGCATCGAACCGCCGCTCTTCGACCGCCGCGACATTCACGTGCACGTGCCCGAGGGCGCTACTCCGAAGGACGGTCCCTCAGCCGGTATTGCCATGGCGACCACCATCGTCTCGGTTTTCACCGGTATTCCGATCCGCCGCGATATCGCCATGACTGGCGAAGTTACGCTGCGCGGCCGGGTGCTGCCCATCGGCGGCCTGAAGGAGAAGCTGCTCGCTGCCTTGCGCGGCGGCATCAAGAAGGTGCTGATCCCGCAGGAGAACGCCAAGGACCTTGCTGATATTCCGGATAATGTGAAGAATAATCTGGAAATCGTGCCTGTGTCGCGGATGGACGAAGTTCTGACCCATGCTCTGGTGCGTGCGCCGGTGGCCATCAAGTGGGAAGAGGACGTTCTTGCCGCTAAGGCCGTGTCCGAGGAAGATGCCTCCGGCGTGGTTGCGCATTAAGTCAGGTCTGCGTGAACTGCCCCTCATCCTGAGCTTGTCGAAGGGTGGGGGGCGCCATGTCGGGCCGGCACCGCTTGCAGGCGCGCAGGCCCGCCTGCAAAGCTTGCTCCGGCGTATCGAAAAAGCGCGTATTGGCGCGGTTTGGCCTGCGGCTCGGGCAGGAGGGACGGCAATAAATTCCGGTTGTCGTCACGCCGTAAACAAATATGGCGTCTGATGCCCTGTCTCTCGCCATGACAGCGTGCCATTTCTGCTCTTCGTCCATGGTGCAGCCCTGAAACGGAAATTCCCGATACTGTCAGTATAGGCCGCCCAAGGAGCGCTTCCACCCGATAATCCTTATCGTGTAAATTTATCGCCGCCGCGGCGCTTTCCGGCCGCGATGCAGATGACATCCCAAGCGGGAGCGTCTAAATTCGCGCCATGACTCGCACATCATCCGCTCCTGCCGACCGGCTGGCCATAGCGCTGGCCCAATTGAACCCCGTTGTCGGCGATGTTTCCGGCAATCTCGCCAGAGCCCGGGCTGCCCGCGCCGAAGCGGCAAAGCTTGGCGCTGATCTTGTCATGTTTTCCGAATTGTTCCTCAGCGGCTATTCGCCGGAAGACCTTGTGCTGAAGCCGGCCTATCAGGAGGCCTGCCGCGAGGCCTGCGAGACACTCGCCCGGGAAACGGATGATGGCGGCCCCGCCGTGCTCATCG
Organism: Methylocystis sp. sgz306128; assembly: GCF_056032725.1. Taxonomy (NCBI): domain Bacteria; kingdom Pseudomonadati; phylum Pseudomonadota; class Alphaproteobacteria; order Hyphomicrobiales; family Methylocystaceae; genus Methylocystis; species Methylocystis sp. sgz306128. The sequence continues at coordinate 642,269 of NZ_JBVYWO010000001.1, forward strand.
GCCTGCCCTGGGCCGAGCAGGGCGCGCTTTATAATGCTTATGCGCTGCTGGACAGGGGGCGCATCGAATCTGTCCGCTTCAAGGTCGATCTGCCCAATTATGGCGTTTTCGATGAAAAGCGCGTGTTCAGGGCCGGGCCGCTGCCCGGACCGGTGGTTTTTCGCGGCGTGCGGATCGGCATTCCGATCTGCGAGGATATCTGGGGCCCTGATCCGGTGGAATGCATTGCCGAAACCGGCGGGGAGATTCTGCTGGTGCCCAACGGCTCGCCCTATGAGCGGGACAAATTTTATGTGCGTCTGAACCGCGCTGTGGCGCGCGTCACCGAATCCGGCCTGCCGCTTGTCTATCTCAATCAAGTCGGCGGGCAGGACGAGCTTGTCTTCGACGGCGCCTCGTTCGTTCTCAACGGCGACGGCGCGCTCGCCGTCCAGATGCCCGCCTTTTATGAAGGCGTGACGCTCACGCACTGGCAGCGCGGGCCGCAGGGCTGGCTGTGTATGGACGGCCAGAAGGCCTTGCTCGAGGAAGGAGACGAGGCCGATTATGCCGCCTGCGTGCTCGGCCTGAGAGATTATGTCGAGAAAAATGGCTTTCCGGGCGTCGTCCTCGGTCTTTCCGGCGGGGTTGATTCCGCCCTGTGCGCCGCCATGGCCGTTGATGCGCTTGGCGCCGCGCGCGTGCATTGCATCATGTTGCCCTATCGCTTCACCTCGCAGGAATCGCTCAAGGATGCAGCAGACTGCGCCGTTGCGCTTGGCGTGCGCTATGACACTTTGCCCATCGCCCCGGCCGTGGAAGGGCTGGAGAGGGTTCTTGCTCCGCTGTTCGCGGGCAGGGAACGGGATATCACGGAAGAAAATCTGCAAAGCCGCGCCCGCGGCACGTTGCTTATGTCCGTATCCAACAAGTTCGGGCCGATGGTGGTGACGACGGGCAACAAGTCTGAAATGTCTGTCGGCTATGCCACGCTCTATGGCGATATGAACGGCGGCTTCAATCCGATCAAGGATCTCTACAAGATGGAAGTCTTCCGGCTGTGCCATCTGCGCAACCGTTGGAAGCCGGCGGGCGCACTCGGGCCTGACGGTAGGGTCATTCCGGAGAACATCATCGTCAAGCCGCCCACGGCGGAATTGCGCGAGAACCAGAAGGATGCCGACAGCCTCCCGCCCTATGAGGTGCTGGACGATATTCTCGCCTGTCTTGTCGAGCAGGAGATGCGCGTCTCGGATATTGTGGCGCGCGGCCATGCGCCCGATGTGGTCAAAAAGGTTGAACGGCTGCTTTATCTGGCCGAATACAAGCGCCGTCAGTCGGCGCCGGGCGTGAAGGTGACGCTGAAGAATTTCGGACGCGACCGGCGCTACCCCATCGTTAATCGCTTTCGCGATTCCGGCGGGAGCGCCCGTGCGCCTGATGGCGCCATTGCGCCGCGTCCGACGGCGGGCAGCGCCGAAAGATTTGAGGAATAGGAAAAGATATGGCTGTTCGTGTTCGATTTGCGCCGTCGCCCACGGGGCGCATTCATATTGGCAACGCCCGCACAGCCTTGCTCAACTGGCTTTTCGCAAAGAAACAGGGCGGCAGCTTCGTGCTGCGCTTTGATGATACGGATGTGCTGCGCTCCAAGCAGGAATATGCCGATTCGATTGAGGTCGATCTGGCATGGCTGGGCATTGCACCCGATCTGATGGTGCGCCAGAGCGAGCGCTTTGCGCTGTATGATGCCGCGAGCGGAAAGCTGAAGCAGGCGGGCCTGCTTTATCCCTGCTACGAGACAGCCGATGAACTGGACCGCCGCCGCAAGCGGCAGGTGGCGCGCGGTCTGCCGCCGATCTATGACCGCGCCGCGCTCAGCCTCAGCCCGGAGGAGCGGGCGCGCTTCGAGGCTGAAGGGCGCAGGCCGCACTGGCGTTTCAGGCTTGATCATCGCGTCGTGGCCTGGGATGATCTGGTGCGCGGCCCGAGCCATATTGATTGTGCCTCCTTGTCCGATCCCGTGCTTGTGCGCGAGGATGGCACCTATCTCTACACGCTTCCCTCGGTTGTGGATGATATCGACCTTGGCATTTCGCATATCATCCGCGGCGAGGATCACGTCACCAATACGGCGGTGCAGATCCAGATTTTCGAAGCGCTGGCCGGCGCCGGGCATGCGCCAGTCTTTGGCCATCACAATCTGCTGACCAGCGCCAGCGGCGAAGGATTGTCGAAGCGTTCGGGGGCATTGTCGCTGACCGGCCTGCGCGAGGCTGGCATCGAGAGTCTTGCCGTTGCGGCTCTGGCCGTGCTCACCGGCTCATCTGAATCGGTGCGGCCCGTTTCCTCGCTCGCGGAACTCGGCGAGATGAGCGATCTGGCCCATATTTCCAAAAATGCCGCCAAATTTGACGAGACGGAGCTGCAATCGCTCTCGGCCAAGACATTGCACGGCCTGTCTTATGCGGCGGTGGAGGCGCGGCTTGCGGCTCTCGGTCTGTCGGGAGAAGCATTCTGGCTTGCTGTGCGCGGCAATCTTGCGCATCTGGCGGATGCCGCCGGTTGGTGGCAGGTTGTGAGGGGTGAGATTTCGCCGGTTATCGAGGAAGCGGATTATCTCGCCTCGGCTCTCGCCAGCCTGCCGCCGGAGCCATGGGACCATTCAACATGGAGCGTCTGGATCAACCAGCTTAAAGCGCAGACGGGCCGCAAGGGCAGGAGCCTGTTTCATCCGCTCCGCCTCGCTCTGACCGGGCGCGAGCAGGGGCCGGAAATGGCCGCTCTGCTTCCCTTGATCGGCAGGCCTAAAGCGTCGGCGCGATTATCCGGATCTTGTGCTTGACGCCATCCGGGCCAACAACTTCGCGTGTCTCGCCGCCATCCAGCGGGATGAGCGGGCCGGACATCGGCGTTCCGTTGCTGATGCCAGCCGAAACGGCGGGGCCCGATGTCGCGGCCGCGAGGCTCGCCGTATAGGCATCCATCGGATCGGGCGCATCTGCGCCGTTCTTTTTCTTCTTGCCCTTTGCCGGAACCGGCGGCGTCGGCGCGCGCGCGCGCGACATGACGGCGGCCTGTTCCTCTGTCACGAGCATGTCGCCGCGGGCGCGCCGTCCAAGGAGTTCCTCGGCGGGGCCAAGCACTTCCGCCCAGGTTTTTCCGGCGGGCAGGCAGCTTGCCTCGGGTATGTATTTGGTTTCAAATTTATGTGCATTCGGAAGCGCCGAATAGACATTGCCGTTGAGATCGACCGCGTTGTTGAGATCGCCGTTCGGGTTCCAGTGAAAGAGCCGGGTTTCCGTTCCCGGGCATAGCGCCTGGCACAATTCGCTCAGGCCGGCATAATCACGTCCGCGCTGTGCAAAATCGACCGGAAAGAACCCGCCATCGGCAAGGCGTACGCAGATCGGCTGATTGCCGCCCTTGGCCACGGGCTGGTCGCCCAGCGGCATGTCGGGGTTGATCGGCACATCCTGCGGAGGTGGCTGCTGCCCGCCGCCGAACAGGTCTTCCAGCAGGCTGCGCGCAGGGCGGGGGGCTGCCTCGGCATTCTGGCAATCCATGCGATAGCGGGCCATGAGTTCGGCACGCGGCCCACCCTCGCCCATGGCGGCGGAGCGGCGCATCTGCGCCTCATTGGCTTCCATCTGGCTGACACGGGCTTTGAGCCCGTCGCACTGCGCCGGACGCCCCGGGCCGAAGAACAGGAACTGGGTACGGTTACAGCCGATGCTGTCCATGTAACCGTGCATCTGGCGGATTTCGTCGTGCAGTTTGTTGGCGTCATCCGTGAGCTGAACGGAACGGGCGCTTGGCGGCGTGACCGGCGTTGCATTGATGCGCGCGCGCAGATCAGCGCAATCAAGGCCCTGAGCCTCGGCCGCCAGCGGCGCGAATGCGCAAAGGCCAAGCAAAAGCACGCCTATTCTCCGGCCATTACGGCCAAATCGACGGCAGGCTCTGTGGATCATGCTCATTATAACGCTCTCGCTCAGAATTCGATCTCCATACATCCGATGCCAAAAATAATAAAGGGCAGCAAGGTCTTGTTTCTCCAATGCGCCCGCATCATGGCAAGATCAGGGCTTTCGTGCGCCTTTGCGCTGTCGGGCCATTGCCGTGCCGGCTGCAGGCCCCCATATGCTTCAGGCACCCATATGCCGCAGGCACCGATATGCTGGATGTCCATATCATTGCGAAACGGAGAGATTGCAATGCGTCGCTACGTAATTTTGGTTCTTTGGGCTTTGCTGGGTTCCGGCAGCGTGGCAGCGGCTTTGGCTGCGGAGCAGGAACCTGATCTCATTTTTCGCAAGAGCACGACCTTCAAATTACTGACGCCGAACGACAAGCTCGCCACCTACGGGCTGGACGATCCCGCCGTGGACGGTGTCGTGTGCCATTACACAGTGCCGGAGCGCGGCGGCCTGTCTGGCGCGCTTGGCATTGCCGAACAGGTTTCGGACATATCTCTTGCCTGCAGGCAATATGGCCCGATCCGATTCAAGGAAAAATTCGAGCAGGGGGATGTGGTCTATCGCGAGCGTCGGTCGCTGCTGTTCAAGCGCATGCAGATCGTGCGCGGCTGCGATGTGAAGCGCAATGTTCTGGTCTATATGGTTTATTCGGATAAGCTGATCGACGGATCGCCGAAAAATTCCACATCCACGGTGCCTGTTCAGCCCTGGGGCGCGCAGGCCGATGTGCCGCGCTGCGGCGACTGGCTTAAATGATCAGTTGCTGCAGCTCACGATGACAGCGTCGCGCGGCAGCGTTTCGGCTTTGGTGGCCGCGTCCACCGCGCCGGTGATGTCGTCGGCCCGGCTGTAGGCAAGGGCATGCGTCAGGCCGTGAGCCGAGCACCATGCATCGGCAATCTGCTGGCCGCAGGTGCTGTGCTGCGAGAGGCACTCCGATGTGCCGTAGCCGTCGCTTGCGGGGATGATGAAGTCATGCGACCCAAGTTCGGCCGCGCGTGGCGGCTGGCTCATCATGCTGAGCATGAAGAATCCGCCGATCAGCGGCATGGCCAGACGCGCAAGCCAGTTTCCGCGGCTTTCAGACGCAACACCCGCCCGTCTCAACATGATATCCCCCGAATGAACACTGCCCATGCCATCATGCACCGGACGTGTTAAAGAATCGGTTAAACCTAACCGCATTCGGGAACTGCCCGTAAATCGCGGCAGAATTTTGCGCTGCGAAATCTATTTTCGCGCCAGCCGCCGGAAGACTTGCATCATGCGCTCCGGTCGACTATAACGCGCGCCATCCCACAGGTGAAATGTGAGAACTCTGCTGAAGAGTTTTTCCGGTGGCTCGAACGGGCCGTAATTTCACCGAGGCTTAATAACCGGAGTAATTGATCTATGGCACTACCTGAATTTTCCATGCGCTCACTGCTTGAAGCCGGCGCGCATTTCGGCCACCAGTCGCATCGCTGGAACCCGAAAATGGCTCCCTATATCTTCGGGACCCGCAACAACATTCACATTCTCGACCTTGCCCAGACCGTGCCGCTGCTGCATCAGGCCTTGCAGGCCGTGTCCGACACGGTGGCCAAGGGTGGCCGCGTGCTGATGGTGGGCACCAAGCGTCAGGCGCAGGATTCGATCGCCGAAGCTGCAAGCCGTTCGGCCCAGTATTTCGTCAATTCCCGCTGGCTGGGCGGCATGCTCACCAACTGGAAGACCATTTCCGGTTCGATCAACCGCTTGCGCAAGCTCGATGAAATTCTCAACACCGGCGCTGTTGGCCTCACCAAGAAAGAGCGCCTGATGCTTTCGCGTGAACGCGAGAAGCTGGACAAGGCACTCGGCGGCATCAAGGACATGGGCGGCACGCCTGACCTGATCTTCGTGATCGACACCAACAAGGAACAGCTTGCCATCAAGGAAGCCAACCGCCTTGGCATCCCGGTTGTCGCGATCGTCGATTCGAACTGCGATCCGGACGGCATCACCTATCCTGTTCCGGCTAATGACGACGCCGGCCGCGCCATCACGCTTTACTGCGATCTTTTCGCCCGTGCGGCCATCGATGGCATCGCCCGCAGCCAGGGCTCCAGCGGCGCAGACATCAAGCCGGTCGTTGAGGCTGTCGCTTCGGAAGAAGTGCTCGAGGCTCCTGCTGAGGCATTCGAACTGCTCTCGGCTCCGCGCGGCGCCCCGGATGATTTCTCCAAGCTGCAGGGCGTTGGCCCGCAGATGGTGCAGAAGCTGAATGACGGCGGCATTTATCATTACTGGCAGCTGGCTGCCATGACGCCGGAAGACGTCGCCGCAACTGATTCCCGCCTGAAACTGGGCGGTCGTCTGGAGCGTGACGGCCTTGTTGCCAAGGCGCGTGCGTTGATTGCCGGCGCGTAATAAAGCCGCTTTCAAGCTCTTAAATATAGACAAATTCAAGACCCGTGCCTTGCGCGGGTCTGTTGTTTGAAAAGAGACTGTCTGCGCCGGCCGCAGAGGGTCATGACCGCAACAAACCTTTGAGAAGGGAACAGACAATGGCCAATATCACCGCTGCAATGGTGAAGGATCTTCGCGAGAAGACCGGCGCCGGTATGATGGATTGCAAGAACGCCCTGAATGAAACCGCCGGGGACATCGAAGCCGCCGTCGACTGGCTGCGCAAGAAGGGCCTTTCCAAGGCCGCCAAGAAGTCGGGCCGCGTTGCGGCTGAAGGCCTTGTCACCGTCGCCGTGCGCGGACACGAGGGTGTTGTCGTCGAGGTGAATTCCGAAACCGACTTCGTCGCCCGTAACGAAGAGTTCCAGTCGCTGGTACGCACCATCGGCCAGGTCGCGCTTGAAAAGGGCGTCGATATCGAACACCTGACGAACAGCCATTATCCGGGTGGCGGCACCGTGGCAGAGGCCATTGCCAATGCCATTGCCACCATCGGCGAGAACATGACGCTGCGCCGCGTCTCCGGCCTGAAAGTGTCGCAGGGCGTGATCGGTCAATATGTTCATAATGCAATTTCGGACTCGCTCGGCAAGATCGGCGTGCTTGTCGCTCTGGAATCGACCGGCAACGCCGAAGTCCTGCAGACACTGGGCAAGCAGCTCGCGGCTCATGTCGCGGCGTCCAATCCCGTTGCGCTGGATTCTTCCTCGGTCGACCCGGCCGTTGTTGCCCGCGAGAAGGCCGTTCTGGCCGACAAAAATGCAGGCAAGCCCGCAAATGTGCTGGAAAAGATCGTCGAAAGCGGCCTCAAGACCTATTACAAGGAAGTCTGCCTTGTCGATCAGGCTTTTGTTTATGATCCTTCGAAATCCGTGGCGCAGGCCGTCAAGGATGCCGAGAAGGCTGCAGGCGCACCGATAACCGTCAAGGGTTTCGTGCGTTATGCGCTGGGCGAAGGCATTGAAAAGCAGGAAAGCGATTTTGCGGCTGAGGTCGCTGCAGCCGTTAACGGCTGAGGCGCGCTGCTCCGGTTAAAAAGGCGGCTTTCGGGCCGCTTTTTTTTTAATTGCGGGGGCAGAAGCAAATTCTTGCCGCGAAACATTTGCATCTTGCGCGCAATCGTCTTATCCGCTTCATATTCGTTCAAACGCTTGGAGAGCTCATCATGACATCGCCACAAACCGGGTCGCGCTGGAAACGGGTGCTGGTCAAGCTGTCGGGCGAGGCGCTGATGGGCGACGATACGCATGGTTTGAACATGCCGACGCTCGACCGGATTGCCACCGATCTGGCCCATGCTGCGGAATTGGGCGTCGAAATCGGCGTTGTTGTCGGCGGCGGCAATTTTTTCCGCGGCTTTCAGGGTGTCGACAAGGGCATTGAGCGCGCGCGCGCCGATTCCATTGGCATGCTGGCCACTGTGATGAATTCGCTGGCGCTGGAATTTGCCATCGAGGGCAAGGGGCAGCCGTGCCGGGCGCTGTCCGCCGTGCCCATGCCTTCCGTCTGCCAGCCCTATTCCCGGCAGGCGGCGCTCAATCACCTTGCCAAGGGCCGCATCGTCGTGCTGGCGGGCGGAACCGGAAATCCTTTCTTCACCACCGACACTGGCGCAGCGCTGCGCGCGGCTGAGCTTTCGTGCGATGCCGTGCTCAAGGCGACGCAGGTTGACGGGATTTATTCGGCTGATCCGAAAAAGGATCCGCATGCAATGCGTTATGAGCATCTCACGAGCGACGAGGCGATTGACCGCAAGTTGCAGGTCATGGATACGGCGGCTTTCGCTCTGGCGCGGGAAAACGGCATTCCGATTGTTGTCTTTGCACTCAAGGAGCCGGGGTCGATCACCGCTGCCCTGCGCGGAGAAGGGCGTTTTACCCTCGTCGTGCCTTAGTATATGGTTTAAATATCTCATCAAAGAACAGGTCAGAACATGAGCGGACAATTTGATATTTCAGAAACCAAGCGCAAGATGCAGAGCGCTATTCAGTCGCTCAAGCAGGAACTCAGCGGCCTCCGCACCGGGCGCGCGTCCGCCAACCTGCTCGATCCGGTCATGGTGACGGCTTACGGACAGACCATGCCGCTCAATCAGGTTGCAACTGTCTCCGTGCCCGAGCCTCGCGCCCTTGCGGTGCAGGTCTGGGACAAGGGCATGGTGAATGCGGTCGACAAGGCCATCCGCGATGCCAATCTCGGCCTCAGCCCAACTGTCGAGGGTCAGATTTTGCGCATCCGCATGCCGGAGCTGAACGAGCAGCGCCGCAAGGAGATGGTCAAGATTGCCCATAAATATGCCGAAGAGGCGCGCGTTGCCGTGCGTCATGTGCGGCGCGACGCCATTGACCAGCTTAAAAAATCCCTCAAGGACAAAGCGATTACCGAAGACGAGGAAAAGCGCTTCGCCAATGACGTGCAGAAGGTGACCGATCAGTTTGTCGGCGATGTGGATGCCGCGCTCGCCGCCAAGGAAAAGGAAATCATGCATATCTGAGCCTTTGGTGGATTGCGCGGTTTCAGCCGGACAGGGATATCATGCACGTCGGCATCATCATGGATGGGAATGGTCGCTGGGCCGCAGCCAAGGGTTTGCCGCGGTTGGAGGGCCATCGCCGCGGCGTGGTCGCCTTGCGCAATGCTGTACGTTCCGCCATCGATCTCAAAATCGATTATCTGACGGTCTATAGTTTCTCGACAGAGAACTGGAGCCGCCCCGCGCAGGAGGTGGCGGATCTTCTGGGCCTGCTCAAACGCTTCATCCGCAACGATCTTTCCGACCTGCATCGGCAGAATGTGCGCGTGCGCATCATCGGCGAGCGCGATAATCTGTCTGCGGACATTTGCCAGCTTCTGGCCGAAGCGGAATCGCTGACCCGGCAGAACGACGGTCTCCACCTCGTTGTGGCGTTCAATTACGGCAGCCGGCAGGAAATAACCGGCGCGGTGCGCCGCATCTGCGCTGAAATTGCCGCCGGCAGCCTCGCCTTGGCGGATATTTCGCCCGATGTCGTGGCAGCGCATCTGGATACGGCGGGTATTCCCGATCCCGATTTCATCATACGCACATCCGGCGAGCAGCGATTGTCCAATTTTCTGCTCTGGCAGTCTGCCTACAGCGAATTCATATTCCTGCCGATTCATTGGCCTGATTTTGACCATGCCGCCTTTGAAAATGCGCTGGGCGCATTCAGGGCGCGCGAGCGGCGCTTCGGCAATGTGACCAGCGCCGCGAGATCCGTCTCGTGATGCCGCTCTGGAAACCGCTCAATCTGAAGGATCTGGGGCCGCGTATTCTCTCCGGCCTGATCCTGATCGCCCTGGCGCTCTGCACCAATTTTTATGGCGGTACCGTTTTCGCGCTGTTCTGGCTGGCTGCCGGCTGCGCCATTTTCTGGGAGTGGGCAGGGCTGCAGCAAAATCCGCGCTCAAGGCCGCCTTTGCTGGCCGGAATAGCCGCGCTGGCCATGGTCGCGGCACTGAACATGGAAGGTCTGTTTGGGCTTTCGCTGCTTGTGAGCCTGCTGGCGCTTGCACTTGTCGCCGCACTGTCGCAGCGGCGCCTGCGGGTGTGGAATGCGGCTGGTCTGCTTTATGCCGGCAGTTTGGTCGTCTCGACCATCAACCTGCGGTTTTCCTTTCCCATGGGGATGCCGGCGCTGATATGGCTGTTTGCCATAGTCTGGGGCACGGATGTCATGGCCTATTTCGGCGGGCGTCTGATTGGCGGGCCAAAGCTCTGGCCCAGAATTTCGCCGTCCAAAACATGGGCTGGTTTCCTGTGCGGCGTTATTTGCGGCGCGCTGGCGGGGTGGGGCGTGGCGCCCGGCTCCGTTCCGGCCGGGCCGGTTCTGGCTCTTGGGCTTGTTGCCGGGGCTCTGGCGCAGGGCGGCGATCTGTTTGAATCGGCGCTCAAGCGCCACTGCCACGTAAAGGATTCGAGCCGCCTCATTCCCGGCCATGGCGGCGTCATGGATCGTCTTGACGGCTTCATCGCCGCCTGTCTGTTCGCCTTCATTTTCGGTGCGCTCCGCAGCGGCCTTTTCGCTCCGGCCAACGGCCTTTTCAACTGGTAGATCATGACTGATCACATACTAAGTCCGGCGCCTGCCGCATCGATTTGCGCCAGCAGGACACCGCGCCGCGTGGTCTTGCTCGGGGCAACCGGCTCGATAGGCCGCTCCACACGCGATCTCGTTGCCCATTCGGGCGGTGCCATCGAGATCTCGGCCATGGCCAGCGGGTCCGATGTTCAGGCGCTGGCCCGCGCCGCCATCGCGCATCAGGTGAAATTTGCTGCGCTCGCGGATGCCTCCGGCTATGCCGCGTTGAAGGACGCGCTTTCCGGGACGGGAATTGCCTGTGGCGCGGGGCCGGAGGCGGTTATAGCCGCCGCACTGCACGAGGCGGATATTGTCGTTGCGGCCATTGCCGGCACCGAGGGCATATTGCCGACCTGCGCCGCGCTGGAGCACGGCCGTGTTGTGGCGCTGGCCAATAAGGAAAGCCTCGTCTGCGCCGGTCCGGCGGCATTGCGTCTTGCCGCCGGGGCCGGGGCCACGATCCTGCCGATGGATTCGGAACATAACGCTATTCTTCAGGCACTCGGCGGTGCGGCGCCGGATTCGGTCGAATCCATGATCCTCACCGCTTCGGGTGGGCCGTTCCGGTTGTGGCCGCGCGAGCGGATCGAGAAAGCCACGCGTCAGGAGGCGCTCGCCCATCCGAACTGGGCGATGGGACCGAAAATCACGATCGACTCCGCCAGCCTGATGAACAAGGGCCTTGAACTGATCGAGGCGCATTATCTTTTTGGTGTTCCTGCCGGTAAACTCAAGGTCCTCGTCCATCCGCAATCCATTATTCACGGGCTGGTCAGTTTCAGCGACGGTGCTGTCACGGCGGGGCTGGCCTGTCCGGATATGCGCGTACCGATCGCCTATTGCCTTGGCTGGCCGGATCGGCTTGCCACGCACGCGCCGCGTCTCGATCTGGCGCAGATCGCGAACCTGACCTTTGAGGCGCCGGATCTCGGGCGTTTCCCGGCGCTCGGCCTGGCCATGGACGTTTTGCGGCAGGGCGGCAGCCTGCCCGCTGTGATGAATGCTGCCAACGAAGTCGCCGTGGCGGCTTTTCTGGAAGGCCGGCTGGATTTTTACGGCATGGCCCGTCTGGCGGAGCGTGCCTGCGAGGCGGCTTTGCAGGACGGCACGGCCCGCGAACCCGGATCTGTCGCCGAAGCCCTGCTGATTCACCATAACACAAGAGATCGTTGCCGCACCCTCTTGGCCTGATACCCAGCTTCATCCATAATTAACAAAATGTTAACTATGGCGTTTCCGGAAAGACGGACCCGCCCGGAGGCGAGAATGTCCAGCTTATCTGGTTTTTCCTATATCGCGCATAACCCGTTTGTCAGTCTGGGCGGCCTTGCCATTATTCTGATGAGTGTCGTGTTTTTTCACGAACTCGGTCATTTCTTCGTGGGGCGTCTGTGCGGGGTAAAGGTGGATGCCTTTTCCATCGGCTTCGGGCCGGAACTTTTCGCGCTGACTGACAGAAATGGCACGCGCTGGCGGTTCGCGCTGATTCCTCTGGGCGGCTATGTGAAGTTTCATGGCGATGCCAATGGCGCCAGCCTTCCCGATGGGCGGACCATTGGTCAGATGCCGGAGAATGCACGGGCCGGGACTCTGGCGTCGAAGACAGTCTGGCAAAGGGCGCTGATCGTTGCGGCCGGGCCGGCGGCAAATTTCCTTCTCGCCATCGTTCTCTATGCCGGGCTCTATTACACCTATGGGCGAGAGGTTGTCGTACCCCGAATAGCCGTTGTCGCGCCGTACAGCGCCGCTGCGCGGGCAGGCCTCCTGCCTGGCGACCTCGTGCTGCGTATCGATAATGCCGCAATCGGCAATTTTGATGACATTCAGCGCGTGGTACAAACCCATGTCGGCACGCCGCTGGATTTTCAGATCGAGCGCAACGGCCAGATCGGCCATGTGCTGGCTGTGCCGGAGATGAAAATGGTTCCGACCATCATTGGCAGGCAGGGTGTCGGTGTGCTGGGCATTGAGGGCGGGCGGCAGCCCGCCGATATTATCGACGAGCAATACGGCCCGGTGGCCGCGCTGGCGCTGGGCGCGCAGACAACCTGGGCGAATGTCAAGCTCACAGGCACCTACATTGGGCGTGTTGCCGCAGGGCGCGAATCGACTGACAAATTTTCCGGCCTGATGCGCACGGCGGAAGTGGCGGGCAAGGTGATGCAGATCGGATTCGGCGCGGTTCTGGAAATCATCGCAGTCATGTCGATTTCCATCGGCCTGATGAACCTTCTGCCGGTGCCGGTGCTTGACGGCGGTCATCTTGTATATTTTGCTATCGAGGCTGTGCGGGGCAGGCCATTGAGTCAACGTGCTCAGGAGTTTGGCTTCCGCGTGGGGCTGGTGGCGATCGCGGCGCTTTTTCTGTTTGCCAATTACAATGATGTGATCCACATGGTCGGTTAAGGGTTTGCTTACCCTGTTTTGTGTTGTCCCGGTCACGCTGCCCAAAAAATGGCTGGATGCGGCGATTCCGGGTTTGCAGCATGGAATAAAACAGGTAAAAGCTTAAGTTGGAAAATCTGTTAACTGGATTTAACGTTCGTCGGATCGGCGGATAGAGTTAACATTGAGTTTTTGGAAAGACGGGGATTGGTCTTAAATGCGCGCTTTACGTGGCCTTCTGCATCGCTGGACAATCATAGCACTTGTTATTTGCAGTTCTCTGGCTCTTTCCGTTCCAGCTTCCGCAGCACCTCTTGTCATTGATATTCAAGGCAATCACCGCGTCGAAGCTGATACGATCCGCTCTTATTTCACGGATGGCGACATCGCCAAGGCCGAGAAGGATCTCAAGGAAACGGGCCTGTTTTCGAGCGTCAGCGTTCGTCGCGTGAACGGACACATCGTTGTTCACGTCGTTGAAAACAACATCATCAATCAGGTCGCCTTTGAGGGAAACAGCAAACTGAAGGGCGAGGAGATTCGCCCCGAGTTGCAGTCGAAGTCCCGCGGGCCTTTTGATCCGGCCGTTGCTCAGGCCGATGCTCAGCGCATTCTGGACATCTACAAGCGCGCTGGCCGTGGCCTCGCCAAGGTTTCCTACCGCACCGTCGATCTGCCTAACGGCCGCCTCGATCTCGTCTTCACCATCAACGAGGGCGACAAGACCGGCGTGAAGGAAATCCATTTTGAGGGCAATCAGGCCTTTTCGACCTCAAAGCTCAAGGGCCTGATGTCGACCACGGAAATGAATTTTCTGTCGTTCTTCAAAACATCCGACGTCTATGATCCGGACAAAATTTCTGCCGACGCAGAGCAGATCCGCCGCTATTATCTCAAGAACGGCTATGCCGACATTCAGATTACCAAAACCGATGCAGTTTTTGATGCGGCTAAGGGCGGCTGGATTGTCACGATCGGCGTGAACGAGGGCCCGCAATATCATGTCAGCTCCGTCAAGGTTGAGTCCCGCCTCAAGGACATCACCGGCGACCAGCTGCAGAAATATGTCGATCTGAAACCCGGCGATATTTACAACGGGACAGCTGTTGACCGCAGCATGGAAAACATGACCCGCGCCATTGCCAGCAAGGGCTATGCCTTCTCGCAGATTCACCCGCGTGGTGATCGCGATGCTGCTGGCAAGACCGTGGCGCTCAGCTTCATTGTTGAAGAGGGGCCGCGCGTTTACATCGAGCGGATCAATATCCACGGCAACACCCGCACACGTGATTATGTCATCCGTCGCGAATTCGATATCGGCGAAGGTGATGCCTACAACCACATTCTGGTGGAAAAGGCGGAACGCCGCCTGAATGCGCTTGGCTTCTTCAAGTCCGTGCATATCACCAGCACGCCGGGTTCATCGCCTGATCGCGTGGTTGTGAATGTCGAGGTCGAAGACAAGGCCACCGGCTCCTTCGGTATTGCCGGCGGCTATTCAACGGCGGAAGGCTTCCTTGGCGAAGTGTCGCTGACGGAAACCAACTTCCTCGGCCGCGGCCAATATGTCCGCATTGCCGTGAGCGAAGGTCAATATGCCCGCGGCATTGAATTCAACTTCACGGAACCGCGCTTCCTTGATCAGCATATGTCGGCGGGCTTCGACCTGTTCCACAAGCAGACCGATTCGTCGAAATATACGCTCTATCAGGATTGGGTCACCGGCGGCACCTTGCGCCTTGGCCTGCCGATAACCGAACAGCTGACTCTGACGGGCCGTTATTCGCTCTATTCGTCGAAGGTCACGATCCCGAACACCACGTCGGAGCCCTATAACGACTGCTCGGTTGAGATCAACGGTGTCCCGAACTATAACTGTCTGTCGAATGGCGAAGCTTCGCTGGCCGTGAAGCAGATTCAGGGTACCACACTCACGTCGTTGGTTGGCTATACTCTTGCCTATGACAATCTCGATGACCGCAAGAACCCGACAGACGGCTATTATGCCGAACTGAAGCAGGACGTGGCCGGTCTTGGAGGTGATGCACATTTCCTCCGTACCACTGGTCAGGTGCGCTACTATCATGAGCTTTATGACGACTTCGTCGGCTTCGTGAAGTTGCAAGGCGGCAATATCGTTGGATTTGGTCATGACAAGCTGCGTCTGGTTGATAATTTCAACCTCGGACCGGAACTGGTGCGCGGCTTTGCGCCCAACGGCATCGGCCCGCGCGATCTTACTGACGGCCTGAACAATAATTCCAATGGTCTGGGCGGCACCAATTATGTCGGCGGCACGGCGGAAATTCAGTTCCCCTTCTTCGGCATGCCAAAGGAAGTGGGGCTGCGCGCCGCTATCTTTGCCGATGCCGGTACCTTGTTCGGCTATTCGGGAGCGACGTCCTTCCCCGGCCTTGGGGGTAGCGGAGGCTATCCCGCACCGACCTGCCCTTACACGGGGCCAGGTTCGACATCGCAGGCTCAATGTCAGGGTGAGTCCATCAATCTGAAGGGTTCCGACAAGCCGATCCTGCGCTCGTCGGTCGGCGCCAGCCTGATCTGGGCCTCGCCGCTCGGTCCGATCCGCTTTGACTATGCCTTCGTGCTGAGCAAGGCGTCCTATGACGTGAAGCAGGCTTTCCGCTTCTCCGGCGGGGCGTCGTTCTGATCGGCTTGCAGTGTTAATTCGGAAGGCCCGGCTGCTTTTTGCTGCCGGGCCTTTTCATATTTTGTCGCCTCATGTAAAAGCCGCATCGCATGTCTGATCCTTTCTTCTTCCTTCCGGTCGTTACGCCCACTCTGGCGGACATTCTGTCCTGGACGGGTGCTGAAGCGCCGCCCGGAACAGATCTGTCCCTTGTTATCGAGAATGTCGGGCCGCTGGACCGGGCAGGGCCTCTGAGCCTGTCCTTTTTTGAAAATGTCAAATATCTCGACGATCTGGCTGGCACACGTGCCCGCGCCTGCCTCGTGCATCCGAAATTCTCCAGCCGGGTTCCTGCCGGCACCATAGCCCTGACCAGCCGGGAGCCCTACCGCGCTTTTGCGGTGGTTTTGTCGAAGCTGTTTCCCTCAGCGCTGCGGCCGATGTCGGCGTTTGGCGCGCGCGGCGTATCGCCCGGCGTATCGATCCACCCCACGGCACGGCTGGAAAAGGATGTTACGGTTGACCCCGGCGCGGTGATCGGCGCGGGTGTGGAGATTGGCTCCGGCACGTTTATCGGCGCCAACAGCGTGATCGGCAGCGGCGTGCGCATCGGGCGTGACTGCTCGATCGGGCCGCATGTGAGCATTCTCAATAGTCTGATCGGCAATCGCGTTATTTTGCTGGCTGGCGCGCGTATCGGGCAGGATGGATTCGGCTTCGCCATGGGGCCATCGGGACATATGAAAGTGCCGCAGATCGGCCGCGTCATTCTGCAGGATGACGTCGAGGTTGGCGCTAACACCACGATTGATCGCGGCGCAAACCGCGACACCATAATCGGCGAGGGCACCAAGATCGATAATCTGGTGCAGATTGGCCATAATGTCGTCATTGGCAGGCATTGTGTCATCACCGGGCAGGTTGGCATTGCCGGCTCGACGCAGGTTGAGGATTTTGTCGCAATGGGCGGGCAGGCCGGCCTTGCCGGCCACCTGCGGATTGGCATGGGGGCGCAGATTGCAGCGCGCTCCGGCGTGATGACGGATATCCCGGCCGGGGGGCGCTGGGGTGGGGCGCCCGCACAGCCGTTACGCGATTTTTTCAAGGAACTGGCCTATTTACGCAAGCTCGTCGCGGGGGCTGAATCGAAACCTCAGGAGGGAGGCGATAGTCATCATGAGTGAAGTCAGGAACACTCTGGAAATTATTGATATTAAGAGATTGCTTGAATGCTTGCCGCATCGTTATCCATTTCTTCTCGTTGATCGCATCATCGATATCGACGCTGATAACTCCTGCATTGGCATCAAGAATGTCACCTTCAACGAACCGCAGTTTCAGGGGCACTTTCCTGAGGCGCCGGTGATGCCGGGCGTCCTGCTGATTGAGGGCATGGCGCAGACCGCCGGGGCGATCTGTGTGAATTCCCACAGCCAGATCGGCAAGCCGAAGCTGGTTTATTTCATGACCATCGACAAGGCCAAGTTCCGCAAGCCGGTCGTTCCCGGAGACCGGGTGGAGTTTCACATGACCAAAACTGCCCATAAGCGGAACATGTGGTGGTATCGCGGCGAAGCCAAGGTGGATGGCGCGCTGGTCTGCGAAGCCGAAATCAGCGCCATGCTGATCAGCGGCTGAACTTGCCGCCTTTGGCCCCGTCCGGCACGATTGCAGAGAGGAAAAACCAGTGTCAGTGCAAATTCACAGCTCAAGCGTGGTCGAACCGGGTGCGCGTCTTGGCGTCAATGTCAGGATCGGCCCGTTTTGTCATGTCGGGGCGGATGTGGTGCTTGGCGATGATGTCGAACTGATTTCGCATGTCGCCGTGGCCGGCAATACGACGATCGGCGCGCGCTCACGCCTGTTTCCCTTCGCCTCCATCGGGCATCAGCCGCAGGATCTGAAGTTCCACGGCGAAGTGTCGACGCTTGAAATCGGTACCGACTGCCTGATCCGCGAGGGCGTAACCATGAATCCCGGCACCGAGGGCGGTGGATTGCGCACTGTCGTTGGCAGTCATTGCGCGTTTCTGGCGCAATCGCATGTGGGGCACGACGCCATTGTCGGCAATCATGTGGTGTTCTCCAACAATGTGATGCTGGCCGGCCATTGCCGCGTGGGCGATTATGTCATCATTGGCGGCGGCGCCGGGGTGCATCAGTTCGTCCGGATCGGCTCGCATGCGATTGTCGGCGGTCTGGCCGGGGTCGAGAATGATGTCATTCCCTATGGCATGGCGCTGGGCAACCGGGCGGCTCTGGCCGGGCTGAACATTGTCGGGCTCAAGCGCCGCGGTTTCAGCCGCGAGGCGATCCATGATCTGCGCCGCGCCTACAGGCTGCTGTTCGCGCCGGAAGGCACATTGAAAGAACGCGTCGAGGATGTCGCCGCCGAATTTGCCGAGCATCCCGAGGTTCACCAGATTCTTGATTTCATCCGCGAGGGCGGCGACCGGGCAATCTGCATGCCGCGTGACGCGAAGGATTCTGCCGCGTGAGCGAGGCGTCCCGCCCGCTCAACATCTATCTTGTCGCCGGGGAAAAATCCGGCGACGATCTGGGCGGCAAATTGATGGATGCGCTCGCGGCGGGGCACGATAATCTGATGTTTCACGGCGTGGGGGGCGAGGCCATGGCGGCCCGCGGGCTCCATTCGCTGTTTCCGCTTGCCGATATTGCCGTCATGGGGTTTGGCCCGGTGCTGGCGCGTCTGCCCTCGCTGGTGCGCCGTGTCTATCAGGTGGTGGCGGATGTCGGCCGGGTACAGCCCGATTGCCTTGTCATCATCGACAGTCCCGATTTTACCCATGCCGTAGCCAGAAGAGTGCGCAGAAAATGGCCGTCGATTCCCATCATCGACTATGTCTGCCCCAGCGTCTGGGCCTGGCGCACCGGCCGCGCCGGAAAAATGCGGCGTTATATCGATCATGTGCTGGCGCTGCTTCCGTTTGAGCCAGCGGCGCTGCAGCGACTGAACGGCCCGCCGAGCACATATGTCGGCCATCCTCTGATCCAGCGCCTCGCTGAATTGCGCCCTGCAGCCGCAGAGGAACAGGCGCGGGCGGCGATGCATCCGCGCATCGTGATTTTACCCGGCTCGCGCCGCTCCGAAGTCACCCATCTGATGGATGACTTTGGCAAGGTGGTTGCGGCTCTGGCGGCGAAATGGTCTTCGGCCGAGTTTTTGCTGCCTGCCGTGGCGCATGTCGAGCCGCTGATTCTGGAAAAAGTCGCCGGCTGGCCGGTGAAGCCGCGTATCCTGCGCGGCGAGGCCGAAAAATATGCGGCCTTCCGTTCGGCGCGGGCGGCGCTTGCCGCTTCGGGTACGGTCACGCTGGAACTGGCGCTCTCGTCGGTTCCGATGATTGTGGCCTATAAGGTTGGCTGGCTGGAAAGTCTGGCGCGCCATCTCATCAAGGTGCCTTCCGTGGTTTTGCCAAATCTTATTCTGGGACGGAATGTGGTGCCGGAGTTTTTGCAGGAGCGCTGCCAGCCGGATTTGCTGACCGAAGCGATGCAGGGCATCCTCGCCGAAGGTAATGCACGGGCAGAGCAGATCGCTGCTTTTGCCGATCTTGCGCAGGCCATGCAGGTTGAAGGCGGCAGGCCGGCGGATATTGCTGCGGCCAAGGTCATGGAACTGGCTTTGAGCGCACGCCTGATCCGCAACAGTTCCGGTTCATAGAGCGGGCAGATTTGTTTGCTCTTGCATATAGAACTGAATATGAATTGGATATCGGCAGGGTTTAACTATCGGACAGTGGTGAGGCGGGGGCGTGAACGTGGACTATTCTTTGCTGTTGGGCGCCCTGATCTTGGGTTATCTGTGCGGATCGGTGCCGTTTGGCCTCATCCTGACGCGCCTCGCCGGAACGCAGGATCTGCGCACCATTGGTTCGGGCAATATTGGCGCAACCAATGTGCTCCGCACCGGCCGAAAGGGGCTGGCGGCTGCGACCTTGCTGCTTGACATGTTGAAGGGCACGTTTGCGATTGTGCTGGTGCGATTGTGGCTGGGCGTGGAGAGCGCCATGCTGGCTGCTGCCGTGGGCGCTTTTCTTGGCCATATATTTCCTGTCTGGCTCAGATTTCGCGGCGGCAAAGGCGTGGCCACCTATCTGGGCTGTCTGTTGGGCTTGGTCTGGCCAGCGGCGCTGGTCTTTGCGGCCATCTGGCTGCTCAGCGCCTATTTCTGGCGTTATTCCTCGCTGGCGGCGCTGATTGCCAGCGCGCTCAGCCCTCTTGCGGTGGTGTTGCTGGGCCAGCACGCGGCGGCCCTGATTTTCCTGCTGCTGACCATAGCGCTTTGGTGGAAACACCGCGAAAATATCAGGCGCCTGCTGGCGGGCACGGAAGGCAGGATCGGCCAGAAAGGCTAGCACGTGGCAGATTTGTCCTCCGAGGAAAAGCTTGACTGGCTGCATTTGCTCCGCTGCGACAATATCGGCCCACGTAGTTTTCATTATCTCCTGTCCCGTTTCGGCAGCGCGGGCGCGGCGCTGAAGGCTCTGCCCGAACTGAGCCGTTCAGGCAAAATGCCCTCTGTCCGCATTGTGCCAAGAGATGAGGCGGAACGCGAATGGGCGGAAATCTCCCGCTCCGGCATTGGCATTGTCGCGTTCGGAGAAGCCGCTTACCCCTCAGCTTTGGCCGAGATCGAGGGGCCGCCGCCGCTTCTTTTTGTGCGCGGGCAGGTTGATTGTCTGACGCGCCCGGCAGTCTCCATCGTCGGCGCCCGCAACGCTTCTGCGGCAGGCCTCCTTTTTGCCGAACGTCTGGCCCGCGGGCTTGGCGAAGCGGGGTTTCTCGTTTCATCCGGCCTTGCGCGCGGAATCGATGCCCGGGTGCATCGCGCCAGCCTTGCCACGGGCACGCTGGCTGTGCTTGCCGGCGGGCAAAATCGCATTTATCCGGTCGATCATGCACCGCTTGCCGCAGAAATCGCCGCTACAGGCGCGGTGGTTACGGAAATGCCGCATAATTGGGAGCCTCGCGGCCGGGATTTTCCACGCCGCAACAGACTCGTGGCGGGCGTGGCGCTGGCAACAATTGTCGTCGAAGCGGCGATGCGCTCGGGCTCGCTGATCACCGCACGGCTTGCAAACGAGCAGGGGCGGCAGGTTTTTGCGGTTCCGGGTTCGCCGCTCGACCCAAGGGCCGAAGGCACAAATAACCTTCTGCGTGAAGGCGCTTTGCTCTGCGCCAGCGTCGCCGATGTACTCGACGTGCTGGAGTCGCTCCGGCGCAGCGGTCTGCCGCAGCGGGATCTGTTTTCCAGCCCGCAGTCCTTTGCCGAAAACGGCGGTGAATGGTCCGGCGCGCCCTCTGCGAGCGCTGGCGAAGCCGGGCCGGAAGGGCAGATCGAGCTGTTGTCCTTGCTCGGTCCCAGTCCGGTTGCCATTGACGAACTTGTCCGGCTCTCGGGGCTGGCTACTCCGGTTGTTCAGATGGGGCTGCTTGACCTTGAACTGGAAGGTCGCCTGCGCCGTCATGCCAATGGCGCAGTATCTTTGTTGTAGGTTTCAGATGCGCGGTTGCGTAAATCTGCGCGCCGATACTTCCGCTTCCATCTGCGCCATTGTCAGAAGATAATTCAGCGTATCGAGCTTGCAGTTGGACGCCATCTGCGCGAGTTCGAGCAGCAGCGAAGCAATGTACTGTGCGGCCTCGGCGCGTTGTTGCGCAGCCGTGCGCTTTTCAATAGTGGGCCAGAACTTGTCCTCGTCGGCAGGTGAGGAAAGTTGTTCCAGCGTATTGTTCTTTTTGGGGCGCGCATTCATTGGTTGGCTCCAGACTCTCATCTTGATGAAAGACTACAACCAAAGTTTGCAAAATCAAGTATTTTGTTAAAAATAGCACGTAATAATTGTATTTTTTAAAGTATATATAAATTTGAACTATTTTTATATAACTATATATTTCAAAAAATTAATATATCAGATTTGATTTTATTAAGCAGATCATCAGACATTTTCGTCGGGTTTGCGCAGATTTGTCAGCCTGTCGAGCGCGCCCTGAAGGATATAGGCCGCTGCCATCCGGTCAACCACTTCGGCTCTCTTCGCGCGCGAGGCATCTTGCTCGATCAGGGTTCTTGTAACCGCGGCGGTGGACAGCCTCTCGTCCCAGAAAACAAAGGGCAGGGGGCTGAGCGCGTCCATGTTGCGCACGAAGGCGCGGGTAGCCTGAACGCGCGGGCCGGAGGTTCCGTCCATGTTGAGCGGAAGGCCGATGACAAAGGCGAATATCTCATGTTTGTGTGCATGGGCCAGCAGCCGGGCGGCGTCATCCTTGAATTTTGCGCGGCGAATCGTCTCCAGCGGACTGGCGAAGCGCCGTTCGACATCGCTGATGGCGAGGCCGATGGTTTTTGTGCCAAGATCGAGGCCCATCAGGCGCGCATGGCGTGGCAGGCGCGGGGCAAGTTCGGTAATGTCAAGAATATTGCTCATGGGCCGTGATAACATGACCTTGGTTTTTCGGCCATGGGCTTGGCAAACAGGCCCGTCCGCCTAGATAATGCTTGCTCAGGTTTTTGAAGCGCGAAAGGATTTTTTCATGAAATTGACTTGGCTTGGCCATTCGGCATTCCGGCTTGAATTCGGTTCCTCGGTCATTTTGATCGACCCATTTCTCAGGCATAACCCGAGCTTCAAGGGTGATTTTGCCGCTGTCACCAAGGGCGTTACACATATTGTCATAACGCACGGCCATGACGATCACATCGGCGACGCGGCTGAAATCGCAAAGGCGACAGGGGCGCAGGTGGTCTCGAATTATGAGGTCTGTTCCTGGCTGGCCGGGCAGGGCGCGGAAAATTATAATCCCGGTAATACGGGCGGTGAAATTCCCTGCGGCGAGTTTTCGGTGGTGCTCACCCATGCCCTGCATTCGTCCGGTACGGTTGTGGACGGCAAGAGCATCTATCTTGGCAATCCGAATGGCGTCATCATCAAGCATAAGGGCTCGCCTGTTGTTTATCACATGGGCGACACGGAATTGTTCTCCGATATGGCGCTGATCGCTGAACTTCACGCGCCGGATGTGGTTCTCATCCCGATCGGCGACCGTTTCACCATGGGCGCGAAATCGGCGGCTATTGCCCTGAACCGCTACCTCAAACCAAAGATGGCCTTGCCGATTCACTTTGCCACCTTTGGCCTGCTGGCGCCGGATTCCTCGGATTTTGCTGCTGAAATGGCT
Organism: Methylocystis sp. sgz306128; assembly: GCF_056032725.1. Lineage (NCBI taxonomy): Bacteria > Pseudomonadati > Pseudomonadota > Alphaproteobacteria > Hyphomicrobiales > Methylocystaceae > Methylocystis > Methylocystis sp. sgz306128. Next base: position 664,992 of record NZ_JBVYWO010000001.1, read on the forward strand.
GGATCGCAGACGAAGCTGCTTTTGCCCAAGGCCGGCGAGACCCTGACCCTCTGATACGGGGCCTATTCCCCATGAGTCTGAGTTCCAGCGGCAGAGTTTCCATGTTAAATGGAACATGAAACCGCTGGAACGAGGCCATAATGAAACATATTCTCGAGGAACTGGAACAGCGCCGGAGCGAGGCCCGTCTGGGCGGGGGTGAGAAGCGCATCGAGGCGCAGCATAAGCGTGGTAAGCTCACCGCGCGCGAGCGCATCGAATTGCTGCTGGATCACGGCTCGTTTGAAGAATTCGACATGTTCGTGCAGCACCGCTGCGTTGATTTCGGCATGGAAGCGAGCAAAGTGCCCGGAGACGGCGTCGTCACCGGCTGGGGCACGGTCAATGGCCGCGTAGTTTATGTTTTTGCCAAGGATTTTACGGTTTTTGGCGGTTCGCTTTCCGAAACCCATGCGGCCAAGATCACCAAATTGCAGGATATGGCGCTCAAGAACCGCGCGCCGATCATCGGCCTCTTCGATGCGGGCGGCGCGCGCATTCAGGAGGGCGTTGCCGCACTTGGCGGCTATGGCGAGGTGTTCCAGCGCAATGTGCTGGCGAGCGGCGTGATTCCGCAGATTTCGCTGATCATGGGTCCCTGCGCGGGCGGTGATGTCTACTCGCCGGCCATGACGGATTTCATCTTCATGGTGCGCGACACCTCCTATATGTTCGTCACCGGCCCCGATGTCGTCAAAACCGTCACCAATGAAACCGTGACCGCCGAGGAACTGGGCGGGGCTTCGGTGCATACGGTCAAATCCTCGATCGCCGACAGGGGCTATGACAATGATGTCGAGGCGCTGTTGCAGATGCGCCGCCTGATTGATTTTCTGCCTGCCAGCAACACCGCTGAACTGCCGGAATGGCCGACCTTCGACGATGCCGCGCGCATCGACGAATCGCTCGACACATTGATTCCGGATAATCCCAACAAGCCCTATGACATGAAGGAACTGATTTTGAAGATGGTCGATGAGGCCGATTTCTTCGAAATTCAGGAAGCTCATGCCCGGAACATCATCACTGGTTTTGCCCGCATGGAAGGGCGCCCCGTGGGCATTGTCGCCAATCAGCCGATGGTGCTCGCTGGGGTGCTGGATTCGGATGCCTCGCGCAAGGCGGCGCGTTTCGTGCGGTTTTGCGATTGTTTCAACATTCCGCTGATCACGCTGGTGGATGTGCCCGGCTTCCTGCCCGGCACGGCGCAGGAATATGGCGGCCTGATCAAGCATGGCGCAAAATTATTGTTCGCCTATGCCGAGGCCACTGTACCGAAAGTGACCATCATCACCCGCAAGGCGTTTGGCGGCGCCTATGACGTGATGGCCTCGAAGCATCTGCGCGGCGATGTCAATTATGCCTGGCCGACGGCCCAGATCGCCGTGATGGGCGCAAAGGGCGCTGTGGAAATCATCTTCCGCGGCAATGATGCCGAGACCATCGCCCAGAAGACGGCCGAATATGAGCAACGCTTTCTCTCGCCCTTCGTGGCGGCCGAGCGCGGTTATATCGATGAGGTGATCATGCCGCATGGCACCCGCAAGCGGGTTGCCCGCGCGCTGGCCATGCTGCGCGGCAAGAAGCTCGAAAATCCCTGGAAGAAGCACGATAACATCCCGCTCTAGGGAGCACCCTTCATCGTGATTGGTCAGCGTGCCGGCGTCCTGAGGGATGGTTTATCCGAGCGTCCGTTTTCTTCTCTCCTGCTCATCCTTACAGCACCTCAGGATGAGCGGGCGAGGCAATCCGGCATGATGTCTCATACCAGCTTAGGCAAATCCGCCTCAATCTGCGCACGGTGCTTTTCATATTGGGCAGGTAATTTCAAAGCCTGCCCCAATGTGGCAATCGGTTCGTCCACGGCAAAGCCCGGATCGTCGGTGGCGATTTCGAAAAGAACGCCGGAAGGTTCACGGAAATAGATCGAGCGAAAGTAATTCCGGTCCTTCTGTTCCGTCGTGCTGATCTTCAGGCCGCGCATCTGCTGGGCCATGCCCGCCTGATCTGCGTCCGATACCGCCCGAAAAGCTATGTGATGCACCGAGCCCGCGCCCCTGTGCGCGCGTTCCGGATCGTCGTGTGTCAGCAGATCGACGAACTGGCCAAAGCGTTCGCCGCTGGCCGCCGTCATGCGCACCCTTGTGTAGCCATGCGCGCTGGCGCGTGAAACTTCCTGCCAGCCCAGCCCCTCCTGCATAACCTGTGCTGTTTTTGTCAGTTCGGCCACGAGCAGCGTGGCGCCGTGAATGCCGCGAATGGCATGTTCTGCTGGTATGCCGTCAAGACCCCAGCCAAGCTCATCGTCAGCCTTTTCTGCCTCGATGAGTTCCAGCGCCATGCCGTCGGGATCATGAAAGGCGAGTGTCGGGGTGCTCACATTTGTATCCACGGCAAAAACCACATTGTTTTGCGACAGATGCCTCGTCCAGAAGGCGAGCGAACCTTTCGGAATTTCAAAAGTGACGGCCACCACCTCGCCCGCGCCGGGCTTGCCGCGCGGGATGCCGGCCCAGGGAAAGAAGGTGAGAATGGTGCCCGCCGCGCCGGTTTCATTGCCATAGTAGAAATGATAGGTGCCGGGATCGTCGAAATTGACGGTTTTTTTGACAAAACGCAGGCCCAGCACTTTCCTGTAGAAGTCCAGATTGCGCTGCGGATCGCCGCAAATGGCTGTGATGTGGTGAATGCCGGAAGATTTGAACATGGCGCACTCCTTTGCGCTGAAAATGGCATAGAGCCGCCGCATGTTCCACCGCTACAAAGCGGATTTGCGCTTTTGCAAGCAAGATCCGTTTTAGCATTTGTAAAGGATGAGCGGTAGCGCCGCTTTAACCCTGAATAAAAGTCGAGTCATCCGATTCATAACTTGGCAACCAGACAGGCGCATTCTCGTTTCAAGGATCGGCAAGCCTCAAAAAAAGGGGCTTCGGGATTGAGGAACTGGCGATGAAAACATCTGAAAATCATAGTGAAATTAGCTTGGTGAGCGATATGCGCCAGCATTTGCTTGCAGCTTTGCAGCAGGGGATTGAAGCCCGGGCGCTGGAGAGCGGGCTGGTGCGGGATCTTTCCCGCGCTCTGAATGGCGCTGCACCGCTGGGGCGCGGCGAAATGGAATTGCTGTTTTGCATGGACGCAAGCATTGCGGAAAAGTGCCCGGAATGGACCGCCTTTCTCGTCGAAGCCGTAACGGATTATGCCGTCTGGCAGTCCCGGCCGACAGGCATTTTGCTGGATGATATGGCCAACTGGCTGCTGGAGAAGGCCGATCTTTCGGCGAACGTCTCTGCCCTTGCCGTTCTGGTGAACATTGTCGCCGAGGCCGATCGCGTGCCGAACTGGTTTGTGGCTGCGGTCCGCGGACGCATTGCGCGCGGCTGGCCGGGCGTCCACGAGGCTTTGGCCGCCCATCTGGGCAAGGCTGCCTGAGGCGCAAGTAGCAATTTTCTCAAAAAAGCCTATATGGGAGAAGACTCGTTCCTCCCATAGGTTTTTTAATGACGCTCTCCACTGCTGTTCCTGCCGAAGCGGCGCAAAAGCCTCGCGTGCAGGCCAAAGGTTCACTGACTGAAACCGTTCGCAATCTCTGGCCCTACATCTGGCCGCATGACCGCGCCGACCTGAAGATGCGCGTGGTCTGGGCGACGGTCTTGCTCCTGATGGGCAAGGTTGTCACCATGGCCGTGCCTTATTCCTTCAAATGGGCGACCGACGCCATTGTCGGCGACCATGGCATCAGGTCGATTCCTCTGCCGCAATTTCTGTCCGGCGCCATTGCACTCACTCTGATTTACGCGGCATTGCGCATTCTTATGGCGCTGTTCACGCAGGGGCGCGACGCGCTCTTTGCTGCTGTGGCCATGAATGCGGTGCGCCGTCTGGCGGCTGAAGTGTTCGTGCACATGCACCAGCTTTCGCTGCGCTATCATCTGGAGCGCAAGACCGGCGGCCTCACCCGCGTGCTGGAGCGCGGACGCAACGGCATCGAGACGATCGTGCGCATGTCCATGCTCACGGCAGTGCCGACGCTGGTTGAATTTCTCATGATCGTCGGCGTGATGTTTTATACCTTCGACTGGCGCTATGCTGTCATCGTCACGCTGATGATCATCGCCTATCTCTGGTACACCACTGTTGCCACCAACTGGCGCATCTCCATCCGCAAGGCGATGAACGAGAGCGACACCGACGCCAACACTAAGGCCATCGACAGCCTGCTCAACTATGAGACTGTCAAATATTTTGGCGCGGAAGAGCGCGAGGCCACGCGATATGACCGGAGCATGGAGAAGTTCGAACGCTCCTCCATCCGCACCTACACCTCGCTTGCGGTGCTCAATTTCGGGCAGGCCGTTGTCTTCACGCTTGGTCTGGCCGCTGTCATGGCCATGTGCGTGGTGGGCGTGCGTTCCGGCCGCAATACGGTGGGCGACGTCGTGCTGATCAACGCGATGATGATCCAGCTCTCCCAACCTCTCAATTTCATGGGCATGCTTTACCGCGAAGTGAAACAGGCCGTGATCGATATTGAGGCTATGTTTGCCATTCTCGATCAGAACCCCGAGATCAAGGACCATCCGAATGCTCCGGCCCTGCGGGTCGGGGCGGGAGATGTCGAGTTCGACGATGTGCATTTTGCCTATGATCCCGCCCGCTCCATACTCAAGGGTATTTCGTTCAAGGTGCCGGCAGGCCAGACTGTGGCCATTGTCGGCCCGTCGGGTGCCGGCAAATCAACAATTTCGCGGCTGCTGTTCCGTTTTTACGAGCCGCAGGCCGGGCGGATTCTCATTGACGGGCAAGACATCTCTGCCGTGCAGCAGAAGAGCCTGCGCGCAGCCATAGGCATGGTGCCGCAGGACACTGTGCTCTTCAACGACACGATAGGCTATAATATCCGCTATGGCCGCTGGGAAGCCAGCGAGGACGAAGTGCACGAAGCCGCGCGCATGGCGCAGATCGATAATTTCATCCGCTCGATTCCGCATGGCTATAATGCGCAGGTCGGCGAGCGCGGGCTGAAATTGTCGGGCGGCGAGAAGCAGCGTGTCGCCATTGCCCGCACGATTCTTAAAGCACCGCCGATTCTGGTGCTCGATGAAGCCACTTCGGCGCTCGACACCTTCACCGAACGCGAGATTCAGGATGCGCTTGACCGTATCTCGAAAGGGCGCACCACACTGGTGATCGCACATCGCCTCTCAACCGTGGTCAATGCCGATCAGATCATCGTGCTGGATGCCGGCCATATTGCGGAGCGCGGCACCCACGAGGAATTGCTGGCGCGGGGCGGTATTTATCATGCCCTCTGGACCCGCCAGCGCGAGGTCGATGAAGCGCGCGAGAAATTGCAGGCGGCAGGGGCGGCGTAGGGCATCGTCATTGCGAGCGAAGTGAAGCAATCCATCTGGATTGCCGCGTCGGCGGCGCCTCCTCGCAATGACGGGGCAAGATGGAGGGGACTCCTTCTCCCCGTTAAACGGGGAGAAGGGACGCTCACGGCTGTTTCGCCTCAGCGCTGTGAATTGATACGCGGACCGATTCCACGCCTAAGCCTTGTCTTGCACGTTGCCGCTAAAGCGCGTCATGGCCGGACTTGATCCGGCCATCCACGGCTCATACCCCCGCATCTTCGTCTTTCGCTCAAGTAGACGCGGGCGCGCCGGTGTCTTAAAAGCATTGGCAAGCTGTCATGATCGGGGTGCCTATGTTCAAGAAAATTTTGATCGCAAACCGTGGCGAGATTGCCTGCCGGGTCATAAAGACGGCGCGCAAGATGGGGATCAGCACTGTTGCCGTCTATTCCGATGCGGACAAGGATGCGCTGCACGTGGAGATGGCGGACGAGGCTGTGCATATCGGCCCGGCCCCCGCGTCGGAATCTTATCTTGTCATCGAGAAAATCATTGCGGCCTGCAAGCAGACGGGCGCAGAAGCGGTTCATCCCGGTTATGGCTTTCTTTCGGAGCGCGAGGCCTTCGCACAGGCGTTGAAGGACAATAACATCATCTTCATCGGCCCCAACCCGCATGCGATCGCGGCCATGGGCGATAAGATCGAATCGAAGAAATTCGCCAATGCCGCCAAGGTCTCCACGGTTCCCGGTTATCTCGGCGTGATTGAAAATGCCGACCATGCCGTCACGATAGCCGATGAGATCGGATATCCCGTGATGATCAAGGCGTCGGCCGGCGGTGGCGGCAAGGGCATGCGCATTGCCTATTCCCGCGCAGAAGTGGCCGAGGGCTTCGCGCGCGCCAAATCCGAGGCGAAATCCTCCTTTGGCGATGACCGCGTATTCATTGAAAAATTCATCGTCGATCCGCGCCATATCGAAATTCAGCTCATCGGCGACAAACACGGCAATGTGGTTTATCTCGGCGAGCGCGAATGCTCGATCCAGCGGCGCAATCAGAAGGTGATCGAAGAAGCGCCATCGCCTCTGCTCGATGCCGAAACCCGCCGCAAGATGGGTGAGCAGGCCGTGGCGCTGGCCAAGGCGGTCAATTATGATTCGGCAGGCACGGTGGAGTTTGTCGCCGGGCAGGACAAGAGCTTCTTTTTTCTCGAAATGAACACCCGTCTGCAGGTTGAGCATCCGGTAACGGAGCTCATTACCGGCATTGATCTGGTGGAGCAGATGATCCGTGTCGCCTACGGCGATAAGTTGTCCTTCACGCAGGATGACGTGAAGCTGCGCGGCTGGGCTGTCGAGAGCCGCGTCTATGCGGAAGATCCGACACGTTCGTTTCTGCCCTCCACGGGCCGCCTTGTCAGATACCGCCCGCCGCAGGAAGGCGTTGAAGGTGGCATAACCGTGCGCAACGACACCGGTGTTTTTGAAGGCGGTGAAATTTCTATCTATTACGATCCGATGATCGCCAAGCTCGTCACCCATGCGCCGACGCGTCTTGAGGCGATAGAGGCGCAGGCACGTGCACTCGATGCATTTGTCATCGACGGCATACGCCATAATATTCCGTTTCTCTCCAGCCTGATGCAGCACGAGCGCTGGAAGGCGGGTCGCCTGTCGACAGGCTTCATCCGCGAGGAATATCCCGATGGCTTTTCGCCGTTGCGCGCCGAGGGCGAAGTGGCGCATCGGCTGGCCGCGGTCGCTGCGGCTGTGGATCATGTCTTCAATCTGCGCAAGCGCAAGATCACCGGACAGATGCGCGCGCAAACGCAAGTTATTTTTCAGGCAGAGCGCACGGTGGTGCTCAAGGATCAGGCGTTTGATCTTGCCATTGAGGTGGCCGGAGAGGATTTCATTGTCGCCTTTGCCAGCGGACATCGTCATCGCTTGACGCCATGTTGGACGCCCGGAGAGCCCGTCTGGCACGGCCTTGTCGATGGCGTGCCTGTCGCCGTGCAGATCCGGCCGATTCAGAATGGCTTCGGCCTGTCTCATGCGGGCGTAAGCGTCGATGCGCATATCTACACTCGCCGGGAGGCTGAGCTTGCCCGCCTCATGCCGGAAAAGCTGGCGGCGGATACGTCGAGAGTGTTGCTCTGCCCCATGCCGGGCCTCGTGAAGGCAATTTATGTCACTGCCGGGCAGGAGGTGAAGGCCGGCGAACCGCTTTGCGTGGTGGAAGCCATGAAGATGGAAAACGTGCTTCTCGCCGAGCGCGATGTTCTCATTAAGAAGATCAACGCGAGGCAGGGCGATTCGCTTGCCGTGGACGCTGTTATTATCGAATTCGCCTGAGTCGGGCCGGACTCAGCTGCTCCGGCGCCCCCTGAATTGAAGGAATGTCCCGCACTTTAATCCGGGGCGCAGGACTGAATGGACGGTGTTGCCTATGCCGCTTTATTTTGCCTATGGCTCCAATATGAGCGTCGCGGCGATGCGCCTGCGCTGCCCGCGCTCCAAGCCTTTGGGGCTTGCGCGTCTCATGCGCCACACTCTTGTGGTGTTGGAGACAGGATACGCCTCCATTGAGCGCGCACCCAACGCAAGCGTTCATGGCTTGCTCTGGGATCTTGCGCTGGCGGACATGCCTGCGCTGGATCGTTATGAAGGCCCGCTTTATCGCAAGGTGACGCAACCGGTTATCCGTGCTTCCGGCGGTTCAACGCAGGCCATCGCCTATGTTGGGCTGGGAAAATCAGGCGGACGCGCGGGCGCGGAATATGCGCAGGAAGTTTTGACGGCCGCACATGATCTGAATTTGCCTCCAGCCTATCTCGCCAATCTTCATCTGATATTCGATGTTCCTCTGCCAAGGTCATTGGCGGAACAGCCCCGGCCAAAGGTCACCACGCGGTTCGCCACACCGTTTGATCGCACATGATCCCGGCGCTGTTTGGCCGAACGAAAGATAATTTTGCATTCTGAACCTGCATCGCTACTGAATAGGCGCGCCGATCAATGGCAGCCTGTCGCAATACGCCTGCGTTTTGAGTTTAAAATTATAAATTTGCATATATTAAAAATATAAATTTAGTTGTGAATTATAATAGACGATATAAATATAAATATCCTCAACTATAAGTAATGTGATTGGATATTTAATGAAAAACGGAAATAACTTATACATCAATATTGGAGCGCTGGCCTTTTTCCTCTGGGGTGTTCTGCACATATGGGTCGGCTTTGAAGGGCTGAACCAATATATTAACGGCGGGTTGACCGGACAATGGCACCTGCTGACCGGGGGCAGCAACATGCCTTTCGACCAACTCCAGTTGCCGACCGATCCGGCAACCATCCATGCCCAGCAAAACCTGCTGCTCAATTTCTGTATTGATGTGGCGGGATACGGCTTTCTCGGTGTGGCTGTGGCCTGGCTGCTGTGGCGATATTCTTCTGTATCGGCGCTGTTGATCGGTCTTTTCATTATTGGTCTGGGCGATCTGGCATTTTTGTTTCTTCTGGTTACGCCGGGGATCATTGCCTTGAATCTTGCAACTGTGTCCGGGCCGATTTTATGGTTCATCGCCAGCGGCTTCGGAATTGCTGGTCTCATGCAGACGAAGAAACCCGAACCCGCCTGAGGCGCTGTGGCGACACGGGATGTTTATATGTCCGGGCGTATGGCGTCGTGCGCCCGGCTGATTGCCGGTTTGTAGCTATCAAAAAACAATAATATTTTGCCAGTCCGCGCATTCCGGTCTTGGCCTGCGGCTTTGAACGGGGTTAGGTTGGGGCATTGTTTATTGACTGGGATGAAATGCCTATGAAAAAAATTGCATTGGTCACTGGCGCCGGAACCGGAATAGGGCGCGGCGTCGCGCTTGCGCTGGCGCAGGAGGGTTATGACGTCGTTCTTGTGGGGCGGCGGCTTGATGCCCTGCAGAAAGTCGCAGCTGAGGGCCCTTCTGGCGTGGAACTTGTTCCTGTTCCGACCGATGTCAGCGATCCTAAATCTGTCGATGCCTTGTTTGCCACGATCAAATCCCGGTTTGGTCGCCTCGATTTGCTTTTCAACAATGCAGGGGTCAATGCACCCGGCGTACCGCTGGAAGATCTGACGTTCGAGCAATGGAAAAATGTTGTCGACATCAATCTGACGGGTATGTTCTTGTGCCTTCAAGGAGCTTTCCGCATCATGAAAGATCAGAATCCGCGCGGGGGGCGCATCATCAACAACGGCTCGATCTCAGCCACCGCGCCGAGGCCCAATTCCGCGCCCTATACGTCAACCAAGCACGGCGTGACAGGTCTTACCAAGACAGCCTCGCTCGACGGACGCAAATACGATATCGCGGTCGGCCAGATCGATATCGGCAATGCCGATACCAACATGGGCGGCGTGATGAAACACGGCGTGCCGCAAGCCAATGGCTCCATTGCCATCGAGCCGGTGATGGATATATCCCATGTCTCGCGCGCTGTGCTCTACATGGCGAGCTTGCCGCTGGAGGCCAATGTCCAGTTCATGACAGTCATGGCCACCAAAATGCCTTTCGTCGGCCGGGGCTAAGCGCCGCGCCGCCCGGTCGGGACTTTTGCCTTGGCCCACCCTTCGTCCTGAGCACGTCGAAGAACGCGGGGCATGTGTTACGCAGGCGGAACAAGGCCGCCTGCGCTGTTTGCCTGCAGAGGCATAAGGCTAGATTTCAAAAGCCTCGATGCGCGGTTCGTCCTTGCCATCATGCAGCCAGGCCTGCCAGGCGGGCAGGGCCATGATGGCATTCATATAGGCGCGCGTTTCCGGCGAAACCGGCACGTCGTAAATGTGAAACCGGTTCACCACAGGCGCGAACATCGCGTCCGCCGCCGAGAACTTGCCATAGAGAAATGGTCCCGCCTTTCCGTACTGACGGCGCGCTTCTGCCCAGATGGCCTCGATACGGGCCACATCGGCGGCGGCGTCCGGGGTCAGTTCACGCTTTGCCACCGCCCGGCGGAAATTGGTCGGGCAATGGCTGCGCAGGTTCTGGAACCCTGCATGCATTTCGGCGCAAATGGCACGGGCATGGGCCCTTGCGGCTTTGGCGCGAGGCCAGATTGCCTTTGTCGGGTAGGATTCTGCAATATATTCGAATATGGCGATTGATTCCCATATGGTGATCTTGCCGTCGATAAGCGCCGGTACTTTGCCGGAGGGCGAAAATTTCAGGATATTCGCCTTGCTGTTTTCGACGCGCAGCGGGATGACGATTTCTTCGAACGGAATCTTGAACGTTGCCAGCAATATCCATGGCCGCAGCGACCAGGACGAATAGGCTTTGCTGCCAATAACCAGTTTGAACGGGGTCATGCTTGATCCTTCTTTTCGGTTTGTACCGGGCCGCCGGCTTCTTTCCAGGCCTTGAATCCGCCAGCTATATCGGCGACAGGCTTCAGCCCCATGCTCTGCGCCAGTTCTGCTGCGAGCACCGACCGCCAGCCGCTGGCGCAGAAGAAAATGAATTGCTTGTCCTGCGCAAAAACGATCTTGTGGTAAGGGCTTTCCGGGTCGATCCAGAATTCCAGCATGCCGCGCGGGCAGTGGAAGGCGCCGGGAATCGAGCCGTCGCGCTGTAATTCGCGCACGTCGCGCAGATCGACGAACACAACGTCCTTTCGGTCCAATGCCGCGACCGCCTCGCTCGCCGGGATGGAGTGAACCACCTGTTTGGCCCGCTCCAGCAATGTGCGGTATCCCGTCGTAATTTTTTGAGTCATGGCGCGCTCCCCGGTTTATGCTAATTTGCGAAGCGCTGGCCGTCGCGTCAACCTGTGAGATGGTTCCGGCCTGTGATTAATTCGCCTGCGGCCTGAATTGACGGAGTTGCGCGTGTTTCAGGAATTTTCTTATTTCGATGCAGCAGCTCTGCTTTTTTTTGTTCTCGCCTGGCTGCTTTACAATTACATGCTCGATGTCTCGCCGCGCCGGCATGTGAGCCTCAACCATGTCATGAGCAAATACCGCCTGATCTGGATGGAGAACATGCGCGAACGCGAAGTGCGTATAGTTGATACGCAGATCATGGGAACACTGCAAAGCGGCACGGCTTTTTTCGCATCCACCTCATTGCTGGCCATTGGCGGTGCGGCAACTCTTCTGCGCGCCACCGATGATGTGCTGCAGGTGTTTCGCGATCTTCCGTTCGGGCTTTCAACCACGCGCGCACTCTGGGAAATTAAGTCCGCCGGTCTGATGATCATTTTCGGCTATGCATTTTTCAAGTTCTCATGGTCCTACCGGCTGTTCAATTACGCCGCGATTCTGATCGGCGCAACGCCGCCTGCGGATACGCCAGATAAGCGTGCGCGCGATGAAATGGCCCTGCGCGCCTGTTATATGAATATTGTCGCCGGACGGCATTTCAACCGGGGCCAGCGGGCGTTCTTTTTCGCGCTGGCCTATCTTGGCTGGTTCATAGGACCGGCCATTCTGTGCATAACCACCGCAGCCGTATTGTTTGTCATGGGCCTGCGGCAGTACCATTCCGATGCGCTGCGCGCGGCCAATTTGACCGATCCGCTGGCTTAATTACAAATTCAACAGTAGTTTTAACCAATATTCAGGAGTTAAAGTCTAAATATAATTCCAGGAGATAAGGCTAATGCAGCAGAAACCTGGTATTATATTTCTATCAATCGTGAATATGTGGATGGTGATCGGAGCTTATTTGCGCTTTGATGGCCTGCCTTCTGCTTATCAGATCATTGTAAATCTTGGATTTTTCGAATTCACAAATTTCGATAGGCTTTTTTTTATTTTATTTGCTCTGATCTATGCAACGATTTTCAGCTTCGTCATTTATATGGTCAGGGCGCGCAGTGGTTCTGCCGCCTTGCTCAACATCTGGCCGTCGCTGACCAGTATGATTCTGGCCTGCTATTTTTATGTTTTGCGGTACGGCAGTTTTCAATGGCAGGATATCAGTATTATTCTCGTGCTGATCGTGGTGCCGCCCTTTGCCGCCATTTTGCTGCTGGAAATTGTCAACCGCCTTTGGATAGCCGCCGTGCGCCTTCACATGGCGATGCGTTCACGGGCGCGCGGTCCCCGGCTTCATCTTTCGGCGGATGGCGCCCCGAGGACGTCCCGCCTCAGGGCCGCGTCGCGTCCCCGCCAGAGGGCGTGACGGGGATTTCACTTGTGCCTCCGAAAACAGCCTCGAAGGCAGCCCTGAGCTCCGCGTCGACATCCGACATGCTTACCGGCAGGCCGAGGTCGACGAGGCTGGTGACTCCCAGATGCGACTCGGCGATACCGCAGGGAACTATGCCGGAAAAATGGTTCAGATCGGGTTCCACATTCAGTGAAATGCCGTGGAAACTCACCCAGCGGCGCAGTCTGATGCCGATGGCGGCGATCTTGTCTTCTGCTGCCGCGCCGTTGAGCGCCCGTGGCTTGTCCGGTCGCTGCACCCATACGCCCACACGATCCTCGCGCCGTTCACCGCGGATATTCATGCGGGCTAATGTCCCGATGACCCAAGCTTCCAGCGCGGCGACATAGGCGCGCACATCGCGCCTGCGGCGGTTGAGGTCCAGCATGACATAGGCGACGCGTTGTCCGGGCCCGTGATATGTATATTGCCCGCCACGGCCGGCATCGAAAACCGGAAAATGCGGATTGCGCAGGTCGGAAGGTCTGGCGCTTGTCCCGGCTGTGTAGAGCGGCGGATGTTCCACCAGCCACACGGTTTCAGGTGCGTCGCCCGCGGCAATCGCCGAACTCAGGGCCTCCATTTCGGCCAGCGCCTCGGGATAGGGCGTCAAGCCCGGCGATACGCGCCAGAGCACCGGAGGCGATCCTGCTTCAGGCAAAAATGAGGTGGCGAGCTCTGATCTCAGCATGTTGTGATGGAAAACATTTTTTCTTCAGTTTGTCACGCGTCTTGCCCTTGTCATGTTGGATTCGATTTGTTAAGTGAGCCGCACAGCAACGGACAAATTGATTGTTCGTCGTTAGCGGCCGTGGCGGAACTGGTAGACGCGCTACCTTGAGGTGGTAGTTCTGGAAACGGAGTGGAGGTTCGAGTCCTCTCGGCCGCACCAAAAAGAAGCTCCCGAAAGGGGGCTTTTTTGTTAATCGGGCTTCTGTTTCCCGAAAAGCCGGTCGATCGTTTGTTCCGTTTCCGAATGCCAGCCGGGCGGGGCGCTGCGCAGCGGCGGAGGCTGGCTTCCGGGCACAAGATGCACAATGTGATATCCGCCAGCCTTGAGCGCGCGCAGAAACTGCGGCAGCATCGCCGCCGTCTGGGCCCGCGTATCATGAAACAGAATGATTCCCCGGCCTTCTCTCTCCAGACGGCTCAGGATCAGCGCCAACTGTTCGCGCGGCGGGCGCTTTACCCAGTCCGACGCCCAGAAATCGGCGGCAATATTGGCGATATGGCGGGATGCAAGCCATTGGTTGAGTTCCGGCGTGTCGGCAAATCCCGGAAACCGGAAGAAAGGTATTTTCGGCGCGCCGTCGTAGCTGCCATAGGCGGCGCGGTCATCGGCGGCAAATCCCAGTTCTATTTCCGCTTCGGCGCGCGCAGGCGGCAGGCGGCGCAATGTCGCACCGGGATGGGTCATGGAATGGTGCCCCACCGAGTGACCTTCGGCTATTTCCCGGCGCAGAAGATCGGGATGGGCGGCAGCATTGCGCCCGATAACGAAGAATGTCGCCTGCACGCATTCGGCCTTGAGCGCATCGAGGATGGCCGGGGTCGTGCCGGGCCAGGGTCCGTCATCGAAGGTAAGTACAACTTCTTTATTTGCAAGATCAAGGGTTTGCGCGTATGTTTTCAGCCCGATGCTGAGCCCGTCCGGCGCACCGACGGCAAGGGTTCTCTCGGTGCCGAGCGCCGGTGCGCCTGCGTTGCAGGCGAGGGCCGGGGTCGTCATGCAAAGAGCGATCAGCGCAGCGAGAGATTTGATCATCGGTTAAGGCTTTTTAAAATTTCAGGCCGGAAGGCAAGTGCGGCTTGTGTTATTAACGGTTTATTACCAGCTTATTTTTATTTTAAGGTAATAACTGAACCTGTGTTGGTCTGCATGTACGCGCGTATCCGCTCCCTTCTGAAAATCTGCTTTGGCGTTGCCGTGCCTCTCGGCCTTTCGGGCTGTTCGACGATGGCTGAGGAATCCTATCCGTCTCCGACGGATTTCCCGATCCATGGTATCGATGTCTCCAAATATCAGGGTGATATTGACTGGAACAAGGTGAAATCAAGCGGCGTGCGCTTTGTCTGGATCAGAGCGACCGAAGGCGGCGACAATGCCGACGAGAAATTCGCACAGAACTGGGCTGGCGCGAAAGCCGCCGGCATTCCGCATGGCGCGTACCATTTTGTCTATTGGTGTCGTACGCCGAAGGAACAGATGGATTGGTTCAAGGCGCATGTTCCGGTGGAGGAGGATGCCTTGCCGCCCGTGCTGGATGTCGAACTCACGCCCGGATCAAAAACCTGCCCGCGCGTTCTGACCAAGCAGGCCGTGCATCGTGAGATGCAGGAAATGCTCGACATGATGCAGGCCTATTACCACAAGCGGCCCATTATTTATTCGACGGTGGATTTCCATCAGGGTCTTCTCGACGGGCCGTATTTCACCAATTACGCCATGTGGGTGCGTAGCACCAAATATTATCCTACCGTCAAATACCGCGACCGTCAGTGGGCGTTCTGGCAGTTCCAATCAGATGCTCATATTCCCGGAATAAATGGCAAGGTTGACAGAAACGCCTTTTTTGGCAACGAAAAGCAGTTTGCGGCTTTTGCTTATGGGCAGAATCGGCCAACAAACGAGCAGGCCAGCCTGATGTCGTTCTCGGAGTAATGCAAAATTTGCATGCCTCAATTGTGCAATTAGCACTTTTGTGCACTGCAGCATAGTGTAGTTTGTTTGTAGGGATAGGACGAGGAAACGTTTCCGAAGGAATGAAGTTCGATCTATCGAACCAACTACGGAGATGAAAATGATCTTTGTCGCACTTTACAGCTACATTGAACGCAAGCTGGCCGCACGGGCCGAATATAACCGCATCATCGACGAATTGTCGCTCTATTCCGAGCGTGATCTGTTCGATCTGCACCTGAGCACTGCCGATATTCCGGCTCTTGCCGCCGATGCGGCGCGCGCTGTCGAAGACCGGTTGCTCGCAAAAAATGCACGTCGCATCGCCAAGGTGCGGGAAGCTGCAGCATGACGATTATTGCTACGGTCGCAGTGTAGAGTTCTCTCGCGCTGCGACCAGCTTTATGGCCTGATCAAACGCATAGATCAGGGAATGCGCGTCGGCTTTGCCGGTGCCGGCAATGTCGAATGCCGTGCCATGATCCACGGACGTGCGCACGAAGGGCAGGCCAACCGTGACATTCACGCCCTGCTCGATCCCCAGATATTTCACCGGAATAAGGCCCTGATCGTGGTATTGCGCCACGACGATGTCAAACTCGCCCCGCCGTGCCCGCATGAAGATCGTATCGCCCGGCCAAGGGCCAGAGGCGTCGAGTCCTTCGCCGCGCGCAGCCGCCACAGCAGGCGCAATTTCATCCAGATCCTCGCGGCCGAACATGCCGCCTTCACCGGCATGAGGGTTCAGCCCCGCGACAGCGATGCGGGGCCGGGCAATGCCATAGGCGCGGCAGGCCTGCGCGGCGAGGCGGATCGTGGCCAGAACGCGATCTCTGGTTATCATGTCGATGGCCCGCCGCAGCGATACGTGAATTGTGACAAGTATGACCCGCAATTCGTCATTGGCCAGCATCATGGCGAAATCGTTTGTGCAGGAATGTTCAGCGAGAATCTCGGTATGGCCGGGATAGGGCAGACCCGCTTCCTTCATAGCTTCCTTGGCGATGGGCGCGGTGACAATGCCCGATATCTCTCCGGCCTTGGCAAGACCGATCGCGCGCATCACATAATCAAAGGAGGCGCGGCCGGCCTTCGCGTCAATTTGTCCGAATGGCAGGTCGGCGGGGATAGAGCCGGTCTGCATCACATCAATCGCGCCGGCAAGGCAGCGGGCCTGAGCAACTGATTCGATGCGGCGCACATCAAGGCTCAGGTTGAGAAGGCCGATGGCCTTTTCCATGCGCGGAGCATCTCCAATGACGATGGCCCTTGCGCCGGGGCGCAGGGCAAAGAATCTGGCGACGATTTCCGGGCCGATCCCTGCCGGATCGCCCATGGTGATGGCAAGATTTTTCATTGACGGTTCCAGACCTTTGCACCGGACAGGTTTATTGAATTACATGAATTGAATTTCCGGGTTAAGCAACCAGTTGTTGAAAACAGGACCCTTGAACGGCGCAGGAGAAACCGCATTGACCCATAAGCCGGAAACGATACATGCCAGCCTCGGCGGTCAGTTCTTTGGTCCGGTGCAGCCGGCGCAATTTCCGCAGACGATCCTGCGCTTTCGCAATCAGGCATGGGCGGAGCGCGTCGGCCTTGGCGGGCTGAGCGAGGCCGGGTGGATCTCCCGTTTCGGACGGTTTGAGCCCTTGCCCGGCAGTTTTGAGCAACCTCTGGCCCTGCGCTATCATGGGCACCAGTTCCAGCAATATAACCCTGATCTCGGCGATGGACGCGGCTTTCTCTATGCGCAGCTGCGGGATCTTAAAGATGGCCGTCTGCTCGATCTGGGCACCAAGGGTTCCGGCACCACGCCCTGGTCGCGGGGCGGCGATGGCCGCCTCACCCTCAAGGGCGGAGTGCGCGAAGTGCTGGCCACAGCCATGCTGGAGGCCCTTGGCGTATACACGTCGAAAAGCTTCAGCCTGATCGAGACAGGCGAGGCGCTGCAGCGCGGCGACGAACCCTCTCCGACGCGTGCGAGCGTGCTGGTGCGCCTGTCTCATTCTCACATCCGCATCGGCACTTTCCAGAGACTCGCGGCCTTGCGGCAGGGAGAGGACATAATCCGGCTGCTGGATCATTGCATCGCCCATTACATGCCGCATCTGGCGCAGGACGATCTCGAAAAGCGCATTCTGGCATTCATCCGGCAGGTGGGCGGCAACCTTGCAGAACTGGTTGCGCAATGGATGGCGGCGGGTTTCGTCCATGGCGTGCTCAACAGCGATAACATCAACATCACCGGCGAGAGCTTTGACTATGGACCGTGGCGCTTTGTGCCGATTTACGCGCCGGGCTTTACCGCAGCCTATTTCGATCATTCCGGCCTGTATGCTTTCGGGCGCCAGCCCAGCGCCGTCGGCTGGAATCTGGCGCGCCTTGCCGAATGTTTTGTTGATTTTGCCTCAGTCGAGGCTTTGACGGGCGCGTTGGATGCGTACACAGAGGCTTTGCAGCCTTCCTTCGCGCGAAACATCCTGCGCCGGCTGGGTCTCGCGCCGGGGCCGCACGATGAGGAACTGGCGCGCCGGCTTTTTGCCTTTCTGCTGGAGAGCCATGCCGGGTTCGAGCAAACGTTCTTCGATCTTTATGGCGGCCTTGCCCGCGCCGCGCATTGGCGCGGTAGCCCGTCTGCCGGACTTTATTCTGGGCCGCTGTTCGCGCCGCTGCGCGAATTGCTGGCGCAATACAGGCCCGCGCCGGACGCCCGGCTTGACCATGCCTATTTCGCTGGTGCTTTGCCCTGCACCATGCTCATCGATGAGGTCGAAGCCATATGGGCGCCGATCACCGCGCAGGACGACTGGAGCCTGTTTAACGCCAAGCTGGAGGCCATTGCGCAGATGTCCGATGCCTATGGAACGGGCGCGCGCTAGCTGGTTTATTCGTTGGCGGTGGCCTTGATCTCGACTTTGTTGAGCAGGTCGGCAGGGGAGTGGATCAGGCCCATGTCGCCAGCGCCGATGCCGTCCCGCGATTGCGCGCTGATGTGAAGGTTCCGCGGATCGGCGATGAATTTGCTTACGGCATTGGCAATGGCTTTGCCGGTTGCGCCATTGCCGCCAAGCAATGCGGGTATGCCGATGGCAGTCATGCCGATGAGGCCCTGCTTGAACTCATCGACGCTCTGTTCCTGCGCCTTGGCCTCCACGGCGATGATCTTGTCCAGCAGCCCTGCATTTTCCAGCCTGACATCCATGGATTTGACCACCACACCCAGTCCTGCGGCCGTGGCTAGGCTGCGATTGGTGCTGAACAGGTCTTTCGTGGCATTGCCGATCGTGCCGCTGACGGTGATCTGCCCCAGCTTGGCGCCGCTCACGGACAGCGTTTTCAGATTGATCTGCTGCTCCGGCTCTGAATAGGCGACGTCCAGCCGCGCCGAAAGGTCAAGCTGTTCGATGCCGAATTCGCTGAGGCGCTGCAGGTTGTGGTCCGGGCTGTTCTTCGGCACATCCATGACCAGATGATCAATGGTTGTGGCGATGCTGCCCGGTATTGCGTTGATGTAATTGGCAAGGCGGGTCTCGAATTTGTCCAGCCGCAGTTTGGTGCGGGTGGACAGCGGATCGGTCGGGTCGGGAATGTCGATATCCACTTTATCGATGCCGAACAGGCCGATGGTCGGTAGGTTGGCGCGCGGATCGAAGTCCTTGACATCGGCCTCGGCAAGGCTTGCCATCGCCGCAAGAGACGGGCTGATCATCAAATCCCGCAGGCCGATATGGTCGATGAGAAAATGCCCGTCGCTGGCATTCACCGCAAGACCCTGCATGTCCAGCACCGGAATTCCGCCCCTGCCGAACTCAATATTGAGTGATGCGAGCTTGCCGCGCGGACCATTCTTGTCATTCTTGTCGTTCTGCGAAGCGAATTCTGTATCCTTCGCCTCGAGCTTGCCCGATATGGCCATGAACACATCTGCTGCCGCCTTCAGATTCGCCGATACTTGCCGCGGTCGGGGCAGGTCGGGCGCGATCTTGCTGTCTGTTGATCCCTTGAACAGATCCGACCATGGCGTTTTCAGCGGGCGGGCTTTGAGATCCGTATAGCCGGCCTGGCTGATCTTGACGCTGAAGCCTTCGCCTTTCTGGTCGATCGAGTTGAATTCTATGGATTTTGCGGAAAGGGATTCCGCCAGCGGCGCCAGCGGCTCGTCGCCGGTGCTGGTCTCTGTCACCAGCCGGACGATATTACCCAGATTGATGTTGCTGCCCGATATAGTTCCTGTTGTCGTTGATATGTCCGGGGCTTTGTCGCCATGCGTCGATGTTTCCGAACTGTCGATTGTCAGAGTGGCGAGCTTGCCGCCGCTGATCGGCCCGGCCTTCACATTGGTGTAGCTTGTCGCCGTGGCATGGCCGTTGACGACCGAAGTCACATTCATATCGTCCGCGCTGATCGATTGTGCGTCGAATTTTGCAATGCGTTGCGCCGGTGTTTCGCTGCCGTTCGAATCGAGCAGAGTTTCCAGCTTGTCCTGAGTAAGGTTGCTGCCTGTCACGACGAGCAGCGGCACGTCGATCTGATAGGGGCCGAAATGGCTGGAAATATCCTTGAACCGGATCTCATCGCCCGCACCGGCCTGAGCCTCGCCGATGAGCGCCAGCGGCGCGCGATGCATATCGATCCGGCCGACGTGAAGATCGCCCGCCGGACCGTTGAACTGCGCCCCCTCGATGGCCACTTTGCCGGTCAGGAGATTGGTAGAGACCCGCGCGAAACTGACGCCGGACTTGCGCAGCGCCGACGAAAGCCTGCCGTTTTCATAGGCCTGCGCCGATATCAGTGCACCTGTCGCCACCCCGCAGAGCAGGGCGGCACAGGTCAGTAGGCGGGTTCGGGTCATGGATCTATCCTGCAGTGGGAGAAAATTCTTGGAGCGCGGCTTCGATCTGCGCGGGCGAGGGCAGGCCCGCTTCGTTGCCCAGATGCTGGATCTTGTGGCTGGAAGCGGCGCGCGCATAGGTGAAATGCTTTTCCCAGGGTGCGTCGGGATGGGCAAGATAAGAGGCAATATAGGCGCCGTGGAAGACATCCCCCGCGCCGGACGTATCGATGATACGCGCCGGCGGCACCGCCAGAGCCGGCAAATGCTGCACTTTGCCCGATTCGTCATACCAGATCATGCCGCGCTCGCCTTGCGTGATGCCGCCGATGCGGCAGCCGCGGCTTTTCAGATAATTGAGCATGGCCTCTTCAGTGAGTTCCATCTGTTCGCAAAGGCGCTCCGCCACTATGGCAATGTCGATATATTCGAGCAACTCATGCGTGTTCGAGCGCAGGCCGCCGCCGTCCAGCGAGGTCAGGATGTTCTTTTCGCGGCAGGTCTTCGCGTAAAACAGCGCCGCGTCGGACTGGTGGCCGTCCAGATGCAGGGCGCGGCACTCGCCCAGGTTCAGCAGCGGAAACGGATGCAGGTAATTGTCGTCGCGGGCGCGCAGGATCGCGCGGCGGCCTTCCTTCGGGATGATGAACGACAGCGACGAGCGCCTGACCTTGCGCGGATGCACACTGATGCCGTAACGCGCCGCCATATCGAGAAACATGCGGCCGAGCCAGTCATCGGCGACAGAGGCGATGAGATCGGGCACATGCCCCAGCTTGGCGCAGGCAAAGGCGGCGGTGACGGCATTTCCGCCGAAGGAGACGGCATAGTCCTTCGCCACAAGTTTTTCATCGCCAGTTGGAATAGTGTCACTGATCAGCGTGACGTCGATATAGGTCTGACCGATGAAAAGCGCCTCCATGTGGACCTGCCCCCGCTAGATTGAAAAACTTGTTCCACAGCCGCAGGATGCCACGGCGTTGGGATTATTTATCTTGAATGATTGCCCGATCAGATCATCGACAAAATCGACTTCCGAACCTTTAAGATATTCCAGCGAAACCGTATCGATGAGAACCGTGGCGGCGTCGCGCACGATAACCAGATCGTCGTCCTGCCTGTCCTGCGTGATCTCAAACGCATATTGAAAACCGGAGCAGCCGCCGCCGTTGACGGCAATGCGCAACATGGAGCCCGGCGGCTCGGACGCCAGAATCGCCCCGATCCTTTTGGCGGCGCGCGCGCTGAGAGAAACCGGAAGCAGGCCGCCTGCGGGCGCTTCGGGGGTGTGGGCTGCCAGTGACATGATGAGACTCCTTACAGTTTCAACATAAGCGTCCGTTCGCGGCACTTCAATACGTAAGCAAAAGCCAGTATAGACCTTTCAGTTCTTCCGGGAGATATTGGTCATGACGCAGTTCACGCCGCTTGCGCCCTATGCCTGTCATGTGGCTGGCAGCAGAGGGCGCCTGAAGCCGGAACCTGCCTCGCCGACCCGCAGCGATTTTCGCCGCGACTGCGACCGTATCATCCACTCGACGGCCTTTCGCCGCCTTGCCTACAAGACTCAGGTCTTCGTGCAGAACGAGGGCGATCACTATCGCACGCGCCTGACGCATTCCATCGAGGTTTCGCAGATCGCGCGGGCGCTGGCACGCGGCCTTGCGCTCGACGACGATCTCGCCGAGGCGCTGGCGTTGGCGCATGATCTTGGCCACACGCCGTTCGGCCATACGGGCGAGGACGCGCTTTCGGCCTGCCTCAGTCAGTATGGCGGCTTTGATCACAATGCCCATGCGCTGCGCATCGTCACCGATCTTGAGCATCGCTATGCAGATTTTAATGGCCTCAACCTGACATGGGAAACGCTGGAAGGCCTTGTCAAACATAATGGCCCCCTGCTTGATGGCGAGGGCAGACCCCGACCGCCGCACAAGGCGATCCCGAAGCCAATTCTTGATTTCGAGCTGATATTCCCGCTCGATCTGGCCTCATACGCCAGTCTTGAGGCGCAATGCGCGGCGCTGGCCGATGATATCGCCTACAATACGCATGATATCGACGACGGGCTGCGCGCGGGGCTGTTCACGCTCGCCGATCTGCGCGTGCTGCCGCTGGTCAGCAGCCTGCTTGACGAAATTGCCCGTCTGCACCCCAGCCTCGGCACGGCGCGCACCATCCACGAATTGGGCCGGCGGTTGATCACCCGCTTTGTCGAGGATGCATTGGGCGAAAGCGCACGGCGCATCGCCGCCTTGGCGCCGGCCGATGTTGCTGCGGTGAGGGCTGCCCCCAATGCGTTGGTGGCCTTTTCGCCCGGTTTCGTTCAGGCGGACAGGGACATCAAGGGCTTTCTCTATCCGCGCATGTACCGCCATGAGCGCGTGATGCAGGTACGGGCCCGCGCCGATCACGTGGTGCGCAAATTGTTCGAGCTTTATATGAACGCGCCGCACCTGCTGCCGGGAGGCTGGCTGCAACCCGGATGCGGCGAGGCGGCGCGGGCAGTCGCCATCGGTGATTACATCGCCGGTATGACGGACCGCTTCGCGTTAAAGGAATATCAGCGCCATTTTGACCTTTCTTATGAATTGAGTTAGAGCATGGCGCACGGATATCGATGGGTTTAAGGCTGTTTTTTATTTAAAAACAGTTGGTTATGGATATGGCTTCCGCCAGAGCGCGTGAGTTTGCGCAAGGGGCGGGCGCCAAAGCAGGACGATAAGATGAATATTTTTGCTCAGTTTCAGGATCATCTCTCTCATATTCTTCAGGCTTTCGTCGTTGATGGACGCCTGCCGGGTGATCTTGATCTTTCACGTTTTGCCGTTGAGCCGCCGCGCGATCCCGCCCATGGCGATATCGCCACCAATGCCGCAATGGTCTATGCCAAAGAGGCCAAGGCGAGCTTTGCCAACCCGCGGCTGTTCGCCGAAGCCATAGCTGCCAATCTTCAGGCCGTTCCGGGCGTCGACAAAGTGGAGATCGCCGGGCCGGGCTTCATCAATATCCGCCTGCAGCCTGACCTGTTCGCCGATGTCATGCGTGCGGCCTTGCGCGATGGTCACCAGTTTGGCCGCGGCGCGCATAAGCCCGGCAAGGTGAATGTCGAATATGTTTCAGCCAATCCGACAGGGCCGATGCATGTGGGGCACGGCCGCGGCGCTGTTTTCGGCGATGCGCTGGCCAGCCTGCTGATCTTTGCGGGATACGATGTCACGCGCGAATATTACATCAACGATGCTGGTGCGCAGGTCGATGTTCTCGCCCGTTCGGTCTATCTGCGCTACACCGAGGCTGCGACCAGCAAACCGGTGGATATTCCCGAGGGCCTGTACCCCGGCGACTATCTCAAGCCGCTCGGTCAGGCTCTGGCCGACGAATTTGGCGAGGATCTGCTCTACAAGGATCAGGCCGAGTGGCTGCCGCTGGTGCGTGAGCGCGCGATAGCCGCCATGATGGATCTGATCCGCGAGGATCTGGCCGTGCTCAATATCCGCCATGAAGTGTTTTATTCTGAACGCTCGCTCACTGTCCGGCATGGCGATCACGATGCAGTGCAGGCCGCCATCGCCGAACTTGCAGCCAAGGGGCTTGTCTATCAGGGCCGCCTGCCGCCGCCGAAAGGCCAGTTGCCGGATGATTGGGAAGATCGCGAGCAAACATTGTTCCGCTCCACCACCTTTGGCGATGATATCGACCGCCCGCTGCTCAAATCCGACGGCGGCTATACGTATTTTGCCTCCGATATCGCCTATCACCGCGCCAAGTTCCATCGCGGCTACACGAAGCTGATCGATGTCTGGGGCGCCGATCATGGCGGCTATGTCAAGCGGATGGCCGCTGCTGTCACCGCCATTTCCGATGGCAAGGCCGAACTTGACGTCAAGCTATGCCAGCTTGTCCGTCTGATGCGGAACGGCGAGCCGGTGAAAATGTCGAAGCGCGCGGGGGACTTCATCACGCTGCGCGATGTTGTAGACGAAGTCGGTGTCGATGCGGTGCGTTTCATGATGCTGTTCCGCAAGAATGACGCGCCTCTGGATTTTGATCTTGCGAAAGTTATTGATCAATCGAAGGAAAATCCTGTATTTTATGTGCAGTACGCCCATGCGCGGGCACAATCTGTGCTGCGCAAGGCATTGGCCGCCTTTCCAGATATGGATTGCTCGGCCGAGGCGCTGGCGAAAGCCGATCTTTCCCTTCTGACGGATGAGGGCGAGGCGGCGCTTGTCCGGCTGCTTGCGCAATATCCGCGACAGGTTCAGGCGGCCGCCAGCGCGCATGAGCCGCACCGGATCGCCTTTTATCTGCATGATCTGGCTTCGGCCTTTCATGGACATTGGAACAGGGGCGATTCCCTTCCGGAATTACGCTTTATTAATCAAGATAGAAGAGAATTAACTATAAGCAGGCTGGCATTGGTGAAATTTTTTACCCAGGTGCTTCGGTCGGGTCTTGGTGTTCTCGGTGTTCATGCGCCGGAGGAGATGCGCTGAGATCCGCGCTTGCGCGGAGATGATGGAACATGAGCGAGAGTTTGAAAGCCCAGCGATCCGGCGTGAACCTTGACGATTTCGAGCGTCAGCTTTTCGCAGGCTCCAAATCCGGTCAATCCGGCGATGACCCGTTGGCGGAGCTCTCGCGCATCGTTGGCAAGGCAGATCCATTCAAGGGTGTTTTTGCCAAAGCCGCTTCAGGCACGCCTGCGCGGCTGGAGCCAAGGTTGACCCAGGCCGCGCCCGCGGCTCCGGCGGCGCCGGCCGCGCCTCTGGCTTTCTCGCCGCCGCGCCGGCCAACTCCCGTTGATGCCATTGCACCGGCCAATCTTGTTCCGCCGCCAGTCCGCCCGGCCGTGCCGGCAGCCGCCTCCGCAGCATCTTTCGCGCCAAAATATTTCGAGACGGCGGAGCCGAGCCCGCAGACCGACGAGGACGAGGCAGAATTCTTCACGCATCTGACCGCCACCGCCGAAGAGGCCGAGACGGATAGCGGCTTCGAACCCGTGCGCGAGGCGGAGGACATGAGCCAGCCGCGTGCGGGGCGCATGGCGCTCGTTGGCATTTTGCTTGTCGCTGCCATCGGTTCCGGCGCTTTTCTGGGCATGCGCAGCTTCGAGCGCAAGCCCGCCGATGGATCTTTGCCGGTGATCAAGGCCGCGCAGACGCCGGTCAAGGTGGAGCCGCCCAAGACCGATGCCACCAAAGCCACGCCGGATCAGGCGTCCATGTCGCAGGATGCGTCCGCCGTTGTTTCCGGCAAGGTGGAGCAGCCGGTTGCCATTGTGCAGCAGCCGGGTCAGCCGCCGATCAAGATTGCCCGTACTGTTCCTCTGAGCGGGGATCAGGCGCAGGCGCTCAATCCGGACAGCAATGGCGCGACGGCCATTCCGGGCGCACCTGTCCCGGCCAATGGTTTCCCCGAGCCGCACCGCGTCAAGACCGTTTCTGTCCGTCCCGATGGTTCGGTGATCAGCGGCGAAGCGACGCCGCCAGCGCCCGCTGCCGCTCCAATGGCCGAAAATGCGCCCGCCGCCGTTGTAGCTGATGCCGCACCGGACGTGCCGCCTCCGGAGGCTGCGCCAAAGCCCGCGAATGTCCCCGTGCCGCAGCGTCGTCCCGGAGATGCCGGTCCCGCGACCGCAGCCGCAACGCCGGGCGCGGCAGCGGAGACGCCTGCGAAAACGCCCAAATCTGCTTCAGCTGTGACAACCCGTCCTGTTGCGGCAAACGGGCCGCTGCAGATAGCGCCTGCAACCTCGGCCAAGCCTGAAAAGCTCGCCGCTGCGGAAGCGCCGGCAAAAGCCGCAGCCACTGGTTCCTATGCAGTACAACTGGCTGCTCCGGCAACTGAAGCCGAAGCCAAGGGCCTGATCGCGCGTCTCCAGTCAAAATATGGCGCGATCTTCAGCGGCTATCCGATCGCCGTGCACAAGGCTGACGTCAATGGCCGTACGATCTACCGCGTACGTCTCGAAAACATGGCCAAGGATGAGGCCGTGCGCGTTTGCGAAAAACTGCGCAGCGCCGGCGGGCAATGCTTCATTGCGCGCTAACTGATGCTCGCGGCGGGCAGGCCTTCAGGCCGCCTGCCGTTCCACCGGTTTGCGTGATGGCTTTGACCAGAGTCCGGTGGGTGTTTCCGCTCGTTTCGTCTTCAGGCAGAAATTGAAGTCGGGACGAGACATGGCTCTTGCCGAAGGATGTTTCCGGTCTTTCATCGGGGTTATATCCGCCACAAGGAAGGATTTTTCCTTCAGCGCGGCCAGCAGATGGTCAAAGACCCGGCTCTCGTCGGATTTCTCCTTGCTGAACAATCCGTGAATAACGAAAACACAGCCCGTTGCGATGCCAAATGCGCCGCCCGTGATCACCCCCGCGGCATTGCGAAACTCAAATGAATGCCCGGCGCCCGCGTCGGAGACGCGCGCAAATGCCTGAAGCACGGCCTGCGAATAGCGGACCTTGCGCCCGGACTGGCAGCGGGCGATCATGTAATCGGTGTTATTGTCGAAGGTCGAGGCCGAGGCGACAAGATGGGTTGCTGCCGCGGGCAGCGCAGTAAGGTCGATCACATTGCGCGATTCAGGCGCCCAGAAACTTGCATCGGTCAGGCCCGATTGCAGGAACATGCCGCGTGCATAGGCTTCCAGCACCACTTCGGCTGAGAGATCGTTTGCGGTCTGGCAAAAGCCGCCCAGCGCGCCGATGGCCAGCCCCGGCTCGATCAGTCCGGCCAGCTGGCCCCGTCGCCCGCGCAGCAGCAGAGCCGCCGCTTTGATCGCGCCGCGCCAGTGCATCGTGGCCGCGTTATGAATCAGAGCGGCCAAACGTCGTTGGCATTTATCCCTGAATGTTTCGTGCAGCAGCTGGTCGCGGTTGCGCTGGCGCAGGCGCGGCGAAGGCGGCGGGCCGGGTTCGATATGTTCGGAGAACATGGCCGGAATATTGTTCGGGTTCCATCGGCGAGAAAGTGTACGCATCTCAAATCCTGATCACAACAAGCGCCAGCCTAAGCTCAAGCTCTTGTTTCCCCGTCAAATCATTCATTCAAATGCTGGTATATTTCCGCTAACCATTGGCAAAATTGACGGGTTTGGCTTGCTTCCCCGGCAAAACTCGCTTAATTCGCTTCGCTTGGTGAAGGGAACCTTTCAATGTCCAGCTCTAAATCCGCCGAAGCCGTGTCCGCCAGCATTGGCGATAAGGTGCTTATCATCGATTTTGGCAGCCAGGTAACGCAGCTTATTGCCCGGCGTATCCGTGAAGCGGGTGTTTATTCGGAGATTGTGCCGTTTCAGTCAGCCGAACAGGCCTTTGCTGCCATGAAGCCCAAGGCGGTGATTTTCTCCGGCGGTCCGGCATCGGTGACCGAACCGGGGTCGCCGCGTGCGCCGCAGGCCATTTTTGATGCAGGCGTGCCGATTCTGGCGATCTGCTATGGCCAGCAGACCCTGTGCACGCAGTTGGGCGGCAAGGTCGAGGGCGGCCATGCCGCTGAATTCGGCCGCGCCGATATCGTCATCAGGGAGCCCTCGGCGCTGTTCGAGGGCATATGGACGGTCGGCGAGTCCTATCCGGTCTGGATGAGCCACGGCGACAGGGTGACGCAATTGCCTGAAGGCTTCAGCGTCAAGGCGACATCCGAGAACGCGCCATTTGCCATAGCCACGGATGAGAAGCGCCGCTTCTATACCACCATGTTCCATCCTGAAGTGGTGCATACGCCCGACGGCGCCAAGCTGCTCGCCAATTTTGTCCACCGTGTCGCCGGCATCAAATCAGACTGGACGATGCATGCGTTCCGCGCCGCGGCGATTGCGCGCATCCGTGCGCAGGTGGGCTCAGGCCGGGTTATCTGCGGCCTCTCGGGCGGGGTGGATTCCAGCGTCGCCGCCATTCTGCTGCACGAGGCCATCGGCGATCAGCTGACCTGCGTGTTTGTCGATCACGGATTGTTGCGCATGGGCGAGGCCGAGGAAGTGGTGCGCCTGTTCAAGGATCACTACAATATTCCGCTGGTGCATGTTGAGGCGCAGGAACTTTTTCTCGAAGAGCTGAACAACGTTGCCGACCCCGAACAGAAGCGCAAGATCATCGGCCGGCTTTTCATCGATGTCTTCGATGCCGAGGCCAAGAAGATCGGCGGTGCGGATTTTCTGGCGCAGGGGACGCTTTATCCCGATGTGATCGAAAGTGTTTCATTCAGCGGCGGGCCTTCGGTGACCATCAAGTCGCATCACAATGTCGGCGGGCTGCCCGCCCGGATGAAGATGAAGCTTGTGGAGCCGCTGCGCGAACTCTTCAAGGACGAAGTGCGCGTGCTGGGCCGCGAACTTGGCCTGCCGGAAGCCTTCGTCGGGCGTCATCCTTTTCCCGGTCCCGGTCTTGCCATCCGCTGCCCCGGCGGCGTTACGCCAGAAAAACTTGATATTCTGCGCAAGGCCGACGCCATCTATCTCGAGGAAATCCGCAAGGCAGGGCTCTATGATGTCATCTGGCAGGCCTTTGCCGTTCTGCTCCCCGTGCGCACGGTGGGTGTGATGGGCGACGGACGCACGTATGATTTTGTCTGCGCGCTGCGCGCCGTCACATCCGTTGACGGCATGACGGCGGATTTTTTTCCATTCGACATGAATTTCCTTGGCCGCGCCGCCACCCGCATAATCAATGAAGTGAAGGGCATCAACCGCGTGGTCTATGACGTGACCTCCAAGCCGCCCGGCACGATCGAATGGGAATGACCAATAGAATTTTATCGTTGCGTGAATAATACTTGTACAGGCCGGGGGCGAATTTAAAATTATTTTTTATTTCCTTGCATATTTACGTATTGAGGGTTACCTTCACGCGTCAAATATCGCCTTGGTTAGCCTTTCATTCCAGACAGACGCAGTTTTGCTCTGGCATTGTTTCTCGACCCTCTCCGACATTTTGATCTACGCGCCAAAGATCGGCGCAAAAATTGTCTCCAGAAAGGGACTACAATGCAAAC
Source organism: Methylocystis sp. sgz306128 (assembly GCF_056032725.1). NCBI lineage: Bacteria > Pseudomonadati > Pseudomonadota > Alphaproteobacteria > Hyphomicrobiales > Methylocystaceae > Methylocystis > Methylocystis sp. sgz306128. The sequence goes on from NZ_JBVYWO010000001.1 coordinate 694,094, forward strand.
TGGTACAGTGAAGTGGTTTAACGGCCAAAAGGGTTTTGGGTTCATTCAGCCGGATGCCGGCGGGAATGACGTATTTGTGCATATTTCGGCCGTTGAGCGCGCCGGAATGTCCACACTGAACGAAGGTCAGAAGATCAAGTTCGAAGTGGAGCGCGATGCACGCAGCGGCAAGATGTCCGCTGGTCAGCTTCAGGCTGCCTGAAACTTCTGATTTCAAGTCTATGGCCCGCGAAAGCGGGCCATATTCTTTTCAGGGTCTTGCTGACCCGGAGTTGTACCGAATATAGCCGCCGCCGCTGCGTGCATTTTATTTGCCTCGTGACTTTTTGCCGCTTTTCTGTAAATGAGGGGCGACGATAAAGAGGCTAAAAAATGAATATGCTGGATTCCATCCGCCGCCAGGTCACACCCATCCATCCGGAGGGCTATATCTTCATTGCAGTTTTTGCAGTGGCGGCCGTGCTTTTGCATTTCTTGTGGAGTCCACTCGGATGGCTCGGGCTCTTCGCCACGCTCTGGTGCGCCTATTTCTTCCGTGACCCCCGGCGCGTCACGCCCGTACGCGAAGGACTGGTGGTTTCGCCCGCTGACGGCATTGTTTCGAGCATCGGCTATTTCGCGCCGCCGCCTGAACTTGGTCTCGGCACGGCCCCCATGCAGCGCATTTCCGTGTTCATGAGCGTGTTTGATTGCCATGTGAACCGCGCGCCTGTTGCCGGGCGCATTACCCGCATAGCCTACAAGCCGGGGTTGTTTCTCAATGCCGATCTCGACAAGGCCAGCGAAGATAACGAGCGCAACGGGCTTATCATCGAGGCAGAGCAGGGCGCGTTCGGCGTGGTGCAGATTGCCGGCCTGATTGCACGCCGCATTGTCTGTTTTTCGCGCGAGCAGGAGGTGCTCTCCGCCGGTGCGCGGTTTGGTCTCATTCGCTTTGGCTCCCGCGTCGATGTTTACATGCCGGACGGCGCGCGCATTCTGGTTTCCCTCGGCAGCAAGGCTGTCGCCGGCGAGACGATTCTGGCTGATTTTGCCCCGTCGTCCATGTCGCCGCTCATCTTCAAGGCAGGTTAAAATGGCTGACCTTCCCGACGAAGAGCTTTCTGCCGCGCAAGAGGCGCCGAGATTTTCCGCCGTGCCTATACGCTATATTTTGCCTAATCTTGTCACATTGCTGGCGCTTTGCCTTGGCCTGACGTCGATCCGCTTTGCGATGGAAGGCCGCATCGAGACCGCGGTAGAAGCCATTATCGCGGCCGCGGTTCTCGACGCGCTCGATGGGCGCATAGCCCGCGCCCTGAAGGGTACGTCCAAGTTCGGCGCGGAATTTGATTCGCTTGCTGATTTTGTCGATTTCGGTGTCGCTCCCGGTCTGGTTCTCTATATTTTCTCGCTGCATGAACTCAAAAGCGCAGGCTGGTTCGCTGTCATGGTTTTTGCCATCGCTTGCGCCTTGCGCCTTGCGCGCTTCAATGTCGCTGTGGATGATCCGAACAAGCCGGCCTGGACAAGCCATTTTTTCGTCGGCATGCCTGCGCCCGCCGGCGCAATCATTGGTCTTGTGCCGGTCTATTTCAATCTGCTCGGGCTTGAGCATAAACATAGCTTCGTGCCCTACGAGATTGTCTATACGTTGCTTGTTGCGCTGTTGATGGTCAGCCGCATCCCGCATTTTTCCGGCAAGTCTCTCGGGCGCATTCCGCGCGAATATCTGATTCCAGTCTTATTTGGCGTAATGGCCCTGTTTCTGCTGCTGGCGACCTATCCCTTTGAGGTGCTGGTGACGCTCACGCTGGTCTATCTTCTGATGATTCCCTTTTCGGTTCGCAAATATCGCGTGTTCGTCAGGCGCGAGGAGCAGCTCCGTCAAGATATGTCCTCACGGAGCTGAATACGGCGCGGAACATGTCTGGCGTCAGCACGCCGGTATTCGTGTTGTATCGGGAGCAATGATACGAATCGAACAGCATGTAAGAGGCCACCTGATGCTGGGCGCCATGCGCAAACGGAAAACGGGAAAGCGTCTCGCCTAATGCGCGCAAGACAGTGTCATGCGCCACGCGGCCCAGCGCCACGATCGCCTTCAGATCAGGGTTTTCCCGCATTGTACCGATAAGATAGGGGCGGCATTGGGCGATTTCCGCCGGGGTAGGTTTATTCTCCGGCGGCACGCAACGCACAGCATTCGTCACCTGCGCGTCGATCAGTTGCAGGCTGTCATCCGCTTGTTCGAGATATTCCCCTCGGGCAAAACCAAGCTCAAGCAGTGTCTGGTAGAGGAGATCACCGGCCCAGTCGCCGGTGAATGGCCGCCCGGTTGTGTTGGCGCCGTGCAGTCCGGGTGCAAGACCAACGATAAGCACCCGAGCGCGCGGCGAGCCAAAATTCATGACGGGCGCATTGTGCCCGCCGGGTATGCGTAATTTTGCAAGTTGGCGAAATTCCACCAAACGCGCGCAATTTGTACAGTCCAGATCAGGATTTTGGGTCAAGCCAACGCTCTATATTTCCAATTCTCCGTCCTGCATTACTCCATTCGGGCGACGATCGAAATATCGCATCGGGGCTTTTTCAACATTGTCGCGGATATCGCGGCCAACGCGCTGCGCAATCTGGGAAATATCGACAAATTCATCGGCCTGACGGCGCAATTCATCTGCCACCATGGGAGGCTGTGTCATTACGGTGGATACGACCGAAACACGCACACCCTTGCGCTGTACGGCTTCCACAAGTGATCTGAAATCGCCATCGCCAGAAAACAAAACCAGGTGATCGATGTGATCGGCCATTTCCATAGCATCGACCGCGAGTTCGATATCCATATTGCCCTTGACCTTGCGGCGGCCAAGCGAGTCCACGAATTCTTTGGTAGGTTTGGTGACGACCGAATAGCCGTTATAGTCCAGCCAGTCGATCAGCGGACGGATGGAGGAATATTCCTGGTCTTCAATCAGAGCGGTGTAGTAAAAGGCGCGTATCAGGCGTCCCTTTCCATGAAATTCCTTGAGCAGCCGCTTATAGTCGACGTCAAATCCAAGGGATTTGGCTGTTGCATAAATATTTGCGCCGTCTATGAATAAGGCAATTCTTTCGGATGTTGACATGTATGTATCCAATCTGAAATTCAGTGAGTGCTGAATTGAAATATTTTCTATATTTACGCACATCGTGCAGTAACGGATATATATAAAATATAAATTTTATTAAATTGCAAACATTTATTTAAAAATAAGAACAAAAAATTATTTTTTTAATAAAAAACGATAATATATTCTCGCATAATATATGTTTAATAATAGAAAATTTCGTATTTAAGCCTCATGGATAAAATCATAAGTTTTCTATAGATGTTTATTATTCAATAAATTTTACAATAATATTCCAATATAGGCCGATAATTGGATTATTAATTCTTGCGCACTATCGTACAGGCAATCCGGGGAAGATGAATTTGGTGATTCGTGCCAGCGAGGCGGGGAGAACAAATTCAACCTGGTTCATCCATTTCTTGCATCTTGCCGCGCAGACGTGTAGGAGACGGTCAATCGTGTGAAAATTCATAATAGGAGTTGTGCTGTCATGGCGCGTGTCACCGTCGAAGATTGTATTGATAAGGTCGAGAACCGCTTTGACCTTGTCCTGATCGCGAGCCATCGCGCACGCCTGCTGTCGTCGGGCGCCCAACTCACCGTTGCGCGCGACAATGACAAGAATCCGGTTGTCGCCCTGCGTGAGATAGCTGATGAAACGCTGACTGCTCCGGATCTGCGCGAGGATCTGATTCATTCGCTGCAAAAGCATGTCGAGGTTGACGAGCCTGAAACCGAAGTCGTGCCGGCACTTGCCGCTTCGGCTGATCAGGCTGTGGATGCGGCCGGCGACATCCAGTTTGACAGGATGACCGAGGAAGACCTGCTGCGCGGTCTTGAGGAACTGGTTCCGCCTGCTGATAATGATTACGACAACGACTGAGTCTTCAGTTTTGGTGTTGCTGACGGCGCGGCTTCAGGCCGCGCTTTTTTTTTGGCAGATGACACCCAATTTCATGTATTGGCAGAATGCTTGCATAGCAATCCTGTCAAAGCGATAGTGCGGGCATAGGTATGATCCGGGCGATTCATCAGGAGTTTTCGGCGGCATGATGCGGCAATATGAGTTGGTCGATCGCGTCAAGCGCTACAATCCGCAAGCTAATGAGGATCTGCTCAATCGCGCTTATGTTTACGCCATGCAGGCGCATGGTTCGCAGACGCGCGCATCCGGCGATCCCTATTTCTCGCATCCGCTTGAAGTTGCGGCGATTCTGACAGACCTCAAGCTCGACGACGCGACCATAGTGGCGGCGGTGCTGCATGACACGATCGAGGATACAGGCGCCACCCGCGAGGACATAGACCGTTTGTTCGGGCCGGAGATCGGCGCGCTGGTCGATGGCCTGACCAAGCTCAAGAAGCTCGATCTTGTATCCAAGCGCACCGCGCAGGCCGAAAATTTCCGCAAGCTGCTGCTGGCGATTGCGGATGACGTGCGGGTGCTTCTGGTCAAGCTGGCTGACAGATTGCACAATATGCGCACGCTGCATTTTGTTCCGCCGGAGAAGCGGGCGCGTATTGCCGAGGAAACGCTGGATATCTATGCGCCGCTTGCCGGCCGCATGGGCATGCAGTCGATGCGCGAGGAATTGGAAGGGCTGGCTTTCCGCCATCTCATGCCCGAGGCGCACGCCATGATCACGGCGCGGCTTGAGGAGCTGCGCGCCAAGAACGGCGCCCTGATCAAGCGGATCGAGCAGGAGCTTGCCGAGCAATTCGCCGCGCGCGGCATAAACGCCAAGGTTAAGGGCAGACAGAAACAACCCTATTCCGTCTGGCGCAAGATGGAGCGTAAATCCATCGCCTTCGAGCAATTGTCGGATGTCTACGGCTTTCGCATTCTGGTGGATACAATTGAGGATTGCTATCGCGCCGTCGGCGTGGTGCACACCACCTGGCCGACTGTGCCGGGCCGGTTCAAGGATTATATCTCGACGCCGAAACAGAACGATTATTGCTCCATTCACACCACCGTCGTCGGGCCGGGCCGCCAGCGGGCCGAATTGCAGATCCGTACCTTTCAGATGCACGAGATCGCCGAATACGGCATTGCGGCGCATTCGCTCTACAAGGACGGCCGCGCCACCGATGATGCCGCGCTCTCGCATGACAGCCGCGCGTATCAATGGCTGCGGCGCACCGTGGAAATGCTGGCCGAGGGCGATAATCCGGATGAGTTTCTGGAACATACCAAGCTGGAGTTGTTTCACGATCAGGTCTTCTGCTTCACGCCGAAGGGCAGGCTGATCGCTTTGCCGCGCGGCGCCACGCCGATCGATTTTGCCTATTCGGTGCATACCGATGTCGGCAACAATGCTGTCGGCGCCAAAATCAACGGCCGGGTCGCGCCGCTTCTGTCCGAACTGCGTAACGGCGACGAAGTGCAGATCATAACATCCGACGGGCAGGTGCCGCCCGCAGCATGGGAAGGACTCGTCGCCACCGGCAAGGCCCGCGCAGCCATCCGCAAAGCGACGCGGGATTCGGTCCGGGCGCAATATTCCGGCCTTGGCCGGCAGATTGTCGGGCGCGCCTTCGAGCGGGCCGCCAAGACCTTCACCGAAGAGAAGCTGAAGGGCGCTCTGCCGCGGCTGGCCCGCAGCAATATTGACGATGTGTTCGCGGCGGTCGGGCGCGGAGAAATGTTCTCCGGCGATGTTGTGCGTGCTGTCTACCCGGATTTCAAGGATGAGCGAAAGGCCGGGCCGGCAGCCGATATGAACGAGGGCGGCTGGTTCGGCCTGCGCAAGGCATCAAGCCTTGTCTTCAAGGTACCGGGCTCAGGCAAGGAGGTGGGGCCGCAGCCGATCCCCATCCGCGGCCATGATTCCGACCTGCCGGTGCGCTTTGCGCCCGATGGCGGCGCCGTGCCGGGAGATCGCATCGTCGGAATTCTTACGCCGGGGGAGGGCATCACCATTTATCCGATCCAGTCGCCCGCGCTGATGGCCTTCGACGATCAGCCCGACCGCTGGCTCGATGTGCGCTGGGACATCGAGGAAGGACGTAAGGATTATTTCCCCTCGCAGTTGCGCCTGACCGTGCTCAATGAGCCGGGCACGCTGGCCGAAATTGCCGCGACAGTCTCGGATCATGGCGGCAATATCGACAATATAGCCATGTCCGGACATTCGCCGGACTTCCGCGAAATGGTTCTGGATATTGAAGTCTGGGATCTCAAGCATCTGAACGCGATAATTTCGCAGCTGCGGGCAAAAAAAGTCGTTTCGCAGGTTGAGCGCGTCAACGGCTGAGCTTATGACTGCACCACAACCCAAGATCGCCAACGGAGCGCAAGATGACAGAAGCTGAGGTGCTGGAAGAATTTCGTGCTGCGGGCGCGTTGCTGGAGGGGCACTTCATTCTTTCGTCCGGGCTGCGCAGCCCGGTCTTTCTGCAGAAAATGTTCATCTTTCAGGATCCTGTGCGCACCAGCAAATTGTGCAAGGCCCTCGCCGCAAAAGCGGAGGCGCAGTTTGGCAAGATCGATGTGGTGGTGTCTCCGGCCGTGGGCGGCATCGTGCCCGGCTATGAGACCGCACGGCATCTGGGCGCGAAGGCCATTTTTGTCGAGCGCGAGGACGGGCAGTTCAAGCTGCGCCGCGGCTTCGAGATCGCGCCGGATGCGCGCGTGCTGATGGTGGAAGACATCATCACAACGGGCCTTTCCTCCCGCGAGTGCATTGCCGCCATTGCCGAACATACGCGCAATCTGGTCGGGGCGGCCTGTCTGATCGACCGCTCCGGCGGCAAAGCCGAGATCGGCGTACCGCGTGTCGCGCTGGCGACGCTCGATATTCCGTCCTATCCCGCCGATCAGCTGCCGCCCGAACTGGCGGCCATTCCAGCTGTCAAGCCGGGAAGCCGGGGTTTGAAAGTGTAAGGAGCCATTATGAAAACTGTGCGTCTGGGCCTGAATGTGGATCATGTCGCCACCGTGCGCAATGCACGGGGCGGGACATTGCCTGATCCCGTGCGCGCGGCCCTGCAGGCCGTCGCCGTAGGCGTGGACGGCATCACGGCGCATCTGCGCGAGGACCGGCGCCATATCCGCGACGAGGACATGGCGCGCCTCAAGGCCAATCTGACCAAGCCGCTGAATTTTGAAATGGCCGTGACGGATCAGATGCTGGCCATCGCCCTCAAAATCAAGCCGCATGCCGTCTGTCTGGTGCCGGAAAAGCGCGAGGAACGCACCACCGAAGGCGGGCTCGATGTGATATCCGGGCATGATCACCTCAAGCCCGCCATTGCCGAATTCGCCAGAGCCGGGGTGCGCGTCTCGCTGTTCATCGAGCCGTCGCTGACCGCGATCGAAGCGGCAAAATCACTCGGCGCGCCGGTCATTGAACTTCACACCGGCACATGGTGCGATCTGCTCGCGCATGGCGAAACCGCACGCGCCGCTCAGGAATTCGAGCGCCTGCGCGCCGCTGCGCAGAAGGCCGCAGAGCTTGGCATAGAATGCCATGCCGGACACGGCCTCGATTATGACTCGGCTCGCGCTATTGCGGCGCTGCCGCAGATCGTCGAACTGAATATCGGCCATTTCATCATCGGCGAGGCGATTTTCATCGGGCTTGACGCGGCCATAGCCAATATGCGCCGTGCCATTGCCGAAGGTGCCGCGCAGCGATGATCATCGGCATCGGCTCCGATCTTTGCGACATCCGCCGCATCGAGGAGACGCTGCAGCGTTTTGGCGAGCGCTTCACCCAGCGCTGCTTCACCGAGACGGAAAGGCGCAAGGCCGACCGCCGCGCGACGCGCGCGGCCACCTATGCCAAGCGTTTTGCCGCGAAGGAGGCCTGCGCCAAGGCTCTTGGCACGGGCCTGCATCAGGGCGTGTACTGGCGCGACATGGGTGTCGTCAACCTGCCGGGCGGACAGCCGACATTGCGCCTGACAGGCGGCGCGGCGCAGCGTTTTGCCGCGCTTGTTCCGCCCGGATATGTGGGGCGGATTCACCTGACCATGACGGACGATGCGCCCTATGCGCAGGCGTTCGTTGTCATTGAGGCGTTGCGCGCCGATGAATTGCCGCAGCAGGCCCAATTTAAGCCTTGAATTGACCCTATCGAAAGCGCACACCAGCGCGAAAGATTTGCCAGCAGCGATCCGCCTCGCTATACCTTGGACACAGAGTGGTAAATATGAACGAAAACATGGACTTTCCTGAAGAGAAGCGTGTCGTGCCGGTTAAGGTCAAACAGGAAGAAGGCATCTGGGAACTGATTAAGGTGATTGTGCAGGCGCTGCTGATCGCAGTTGTCGTGCGCACCCTGTTGTTCCAGCCGTTCAACATTCCCTCGGGTTCGCTGATCCCAACTCTGCTGGTTGGCGATTATATTTTCGTGTCGAAATACGCCTATGGCTATTCCAGGCACTCGCTTCCGTTCAGCCCCAATCTGTTTTCGGGGCGCATCCTCGGCTCTGAGCCCAAGCGCGGCGATGTCGTTGTTTTCAAGGTGCCTACCGATAATTCCACCGATTACGTCAAGCGGGTGATCGGCCTGCCGGGCGACACGGTGCAGATGAACAACGGCGATCTGTTCATCAATGGCAAGAAGGTTGAGCGCAAGGCGATAGGAAGCGCCACCAAGGATGTCGGTGCCGGCTACAAGGACACATTCACCACCTTTGAGGAAACGCTGCCGGGCGGCGTGACGCATCTTATCCAGACAAAGAAGGATGCCGACTCGCTGATGAACAATACGGTTCCCTACACGGTTCCGCCGGGTGAATTCTTCATGATGGGCGATAATCGCGATAATTCATCCGATTCCCGTGTCTGGGGGCCGGTGCCTTTTGAAAATCTCGTCGGACGGGCCGAACTGATCTTCTTCTCGGTGAAGACCGTGTCGAGCCAATCCGAAGACAGCGCCACCGAACCGGCATGGGAAATCTGGCGCTGGCCGGAAATCGTGCGCTGGAATCGCCTGTTCAAGCCCGTGCGGTGATGTGCGCCGCGCGCAGGCGGCCCGCGCCGCTCCCTAAAACGGCGATACCGAAGATCAGCAAGGATACGGCCGGGCTTGAGGACAGGCTCGGCTATCATTTTTCCGACAGGAGCCTGCTGGAAACGGCCCTGACGCATCAGAGCGCGCTCGACGGACCCAAGGCGTCCGGCGAATCCTATCAGCGGCTGGAATTTCTCGGCGACCGGGTGCTCGGCCTCGCCATTTCCGACAAGCTCTACCGTCTGAGGCCGCAGGTGATTGTCGGGCGTCTGGCGCGCCGCCTCTCCGATCTGGTGCGGTGGGAAACCTGCGCCGAAGTGGCCGACGATTGGAATCTGGGGGAATATATCCGCTTTGCCGGCAATATCGGGCCGGAAACACGCCAAAGCCGTTCCGTGCTGGCCGATGCCTGCGAAGCGGTGCTGGGCGCGGTCTATCTTGACGGCGGACTGGATGCGGCTTTCCGCATCATCGATCAATATTGGTCGCCGCGACTTGCCGAGGACACGCGCCGGGCGCAAGATCCAAAAACGGCATTGCAGGAATGGGCGCAGGCGCGTGGTCTGGCACCGCCCAGATACCGCGACCTGGAGAGAATCGGGCCGGATCATGAGCCTGTGTTTACCGTGGCCGTGGATGTATCGGATTATCCGGTCTGCGAGGGCAGGGCGCCCTCCAAAAAATATGCCCAGCAGGCCGCAGCGGAAGCCTTTCTGCTGCGCGAAGCCATATGGACGCCGAAATCTTAGACAAGGACAGAGAATTGACAGAACCCGAACCCACCCGCTGCGGATTTGTTGCCCTGATCGGCGCGCCCAATGCCGGTAAATCCACATTGATCAACAAGCTGGTCGGCACCAAGGTCTCGATCGTGTCGCGCAAGGTCCAGACCACCCGGGCGCTGGTGCGCGGCATAGCCTTGGAGGGGCCGGCGCAGATCATCTTTGTCGATACGCCCGGCATTTTTGCACCAAAGCGCCGCCTTGATCGTGCGATGGTCACCTCGGCATGGGGCGGGGCCGGAGATGCCGATGTGATCGCGCTGCTTGTGGACGCGCGCCGCGGCCTTGATGACGAAACCCGCGCGATCATCGAAAAGCTGCCTGAGATCAAACACCCCAAAATGCTGATCCTCAACAAGATCGATACGGTCGATCATGAGAAATTGCTGAAGCTGGCCAAGGATATCAACGACATCCTGCCGTTTCAGGAGACGTTCATGATCTCCGCGCTCAAAGGGCACGGCGTGCAGCGCCTGCTGGAGGTGCTGGGCCGCAACGTCAAGCCCGGTCCCTGGCTCTATCCCGAGGATCAGGTCTCCGATGCGCCCTTGCGCGCCCTTGCGGCAGAGATCACCCGCGAGAAGATTTTTGAACGGCTGCATGACGAATTGCCCTATCAGTCCACCGTGGAGACCGACTCCTGGAAGGAACAGAAGGACGGCTCGGTGCGCGTGGAGCAGACTATTTTCGTGGCCCGCGACGCGCACAAAAAAATCGTCATCGGCGAGGGCGGGCGGATGCTGAAAAGCATAGGCACCGCGGCACGGGCCGAAATCTGCGAAATCGCCGAAGCGAAGGTGCATTTGTTTCTGTTCGTCAAGGTGCGGGAAAACTGGGCCGACGATCCCGAGCGTTATCGCGAAATGGGGTTGGAATTTCCCAGAGGCTGAGGCCGCTCATGGAATGGCGTGGCGAAGGGCTGATCATCGGTGTGCGCCGCCACGGCGAGACCAGCGCCATTGTCGAGCTGATGACTCCGGCGCTCGGGCGTCATCTGGGTCTCGTGCGCTCCGGCCGCTCGCGCAGGATGCAGCCGGTTCTGCAGCCTGGAAATTCCGTGCGCGCCCATTGGTATGCGCGGCTCGACGAGCATCTGGGCACATACACGCTCGAACTGGAGCGCGCCCGCGCCGCCGGGCTTATGGAATCAGCCGCCTGCCTGCACGGCCTGCAATGGCTCTGCGTGATGCTGCGCCTGCTGCCGGAGCGCGAGGCGCATGAGGCGCTCTATCATTCTGCCCTTGTCGTTCTCGATCATCTCTCCACGCCTGATGTTGCGGCGCCATTGATGGCGCGATTCGAGCTTGGTCTGCTGACCGAACTCGGCTTCGGTCTGGCGCTGGACGAATGTGCGGCAACGGGCGCGCGCGAAGATCTTGTCTATGTCTCGCCCAAATCAGGCCGGGCCGTCTCGCGCGCGGCGGGTGCACCTTACAAGGACAGACTGCTGCCCCTGCCGCCATTTTTTACCCATTCCGCGGGTCCGTCGGGTGCGGAACTTCTCGACGCCTTTGCGCTGACTGGCTTTTTCATGGAGCGGGATATTTTTGGGCCGCGCGGGCTAAGCCTGCCGGACGCGCGTCATAATTTTATTTCCTGTTTGAACGCGCTTTAGCGGCTGCTAGTCTTTTTCTGCATAAGATTTTTCATAAATTCTGATTCGAGGGAGTGTGGCCCATGGCTGGTGCATGCACAGAAGGAATTGACACCGGCTTTGTGGCGCTCGGTTATGCGAAGGTGGCCGTTCTGGGCGTTGTGCAGGGCATAACGGAGCTTCTGCCCATATCGTCCACGGCGCATATGCGCATCGTGCCGGCCTTTCTCGGTTGGCAGGACCCCGGCTCGGCCTTTTCCGCCGCCATGCAACTGGCAGCCCTTCTGGCTGTGGTCAGCTATTTCTGGGCTGATCTTTACGGTGTGACATTCGGCTCGCTGAAAGCGATCCAGCGGCGGGACTGGCAGCACCCGACATTCCGGTTTGCCGTGGGCATCGTCATTGCGACAATTCCGATTGTCATTTGCGGCGCGCTTCTGTCCAAGATGCTCAATTCCTGCGGCTCGCCGCTGCGCAGCCTGAATGTGATCGGGATGTCCTGCATCATCATGGCGGCATTGCTCGCCATCGGCGAACTGATCGCCCGCCATAACCGCAGTGCGGCGCAGATGGACTGGATCGATGCTCTGCTCGTTGGTCTGGCGCAGGTGGGGGCGCTCATTCCCGGCGTGTCGCGCTCCGGGTCCACGCTGACCGCCGGTTTTTTTCTTGATTTCAAACGCGACGACGCGGCGCGTATTTCGTTCTTGCTGGGCGTGCCGACGATTGCTCTGGCCGGTCTCTACGAAATTTACAAGCTGCACAAGGCGGGGCTTGACGCGCATGGCTGGATGATACTGGCTACAGGGCTTGTCGTGGCCAGTATCTCAGCCTTTTTCGCCATCTGGGGTCTGATGCGCTATCTCCACACCCATAGTTCGTGGGTCTTTGCCGGATACAGGCTTGTGCTTGGCCTCGTGCTTCTCCTAGGCGTTGCGCGCGGCTGGTTTGTATAAAGAGCGCCCGGCATTGCGCCGGGCCGGACAGCCCTACTGGAGATCAAGCGCCGCCGTAAGATCGTTGGCGGCCGCATCCGCCGTGCCCAGCGGCGCAAGGGCGAACCGCGTCTCAATCAGTTTCAGGATCGAGGTCGTGTCATATTCGGTATGATCGACGAAGCCCTTCCTGGCGAAGGGCGAGATGATCAGCGCCGGAACGCGCGTTCCGGGGCCCCATTTATCGCGCTTTGGCGGGGCGACATGATCCCACTGGCCGCCATTCTCGTCATAGGTGACGATGATCACGGCGTCGTTCCAGATTTTGGAGTTCTGGATGCTCCTGATCACATCGGCGACATGGCGCTCGCCGGCCATGATATTGGTATAGCCGGGGTGCTCATTCGCCTCGCCGATCGGCTTGTAAAAGGTAACGGCAGGCAGTGTGCCATGGGCGATATCGGCCTCAAGATCGAGAAAATCCTTGAGATGTTCTTTGCGGCCCGGAGTGTTGTCGCCGTAGTTCCTGAAATAGGCGAGGGGCTGATGGTGAAACTGGAACAAAGCATCCGGCTTGCCGGCGAGGGCGTCATCCCAACCGCCGGAATACCAGGCCCAACTCACGTGCTTTTCTGACAGGCGGTCGCCGATATTGGGCATATCCTGCGGCGGCACGAGCAGTGCATTGTCCTTGATCGAGGCCGGATGGGGCTCATATACGCTGAACGCCGTATTGACTGCATAGCCATCGGGGGTGACGATGCCGTCCTTCACCAGATTGCCGTCTGCATCGATCTTGGCGACGATCTTGTCCGGCGCATTGTCGAATTTAGGGCTGCAGGCGCAAACCAGCCAGAAGTGATTGAGGAACGAACCGCCGAAAGCGGCGTGAAAGAAATTGTCCGCTAGCACATAGGATTTTGCATAGGACCACAGCGGCAGCTTATCCGCGCTCTGATAATGGTTCATCGTCAGCCCGCCGGAGTCGGTGTAAGCGACGAACTTGTCCATCTTGCCGCCGTCGATCTGCAATTGCTCCTGATAGAACCTGTGCACGAGATCGCCGGTGGTCTGCTCCGGCCCGGCGAATTTGTCGGCGGCGAAGGGGCCGTTCGGCATTTCGGCGGGAAAGCGGTTGTCGACAATGGCGGGTTTCAGGTTGTTGTTGAGCGGCGCTGGCAATTGCTTGTACGGCTGCCCGGACGCATCGACCTGCACGCCCTTTTCACCAGTATTGGCCAGGCCGTTGGCGCCCGGAAACGTACCGTAAAGATTGTCAAAACTGCGGTTCTCGAGATAGATCACAATGATATGGCCGACCTTGTCGAGGCCGGGCGGAGCTTTTGGCGCCTCAGCTGCGAGCGCTGCGCCTGTCAGTCCGCAGGCGGCAAGACTGACCCCGGCAGATAAAAAGCGCGCGAGCCGGGCGGATCGGAAATGTGTCATCATGCAAGCCTCCATTGAGCACCAAACTTATATTTTTTGATTGTGACAGGCAAATAAACGCCGATCTTCACGCATTATTAACCGTAAACCTGTGCAGTAGGGGCATGGTCGTTCGCATAAAATATCGCGCTATTCTGATTCCTCTGGCGGTCTATATGATCTCCGGCGCCGCAGTGTCATATTTTGTCATGGCGTCGGTCAATGGACAGCGCGGCCTGAAGGCCAAGGCCAATTATGTTGCCGAAATGGCCCGCCTGTCGGCCGAACTTGATGCGCTCAAACTTGAACATGCCAATATGGAACGCAGAAACGCCCAGTTGCGCCCGGCAACCCTGAACCGGGATCTGCTGGAAGAGGAAGCCAGAGTTCTGCTTGGCCGCGTCAACAAGAATGACGTGATGGTTTTTCTTGCCAGCCCCAATCTCAATTGATCAATCCCGAATTTTCTGCTCTGAACATTTGTTTGTTGTTTTTGACATATTTGATTTGTCTGTAAATATATTTCAGTCCGTTTGCGATCTATTACAGTAATTGTTTTGCAATGGATTTTTTCGCACATGCAAAATTAACTCATATCGTGTTAATTTATTGAGATAACCAAATTTGAGTTAATTCATAAAAATATCATAAAATCAGATACTTAATGCAAAACTATATTTGATTTGTGGCTATCGCTTTTCATTAAACCTTCGTCTAACTTGATGCCAAGAAGACAGGGGAGGCGGTGGCTCGTCCGGATATGGACCCTATCCCGCCTTGCTGTCCGGAAAAGACCTGAACGCAAGGAGACGTCATGGTAGCTGCTGCACCAACATCAGGTTCGCGGTCGAGGACCACCAAGGAAGCCGGCGGCAAACGCGCCTCCGCCGTGGCATTGCCCAACATACCCACTTTCACGACTGAGCAGGAGCTTTTCGCCTATCGTGAAATGCTGCTGATCCGCCGTTTCGAGGAAAAGGCCGGCCAGATGTACGGCATGGGCCTGATCGGCGGCTTCTGTCATCTCTACATCGGGCAGGAAGCGGTTGTCACAGGCATGCAGATGGCCGCCAAGAAGGGCGACGCCGTCATCACCGGCTACCGGGACCACGGCCACATGCTGGCCCTTGGGATGGATGCCAAGGGTGTCATGGCCGAGCTGACGGGCCGCCGCGGCGGCCTCTCGCGCGGCAAGGGCGGCTCCATGCACATGTTCTCGAAGGAAGCCGGCTTTTTCGGCGGCCACGGCATCGTCGGCGGGCAGGTCTCGCTTGGCACCGGCCTCGCATTCGCCCATAAATATCGCGGCAATGACCATGTCTCGCTGACCTATTTCGGCGATGGCGCCGCCAATCAGGGGCAGGTCTACGAAAGCTTCAACATGGCCGAGCTCTGGAAGCTGCCGGTTGTCTATGTCATTGAAAACAATCATTATGCCATGGGCACTTCGGTACAGCGTTCGTCTGCACAGAGCGATTTCTCGAAGCGTGGCGTCTCGTTCAACATTCCGGGCGAGAAAGTCGACGGCATGGATGTGCGCACCGTCAAGGACGCGGCTGACCGCGCCATCAAATGGTGCCGCGAGGGCAACGGCCCTTACATACTCGAGATGGAAACCTACCGTTATCGCGGCCATTCCATGTCTGATCCGGCCAAATACCGCTCCAAGGACGAAGTGCAGAAAATGCGCGAGGAGCGTGATCCGATCGAACAGGTGCGTCTGCGTCTTCTCAACGCCAAGGCGGCGACCGAAGAAGACCTCAAGCGGATCGATGCCGAGTGCCGTGCGATTGTCGCGGAAGCTGCCGAATTTGCCTCGCATGATCCCGAGCCCGATCCGTCGGAACTGTGGACGGATATCTTGCTTTAAGGGCGTGGGAGGAAAATAATATGGCTATTCAAGTTCTTATGCCTGCATTGTCGCCCACCATGGAGCAGGGCAAGCTGGCCAAATGGCTCAAGAAGGAAGGCGATAAGGTCAAGTCCGGCGATATTCTCGCCGAGATCGAGACCGACAAGGCAACCATGGAAGTCGAGGCGGTCGACGAAGGCATTCTCTCGAAGATTCTCATCGCCGACGGCACCGACAATGTGGCCGTCAATACGCCGATCGCGATCATTGCGGCTGAAGGCGAAAGTCTGGCCGATATTGCCGCGCCCGTCAGCGCACCGGCCCCGGCGCCTGCCGCAGCCGCTCCCGTTGCAGCGCCTGCGGTTGCCGTATCTGCTCCTGCTGGCGCGGTTGCCTATGATGCGTCGTCCGAGGTTCCCGCCGGAACAGCTTTCGTAACCCAGACCGTGCGCGAAGCCTTGCGCGATGCCATGGCCGAGGAAATGCGCCGCGATGGCGACGTCTTCATCATGGGCGAGGAAGTGGCGGAATATCAGGGCGCCTACAAGGTGACGCAGGGTCTCCTGCAGGAATTCAGCGCCCGCCGGGTTATTGATACGCCGATCACCGAGCATGGCTTTGCCGGTATTGCTGTTGGCGCAGCCATGACCGGCCTGCGGCCGATCGTTGAATTCATGACCTGGAACTTTGCCATGCAGGGCATCGACCATATCATCAATTCCGCCGCCAAGACGCTCTATATGTCTGGTGGCCAGATGGGCGCACCCATTGTCTTCCGCGGGCCCAACGGCGCTGCGTCCCGTGTCGGCGCGCAGCACAGTCAGGATTATTCGGCCTGGTATTCCAACGTGCCCGGCCTCAAGGTGATTGCGCCCTATACGGCGGCTGATTTCAAGGGCCTGCTGAAATCGGCCATTCGCGATCCCAACCCGGTCGTGTTCCTTGAAAATGAAATTCTCTACGGGCAGAGTTTCGACGTGCCCGTCGGCGATGACATTCTCGTGCCAATCGGCAAGGCCAAGATTGCCCGCCCCGGCAAGGACGTGACGATTGTATCCTTCGCCATCGGCATGACCTATGCCCTCAAGGCGGCAGCCGAACTTGCCAAGGAAGGCATCGAGGCGGAAGTTGTCGATCTGCGCACCATCCGCCCGATGGACAAGGACACGATTATTGCCTCCGTCATGAAGACCGGCCGCTGCGTCACAGTTGAGGAAGGCTGGCCGCAGTCGGGCATCGGCGCGGAAATCATGGCCGTGATCATGGAGCGCGCTTTCGATTATCTCGATGCGCCGGTTATCCGCGTCACGGGCAAGGATGTTCCCATGCCTTACGCCGCTAATCTGGAAAAACTGGCTCTGCCGAATGTCGGCGAAGTTGTCGCCGCGGCCAAGGCTGTCTGCTATCGCTAAGGGAGGGTATCATGCCTGTGAATGTTCTGATGCCCGCCCTGTCTCCCACGATGGAGAAGGGCAATCTGGCCAAATGGCTTAAAAAGGAAGGCGACAAGGTCAAATCCGGCGATGTGCTGGCAGAGATCGAGACCGACAAGGCAACGATGGAAGTCGAGGCCATCGACGAGGGAATTCTCGCAAAAATCGTCGTGCCGGAAGGCACCAACGACGTAGCGGTGAACGAACTTATCGCGATTATCGCGCAGGAGGGCGAGAATGTAAGCGCCGCGCCTGCGCCCAAGGTTGCGGCTCCCGCTGCGCCGGCCGCTGCTGCGCCTGTATCCGCGCCGGTTGCTGAGCCAGTTCCGACAGCGCCCGTTGCGGCGTCGGGAGAGCGCGTTTTCGCTTCGCCGCTGGCGCGGCGCATTGCCCGCGATCAGGGCCTTGATCTGGGCAAGATTGCCGGCTCCGGCCCTCATGGCCGCATTGTCGAGCGCGACGTGAATGCCGCCATAGGCGCAGGTACGGCGGTTGCCGCCCCCTCCGCCGCTGCCGCACCCGCGCCTAAAGCCGCTCCGGCGCCCGCAGGCGCTTCGGATGAAGCCACCAGAAAGCTGTTCGAGCCGGGCAGCTATGAGGAAGTGCCGCATGACGGCATGCGCAAGACCATTGCCCGCCGGCTGTCGGAAGCCAAGCAGACCATTCCGCATTTCTACCTTACGGTGGATTGCGAACTGGATGCGCTCCTTGCGCTGCGCGAGCAGATCAACAAGGCCGCGCCGGTCAGGGACGGCAAGCCCGCCTACAAGGTTTCGGTCAATGATTTTGTGATCAAGGCGCTGGCTCTGACGCTCAAGGCCGTTCCCGCTGCAAATTGCACATGGACAGAAAACACCATGCTTCTGCACAAACATGCCGATATCGGCGTGGCTGTGTCGATTCCCGGCGGCCTGATCACGCCGATTGTCCGCAAGGCAGAGACCAAGTCCCTGAGTGTCATCTCCAACGAGATGAAGGATTATGCGGCCCGCGCCAAGGCGCGCAAGCTCAAGCCCGAGGAATATCAGGGCGGCACGACGGCTGTTTCCAATCTCGGCATGTTCGGCGTCAAGCAGTTCCAGGCCATTGTCAATCCGCCGCATTCGACCATTCTGGCCGTAGGCGCGGGCGAGCAACGCATGGTGGTCAAGAACGGAGCGCCGGCTGTGGCGACTGTCATGACAGTGACGGTCTCGACCGATCACCGCTCAGTCGATGGAGCGCTGGCAGCGGAAATGATGCAGGCCTTCAAGGGCTTTATTGAGAATCCGATGAGCATGCTGGTGTGAGCCGTTCGGCGCAATAAACGCATGCCTGACTATTGGGAATGCACAGGGTTTTATTTATGGCCGTCATGGCCGGACTTGATCCGGCCATCCACGTGGATAAGCGGGTCAAGCCCGCGCATGACGGTTGAGGGAAAGTTTTAGAGTAAGCGACCTGCCTGAGGGCGGTTTGTGACAGAGTTAAACCAAGCGGAGTTCAGCATGGCTGACAAATATGACGTTCTCATCATCGGTGGCGGGCCGGGCGGCTATGTCACCGCCATTCGTGCGGCGCAGCTTGGCTTCAAGACCGCGCTGGTTGAGCGCGAACATCTGGGCGGCATCTGCCTCAACTGGGGCTGCATTCCGACCAAGGCTTTGCTGCGCTCGGCTGAAATCTACCATTATGCCACTCACGCCAAGGATTATGGGCTCACGCTCAACGGCACGATGAGCTTTGACCCTGCCGCCATCGTCAAGCGCTCGCGCGGGGTATCGGGCCAGCTCAATGGCGGCGTTGCCTATCTCATGAAGAAGAACAAGGTTGACGTCATCTGGGGCGAGGCAACCATCGATGCGCCCGGCAAGGTTACGGTCTCCGCCAGCAAGAAGCCGGTCGTGCAGCCGCAGAACCCGGTTCCGAAGGGCGTCCTGCCGCATGGCACCTATGAAGCCAAAAACATCATCGTCGCCACCGGCGCGCGTCCGCGGGTCCTGCCGGGCATCGAGCCGGATGGCAAGCTGATCTGGACTTATTTTGAGGCCATGGTGCCTGCCGAATTCCCGAAAAGCCTGATTGTCATGGGATCAGGGGCTATCGGCATTGAATTTGCCTCGTTCTATCGCACCATGGGTGCCGAAGTAACGGTAGTGGAAGTTCTGCCGCAGGTGCTGCCGGTGGAGGATGCGGAAATCGCCGCCCATGCCCGCAAGCGCTTTGAAAAGCAGGGCATGAAAATTCTCACCTCGACCAAGGTCACCAAGGTGGAAAAAGGCGCAAATTCCGTCACCTGCACCTTGGAAGACGATAAGGGCGTCAAGCAGACACTCACGGCTGACCGGCTGATTTCGGCTGTCGGCGTTGTTGGCAATATCGAAAATCTCGGCCTTGAAAAGCTTGGCGTCAAGACCGATCGCGGCTGCATCGTCACCGATGGTCTGGGCAAGACCAACGTGCCGGGCATTTACGCCATCGGCGATGTTGCCGGACCGCCGATGCTCGCCCATAAGGCGGAGCACGAAGGCGTGATCTGTATTGAAGGCATCAAGGGGCTGCATGTCCACCCGATGGATAAAGCCAAGATTCCGGGCTGCACCTATTGCCATCCGCAGGTTGCCTCTGTCGGCCTGACCGAAGCCAAGGCCAAGGATGCCGGATATCAGGTCAAGGTCGGCCGTTTCCCCTTCTCGGGCAATGGCAAGGCCATAGCGCTCGGCGAGCCGGAGGGGCTGGTGAAAACCGTGTTCGACGCCAAGACCGGCAAGCTGCTCGGCGCGCATATGGTTGGCGCTGAGGTGACTGAACTCATTCAGGGCTTTGTCGTCGCCATGAATCTGGAGACAACCGAAGAAGAACTGATGCATACGGTCTTCCCGCATCCGACCCTATCGGAAATGATGCATGAGGCCGTGCTCGATGCCTATGGGCGGGTGGTGCATACCTGATCGCCCCTTGCGGCGACCGGAAGTTGCTGATCGGTCCCTTCCGCTGAGCTAGATGTCGGCCGTCACCCAGAGCTTGTCGAAGGGAGATGTATTTCGTGCAACTATCCCTTCACGCTTTTACATTCTCAAACGCGTCATGGCCGGGCTTGACCCGGCCATCCACGTGGATACGCGGGTCAAGCCCGCGCATGACGGTCTGTTCTGGGAGGCAATCTTTCGGCAGGCTCGATACTGGTCTTTAGGGAGAATAGCGTGGGGCGGAGCGTCGCACTTGCCTTGACGCGCTGTCTCTATTACATCAGGGCCGTGGTTTGCGGGCCATTCAAGCGCCGCAGGAGTGAAGATGGCTGTCGTTCTCGATCTTCTCAATAATGACCCGCGCAAGCAGGCCGAAATGGTTGCGCGCCCACGTCACCCGGAGAAGGCGCATCGTCCCGATCAGGAAATCCAGCGCAAGCCGGACTGGATACGCGTCAAGGCGCCCGGCTCGGCCCAGTGGCAGGAAACACAAAAGATCGTCAAGGAAAACGGCCTTGTCACGGTCTGCGAGGAGGCCGGCTGCCCCAATATCGGCGAATGCTGGGACAAGAAGCACGCCACCTTCATGATCATGGGTGACACATGCACGCGTGCCTGCGCGTTCTGCAATGTCAAGACCGGCCTGCCCGGCGCGCTCGACGCGCATGAACCGGAATATGTCGGCGAGGCTGTGGCCAAGCTTGGCCTTTCGCATGTCGTGATCACGTCCGTTGACCGCGATGACCTCGATGATGGCGGCGCCGAGCATTTCGCCAAGGTTATCCGCGCCATACGGCGGCTCTCGCCGGGGACGACAATTGAAATCCTTACCCCCGATTTCCTGCGCAAGGACGGGGCGCTGGAGGTGGTGGTCGCCGCGAAGCCGGATGTGTTCAACCACAATCTGGAAACGGTGCCGTCGAATTATCTCACGGTGCGCCCCGGCGCGCGCTATTTCCACTCCATCCGCCTGTTGCAGCGCGTGAAGGAGCTTGATCCGACAATATTCACCAAATCCGGCATCATGGTCGGGCTTGGCGAAGAGCGTAACGAAGTTCTCCAGCTCATGGATGATCTGCGCTCCGCCGATGTTGATTTTCTCACTATCGGCCAATATCTCGCGCCGACAAAAAAGCATCATCCCGTCGTGCGTTTCGTGACGCCGGACGAGTTCAAATCCTTCGAGACTATTGCCATGACGAAGGGCTTCCTTCTGGTCTCATCCTCGCCGCTGACCCGCTCGTCGCATCATGCCGGTGAGGATTTTGCCAGGCTGCAAAAGGCGCGGCGGGAGAAGATGACGGCGCGGGCCTGAGGCATGCCCACATTCCGCACCACCCGCCGCGTGGCGCATAGTCCCGAGAAAATGTTCGCTCTGGTGGCGGATGTGGAATCCTATCCGCAGTTTCTGCCGCTGTGTACGAGGCTTACGGTGCGGCGGCGCACTGAAACGCCGGACGGCAAGCCCGTGCTTGTCGCCGATATGTCGGTTGGCTACAAGGCGATCCGGGAGAGTTTTACCAGCCGGGTGACACTCGATGCGCCAGCGCTGAAAATTCTCGTCGAATATGTCGACGGTCCTTTCAGCCATATGCAGAACCGCTGGTCCTTCCGGCCGGACGGCGAGGGCTGCATGATCGAATTTTTCATCAGCTATGAGTTCAGAAGCCGCCTTCTTGGCGCATTGATGGGCTCGATGTTTGATGTTGCATTCCGCAAGTTTTCGGCGGCCTTCGAGGCGCGCGCCGACATGATCTACGGCAAGGCGTAAGCCTGACCGTTGCGCGGGCGGATGCTGGCCATCAGCCCGGCGAGCAGCGCGACCGCCAGCAATCCCCACAAGGAACGCCAGATCAGCGCAGCTGCGATGAAGAACCAGAAGAAATTCAAAGCCAGTTCCGTAAGATTGCCGACAATGGAGCCGCGCTGCCGGTAAGCGAACGTGCGCCGGGGCAGGGGCTTCTGCATCCAGAGATTGGCGATGATCGCCGTCAGTGCCGAGCCGAGGCTCGCCAGCAGGGTTACGAGGCCAAGCCACGCCGATTGCAGCGCAAGGGCCAGAACGGGAAACGCCATAATCAACACGACAGGCACGAGCGCCGCCAGAATTTTGGCGCGCCGGATGGTGGAGGCCGGCACAGGCGCGCTGGCGACGAGATCCGGCGCATCCTCGCCGGACAACGTTATCCATGCCAGACCGCCGGCCATCTGTCCGGCGAGCATCACCAGCATTGGCGCCAGCCCCGCCGTCGATGGTCCGCTGAAGACGGTGCTGCGCCAGAAGACGATACCCATCGGCACGATATAGACTACCTGCAGCAGAATCTGCGAGAGCAGCCAGGGGTCGCGTAAGATCAGCAGCCACTCCTTTCGCAGGAGATTGGCGGTGATTCCGGGCCGGAAGGCGCGGGGCTTCTGGGTCACGGCGCGCGGCCGGGCGCGTGTCTGCGTTGCTGCAGCAGCAGCCTGCTGCAAGGCATCTCCGCCAGCAAAAAGCCAGACAGCCGCCGCGAACAGGATCAGTGCACCGGCGCACAGCGCCAGCAAGGCCCCGGCATCGCCGAACATGGCGTGGGCGGGCAGCCATTGCAGGGCGTCATCTGCAAAGCGATCCGGCGCGCTGATCCCGGCGATAACCGCGTCGAACCGGTTGAGCCAGTTGTCCGGAAGCAGGGCCCGCGCCTCGAAGGTGATGAAGGCGGCTGCGCTGACGATAATGGCGAGGATCTGCGCCAGAGTGCGGGTATGCGCCGGGCCGATAAGCCTGAACAGACCCATGATCAGGAGCAGGCCAAACGCGGTGGCGGCAAGGCCGATCGCGCCCATGACCGGATAGGCGAGCAGCCAATGCGCGCCATCTCTTATCGCCATGATATGCGCCATCGGCAGCAGGATGAAACCCGAGGAGAAGATCACCGGTATGCTCAGGGCAAGCGCCCGGATCGCCAGAACCTTGCGCATGGATACCGGCGAAGACATCAGAAGATCAGCGTCGCCGCGCGAGAACACGGCTTGCGTCAGGGTGTTGAGGGCCTGCGACAGCATCCAGCACCACAGCAGGCAGATAATGCCGGTGAGGCGAACCAGATTGGCCGCTGACGACTCGATGGGCAGTTGCAGCATATGCAGCGTGCCTGCTGCAATCCCATGAATGACGAGAAGAAACACCAGCGCGCCGAGCAGCAGGCGCTTCTTGGGCAGCGGCTGCGCGTCCTTGCGCGCGTAGGAGCGCCACCATAGCCGCAGTTCATGGCGCAGCAGCGCGGCAAAACCGGGTGAACTCATGACAGCGCGCCTTGTGTTCCGGCTTCCGCCACCATTTCGAGAAATACCTGCTCAAGAGAGAAGGCGCTCGACATATCCTGTCCGATCATCGCGCGTAATTGGCTCATCGTACCTTCGGCCAGCAGGCGGCCGCTTTGTATTATGCCGATCCGGTCGGCCAGCCGCTCGGCCACTTCCAGAATGTGCGTCGTAAGAATGACAGTGGCGCCGGCGCGGGCGCGCGCCTGCAGCAGATCTTTGACCTGCCTTGCGGCGGCAGCGTCGAGGCCCGTGAGCGGTTCATCGAGAATAAGCAGACGCGGCTCATGGATCAGCGCTCCGGCAAGTGCGGCTTTCTGCTTCATGCCACGGGAGAACCCCTCGCAGCGCGAATTACGCTGCGGCCACAAACCGAGCATCTGAAGCAGGTCATCGGCGCGCGGCCGGGATTGCGCAACCGGCATTCCCCAAAGGCCCGCGACAAATTCGAGATATTCCAGCGGGGTCAGTTTGTCGTAGATCAGCGGCTCGTCGGGCACCCAGGCGATCAGCCGCTTGGCGGCGACGGGATCTTTTCGCGCATCGATGCCATAGACGAGAATTTCTCCCGCATCGGGCTTAGTGAGGCCAGCGACCATGCGCAGCGTCGTTGTCTTGCCAGCGCCGTTCGGCCCGAGCAATGCATAGAATTCTCCAGCCCTGATGGTCAGATCAAGCTGATCCACCGCGCGTTGGTCGAAACTTTTTGTCAGTTGACGCAGTACAAGCGCCGCTGTTGCCGTATCATCCATGTCAATCCCACCTTATAGCCGGCAAGATTATGGGCAAAGCCTGAAGATTTTATAAGTCCAGCGCCTGAATGAACAGATCAAAGGCCTGCGCCACCGAAGCCATGCGCACTGAACTGCGGCCCAGCGCGCCAAATTCCCGCCGCAGCGTGAGAATCTCGCGCCCGCGCCGCGCCAGCCCGAAATAGACAAGGCCGACAGGCTTCAGCGTGGAGCCGCCGCCCGGACCGGCGATGCCGGTGATGCTGACAGCGACGTCGGCGCGGCTATGTGTAAGGGCGCCCTGCGCCATGGCTTTGACGACTTCGGGGCTGACCGCACCGAACGCATCGAGAAGATGCAGCGGAACCCCGAGCATCTGATGCTTCGCGGCGTTGGAATAGGTGACAAAGCCGCAATCCACCACGGCCGACGAACCGGCAATGTCCGTGAGCGTGGCTGCCACCAGCCCGCCCGTGCAAGATTCCGCCGTTGCCAGCTTGAGGCCGGCGGCGCTGTAGCGTTGCAGAACGTCCTGTGCGCGGCTGGTCAGGCTCATATGATCCTCACGGAAGGCGTATGGTTGCGGTGGCGAATGCGGCTATGCCCTCGGCGCGGCCCAGAAAGCCCAGTTTTTCAGACGTTGTGGCTTTCAGGCCGACGCGGTCAAGAGAAATGCCGGCGATATCGGCGATCGTCTGGCGGATTTCTTCACGGAAAGGGCCGATTTTGGGCGCCTCGCAGATCAGTGTGCCGTCAAGATGCGCAATCATGCCGCCGCGTGCATGAACGCGCCGGACGGCATCCTCAAGGAAAAGGCGCGAGGGCGCCCCGCGCCATTTTTCGTCCGACGGCGGGAAATGCACGCCGATATCGCCATCGCCAAGCGCGCCCAGAATGGCGTCGACAAGCGCATGCAGCAGGACATCGGCATCGGAATGGCCGGAGAGGCTGGCCCCATGCGGAATCCTGACCCCGCCAAGCCAGACGTGGTCGCCCGGCACGAGCGCATGAACGTCGTATCCCTGGCCGACGCGTATGTCGTTGCGGGCATTCATGAAACGCGCTTCGGCAATGTGAAAATCCTCCGGCGTGGTAATTTTGATGTTCAGTGCGTCGCCCTCCGCCACATGGACAGGCTGGCCGGCCCATTCCGCAATGGCCGCGTCATCGGTGAGATGGGCTATGTCTTCATCGCGCGCGCGCTGATGCGCATCGAGAATGGCGTCAAACCGGAAAGCCTGCGGCGTCTGCACCATGCGCAGATGCTGGCGCGGCAATGTGCCGGTGATGCGGCTGGCGTCGCTGATTTCCTTGACGGTGTCGGTCATCGCCAGTCCGGGAATGGCCGCGCCGAAGGTCTGCGCCGCGTCAATGATCCGGCTGATCAGATCTTCCATCGCAAAGGCGCGCGCGCCGTCATGGATAAGCACAAGATCGGGCCTGATGTTCTTCAGGGCCAGCAGTCCGAGATAGCTGCTTTCCTGCCTGAAGGCGCCGCCCAGAACCGGGTCCAAGATTTTCGCCTGCTGGGATTCAGGCAGAAGCGCGAGGGCTTTCGCAAAGGCGGCGTGATAATCTGCGCCGATCACCGGCAACACGTGACTTATGCGGGGATGACGGCTGAACGCCTCCAATGTATGTGTCAGCAGCGGCTTGCCGGCCACAGACCGATATTGTTTGGGCAGACCACCCCCCGCGCGCAGGCCCGAGCCCGCGGCCAGAACAATGACGGCTATGGAAGACGAACTGGACATGCGCCTCTGTCACATGGGTTTAAAGCAAGGTCAATAGAGGAATATGCGCCGCTTCGCTTGTCGCAACGTAAAATTGATTATAAACTGAGCAAAATAGCTAGTGATGAAAATTTAGGCAAAATGCTCAAAAGGTCAGCAGATATTCAGATCGGTTCTGTGCGTTTAAAAGGCAATGCCGTGCTGGCGCCCATGTCCGGCGTTACCGATGTGGGCATGCGCCGTATCGCCCACGCCTTTGGCGCGAGCATGGTTGTTTCCGAAATGGTTGCCAGCGACGATTATGTCGCGGGGGACATGGAGTCGCGTCTGCGGGCCGAAGGCGAGGGCATCGATCCGCATGTGGTGCAGATCGCCGGTTGCGATCCCTATTGGATGGCGGAAGCTGCGCGTCTGGCGCAGGCCAATGGCGCTGCTATCGTCGATATCAACATGGGTTGTCCGGCGCGGCGCGTCACCGGAGGTTATGCCGGTTCAGCGCTGATGCGCGAACCGCGGCTGGCTCTGACTCTGGTCGCGGCAACCGTGCAGGCGGTTTCGATTCCCGTGACGTTGAAAATGCGTCTCGGCTGGGATCATGATAGCCTCAATGCTCCGGAACTGGCCCGCGAGGCTGAACTGAGCGGCGTGCGGCTCATCACTATTCATGGCCGTACCCGTCAGCAATTTTACAAGGGCAGGGCGGATTGGTCGGCGATCCGCGCCGTCAAGCAGGCTGTGACTATTCCGGTTCTGGCCAATGGCGATTGCGCCTCTCTCGCCGATGCCCGCGCCATGCTGGAGGCGTCCGGCGCTGATGGCGTGATGATCGGACGGTCTGCCGTGGGCCGGCCCTGGTTCGTCGGCGATATGGCCCATGCGCTGAAGACCGGCGAAACGCGGCAACTGCCCGGTGCTGCGGCACGCGCCGGCGCGGCAAAGCTGCATATTGTCAGCCTGATGCAAAACATGGGCGCTCTCAAAGGCCTGCGCCACGCCAGAAAGCACCTTGCAGCTTATGCGCAATGGGCCGTTGCCGATGGCTACAATGTTGAACCTGCTGTAAGCGAGCGTCTTGTGCGCAGCGAGAATCCGGAAGAAGTAATTGAATTGATTGACACATTGTTTGCGCGCCGCGTGTCTGGCATGGAGCAGGCGGCATGAATGAGCTTATGCGCGAAATTCGTCTGGATTCGATTGCGCCGCAGGTGCTCAATCTGATTCCGCAACCTATTCTCATCGTGCGCGACGACAATGGCATCATGGACGCCAACAGCGCCGCGGAGGATTTTTTCGAGATCGGCCTGTCCAGCCTCCGGCGTCGCAACCTTTCCGACCTTCTGCCTTTTGGCTCGCCGCTTTTCTCGCTTGTTGAGCATGTGCGCAGCCGCAACGCCTCGATCAATGAATATCGTGTCGATGTCGGCAACCCGAAAATTGGCTCTGACCGCATCGTTGACATTCACGTTTCGCCTCTTCCGCAGGCAAACGGCGTTCTTGTGATGCTGCAGGAACGGACAATTGCCGATAAAATGGACAGACAACTGGTGCATCGCGGTGCTGCGCGCTCAATTTCTGCGCTGGCCTCGATGCTGGCTCATGAAATCAAGAACCCGCTTTCAGGCATTCGCGGTGCGGCCCAGTTGCTGGAAACCGGCCTCGATGACGAAGACCGCGCTCTGACGCGGCTGATCTGCGATGAAACAGACCGCATCGTGAAGCTTGTCGACCGGATGGAAACGTTCTCGGACGAGCGGTTGCTGGAGCGTGAAAGCCTGAATATTCACGCCATACTCGACCACGTGAAACGCCTCGCCATGGCTGGTTTTGCCCGGCATATCCGCTTTGTGGAGGTTTACGACCCGTCGCTGCCGCCGGTTTTCGGCAACCGGGATCAGCTTGTTCAGGTGCTGCTCAACCTTGTCAAGAATGCCGCCGAAGCCATCGGCCCGGACAGCGTCAACGGCGAGATCCAGCTTACGACAGCTTACCGTCCCGGTGTGCGGCTGCGCACCGCAGGCTCACAGGCGCCCGTCTCCCTGCCGCTGGAGATATGCGTGCGCGACAATGGGCCGGGCGTGCCGCCCGATCTCGTCCCGCACCTCTTCGATGCCTTCGTCACGACCAAGGCGTCGGGAACTGGCCTCGGTCTTGCATTGGTTGCCAAGATGATCGGCGATCACGGCGGTATAGTGGAATGCGAATCCCAGCCGCGACGCACATCATTCCGTGTCTTGCTGCCGGTTTTCACGCATGAGGATGGCCGCAAGGCAAGTGCGCGAACCAGTGCTGAAGAAAGTGGATAAGAATGGCTTCTGGAACGATACTTGTTGCTGACGATGACGCCGCGATCCGGACAGTGCTCAATCAGGCCCTGATGCGGGCGGGCTACGAAGTGCGCACCAGCGCCACCGCCGCCGGATTATGGCGGTGGGTGCAGGCAGGAGACGGCGATCTTGTGATCACCGATGTCGTCATGCCGGACGAAAACGCCTTCGACCTTCTGCCCCGTATCAAGAAATTGCGGCCCGAACTGCCCATCATCGTCATGAGCGCGCAAAACACGTTCATGACGGCGATCAAGGCATCCGAGCGCGGCGCCTATGATTATCTGCCCAAGCCGTTCGATCTCAAGGAGCTGGTGGCCATTGTCGGCCGGGCGATGAGCGCGCCGAAGAACCTGCCCAAGGCCGAACGCCCCGACGAAACAGATGGCATTCCGCTTGTCGGGCGCTCTCCGGCGATGCAGGAAATTTACCGCGCTCTGGCGCGCCTCATGCAGACCGACCTGACGGTGATGATCTCCGGTGAGTCGGGCACGGGCAAAGAGCTCGTCGCGCGGGCGCTGCACGATTACGGCAAACGCAAGAACGGGCCTTTCGTCGCCATTAATATGGCCGCCATACCGCGCGATCTCATCGAAAGCGAATTGTTCGGCCATGAGAAGGGCGCATTCACCGGCGCCAATGCGCGTTCGGCCGGTCGTTTTGAACAGGCGGAGGGCGGCACGCTCTTTCTTGACGAGATCGGCGATATGCCGATGGAGGCGCAGACGCGTCTGTTGCGCGTGCTCCAGCAGGGCGAATATACAACGGTGGGCGGGCGCGCCACCATCAAGACCAATGTGCGCATCGTCGCCGCAACCCACAAGGATCTGCGCGTATCCATCGCCCAAGGCCTGTTCAGGGAGGATCTCTTCTTCCGGCTCAATGTGGTGCCGCTGCGCCTGCCGCCGCTGCGCGAGCGCAGTGAGGACATCCCCGATCTCGTGCGTCATTTCTTTGCACTGGCTGTGAGCGAGGGGTTGCCGCAAAAACACATGGATCAGGGCGCGCTCGATCACCTCAAGCGTTATCGCTGGCCGGGCAATATCCGTGAACTTGAGAATCTGACGCGCCGTCTTGCAGCCCTGTATCCGCAGGAAACCATCACCGAAGCGCTTGTCGATGCCGAACTGGGCCAGAACATGCCGCCCGCATCGTTCAGTGAAGATGCTGAAAGCGCGTCCGGACGCGGCTCGCCGCCTGCCGCCGCCGATGACGATCTGATGGGCGCTGCCGAACGCTACATGGCGCAACTATTTGCCAGATACGGCGATCAGCTGCCGCCGCCCGGCCTATATCATCGAATCCTGAAGGAACTGGAAGTGCCGCTCATCGCCGCAACCCTTGGCGCAACGCGCGGCAACCAGATCAAAGCTGCGGAGATCCTTGGCCTCAACAGAAATACATTGCGCAAGAAAATCAACGATCTCGATATAAAAGTCATGCGTATGTCGCGTTAGGCGGGGGGAGTATTCCGGGAGGCATATTTTTAAATCCGGGGATTTCTCGCCTCCGGTCTTTCCTGTGCCGCTCTTTTGTCGCATTTTCGCAACATTGTTGTATAAAAGCCGCAACAGGCTTGATATCGGATACCGTGCGAAAGCTGAGGCGCATTTGGCGAACAAGGGCATAGTGGAACACCGCGCGACTTACGCGGATGCCGGCGAGGAACTGCGCCCCGCAGGCAGGGCGGTTTCGCGCGTCGGGCTGGTCAGCGTGGCTGTGGCGCTTGTTGCGGCTCTCGGCACATTCATCATTTTCGCCGGTTATTCGCCCATCGTGCCGACGAATGATGTCGTGCTTGAATTGTTTCTGGCCAATATCATCATCGTGCTCTGGCTGGTCGGGCTGGTGGCGTGGGAGGTGCGCAAGCTGCTTGTGGCGCGGCGGCGCGGTGCGGCGGCAGCGCGTCTGCATATCCGCATAGTCGCCTCGTTCTCGATGATTTCCGCCGTGCCGGTGTTCGTCATGGCGATCATCGCGGTCGTCACGCTCGATCGCGGGCTCAATCCGGCTTTCATGCAGGACGTGCGCGGCTTCATTGAAAAAACAGCGGCAGTGGCTGACCTTTACCGGCGCGAACAGTGCCAGTCCCTGATGCGGGATCTGCAACTGACCGGTGTCGATCTTGACCGCGCGCACATGCTGTTTGACCAGAACAAGGCGCTGTTTCAGGATTATTTCACGTCCCGTTCGCGCTTTCTTGGCTTTTCGCAGGCCAGAATCGTCAAGCCCGACGGCACCGAAATCATGGATGCCGGGCCGAAGGACGAGCAGGCCGTTTTCCCGCAGCCGGATGATTTTCGCGATGCCAAGGAGGACACGCCGCTTTGCGTGGCGCCGCAGGGCCGCCTGACGTTCATTGCACTGGTCAAGCTGGCAACGTATCCCGACGCCTATCTTTATGTTTCGCGCAAGGTGGACCCCTACGCCGTCGAATTCCCGCGGCAGGCCGAGGGGATCATGCGCATCTATGATGCCTTCGACGCGCATCGGCGCAACATCCAGATTGCCTTTGCCACGATGTTCGTGCTGCTGGCGCTGATCATCCTGCTGTCGGCGGTCTGGCTCGGCCTGTCGTTTTCCAACCGTCTGGTGACGCCCATACGCCGGCTGATCGGCGCGACCGACGAGGTCGCCACCGGCAATCTCAACGTGCGCGTTCCGGTCAAGGCCAGCGAGGGCGATCTCGGACATCTGGCCGAAACCTTCAACAAGATGACCGAAGAACTCGGCATTCAGCAGTCCCGACTGATCGAGGCCAATGCGCTCGCCGACCAGCGCCGCAAATTCACCGAAGCGGTGCTGTCCGGCGTGCCTGCGGCGGTTTTCGGCATCAACAGCGCCAATGAGATTACGGTGCTCAATGATGCCGCGGCCGCTCTTGCGGGCCTGGGGCCGGCAAGCGCCAGTATAGGCAAATCCATTCTTGAGGTTGTACCGGAATTGCTGCCCATCATCGTCGAGGCGCGCAGCGGAAGGGCGAGGGCGCGCCAGAATCAGATCACGCTGATGCGCAGGGGCAGCGAAGGTATTTTCAATGTACGCATTTCGGGGGAGACCTCGAACGATCACAGCCAGTCGCTGGTGGTCACGCTCGATGAGATCACTGAACTCGTCACCGCGCAGCGCACGTCGGCCTGGGCGGATGTGGCGCGGCGCATCGCGCATGAGATCAAGAATCCGCTCACGCCGATCCAGCTTTCGGCGGAACGGCTGAAGCGCAAGTATGGCCGCGTCATCGTCGAGGACAAGGATATCTTCGATCAATGCACCGATACGATCGTGCGGCAGGTGGATGATATCAAGCGGATGGTGGATGAATTCTCATCCTTTGCGCGAATGCCAAAGGCCAAGCCCGCCGACGAGGATCTGCACGAGACAATCCGCCAGACCCTGTTTCTCATGCGGCTTGGCTATCCGTCGATCCGCTTCGAGGATCATTCGCCGACCGAGCCGCTCATCATCGCTTTCGACCGGCGCCTGATCTCGCAGGCGCTCACCAACATCATCAAGAATGCAACCGAAGGCATTGCCGCGGCCAACCTGCCGCCCGATCAGCAGGGCATTGTCGAGGTGCGCGTCGGACTTGGACAGGACGGCATGGTGCGGATCGACGTATCCGACAATGGCATCGGATTTCCTGCCGAAAACCGGCATCGCCTGCTTGAGCCATACATGACCACGCGGGCGGAGGGAACCGGCCTTGGCCTTCCCATCGTTGCCAAGATCTTCGAGGACCATGGCGGCGGCATCGAGCTGCGCGATGGCCTGCCTAATCCGGTCACCGGCAAGCCGGGCGCCCGGGTTCTGCTGTTTTTTCCTGCCGGAGGCGGTTCGCCGGCGCAACAGGCTTCAAATTCATGAAACAGAAACGTGAAAATCATGGCCAGTGACATTTTGATCGTCGATGACGAGGCAGACATCCGTGAACTGGTCGCCGGCATTCTGTCCGACGAGGGTCACGGCACGCGCGTGGCGCGCAATGCCAGCGAGGCTCTGGCGGCCATTGAATTGCGGCGTCCGCAACTGGTCTTTCTGGATATATGGCTGCAGGGCTCGCATCTTGACGGACTGCAATTGCTGGAGATGATCAAATCCAACGATCCCAATGTGCCCATCGTGATGATCTCCGGCCATGGCAATATCGAA
This sequence comes from Methylocystis sp. sgz306128, assembly GCF_056032725.1. NCBI lineage: Bacteria > Pseudomonadati > Pseudomonadota > Alphaproteobacteria > Hyphomicrobiales > Methylocystaceae > Methylocystis > Methylocystis sp. sgz306128. Next base: position 726,358 of record NZ_JBVYWO010000001.1, read on the forward strand.
ACCGCCGTCGCCGCCATCAAACTCGGCGCTTATGATTTTATTGAGAAGCCGTTCAAGGCGGATCGCCTCGTTCTCGTGGCCGAACGCGCGCTTGAGACCTCGCGGCTCAAACGTGAATTGTTTGAATTGCGGGCCAAGGCCGGCGCAACCGACGCTTTGGTCGGCAAGTCGCCCGCGATGAATCAGTTACGCCAGTTAATCGAGCGGGTGGCGCCGGCCAATTCACGCATTCTGATCACCGGCGCGCCGGGCTCCGGCAAGGAAGCTGTCGCCCGCGCCATTCACGATGCCTCGCAGCGCGCCGATGGGCCGTTCGTGGTGTTGAGCGCGGCGGCCCTGACGCCCGAATCGGTGGAGCAGGAGCTTTTCGGCCTTGAGCCGGGAGAAGGGCGGCTGCGCAAGGTCGGTGCGCTGGAAGAGGCGCATGGCGGCACGCTTTATATTGACGAAATTGGCGAAATGCCCAAAGAAACGCAGGCAAAAATTCTGCGGGTGCTGGTTGATCAAAGCTTTTTGCGCCTGGGCGGCAATAACCGCGTGCAGGTGGATGTGCGCATTGTCTCAAGTTCCAGCCGCGATCTCGTCAAGGCCATAGCAGACGGCAAGTTCCGCGAGGATCTTTTCCACCGGCTCTCCGTCGTGCCGCTGCGCGTTCCGTCGCTATCCGAGCGCCGCGACGATATTCCGGCCCTGATCGATTATTTCATGGAGCAGATGGCCCAGCAGAGCGGAATGCCCCGCCGCCGCATTTCGGACGAGGCGCGCGCGGTGCTGCAGGCACATGACTGGCCCGGAAATCTGCGCCAGCTGCGCAACAATATCGAGCGGCTGATGATTCTGGCCAGCGGCGACCCGGAGAGCGAGATCACCGCCGACATGCTGCCGCAGGAAATCGGCGCGCTTGTCCCCTCCACGCCCGGCGGCTCGGGCGCGGAGCGGATCATGAACATGCCGCTGCGCGAAGCGCGCGAGATGTTTGAGCGGGAATATCTGACCGCGCAGATCAACCGTTTTGGCGGCAATATTTCGCGCACTGCCGAATTTATCGGGATGGAGCGTTCTGCCCTTCACAGGAAATTGAAATCTCTGGAAGTGGAATCGTAATTTGACACTTGTATTTGCCAGCCATCGTCACAAGATCATGGGCATCGGCTCTTTTAATTGATATGATCTGAATAATTCGCCGGTTTGCCCGTTGAAATGAAAAGCACAGCGTATCATCTGTGAAACTGGATGCCGATCATCACGGTTGGCTTCCCAAGACCAAAAAGGATAGAAAATGGCCTCTGAGCGCGCGCAAAATTTGCAGGACAGCTTCCTCAATCATGTCCGGAAAGAAAAAATACCGTTGACGATTTTCCTCGTCAATGGCGTCAAGTTACAGGGCGTCGTGTCGTGGTTTGACAATTTCTGCCTGTTGCTGCGGCGGGACGGCCACGCCCAGCTTGTCTATAAACATGCCATTTCCACGATCATGCCGGGCCAACCGCTCCGCATGTTCGAATCGGATGAAGTCGAGAAGGGATAAATCTCAAGCGTGAACAGTCGATTTGAGCCAGCAGGAACTTTCGAGAAGGATCAGCCCGTCAAGGATCAGACATCCCGGATTGGCTGGTCTGCCAAGGCAGACGCCGAACAGCAGCTTGCCCAGCATACCCATACGCTGGTGATCGGGCCGTATCTGAAGGAGCGTGCTGCGCGAAATTCGGACAGGCACACGGTCTACCTCCGGGCTCCGGAGGCGCGGCTTGAGGAAGCGTCGGGGCTGGCTCTGGCCATTGATCTTGACGTTGTCGCTTCAGAAATTGTCTTTCTCAATGATATCCGTCCGGCAACCTTCATCGGAACCGGCAAGATCGAAGAACTCGCTGCCCTGATCGCGGAGCGGGAAATCGGCCTTGTCGTGATGGATTGTGCGCTTTCGCCGGTGCAGCAGCGCAATCTCGAGAAGGAACTCAAGGCCAAGGTCATTGACCGCACCGGTCTTATTCTCGAAATCTTTGGCCGGCGCGCCCGTACGCGTGAAGGCGCGCTTCAGGTTGAACTCGCGCATCTGACCTACCAGAAATCACGCCTTGTGCGATCCTGGACCCACCTTGAACGCCAGCGCGGTGGCTTCGGCTTCCTTGGCGGACCGGGCGAAACGCAGATCGAGACCGACCGGCGCCTGATTCAGGAGCGCATGGTCAAGATTGAGCGCGAACTGGAAGGCGTCAAGAAGACGCGCGGCCTGCATCGCAAATCGCGTGCGGAGGTGCCTTTTCCGCTGGTGGCGCTGGTTGGTTACACAAATGCGGGCAAATCGACATTGTTCAACAAGCTGACCGATGCCAGCGTGCTGGCGCAGGATATGCTGTTTGCCACTCTGGACCCGACGCTGCGCGCGCTCAAGATGCCGCATGGCGGCAAGGTTATCCTCTCCGACACGGTGGGCTTCATTTCGGATCTGCCGACCATGCTTGTGTCCGCTTTTCGCGCCACGCTTGAGGAAGTGGTCTCTGCGGATGTGATTCTCCATGTCCGCGATATCGCCCATGAGGACGCACAGGCGCAGGGCGCCGATGTCGAGCAGATTCTCAAGACTCTGGGCGTTGATCCAGATGATGAGGTCCGCGTTATCGAAGTCTGGAACAAGATTGATCAGATTGACGAGGCGCGTCGGGAAGCGCTCGACTACATGATCGGGCAGCGGCCGGAAAACAAGCGCCCCATTCTGGTCTCCGCTGTCACCGGCGAGGGGCTTGAGACATTGCGCGCCGCCATTGAAACACGCGTGGCGCGAGGGCGCGCGCTGATCGAAGTGGATGTTGCCGCCGAGGACGGCGCCAGTCTCCACTGGCTTTATGAAAATACCGAAATTCTGTCCCGTGCGGAAGATGAAAGCGGAAGCTGTCATCTTGTTCTGCGTGTCGCGCCGGAGCGGATGGAACAGGTGGTTCGCCGTTTCAGGGTCGCTCCACCGGAAATTTCTCACGCTTGAGTTTTGGCCTTGTTTTTACCTGATCGAAAGCCTAGGTTGATCGGTAAATTTTGCTACATTTTTGGAGTAAATCATGGGTGGATTGAGCATTTGGCACTGGCTGATTGTCGGCATCGTCGTGATGCTGTTTTTCGGCGGTTCTGGAAAGATTTCTGGTGTGATGGGCGACTTCGCCAAGGGCATCAAGGCCTTTAAAAAGGGCATGAGCGAGGATGACGCGCCAAAGGCCGAGCAGCCTGTGCAGACCATCGACGGCAAGACCGGCGAAGTGATCCAGCCAAAAGACAGCCAGAAGTCTTCCTGATTGCATGTTTGACTTTTTCGATACGAGCAAGCTGCTCATCATCGGTGTGGTGGCGCTGATGGTGATTCCGCCCAAGGATTTGCCGGGCGTGCTCCGGCAATTGGGGCAGGCTGTGGGCAAGCTGCGGCGCATGGCGAATGAGTTCCAGAACCATTTCAATGACGCACTCCGGGAAGCGGATCTCGATAGCCTGAAGAAGGAAATCAACGATCTGCAATCGAGCGCCGCCATGCCGCTGGATATCGGAACTGCCGTACCCACATTCGCCACGCCCGCAGCAGAGGGCGCAGAAGCAGCCTCGTCTGCCTCGGCCAACTCAATCTTGCCGGATAATGTCGCCGCGCCTCACCCTGTGCCGGGCGCACCTGAGGCGTTGCAGCCGCAGACTGAGACCGCACCGGCCGAAAAGCCGAAGCGCCGCCGTGCAAAGGCCGCTGAGGCTGCACCTGCGGATGCTAAACCCAGTGCTGCCGCCAAGGCGCCAAACAAGCCGAAACCCAGAAAATCACCGGTCCGGGCCGCCAGTGCCAAGGTAAAGACCGCCGGGAGCGAAGAGACAAATGTCTGAAGTGGATACATCAGAGATCGATGCCAGCAAGGCGCCTTTGATGGATCACATCATTGAGTTGCGCTCGCGCCTGATACGGGCGATGGCCGCGTTCATCGTCGCCTTTCTTATCTGCTTCTATTACAGCCATCAGATCTACAATATTCTGGCTGAACCTTTTGTGCGGGTTGTCGGTGCCGACAAAGCCACCCTCATCGCGACCCATTTTCTTGAGCAGTTTTTCACGAATCTCAAGCTGAGCATGTTCGGCGCGGCCTGCATTGCCTTTCCCGTCATTGCCGTCCAGCTTTATAAATTTGTCGCGCCGGGCCTTTACAAGCATGAGCGCCGGGCCTTCCTGCCTTATCTGGTCGCTACGCCGATCTTTTTCGCGTTGGGCGGATTGCTGGTATTTTTTGGCGTTATGCCCGCGATTATCCGGTTTTCTGTGTCCATGCAGCAACTGAACGCGCCCGGGCAGGCGACGATCGAACTGCTGCCCAAGGTGAGCGAATATCTCTCCCTGATCATGACATTGATCTTTGCCTTCGGCATAGCTTTCCAGCTGCCGGTGGTGCTCACGCTGCTGGGGCATGTCGGCATTATCGACTCGGCCTTTCTGCGCGCGAAAAGGCGGCTGGCCATTGTCATCATCACCGTGATCGCGGCGGTGCTGACGCCGCCCGATGTCATTTCCATGGTGTCCCTGGCCTTGCCGATGCTGCTTCTTTATGAGGGCTCCGTTCTCGCTGTCCGCATTATCGAAAAGAAGCGGGCCGTCGCCGCGTCCGAAGACTGATGCCGTTCCGCCATATTCTTCTTGCCGTCCTTGTGGCGGTGGTTTTCGGCCTTGCCTTTCCTGTCATCAAGATCGGACTTGGCGAGGCGCGGCCCCTGATGCTGACGGGCCTGCGATTCACGTTTTCTGCCTTTCCAGCAATGTTGTTCATTGCCCGGCCAAAAGTTAGCTGGCTGGTTCTGGTCAGTTATGGCCTGCTGATCGGCGTCCTGCTTTTTGGTCTGCTGTTCACGGCGATAAATCTGGGCCTGCCCTCTGGCCTTGCTTCGCTGGTCGCGCAGGCGCATGTATTCTTCACGATTATTCTGAGCTTCTTCCTGTTCAGTGAGAAGCCGACCAGCGCGCAGATCATGGGGTCCGTGCTGGCCTTTATCGGCATGCTGGTGATTGCCGCGCAGCGCTTTGCCGGCGGCGGCGCTCTGGGACTGATTTTGGTGGTGCTGGCGGCGCTCAGCTGGGCATTCGGCAATCTTGTGGTCAAAAGGGCGGGGCGCGTCGATATGCTGGCCTTCATCGTCTGGTCCAGCCTTGCGGCGCCTGTTCCGCTTTTTGCGGCTTCCTATATTTTCGAGGGCCCGCAGGCATTCGCCGTGCTGGCGCATCCGTCGATTACCCTCGTCGCCTGCGTGTCTTATATGGCGATGGCCGCCACCTTGCTGGGCTATGGCCTGTGGAACTGGCTGCTGGCCCGGCATTCGGCGGCGGCGGTCGGACCCTTCGCGTTGATGATCCCGGTTATCGGCATTGCCTGCGGTGCTATTTTCTTTCACGAGAGCCTTCATCTGCAAGAAGTGCTTGGCGCGGTCTTGATATTCATTGGCCTATGCTTCAACGTTTTCGGCAATCGAATCTTAAGCAGCACTTGAACTGGCGGGGCACGCATGTACGACATCAAATGGATCAGAGATAATGCTGCTGCCTTTGACGCGGGCCGCAAAAATCGTGGCCTGCCACCGCTGAGCGCGGAACTGATCCGCCTTGACGACATCCGCCGCACGGCGATTGCGCAAAATCAGGCTGCGCAGGAGCGCCGGAACGCCGCCTCAAAGGAAATCGGCCAGGCCATGGCGCAAAAAGACATGGCCCGGGCCGAAAGCCTTAAGGCCGAGGTGGCCGAACTCAAGGCCAGAACCGGGGATTTCGAGGCGCAGGAGCGCGAAGCCATCGCCGCGCTCAGCAAGGCATTGAGCGAGATTCCCAACACGCCGCTGCCGGATGTGCCGGTGGGTGCCGACGAACACGATAACGTGGTCAAATCCGTTCATGGAGAAAAGCCTGTCTTTGCCTTCAGGCCAAAGGAGCATTTCGATATTGGCGAAGCTCTGGGCATGATGGATTTTGATACGGCGGCAAAAATTTCCGGTGCGCGTTTCGTCGTGAACAAGGGGCCGCTTGCCCGCCTTGAGCGCGCGCTTGGCCAGTTCATGCTGGACCTGCATACCGAGGAAAACGGTTATATGGAGGTCAATCCGCCGATTCTGGTCAAGGATGAGGCGATGTATGGCACTGCCCAATTGCCAAAATTCGAGGAAGACCAGTTCTGGGCGATCAGTGGCGAGCTTGTGGCCAGCCTTTCAGAGGCCAGAGTGCGCGAGATTTCCGATGCCGAGGCACCCGCTGCCTATGCCGCGCTGGCGAGCGGGTTGCGCGCCAGCCGCTATGGACTTATCCCGACCGCAGAAGTGCCGCTGACCAATCTGGTGCGGGAGAGCATTCTGGATGAAACCAGCCTGCCGATGCGCCTGACAGCCTGTACGCCGTGTTTCCGGGCTGAGGCGGGTTCCGCGGGGCGCGATACGCGTGGCATGATCCGCCAGCATCAGTTTACCAAGGTTGAACTTGTCGCCATAGCCACGCCCGAACAGGCGGCGGCCGAGCATGCGCACATGCTGGCCAGCGCCGAGAAAGTGCTGCAAAAGCTGGGCCTGCATTACCGCGTGGTGACCTTGTGCACCGGGGATATGGGCTTCGCCAGCCAGAAAACCTATGATATCGAAGTCTGGCTGCCGGGGCAGGACAAATATCGAGAAATTTCGTCCTGTTCGGTCTGCGGCGATTTTCAGGCTCGGCGCATGAACGCCCGCTATCGCCCGTCCGGCGAGAAGCAGACCCGGTTTGTTCACACGCTGAACGGCTCGGGCCTTGCTGTGGGGCGTGCGCTTGTCGCCATTCTCGAAAATTACCAGAACGAGGACGGTTCTGTCACAATACCTGATGTATTACGCCCCTATATGGGCGGGTTGAAGATAATTTCACGGAGTTAATTTACATGCGAATTCTGCTCACCAACGATGATGGCATCAACGCGCCGGGTCTTGTCATTCTGGAAAAAATCGCCCGCCAGCTTTCTGATGATGTCACCATTGTTGCACCCGAGCTGGATCAATCCGGCGTCTCGCACTCCTTTTCGCTGAACGATCCGCTGCGCCTGCGCAAGGTTCGTGAGAATGTCTTTGCTGTCAAAGGCACACCGACAGATTGCGTGCTGATGGGCGTGCGCCATGTTCTGCGGGACAAAATGCCCGATCTCGTGCTTTCGGGCGTTAATCACGGGCAGAATGTCGCCGAGGATGTGACCTATTCCGGAACGATTGCCGGTGCGATGGAAGGAACGTTGCTGGGCATTCCGTCAATTGCATTGTCGCAGGCTTATGGGTCGCTCAGCGCCCGTCATGAATTGCGCTGGGATAATCCGGAGGCCTATGGAGCGGACGTCATCCGCAAGGTGCTTGAAGTCGGCTTCCCCAAGGAAATTCTCATCAACATCAATTTTCCCGATTGCGCGCCCACTGACATGCAGGGCATGGCGGTATGCGTTCAGGGGCGGCGTGAAGGGGCGCTCGTTGAAATTGACGAGCGGCGCGACGGCCGCAACAACCCGTATTATTGGCTGGCGCTGCAGCGCGGCAAATTCAATTACGGACATGGCACGGATCTGGCGGCCATAGCCGAAAAGAAGATTTCGATTACACCACTGCGGCTGGACCTGACCGACGATCCAACTCTGACGCGTCTGGCCGCCGCCATTATGAAGTGAGATGCGGGACACTGCGCGGATCGAATTCGTTCTGAAATTGCGTGCGCGCGGCCTGCGCGACACCAATGTGCTGCGCGCGCTTGAAATTGTCCCGAGGGAACTTTTCGTTCCGCACCGGTATCAGGATCTCGCCGGCAAGGATATCGCCTTGCCGATCGCTTTTGGCCAGACCATGCCCTCGCCATTTGATGTGGCGCGCATGCTCGAACTGCTCGAAGTGCGGCCGCAGCACCGCATTTTGGAAATTGGCACCGGCTCTGGGTATACAACGGCGGTTTTGGCCCGGCTCACGGGCGATATTGTTTCACTTGAGCGCTTTCAGACCCTGAGCATCGAGGCCAGAACGCGGCTCTCCGAACTGGATCTCGGACAGGTGAAGCTGCAATGGGCTGATGGATTGGCGCTGCAGCCGGAGCTTGGCCTCTTCGACCGTATTCTTGTCCATGGCCGGCTTGACGTCATCCCCGCGTCTGTTCTGGGGGCTCTGGCCCCCGGGGGGCGCATTGTCTGCGCCAGACCGTCGGCGGGCGAAACGCAGCCCGTGCTCGTGTGCCTTCAGCGGGACAAGGCCTCGCAATTGCAGCAAGCCAGTCATGGTTCAATCCGGGCCATGCCGCTCATTCCGGGAGTGGTGCGTAACCTTCAGGCCGGGTTCTGAAGAAAATTCTAAAAATTGATTCATCATAAACCGAACCTTAACGGGTTGTCCTACACATTAACGCTACGAATAAGCGTAGTCAGGTGGGTTCAGTCTATGAGTGATTCAGTCGCGTCGAAAGGCTTAAAAGTCGCTGTGCGTGTTGCTTTTGCAGGATTGGCGCTGGCCTTGCTGTCAGGCTGCTCCTCGGACGTGACGCGTTTTGCCAGTCCGTTCAGTTCATCTTCGTCGTCCGCGCCGGATGAAATGCCGACGGGACAAATTCCTGAAACGCAGGCAATTCCGCGCTCAACCGTTACGTCGGCGCCTTTGCCTGCACCTGTGGCGCAGCCCGGCGCGTTCAACAATGTCGGCGTTCCGGCCAATCAGCCGCCAATGGTGGCTCAGGCGCAGCCTGTGGTCTCCAGCGTTGCAGCGTCCTCCGGGGCGTCCGAGGGTGGCTGGAGCGTTGCCGGCGGTACGCCGGTCGTGGTTGCGCCCGGAGAAAATTCAAAAGTCATAGCCCGCCGCTACGGCGTGCCGGAAAATGTGCTGCTCAGCCTGAACGGCTTCTCCGGTGCGGCGCAGGTTAAACCGGGCGCACATCTTGTGATTCCGGTTTATAATGCGGGCAGCGCACATAGCGCTGCCTTGCCCAAGCCGCAGGCGCATGTCGCCGAAGCGGGCAAGTCCGGCGAAAAGTATAAACTCGTTGCCGGCCCCAGATCGGCTGCGGAAGAGGCCGCGCGCAAGAAGGAAGCGATGAGCGCGAAGACCCCACAGATAAAAGTGGCCAATGCGCATGTCGACCTGAAAAAGGATAAAAAGCTTGAGTCCGCCCAAGCGGGCGATATGGCCCATCCGCAGGCGGGCAAGTCCGATCAGAAAGTTGTCGCGCTTAACGCTCATCCCGTTGCAGAGCAGGCAAAGCCGGTTGCCGTGGCTTCGCTCGAACCGGCAAAAAATCAGGTGCAGCCGGCGAAACCTGCTGTTGATCCGACACCGACGGCCAGTCTGTCCAGCGCGCAGGAGGCAGCCGCCCCTGCGAGTGCGGCCGCATCCGACGGCGCGCCTGAATTCCGCTGGCCCGCCCGCGGCCGCGTGATCGAGGGCTTCAAGGCCGGGGCCAATGACGGCATCAATATTGCGGTGCCTGAGGGCACATCCGTCAAGGCGGCTGAGGCTGGTGTTGTGGCCTATGCCGGCAGCGAACTGAAGGGCTATGGAAATCTTATTCTCGTGCGCCACCCCAACGGCTTTGTCTCGGCTTATGCCAATAATTCTGAGCTGATGGTCAAGCGCGGAGATCAGGTGAAGCGCGGTCAGGTGATCGCTAAGTCCGGCCAGACGGGAAGCGTCAGCACGCCGCAGCTGCATTTTGAATTGCGCAAGGGCTCCACGCCGGTCGATCCGGTCAAATATCTCGCCGGACTCTAGTTTTCAGCACTTCGCAAAGCGATTTCCGCGAGACACGTAAATCGCTTTGGAACGAAGCGGCACGGTCCCACGAAAGGCCGTGCCGTTGTGCTTTTCAGACGAGCGGTTGTTCCAGCCGTCCGGCCAGATCCTGAATGAACTGCCAGGCGGTGCGGCCCGAGCGCGCGCCGCGTGTTGCGGCCCATTCTATGGCCTGCGCGTCCAGTTCCTCTGATTTAACCTTCAGGCCGAAATGGGCGGCATAGCCGCGTACCATGGCCAGATATTCGTCCTGATTACACTTATGAAAGCCGAGCCACAGGCCAAACCGGTCGGAGAGGGATATCTTCTCCTCCAGCGCCTCGCCCGGATTGATCGCGGTGGAGCGTTCATTATCCATCATATCGCGCGGGAGCAGGTGACGGCGGTTGGATGTCGCATAGAAAAGGACGTTGCTGGGGCGTCCTTCAATGCCGCCTTCCAGCACCGCCTTGAGTGATTTGTAGGACGTGTCTTCGGCATCGAATGAAAGATCGTCGCAGAAAATCAGAAAGGCATAGGATTCATCGCGCAGCAGGCCCATGAGCTGAGGCAGGCTCTCGATATCCTCACGGTGAATTTCAATCAGCTTGAGGCGGCGCTTCCCGGCTTTGTCCAGTTTGGCGTTGCAGGCGGCGTGGGCAGCTTTGACAAGCGATGACTTGCCCATGCCGCGCGCGCCCCAGAGCAGCGCATTATTTGCGGGCAGGCCACGAGCAAAGCGCTCCGTGTTTTCGATCAGCAGATCCTTGACCCGGTCGATGCCCTTCAACAGCATCAGTTCGACGCGATTGACATTCGGTACAGGCGCAAGGCTCATGCTCTTGGCCATCCAGACGAAAGCATCAGCCTTTTCAAGCGGCGGACGCGCCGGTGGCTGGGAGCCCTTTTCGAGGGCGCTGGCGATGCGCTCAAGCGCAGAGAAGAGGCGATCCTGATGGCTGGTGTCTGTCATTATGATTCCGGTTCAGTGAGAGGCTCTCAGTTCGCCGAGCATATTCGCCAGACGCACAAAATCTTCAACCTCAATTTCTTCAGCGCGTACAGTGGGTGCAATTGCCGCCATTTCGAGGAGGAGACCGGCATCCACGCCAAGGCCCTTGAGCGATTGGCGCAGCATCTTGCGCCGCTGGCCGAAGGCGGCCTGTGTAACCTGTGACAAAAGCTTGCCGCTGCAGGGCAGTGGCGATGGACGCGGGACGAGCTCCACCACGGATGACGTGACCTTGGGCGGCGGCGTGAAGGCGCTGGGCGGAACGTCGAAGAGAATGCGGGTGGTGCAGCGCCAGTTGCACAGAATGGCAAGACGGCCATAATCGACGCGCTGCTTTGGCGTGGCAACAATACGCTCGGCCACTTCACGCTGGAACATCAGCGTGAGTCTGTCAAACCAGGGCGGCCAGACCTCGCTTTCCAGCCATTGGACGAGCAGGGCGGTCCCGACATTATAGGGCAGGTTTGCACAAATGCGGCGCGGATTTGGGTAGCCGGCCAAGGTTGCTGCAAGGTCGGCCGTCAGGGCGTCGCCCTCGATCCAGGTCAGCCGGCCGGGGTAGGCGGCGGCAATCTGCTCAAGCGCCGGAATGCAGCGCGGGTCGCGCTCTACCGCGATTACATGGCGCGCGCCTTCCATCAGCAATGCGCGCGTCAGGCCGCCTGGCCCGGGGCCGATCTCAACCACGGTGACGCCGTCGAGCGGCCCGGCAGCGCGCGCAATCTTGCGCGTCAGGTTGAGGTCAAACAGAAAATTCTGCCCAAGGGCTTTTTTTGCCTGCAGATCGAAGCTCTGCACAACGTCGCGCAGAGGAGGCAGATTGTCCGGTTCTTGCGTCACTGGCTCGCCTGCTTTCAGTTGCTGGCGATGCCGTCTGTTGTGGACTTGGAACTGGTGTTCTTGATCGAGGCGTCGCCCAAGGTCCGAAGTTCCAGTTGGAGCAGGATTGTCTGGTTCCGTGTGAGGGTGCCGGAGCCGGTATCCTGCAGCGTCGTGGCATAATTCAGACCGAGGGTGGTGCATTCATCGCCATAGGCTATGCCGACGCCGCTGGCGGCAACCGAGAACCGCGGGGCGGTCTTGTCGTATTTCCAGCGGGCGAGATCAAAGACAACCTGCCCGTTGACCGACCAGCGATCTGTAAGCTTGTAGCGCGCCGATAGCCCCAGACCTTCACGCCAGTTGGTGAAGCCAATCAGCGGCTGAGGCGCATACCGGCCATAATTTATGCTGGACGTGAGTTGGCCAGCGGTGAAATTGGCTATGAGATCAAGCCGCTTGGTCGCCCATGTGGCTTCGTCAAACCGCCCCTTGGCGATGAAGGACACCTGCGAACTGGGCGAAAAACCAATTTTGCCGACATAATCGGATTTGGATGTTTCAAGGCCGGAATTCGCGCCCGTATTGGCGACGTCATACATGGCATAAGAGTTTTTGCCCGCCAACTGGAACGATTCGCCCGCCATTATATTGGCAAAGCCGCCACGGTTGAACGACATCGTATATTGCGCGCCCGCATTCAGGCGTACGCCGCCTTCTGAACGGTCGTAGCCGGAGAATTTGTTCCAGGCGAACAGATTGGTGTCGTCGAAAACAAGGCTCTGCGCATCTTCATTGGGCATGGAGCCGACGCCGCCTTCATTGGGCCGCGCGACAATCTGCGCGATGGGCTCTATGGTATGCGTCGCCCATGAGGTCCTCGCCACGAAAGGATAACGATACTCCAGCCCGACAGCAGGCATGACACGGCCATAAAGCGCCTGTCCCTTGGAGAAGAAATTGGACTGGGAGGCGTTGGTCAGTGAGGAACCGCCAAATTGAACGGCATTGAAAGTGGAGCTTTTGTTAAGATCGATCGCCTCGGCATCGGCGCGCCCGTAGACGAAGGGGGTCCACACTTCGCCGATCGGGTCGATCAGCTGCTTGCGCCAGTCGAACTGCGCGGAAAAGCGTGTCGTATTTCCGGCCATGCCGCGCAGGATGCAATTATCCTTTGAATAAAGGCCAGAAGCTGCGGGATTGCAGACGTCATAAAGCCCGTATTGGCTGTCGAGCAGGTGTTTTTCATTTAAGCCGTTGACAGTCGATTCAAAGGCCGCTGCCTCGCGCGAGATGCTGGTCATGTTGAAATCGAGGCCGAGTTCGCCAGCCAGCAGCCCATATTTTTCCTTCGGCAGGTCGATGGTCTTGTTATAGTCGAGCACGGGGGCCGCCAGCGGCAGCTCCTTTTGATAATCCGTGCTGGAAAGCCCCTGGAACGCGTAGCCCCGCAGGTCGAAATAGGCGCGCGGGCTCTGGCCTGTCAGATAGATGGTGGAGGTGGTTTCCTTATAATAATTCGAGGCCAGATTTTCCGCAGGGACATTGAAATCATTGTAATAAAACTTGTCCGTGGCGACGGCGAGGTTCCACCCGAACGACCATTGCGGGTTGATCAGGAATTTGCCGTTTGTTTCAATCGAGCCGCGGAAAGTCTTGTCTCCCGCGCCGAAAGGCGGTGCGAGAAAATCACTCCTGCGTGCGGGCGAAATGCCCGAGACGCGGATGTCATATTCGCCATGTTCAAGACGGTGCCGCCAGACAGCCTCGGCGAGCAAGCCCTGACGTGTCATGAGGGTCGGAATCAGCGTGAGGTCGTAATTAGGCGCCAGGTTCCAGAAAAAGGGCAGCGACACGCCAAAGCCAAGCGCTGACTTGTTGACGAAATGCGGCCCGAGAAAGCCGGTCTTGCGCTGAACGGTTGAATCAGGGGCCGACAGATAGGGCAGCCAGAGCACAGGTATGCCAAGCACCTCAAGCGTCGCATTTTCAAAATAGACGGTTTGATCCTTGGCATTGTGAATGACGTGAACGGCGTGTACCTGCCAGATCGGCGCGCGTTCGGGATGCTGCTTGCAGGGTTCGCAGGCCGTGTAAGTGGCCTTGTCGAGCGTGATGATATCCTGATCGATTCGCTCTGCATGCGGCGAGGTGAGGCGGGTCTTGTCCTTGCTGATGATGCGCAGCGACTGAATGAAGCCGTCATGAAAATCATCCGTCAGGTCAAAGGTGTCGCCGTAGGAGACCGACCCATCCGCCTCGGTGATCTTGGCGTTTCCCGTGGCAAATACACGGCCGGTGGTCTTGTTGTAGATGACTTTATCTGCCTGAAGCACGCGGCCTTTGTAGTAGATCTGGACGTCGCCTATCGCCGAAACCGTATTGTCATCCTTGTTGTAGACGAGTTTTGCAGCCTCGATCAGCATGCGTTCCGGATCGGGCGCAGCCGCCGGGATGGCCTTGGCGCTCGAGGCAGGTGCGGTTGTCTGGGCAAGTGCAGGCATCGCTGAACTCAGGGATGCGCAGGCAACAAGGCACAACGCCAGCAGCGCCGCCGCTGTGCGTCTCAGAATGCCGGAAACATCCAAGAAGAAATGGTGCGCCATTCCTCCCGCGCGATTGCCGCGCCTCATTCAGCCATCCTCCTGGTGCAGCAAGATGATTGCACCAATAAAAGAACCAATCAGAGCAGGAGACCAAGCCGCCACCACAGCGTTGAGAAGCCCAGCGCCGCCTAAATCTCCCACCAGCTTTGTCACCACATAAAGCACGAAGCCGGTTGCTATGCCACCAGAAACCATCCGGGTAATCCCGCCCATCCGAAAAAATTTCAGAGAGAAGGATGCGGCCACCAGAACCATTGCAACGAATAAAAGTGGTCGCGCCAGAAGCGTCTGAAACCGCAGGTTATAACGGATAGAGTTAAGACCAGCTTCCGTCATTCTTTTCGTAAGGGCAGGAAGTTCCCAAAATGGCACAGCATCTGGCGATAAAAAGTGCTGGGTGATCTCATCTGCCGATAGCGTGGTCGCAAGAATATAGTCGCCGACATTTTCCGGCGGCGTATCCACGCGCAGGACCCGTGCCCCGGTCAATGTCCAGAATCCGGGGCTGAGCTTTGCCTCGGTGGCTTCCACGCGCTCCGAGAACGCGCCATTCGGCTCGAACACATAAACGGTGACATTATGCAGAATTCGCCCCGATTCTTCGGACGAATTGGCGTGTATAATGGCCTGTCCGTCGCCGCTGCGCTGCCGGATCCAGAGGCTGGAATCGAGGTTGCTCTCGGGCGAATGGCCGAAAAGCTGTGCCTCGATATGGTCTGAGCGCTGCTTGAGCAGTGCGGCGACCGGGTTATAAACCGTTGTTGAGAATATGCCGAGACCGGCAGCCACAAGCAGGGCAGGCAGAAGAAATTGCCAGACCGACACCCCTGCCGCGCGCGCAATGACGAGTTCCAGCTTGCGTGTCAGATCCAGAAAGGCGGCCATTGCGCCGATCAGAATGGCGAAGGGCATGATCTGTTCGGTAATGGCCGGAATCCGGATCAGCGACAAAAAGGCGATAAAGCCGGTCGACGCATTGCTGATTTCACCTGTCCGGCGCAAAAGCTCAACCAGATCAATGATATAAACAAGGCAAAATACAGTGATGAAGACATAGATCACCGTGCGCGCAAACCGCCGTCCAAAATAGATGCCGAGCGTTTTTCCGATCATGCGGATGCCCTCGCCGCCCGCATGCTCACGAATTCCGACAATTCGTCTGAGAAGATCACGATCAGGGCCAGAATCGAACTGAGCAGGGGAATGGCATAGGCGAATAAGATGCCGGTCGCTTCGCGCAACATCATGGTGGATGCCGCGGCTCCGGCGAGGCGGATGGAAATCATCAGCACCACCGCCGAAAGGATGGCCATGCCGCGGCCCTGACGCGTGGTGCGGGCCTGACCCAGCGCCGCGAAGGCGATCAGCATGAATGCGAATGCATAGAGCGGGTTGGTGAAACGATCCTGCAATTCCGCACGGATCCGGCCTGTCTGCGGGGCCAGTTCCTTGCTGCTGATATCGGCATGCAGCAATTCTTCTGTCGGGCGCTCCCTCGGCACGAAGGATTTGCCTCCGGTGTCGGGAGCAAACTGGGACAGGTCAATCGCATAATGGTCGAAGGTGACGATGGCGGAATCCTGCCCGGCGCCGTTCTGGCGCTGGACGCTGCCATGTTCCATGACAAGGAAATTCTCGCCGTTTTGTTCAATCGTGCGGCCTGTCTCGGCGATATAGACCGTGACATGTTCGGGATCGCGCGCATCCTGCATGAAGAGCCCCAGCAACTCGCCACGTGGTCCACGCTCGCGATAATGGAAAAGAAACCCATCGGTGATTGGCAGGAACTGCCCGGCTTCCACAACGCGGGTCAGGAAGTCGGTGCGTACTCTGGTGATCAGATCCTTCTGAACCCTGAAACTCCAGGGCATGATTTCAAGCGTCAGCGACGCAACCAGCATTGAGGTCAGCAGCGCAAGCACCAGCAGCGGCTTGAGCAGCGTGATGGGCGAAATGCCCGCGGCACTCAGCACGACAAGCTCGCTGTCGCCGTTGAGCCTGTTCAGGACATAAAGCGTGCCGATAAACAGCGCCACGGGCGCTATCACCATCAGCAGAATCGGAATCCCAAGGCCGGTGATGCCCAAAAATATCCAGAAACTCTGTCCCTTTGTGGTCAGCAGGTCAAAATCGCGCAATGCCTGCGTGATCCAGATGACAGCCGTAAGGCCGAACAGGCTGACCAGAGAGGCCATCAGGCCAGTTCTGAAGATATACCGCTGGATGATGCTCATATCAGCCGCCTGTCACCCCCGCAGGCAGCGGGTGTGTTGCAAGCCATCGTGCCAGCTCTGCCTTGGCCCGGGCTGTAATAGCATGACGCTTGGCGACGATTTTGTCATGGCCGCGCAATCTTTTGCCCGATTCCGCCTTTGGTGCCTCATCAGGCGGCGGGAACAGCCCGAAATTCACGTTCATGGGCTGGAACGAGCGCGGGCCGGCGTCTATCGTCACCAGATGCCCGCCGGTTATGTGATTGAGCAGAGCGCCGGTCGCGGTAGTTGGCGGCGGCAGGTCAAATTCCAGTCCGAGACGCTCGGCAGCGGCCATCCTGCCCGCCATAAGGCCCACGGCGGCGCTCTCGACATAGCCCTCGCAGCCAGTGATCTGCCCGGCAAATCGCAGGCCCGGACGTGCCTTGAGACGCAGCCGCGCATCGAGAACCTGCGGCGAATTCAGGAAAGTGTTGCGATGCAGGCCGCCCAGTCTGGCGAATTCCGCCTGTTCCAGACCGGGAATCATCCGGAAAATGCGCACCTGCTCGGCATATTTGAGCTTCGTCTGAAACCCCACCATATTATAGAGCGTGCCCAGAGCATTATCCTGCCGCAACTGCACGATAGCGTAGGATTTAACGCCGGGGTCGTGCGGATTGGTCAGGCCGACAGGCTTCATCGGGCCATGGCGGAGCGTTTGCGCGCCGCGCTCGGCCATCACTTCAATCGGGAGACATCCGTCAAAATAGGGTGTCGATTCCCACTCTTTGAAGCTGGTTTTGTCGCCTGCGAGCAGAGCGGCGATGAACGCTTCATATTCGTCCTTGTTCATCGGGCAGTTAATGTAATCCGCGCCCGTACCCCCCGGACCAGCCTTGTCGTAGCGCGACTGATACCAGGCCTTGCTCATGTCGATCGTATCGCGATGGACGATCGGGGCGATGGCATCGAAAAAGGCAAGGGAATCTGCGCCGGTGAGCTGGCAGATGGCCTCGGCCAGCGCAGGAGACGTCAGAGGGCCGGTGGCAATAATCACATTGTCCCAGCTTTCGGGCGGCAATCCGGCTATTTCACCGCGCTCGATCCGGATCAGAGGATGTGCCTCCAAGGCTTGCGTGACCGCAGCGGAAAAGCCGTCGCGGTCAACCGCCAGTGCGCCGCCGGCAGGAACCTGATTCTGGTCTGCGGAACGCATGATCAGAGAATTCATCTGCCGCATTTCATAATGAATCAGACCCACGGCATTAGAGTCGGAATCGTCGGAGCGGAAGGAATTCGAGCAGACCAGTTCCGCGAGGCTTTCCGTCAAATGGGCGTCTGTTTTGCGCTCCGGGCGCATTTCATGAAGGATAACGGGCACGCCGGCGCAGGCAATCTGCCATGCGGCCTCTGAGCCGGCCAGCCCGCCGCCAATGATGTGAACAGGTAAGATGTGCGAAGATAAAGCATTCATCCCCTGACTTTAAAGGCTGCTGCAGTGCGGCGCAATGATGCGGCCGCGAAATCTTGGCTTTGGGAGACGAAATTGACGCCTTGGCGCAAAAAGAAAACGCCCGCCGGAGGGAGGAGCCGGCGGGCGTTTGCGCGAAAAGGGAGTTCAGGAAGAAAACTCAACCTTTCCGTTTAACCTCAGGCCGCAGTGGCCTGACGTGCAATGTATTCGATGTCTCCGCGCGAAATGCCGAGATCCTGCAGTTCGCGATCCGAGAGACCCTGCAATTCGCGAACCGAATTGCGATAAAGACGCCAGGCCTCGAGGCGGCGGGCTAAAGACTTGATAAACATGATGTGCTCTTTCTACGTGATTAAGGTTGTTGCGGATGTGGCCGGGCGCTCAGATGAAAGCGGCCTGGCGGGCCACGACGTCGATGTCAGCGCGCACGATACCCAGATCGTTCAGTTCCCGGTCGCTCAATTGCTGCAACTCGCGGACCGACGCGCGGTAACGGCGCCATGATTCAAATTTCTGTGCAATGCTGGTGAAAATCATCGCTATAACTCCTGTATATCAGGGATATTCCCTGTGCTGCCCTGTTTCCGCAGGGCTTTAATTTCCCTTTGACGCTGCGGACTATGCCTTATCCCCGACTAAAGGTGAAGCGTTTATGTTGCGATGCAGCCATGCGTTTTTTGCATGTTGATATTTACCATTCGTTCACAATATTGGGTTCTTGCTGCATTTTGTTGGAAATGTGGCGGAATAATCATCAAATTCCATCATAATCGCTCAAATGACGCCGCGATAATTATGACGTTTTGCATAACTGTCATGAAAATTATCTGGAATTTGTGCGTTGCAGCATATGTGCCGATGGTGCGGCGCACACATGGTAATCAGCGCAGACGGCCCGGAAGGCTGCCCGGCGGATCACAATTCTCGGATTATTCTGAAGCGCTCAGATGTCGGTCTGCTCGTCGAGCCTGATATCGAGATGCCGGACGAGCGCGATCAGAATCTGGTTCTGATATTCGAGGTGGTTCAGGATCATTTCGATCTCTTCCTCGGCGCGGACATTGATTTCGAGATCGTTTTCCGCGCGGGCATCGGCGTGCTGGCCCTGAATATTCTGGCCCACCATGATCAGCGGCATCAGCAGGATCTGGATCAGGTTCGAGATGAACAGCCAGAGCACGAAGCCCATGGGCGGATCGAACTGATATCTGGCCGGAGCCAGCAGATTCCAGCCCAGCCAGAGCACAGTCCAGCCGGCGATGAGCGTGAAAAACCCCAGCGTCCCGACCTTGGCGGTTATCCAGATTGCCAGCCGGTCCCACCAATGCAGATTCGCCGCTATTTCAAGGTTGATGTTGCGCAGCGGCTTGCGGCGGCGGCGAAAGGCTTCAAGCGAAGGGGGCGGCGAGTTGCGTTTGCTCATGTCTCATTTTTGCCAGCAGTTCGCGGCTTTGCCAAGGGCGCGCCGCGTGCGTCTGGCCGCCATGTTTCGGAAGCCTCACGCAAAAGTTCGTCAAAACCTGAAATCGTCAAGCCCTCCGCTTGCGCAACAGCGTGGATACGCGGGTCAGGCCCGCGCATGAGGCTTCGCTTGGTCTTTGACAACCAAGCGTCTGGATTCAAGCAATGCAGCCGCGCTCACCCCTTTTTCATCGGCCGCCGTGCCAGCAATTGCTTGAGGAAGGTGCCCGTATGGCTGCGCGGCACTTTCAAAATATCCTCCGGCGTGCCTTCGGCCACGATTTCCCCGCCGCCGTCGCCGCCCTCGGGGCCCATGTCGATAATCCAGTCGGCGGTTTTGATCACATCGAGATTATGCTCGATGACGACGACCGAATTGCCCTGATCCACCAGTTCGTGCAGCACCTCAAGCAGTTTCTTCACATCATGGAAGTGCAGGCCGGTGGTCGGCTCGTCCAGAATGTAGAGCGTGCGTCCGGTGGAGCGGCGCGCCAGTTCCTTCGAGAGCTTGACGCGCTGTGCCTCGCCGCCTGAGAGCGTCGTCGCCTGCTGCCCCACCTTGACATAGGACAGACCGACGCGGGCCAGTGTTTCCATTTTGTCACGGATGGAGGGCACAGCCTTGAACAGGCTTGCCGCTTCCTCGACAGTCATGTCCAGCACATCGGCGATGGAATGATCGCGGAACTTCACCTCCAGCGTCTCGCGGCCATAGCGCTTGCCCTTGCACACGTCGCAGGTGACATAGACATCGGGCAGGAAGTGCATTTCGATCTTGATAACCCCGTCGCCCTGGCAGGCCTCGCAGCGGCCGCCTTTCACATTGAAGGAGAAGCGCCCCGGCTGATAGCCGCGGGCCTTGGCTTCCGGCAAGCCGGCAAACCATTCGCGTATGGGCGTGAAGGCCCCAGTATAGGTGGCCGGATTGGAGCGCGGCGTGCGCCCGATGGGCGATTGGTCGATATCGATGATCTTGTCGATATGCTCCAGCCCCTCGATGGAATCATGCGGGGAGGGCGGTTCGGCGGCGCCGTTTAACGTGCGGGCGAGCGCCTTATAGAGAGTATCAATGATCAGCGTGGATTTGCCGCCGCCGGAAACGCCGGTGATGCAGGTGAACAGGCCGAGCGGAATCTCCGCCGTGACATTTTTGAGGTTATTGCCGCGGGCATTGACGATTTTCAGCATCCGCTTGCGGTCGGCCTTGCGCCGCGCGCGCGGCACCGCCACCTGCCGCCTGCCGGTGAGATAATCTCCGGTGAGCGATGCCGGGTTGGCCAGAACCTCGTCCGGCGTGCCCTGCGCCACGATCTCGCCGCCATGAATGCCCGCGCCGGGGCCGACATCCACCACATGGTCGGCGGTGAGAATGGCATCCTCGTCATGTTCAACCACGATGACCGTGTTGCCAAGGTCGCGCAGGCGGCGGAGCGTTTCCAGCAGACGGGCGTTGTCGCGCTGATGCAGGCCGATGGAGGGCTCGTCCAGCACGTAAAGCACGCCGGTCAGGCCGGAGCCGATCTGGCTGGCAAGGCGGATTCGCTGGCTTTCGCCGCCTGACAGCGTACCGGAATTGCGCGACAGCGTGAGATATTCAAGCCCGACATCCAGCAAGAAGGTGAGCCGCTCGCGGATTTCCTTGAGAATGCGCGTGGCGATCTCGTTCTGCTTGTCGGTGAGGTGCTGCGGCAGTTCGGTAAACCAGTGCAGGGCCTGCTTTACGGCAAGCTCTGAAATATGGCCGATGTGGCGGCCGGCGATTTTCACGGCGAGCGCCTCCGGCTTGAGCCGGAAGCCCTGACATGCGGCGCAGGGCGTCGCCGTCATGTAGCGGCTTATTTCCTCGCGCGCCCAGTCGCTCTCTGTTTCGGTGAAGCGCCGCTCGAGATTGCGGATAACGCCCTCGAACGGCTTTTTGACCTCGTAGGCGCGTGTGCCGTCGGCATAGGAAAAGGCGATGGGCTCGATGTTCGAGCCATAGAGAATCACCTGCTTCACGCTCTCGCTCAAGGCGTGCCAGGGCTTGTCGAGGCTGAAGCCGTAATGCGCTGCCAGCGATTGCAGCGTCTGCAAGTAATAGGGCGAGGTGCTTTTGGCCCAGGGCGCGATGGCCCCCTTTTTCAATGTCAGCTTGTGATCGGGCACGATCAGGTCGGCATCGATGGTTTGCTCGGAGCCGATGCCTGCGCATTTGGGGCAGGCGCCGAACGGATTGTTGAAGGAAAACAACCGCGGTTCGATTTCCGCTATGGTGAAACCGGAAACGGGGCAGGCAAATTTCGAGCTGAACAGAATGGTTCTGGCTTCGCCGTTCTCATCCTTTTCGTCGGCATATTCGATCACGGCAATGCCGTCGGCGAGATCGAGCGCCGTCTCGAAACTTTCGGCGAGGCGTGCCGCCATGTCGGCCCGCACGACGATGCGATCCACGACGACGTCAATATCGTGCTTGATTTTCTTGTCGAGCGCGGGCGCCTCATCGATTGGAAAATATTCGCCGTCGATCTTGAGCCGCTGGAAACCCTTTTTCTGGAATTCGGCAATTTCCTTGCGATATTCGCCCTTGCGTCCGCGAACGACCGGGGCCAGCAGGAAAAGGCGGGTGCGCTCGGGCAGGGCAAGCACGCGGTCAACCATCTGGCTGATGGTCTGGCTTTCAATGGGCAGGCCGGTCGCCGGCGAATAGGGAATGCCGACACGCGCCCAGAGCAGGCGCATGTAATCGTGGATTTCAGTGACCGTCCCAACCGTGGAGCGCGGGTTTTTCGAAGTGGTTTTCTGTTCGATGGAAATGGCCGGCGAAAGACCGTCGATCTGGTCGACATCCGGCTTCTGCATCATTTCGAGAAACTGGCGGGCATAGGCGGAGAGGCTCTCAACATAGCGGCGCTGGCCCTCGGCATAGATCGTGTCGAAGGCCAGCGAGCTTTTGCCCGAACCCGAGAGCCCGGTGAATACCACCAGCTTGTCGCGAGGGATCTTGAGATCAATGTTCTTGAGATTATGCTCGCGCGCCCCGCGCACAACAATGGAATGCGGATCGACATCGCGGAACAGACGCTCGGCGGGATCCTGCTCCTTGCGGGACTTTGGATTCAGTTTTGAAATGGTCATGGGTAAGAATTCAGCCTTATTACTCGCCATATCTAATCCGATTTTTCAGCAGCGCCACCGTAGGCAGCACAAATAAATTTGATATTCGCCGCATGGCTGCCTTGTGAATCGGGTGATTGGTCATTCTAATAGGTTCGTGTCGTTGTTCAGGAAGGTTCTGTGACCTTACGTGGAGGGAGAAAATGGCGCAAAAAACCAATCCGGCGCGATCCGCGCCCAAACCTCTTTATAAAACGCTCTATGTACAGGTTCTGACGGCGCTGGTGCTGGGAGCGCTGGTGGGCTGGCTGTTTCCGGGCATCGCCACGAGCCCCTGGATAAAGGCGCTGGGCGACGGCTTTGTCAAGCTCATCAAGATGATGATCGAGCTTATCATTTTCTGCACGGTTGTTTCGGGCATCGCCGGCGTGAGCGACGCCAAGAAGGTGGGCCGCGTCGGCGGCAAGGCCATTCTCTATTTCGAGGTTGTCTCGACCTTTGCTCTGCTTATCGGCCTTGTCATCGGCAATGTGGTTCAGCCGGGCGCCGGATTTTCCGGAAAGGCGCCCGATGCCGCCGCCGTGGCGGGCTTTGCCAAGCAGGCTGGCGAGCAGAGCAGTGTCCATTTTATTCTCAACATCATACCGGATTCGGTGATCGGCGCTTTTGCCAAGGGCGATATTCTGCAGGTGCTGCTGATTTCGGTGCTGTTCGGCTTTGCCCTGATGTATGCGGGTGAAAAGGGGCGGTCGCTGCGCAGTTTCGTCGAGGAGATGTCTCACGCTGTCTTCGGGGTCGTCGCCATCATCATGAAAGCCGCGCCGCTCGGCGCGTTCGGCGCCATGTGCTTCACCGTTGGCAAATATGGCCCGCAATCGCTCGCCAGCCTCGGCTTCCTTATTCTCACCTTCTATCTGACGGCGGCCTTGTTTGTCGTGCTGGTGCTTGGCATTATCGCGCGTATCGCGGGTTTCAGCATTTTCCGCTTCATTGCCTACATCAAGGAAGAATTGCTGATCGTCCTTGGCACGTCATCGTCCGAAACGGCCTTGCCTGCGCTGATGGAAAAGCTGGAGCGGCTGGGCTGCTCCAAATCCGTTGTCGGGCTTGTTGTGCCGACAGGCTATTCCTTCAATCTCGACGGTACGAACATCTACATGACTCTCGCCTCGCTGTTTATTGCGCAGGCCATGGGCGTCCAGCTGACATGGGGTGAGCAGTTTACCGTGCTCGGCGTCGCCATGCTCACATCTAAAGGCGCAAGCGGCATCACAGGGGCAGGGTTCATCACGCTGGCCGCCACGCTGGCTGTGGTCAATCCCGCACTCGTGCCGGGAATGGCCATCGTGCTTGGCATCGATAAATTCATGTCCGAATGCCGGGCGCTGACCAATATCATCGGCAATGGCGTCGCGACGGTCGTCGTCTCCTGGTGGGAGGGCGAGCTGGACCGCGCCAAACTCGACAAAGGTCTTGCCCGGCAGGTGGATCTCACGTCGATCTCTGTGGCCGAGGGTGCGGAAGACTAAAATGCGCGAGGCCGCCGGCAGGATTGGCGGCCTCATTTTTCTTGACGCAGGACGCAGATCACAATAGGAACAAAATAAGAACTTGTGTGACGCGGCTGTGGACAAGTCCGCCGGGGAGGGCGCATTAGCTGCCGCGCGGGAGTATGGTCGCGCCGGTTGCGGCCCTGCTGAGGCAGGTCGAAAGATAGAGGAGAATGCCATGTCGGGCAGTGTGAACAAGGTGATTTTAATCGGGCGGCTCGGCAAGGATCCCGTTGTGCGGCGCATGGGTTCGGGCGAGAGCGTGGTCAGCTTTGGCCTGGCGACATCGGACACCTGGCGCGATAAGGCCACCGGCGAGCGCAAGGAACGCACCGAATGGCACAATGTCGTGATTTTTAACGAAAATCTTGGAAAGATCGCCGAGCAATATCTCAAGAAGGGTTCGACCTGCTACATTGAAGGCTCGCTTCAGACCCGCAAATGGACGGATCAGTCGGGCGTTGAGAAATATACGACCGAGGTGGTGCTGCAGCGCTTCCGTGGTGAACTGACCCTGCTGGACAGCCGCGGCGGCGGCTCTGCGCCCGATCAGATCGGCGAAGACTACTCCGGCGATCAGCGCGGCAGCTTCGGGCGTTCCTCGCCGATGGAATCGCGCGGCGGCGAGCAGCGCCGTCCGGCCTCCGGCTCCGGCGGTGCAGGCCGCACCTCCGCCGTCATCGATGATGATATTCCCTTCTAGCCGCTGACGATCAGCGCCCGGATGCCGTCAATGACGAATTGAATGGCAAGCGCCGCCAGAATGACGCCGAGCAGCCGGGTAAGCACCACGTTTCCGGTGATTCCCAGCCAGCGGGAGACCCTGTCGGCCATCAGAAACATCACAAGGCAGGCGGCAATGACCAAGGCCGTCACCGATACAAGGATAAGAGTCAGCGGCAGGCTGCCGCTGGCACGCCCGGCAAGAAGAATAATGGCGGTGATCGCGCCGGGCCCGGCCATCAGCGGAATGGCAAGCGGAAAAGCCGCGACATTATGGATATGGTCTTCGGTGATCGCCACTTCCGCCGTGTTCGATTTGCGCTTTGCGCGCAGTTCGAACACCATTTCAAAAGCTATTGTAAAGAGCAGCATTCCACCGGCGATGCGGAAGGCCGGCAGGCCTATGCCAAGCGCCTTGAGGAGGGCGTCGCCGCCGATTGCGAAAAAAACCATGATGCTGAACGCGATGAAGCACGCGCGTATGGCGACCCGCCGGCGCTCAAGGCGGTTCATGCCATGCGT
The DNA here is from genome assembly GCF_056032725.1 of Methylocystis sp. sgz306128. NCBI lineage: Bacteria > Pseudomonadati > Pseudomonadota > Alphaproteobacteria > Hyphomicrobiales > Methylocystaceae > Methylocystis > Methylocystis sp. sgz306128. Next base: position 751,554 of record NZ_JBVYWO010000001.1, read on the forward strand.
CACCGAGAGAAAGATGGGCGCAAGGCCCGGCGGATCGAGCGTGACCAGCAATGTGACACAGGCGGAAATGAGAAAATCGGCGAGCATGGCGACTCCGTGTTTGCTGTATCCTAGCGTGCAGCCGGTGTTTTGCAAAATCGCCGCCAAGCCGGCCGTTTGACATAAAATTTTGTAACATAATGAAAAACATATCGATTTTAGCTGTTTAGAAGCTGCAATGCGCCCTAGTCGCGCCGGGGGGAATCGGCTATTCAGAGGGTTGAATTCCCATTGCGCGCATTTTGGTTGAGAAGCGCGGCATTGAGGTTTATTGACGCCTGAGACTGGAACTCCAGTTCAAAGCGATATGCAGGAATGATGACCGTTGTCTGAACCATCTGACAAAAGCGACAAGCCAAGCGAAACCGGCTCCGAAATCCGCCCGATCTCCATCATCGACGAGATGAAGAAATCCTATCTCGATTATGCCATGAGCGTGATCGTGAGCCGCGCTCTGCCGGATGTGCGCGACGGCCTCAAGCCGGTGCACCGGCGCATTCTCTTTTCGATGAACGAAAACGGCTATACGCCGGACAAGCCCTATCGCAAATCGGCACGTATCGTCGGTGATGTCATCGGTAAATATCATCCGCATGGCGACCAGTCGATTTACGATGCGCTGGTGCGCATGGCGCAGGATTTTTCCATGCGCCTGCCGCTTGTCGACGGGCAGGGCAATTTCGGCTCCGTCGATGGCGATCCGCCCGCGGCGATGCGTTATACTGAATCGCGCCTTGCCAAGGCCGCGATGCCGCTGCTGGAGGATATCGACAGCAATACGGTCGACTTCAACCCCAATTACGACGGCTCCGAGCGTGAGCCTGCGGTTTTGCCGGCGCGTTATCCAAATCTGCTCGTCAATGGCGCGGGCGGCATTGCCGTGGGCATGGCGACGAATATTCCGCCGCATAATCTGGGCGAGGTGATCGATGGCGTCATCGCGCTGATCGGCGATCCTGAAATTTCGATCGAAGGTCTGCTGGAGCATATTCCCGGCCCGGATTTTCCTACGGGCGGCGCGATTCTGGGCCATACCGGCATCAGGTCGGCGGCATTCACCGGGCGCGGTTCGGTGATCATGCGCGCCAAGGTCGAGGTCGAGGAACTGCGCAAGGATCGCCAGGCGCTGATCGTCTCCGAAATTCCCTACCAGATTAACAAATCGACGCTGATCGAAAAAATTGCCGAACTTGTCCGTGACAAGAGGCTTGAAGGCATCAGCGATCTGCGGGACGAATCCGACCGCGACGGCATGCGCATCGTCATCGAGATCAAGCGCGATGCCGTGCCGGATGTCGTGCTCAATCAGCTCTGGCGTTTCACAGCGCTGCAGTCGTCCTTTGGCGTCAATTTCGTGGCGCTGAACGGCGGGCGGCCAGAAGTGCTCAATCTCAAGGATTGTCTGACGGCTTTCGTCGATTTCCGCGAGCAGGTTGTCACCCGCCGTACCAAGTTCCTGCTCGGCAAGGCGCGCGACAGGGCGCATGTCTTGGTGGGCCTTGCCATTGCAGTCGCCAACATTGACGAGGTGATCCGTCTTATCCGCACGTCGCCGGACGCCAACAGCGCCCGCGAAGCGCTGATGTCACGCGTCTGGCCGGCGAAGGACATGGCGCCGCTGATCACGCTCATCGCCGATCCGCGTCACACGCTGAACGAGGATGGCTCCTACCGGCTTTCGGAAGTTCAGGCCCGCGCCATTCTCGAATTGCGTCTTGCCCGCCTTACTGCTCTGGGCCGCGAGGAAATCGCCGACGAACTCAACAAGCTTGCCGTTGAGATCGCCGATTATCTTGAGATTTTGCGCTCCCGCGCCCGTGTCATGTCCATCATCGTCGATGAGCTGCAGGCCGTGAAAGCCCAGTTCGCGACGCCGCGCCGCACCGTCATTCTTGATTCTGCCGCGGATATGGAAGACGAAGACCTGATCCAGAAGGAGGATATGGTCGTTACGGTTTCGCATGGTGGCTATATCAAGCGCGTGCCGCTCTCGACTTATCGCGCCCAGCGCCGCGGCGGCAAGGGCCGCTCCGGAATGCAGACGCGCGACGAGGATTTTGTCGCCCGCCTCTTCGTTGCCACCACGCACCAGCCGCTGCTGTTCTTCACGTCCAAGGGCACAGTCTACAAGGAGAAAGTCTGGCGCCTGCCGCTTTCGGCGCCGCAGGCCCGCGGCAAGGCGCTGGTCAATATTCTGCCGCTCGAACAGGATGAACGCATCACCACCATCATGCCCTTGCCGGAAGATGCCGCGACATGGGAAAATTACGACGTCATGTTCGCGACCACGCGGGGCACCGTGCGGCGCAACAAGCTCTCGGATTTTGCTTCCGTAAATCGCGCTGGCAAGATCGCCATGAAGCTGGACGAAGGCGAGGCCATTGTCGATGTGCAGATGTGCACCGATCTTGACGACGTGCTGCTCACTACCTCCGGCGGGCAATGCATCCGCTTTGACGTTACGGAAGTTCGTGTCTTCAAGGGGCGCGATTCGATGGGCGTGCGCGGCATCAATCTGGCTGAGGGGGACGGCGTCATCTCGCTTGCCATTTTGCGCCATATCGATGCCTCGCCGGAAGAGCGCAGCGCCTATCTCAAGATGCGCCGTGCCGTTGCCGGCGAAACCGAGAGCGAGGAGGCGGGCGACGAGACGGATGTTGCGGATGCCCAGCTTTCGTCCGAGCGTTATGCCGAGCTTTCGGCCCGCGAGGAAACCATTCTCACCATTTCGGAGAATGGCTTCGGCAAGCGTACATCGGCCTATGAATATCGCGTCACCGGGCGCGGCGGAAAAGGCATCGTCGCCATGGCGGTGAATGCCCGCAACGGCAAGCTTGTCGCGTCCTTCCCGGTGCAGCATGACGACGAAATCATGCTGGTGACCGACGGCGGCCAGTTGATCCGCTGCCCGGTTGAGGGCATCCGCGTGGCCGGACGCTCCACGCAGGGCGTTATCGTGTTCAAGACAGATGAATCCGAGCGTGTCGTCTCCGTTGATCGCATCAGCGATATGGGCGGCGATGCTGGCGAGGGCGAAGACTCGAGCGAGGCCTGAAATGGCTCTGACCGGCTTTTATGCGGGCTCTTTCGATCCGCTGACCAACGGCCACCTTGACGTGATCTCGGTGGCCTCGCGTCTGTGTGGCCGCCTTGTGATCGCCATTGGGGTTCATCCCGGCAAGATGCCGCTGTTTTCGACCGAGGAACGCGCTGAACTTATCCGCGCCGCCTGGGCCGAGCGGGGCGGTTCCGGCAAACTGGAGATCATCACCTTCGATGGCCTCGCTGTTGACGCCGCACGCCGTTGCGGAGCCGATATCCTCATCCGCGGCCTGCGGGATTCAACGGATTTCAATTATGAAATGCAGCTTGCCGGCATGAATGGCGCGCTTTCTCCGGATCTCGAGACCATCTTTATTCCTGCGCGGCCCGAGACGCGTCATGTCACTGCCACATTGGTGCGGCAAATCGCGCAGATGGGCGGGGACATATCCGGTTTCGTGCCTGCGGTTGTTGCCCTCGCCTTGCAGACCCGCGCCTCCGTGCGCTAACCCATGGGAAACGTCATGACCTTCACCCGCCGTAACATTCTGGCCACTGCCGCCGCCGCAATCGGCGTGGGCGCTTCGGGGCTCGCCCGTGCCGCTGCAGACGACAATATTCTCAATCTTGACCTGAAGGACGGACGTGTCGTTATCAAACTGCGTCCCGATCTGGCCCCCAAACATGTTGCGCAGATCAAGACGCTGGTTTCGCAACATTTTTACGATGGCATTGTATTTCATCGCGTGATCCCGGGCTTCATGGCGCAGACCGGCGATCCGACGGGCACGGGCATGGGCGGCTCGAAACTGCCAAATATCCCGGCGGAATTCACGCAGACGCCGTTCAAGCGCGGTACGCTCGGCATGGCGCGTGCCAGCGATCCCAATTCCGCCAATTCGCAATTCTTCATCTGCTTTGCCGATGCGCCCTTCCTCAATGGCCAGTACACGGTGTTCGGCGAGGTTGTTTCGGGGATGGAATTTGTCGACAAGATCAAGAAGGGCTCCGAGGCCGACAATGGCGCGGTCACCAATCCCGACAAGATCGTCAAGCTGCGCCTGTCTTCTGACAAGAGCTGAGGCTTGTTCTTTGATCCTGCTTGCGTTAAGGCAGGTCGCTTTCACCTGAGGAATTCTTATGTCTGATACCAATACGCTCACGCTCGAAACCACCAAGGGCCCGGTCGTCATCAAGATGCGGCCCGACCTTGCACCCGGCCATGTCGCTCATATCAAGAAGTTGGTCGAGGAGAAGTTCTATGACGGTATCGTCTTTCACCGCGTGATCGACGGTTTCATGGCCCAGACCGGTTGCCCGCATGGCACCGGTACCGGCGGCTCGAAATATCCCGACCTCAAGGCTGAATTTAATGCGGCGCCGCATGTGCGCGGCACGGTGTCGATGGCGCGCGCCTCGAACCCGAATTCGGCTAATTCGCAGTTTTTTATCTGCTTCGATGATGCCCGCTTCCTGGACCGCCAATATACGGTCTGGGGCGAAGTGATCGAAGGCATGGAAAATGTCGACAAGATCAAGCGTGGTGAGCCTGTGCGCGACCCGGACAGCATCATCACCGCCCGCTTGTCATAAGCGGGTTCAACCGGGGTTCGCCTTCTGTCGTCATCCTCGGGCGCTCCGGAGCGACGAAGAGGATCGGGATGATTGCATAAGGGCCTGAATTTTGCGCGTTGACCAATTCGATTTTGATCTTCCTGAGGAGCGGGTCGCCTTGCGGCCCGCTTCTCCGCGTGATGCTGCACGCATGCTTGTCGTCGGCCCGAGTTTTGAGGACCGGATTGTCCGTGATCTGCCGGAATATCTGCGTCCCGGCGATGTGGTGGTTGTCAACGATACGCGCGTCATTCCCGCCCGTCTTCACGGCACGCGCCAGCGCGGCGAGGCACTGGCCCATATCGAGGCCACGCTGCATAAGCGCGAGGGAGCGGCGCTCTGGCGCGCCTTTGTCCGCCCGGCCAAGAAGCTGAACGTCGGCGAATATATCCAGTTTGGCGAGCCGGGCAGCAATATCTGCTTTGTCAATGAGCTGATTGCCGAAGTCGTCGAAAAGAATGAAGGCGAGGTACTCTTGCGCTTTACACTCGCGGGCCCGGCGCTGGACGAGGCCATCGCGCAGGTGGGGCATATGCCTCTGCCGCCTTATATAGCCGCACGGCGCGGGGATACGCCCGAGGACGAGCGCGATTACCAGACCCTTTTTGCCCGTCATTCCGGTGCGGTGGCCGCGCCGACGGCCGGCCTGCATTTCACGCCTGAGCTTGTTGCGCGCATAGAGGCGAAGGGGGTGCCGATTTTGCGGGTAACCCTGCATGTGGGTGCCGGCACTTTTCTGCCGGTCAAGGCGCAGGATACGCAGGATCACAAGATGCATGCCGAATATGGCGAGGTCAGCGCCGAAGTCGCTGACGCCATCAATGCCGCCCGTGCGAACGGCGGGCGGCTGGTGGCGGTTGGCACAACGTCCATGCGCATACTTGAAAGTGCCGCCAAAGACGGCAAGGTGCAGCCCTTTGCGGGCGACACGTCGATTTTCATCACGCCGGGCTACAGATTTCAGGCGGTGGATGTGCTTCTGACCAATTTTCACCTGCCGCGTTCGACCTTGTTCATGCTGGTGAGTGCATTTTCCGGTCTTGAGCGGATGAAGGCGGCTTATGCGCATGCCGTCGCGCAGGAATACCGGTTTTATTCCTATGGAGATGCCTGTCTCCTGACACGGGCCGAGCCATGACCGAATTTACATTTTCCGTGGCGCAGACGGACGGAGCGGCGCGCACCGGCGCCATAACAACCCCGCGCGGGCAGATACGCACGCCGGCCTTCATGCCTGTCGGCACAGCCGCGACGGTCAAAGCCATGCATCCGCAGGAAGTGCGGGCGCTGGGTGCCGATGTGGTGCTGGGCAACACCTATCACCTGATGCTGCGCCCCGGCGCCGAGCGCGTGGCCAGACTTGGCGGGCTGCACAGATTCATGAACTGGCCGCATCCGATTTTAACGGATTCCGGCGGCTTTCAGGTGATGTCGCTGGCGAAATTGCGTAAACTCACGGAGAAGGGCGTAACCTTTCAGAGCCACATCGATGGCGCGCGGTTTGAGCTTACGCCCGAACGTTCGATGGAAATCCAGCGGCTGCTCGGATCTGACATCCAGATGCAATTCGACGAATGCGTGAAATTGCCCTGTTCCGATCAGGAGGCCGAGCGCGCCATGCTGCTGTCGCTACGCTGGGCCGAGCGCTCGAAGAAGGCCTTCGGCACCCAGCCGGGACATGCGATATTCGGCATCAATCAGGGCGGCGCAGTGCCGAAATTGCGGATCGAAAGCGCCAGAGCGCTGGCTGACATGGATTTTCATGGTCATTCCATCGGCGGTTTGGCCGTGGGCGAACCGCAGCATGTCATGCTGGAGATGATCGAGACGGTTATGCCGTATCTGCCGGAATCGAAGCCGCGCTATCTGATGGGTGTCGGCACGCCGGATGACCTGCTGGAGAGCGTGCGGCGCGGTGTTGACATGTTCGATTGCGTGATGCCGACGCGAGCAGGGCGCCATGGGCTGGCCTACACGCGTTTTGGCAAGGTGAATCTGAGAAACGCCCGGCACATGGACGACCCCCGGCCTATCGACGAGCTTTCAGGCTGGGAGCCTGCGCGCACCTATTCACGGGCCTACCTGCATCATCTCATCCGATCCAACGAAATTTTGGGCATGATGCTGCTGACCGGCATCAATCTGGCTTATTATCAGGAATTGATGGCCGGCATGCGTGCGGCCATAGCCGAGCGCCGCTTTGCCGATTTTTACACCGCGACGAAAGCCAGTTGGGCGCGCGGAGACATCGAGCCGCTGTCCTCGTGAGCCCCCCGATGGGCCGGGAAGATGTTCAGCCTCACTCTGAGCCTGTCGACGGCTGGGGGCTGCACGGTTCCGAAATGCTCACGTCCCTGGAGGCTCATCCTTCGGCAGGCTCGGGATGAGGGGGCGTCACCGGCCATATGCCGAGGTGGTGTAAAGGCTCCGGCTTCCTGAAGCAAAAATGAAAAAGGGCGCAATCCCCCACGGACCGCGCCCTTTAATTTAGCCTTCCTTGCCGCCGTTGTTTTGGTGTGTCACTTTTCGTTCTGGTCTAGCAAAACGACGCCGCGAATTTTCGCGAGCGTGCCACCAAACAAACGTCCTCCCGTGACTTGGACTGCATCTCATCGACGCTATCTTCCTTAGCGCCAATGGCATTACATGCGGGGAGAAAGTTATCGCAGAGTTTTTCCTTTGTCACGCACTAAGTCGCCAATTTGACACATTTTTTAGCAAAATGTTTTTTGCGGTGCACAATGCCTGTTTGGGCGGCAAACGTGCAAATATGCTTGCAAAAGAAGCCAATTCATGTGTTTTTCGCATTTCTTCGGCTTGGCGGTTGCAAGCGCATGTTTATGCGTCAAGATTGCTGGCGATTCGATCTTTGGTGGTGATTTATGCGTTTGTCCCGATATTTTCTGCCCGTTTTGCGTGATAATCCGAAAGAAGCGGAAATTGTCTCGCATCGCCTGATGCTGCGTGCTGGTATGATCCGGCAGGAGGCTTCCGGCATTTATGCCTGGCTGCCGCTTGGTCTGCGTGTTCTGTCCAAGATCAACACCATCATCCGCGAGGAGCAGAACCGTTCGGGCGCGATCGAGTTGCTTATGCCCACGATCCAGTCCGCCGATCTTTGGCGGGAATCCGGTCGCTACGATGATTACGGCAAGGAGATGCTGCGCATCAAGGATCGCAGCGAGAGGGACATGCTCTTTGGCCCCACAAACGAAGAGATGATCACGTCGATTTTCCGCTCTTCAGTGCATTCCTACAAGGATCTGCCGCTCAATCTCTATCACATTCAATGGAAGTTCCGCGATGAGGTGCGCCCGCGTTTCGGCGTGATGCGCAGCCGCGAGTTTCTCATGAAGGACGCCTATTCCTTTGACCTCACCCATGAGGGCGCGGTTCACTCGTACAATAAGATGTTTGTGGCCTATCTGCGCACCTTCGCGCGCCTTGGCCTGAAAGCCATTCCCATGGTGGCGGATACCGGCCCCATCGGCGGTAACCTCAGTCATGAATTCATTATTCTCGCCTCAACCGGCGAGAGTGAGGTGTTCTGCCATAAGGATTATCTGGGCTTTGACACGCCGCCCGCGGATATCGACTTCGATGACCCCGCTGCCTGCCAGCATGTGGTGGATCAGTGGACATCGCTTTATGCCGCAACATCCGAGAAACATGACGCTGCGGCCTTTGAAGCCATGCCCGACAGCGCCAAGGTTTCGGCGCGCGGTATTGAGGTTGGGCATATCTTTTATTTTGGCACGAAATATTCGGCGCCCATGAAAGCGGTGGTCAGCGGCCCGGATGGCGCGCAGGTGCCGGTGCATATGGGCTCTTACGGCATCGGCCCGTCACGGCTGGTTGCGGCCCTGATCGAAGCCAATCACGATGAGGCGGGCATCATCTGGCCGGAGGCGGTTGCGCCGTTCCGGCTGGGCATCGCCAATCTGAAGGTTGGAGATGCCGCAACGGATGCTGTTTGCGCCGATCTTTACGCAAAATTTACCAAAGCAGGCATTGATGTGCTCTATGATGATCGCGACGAACGCCCCGGGGCAAAATTTGCCACGATGGATCTGATCGGTATTCCGGATCAGATCATCGTCGGCCCGAAAGGGTTGGCCGAGGGCAAGGTCGAGGTCAAGAATCGGAGCAACGGCGGGCGTGACCATCTCTCCGTTGAAGAGGTTTTGAACAAGTTTTTGCCAAAGGCCTGACGGAGCGCATGTCCATATCCCAATCACAGAGTGAGGCGCAGGACTTCGGCCCGGTGCGAACCCGGCCATTTGCGCTGTTCGAGTGGCTGATCGCCATGCGTTATCTGCGCGCGCGCCGCGCGCAGGGCTTCATTTCCGTGATTGCGGGTTTTTCCTTTCTGGGCATCATGCTGGGCGTTGCCACGCTGATCGTCGTGATGTCGGTGATGAACGGCTTCCGGCGCGACCTGCTTGACAAGATCGTCGGCATCAACGGCCATGTTTTTCTGCAGGGTGTCGAGAAGCCGCTGACGGATTTCGATGCGGTTGCAGAGCGCGTGCGCAAGGTCAAGGGCGTCACGCTCGCGATTCCGATTGTTGAAGGGCAGGCGCTGGCGACCTCGCCGTTCAATTCCTCCGGGGTGCTGGTGCGCGGCATACGCGAACAGGATATAAAAGTCCTGCCCGGCATCGCCAATAATATCAAGCAAGGCTCGCTTGATGGCTTCGACGAGGCAGGCGGCGTTGCCATTGGCCAGAAGCTTGCCGATTATCTGGGCCTGCGGCTGGGCGATACGATCACAGTCATCGCCCCCAAGGGGGCACAGACGGCTTTTGGCACCGCACCCCGTATCAAGACCTATCCCGTATCGGCGATCTTCCAGATCGGCATGTCCGAGTTTGACGCCACTTTGCTGTATATGCCGCTGTCGGAGGCGCAGGCCTTTTTCAACAAGGATGGCGAGGCGACGCTTATTGAGGCTTATGTTTCCGACCCCGACCATATGGACGAGGTGCGGGCGAAGCTTGATGCGGTCATGGGCCGCCCTATGATCGCAACAGACTGGCGCCAGCGCAACAAGACCTTCTTCGATGCGCTCTCGGTGGAGCGCTCAGTCATGTTTTTCATCCTGACGATGATCGTGCTCGTGGCGGCGCTGAACATCATCTCCGGCATGACCATGCTGGTGAAGGACAAAGCGCATGATATTGCCATTCTGCGTACGATGGGTGCGACGAAAGGCTCCATTCTGCGGGTATTTTTCATCACAGGTTCGGCAATCGGCGTAGCTGGAACACTTGCCGGACTGGTGCTCGGGCTGGTGGTCGCGCATAATCTGGAGAAGGTGCGCGAGGGGCTCAATTGGCTTCTGGGTGTCAATCTTTTCCCCTCCGATCTTTATTTCCTGTCGAGATTGCCGTCTCACGTCGCCGCTTCGGATGTCACATCCGTCATCATTCTGTCTCTGAGCCTTTCGCTGCTGGCCACCATCTATCCGGCCTGGGCGGCTGCGCGGCTCGATCCGGTCGAGGCGCTGCGCTATGAGTGAGGCTCAGGACTATCCGGCGCTCTATCTGGAAAAGGTTGAGCGCATCTATCGTCAGGGCGCAGACGAGCTCGCCATTCTTCGGCAGGCTGATCTTGCCCTGTGGCCGGGCCAATCGGTTGCGCTTGTCGCGCCGTCGGGGGCGGGCAAATCGACGCTGCTGCATGTCGCGGGCCTGCTGGAGCGGCCAGATGGCGGCGAAATCTATATTGAGGGCGTGCCCACTCTTGGCATGAGCGACGAAAACCGCACCACTCTGCGCCGGCTCAATATCGGCTTTGTCTATCAGTTTCATCACCTCCTGCCGGAATTCACGGCCGAAGAGAACATCATGCTGCCGCAGATGATCCGCGGCCTGTCCATGGGCGAGGCGCGCAAACGCGCCGCCGAACTGCTTGGTTATCTGGGATTGGGCGAACGGCTCAGGCATCGTCCGGCGCAGATGTCCGGCGGTGAACAGCAACGCGTTGCCATTGCACGGGCTGTCGCCAATGCACCGCGTATCGTTCTGGCTGATGAACCGACCGGCAATCTCGATCCCAAAACCGCCGATCATGTCTTTACTATTTTCACTACGCTGGTTCAGGCCTCAGGCCTTGCCGCGCTTATTGCCACACATAACATGGATCTGGCCGCGCGCATGGACAGGCGCGTGACTTTGATCGACGGACAGATCGTCGAACTCGATTAAAGTGCGGTAAGCCCGAGGCCGCCGTAACATCCGGCCTGCGGGCCAGGCATCGGGCCCGATGATCGTTTCGCGGCTCAGTGCTTGACCAGCCGGTCGATAATCCGGCCGATCGGGCCGGTCAGGCGCAGGCGCGCATCTGTCACGGCATAGCAAAGACAATCTTCATCCATCGAAGCAACGGGCCGGTGATCCACATCGGAATCGGCGATGGCAATGTCTCCCCGGCGGAATGTCCCGTTCTGATCGGAAAATGCGCCCCTGAGCACCAGAGTGAATTCGCTGCCCTCATGTGTGTGCGATGGGATTCGCTGACCAGCCTTGATCCAGTAGAGATTGGCCTCGCATCCGTCGCGCGCCTCAACCTCATAATCCTTCAGGCCGGGCAGGCGGCGACGCCAGCCGATCTGGCTGAGATCCTTGCCGATAAATTCATGCAAGGGCTCGGGAAAAGCATCGGCCTGCACCCGGTGCAGGGGGCTGCGCACTGGCGCGGGTGCGCTGAAAATCGCATTGAGCATGGCGTCCCTGCGGGGCAGGGCAACAGGTTGCGCATCTGCAAGGCCTGCGCCCTTGAGCGCTTCGAGACTGGCCACAAACGAACGGTTCGCAGGCTTCATGATCAGGTGCGACGCGACAAGAACATGCAATGCCGCAGGAAGATGGCCGGCGGCATAATGGGCCAGCAGATCATTCAACTTTGTTTGGTCGTTTTGCGGTATCATTGTGCCTGGTCTGTCCGTTAAGCCAAATCCATCATTAATACAGATGAATACGAATATTTTTCACGATTGGATCAGTCTCGTTATATGGATTAATGACACGGGCGGGAGAGGTCAAGAGAGCGAGCAGCAGCATGTCACAGGGTTTGATCAGAACAGCCGGCGCCACTTTGGCAGAAATTGAAGCAGCAGGGCTGACAAAGCACGAGCGCGCCATAACATCCGCACAGGCCGCGCATATTTCTGTATTACAATCAGATGGTTCGGCTCCATTCCTGAATCTGTGCGCGAATAATTATCTCGGTCTGGCCAATCATCCGCGCCTGATTGATGCAGCCAAGGCCGCGCTGGATGATCACGGGTTCGGCATGGCCTCGGTGCGGTTCATCTGCGGCACGCAGGATTTGCACCTCGCTCTGGAGCGGAAACTGAGCAATTACCTGCAAACGGATGATTCGATTCTGTTTTCATCATGCTTCGATGCCAATGGCGGCATATTTGAAGCCTTGCTGGGCGCCCAGGACGCGGTTATCTCCGATGCGCTCAATCATGCCTCGATCATCGACGGCATCCGTCTGTGCAAGGCACAGCGTTATCGCTATGCCAATAATGACATGGCCGATCTCGAAGCTCAGCTTCAGGCGGCTTCCGGCGCCCGCAATCGCCTGATTGTCACGGATGGCGTTTTTTCCATGGACGGTATCATCGCCAATCTGCCGGCCATTTGTGATCTGGCCGAGAAATACGATGCCACGGTGATGGTGGATGACAGTCACGCTGTCGGCTTTATCGGCGCGCGCGGCGCGGGCACGCCTGAACTTCTCGGCGTCGAGGGCAGGGTGCAGATTCTGACCGGCACATTCGGCAAGGCGATGGGCGGTGCCTCGGGTGGTTATGTCGCCGGGCCGAAGCCGATTGTCGAATTGTTGCGCCAGCGCGCCCGACCCTATCTCTTCTCGAATGCGCTGGCTCCCAGCATTACGGCGGCGACGATAGAGGTCATCGATATGCTTCTGGCCAGCGGCGAATTGCGTATCCGTCTGGCGGAGAATGCGCGCCGTTTCCGCGCCGGCCTTACCGCGCTTGGCTATACGCTTGTTCCGGGCGAGCACCCCATTATCCCGGTCATGCTGGGCGATGCTGTCAAGGCAACCGCGCTCGCGACAGAGCTTGGCCGGCGCGGTGTTTATGTCACCGCTTTTTCGTTTCCGGTCGTGCCGCACGGCAAGGCGCGCATCCGTACCCAGATGAACGCCGCCCTGACACCGGACGATATTGAATTTGCGCTCAACGCCTTCGCGCAAGCCGGGCGAGCATTATCGCTGATTTAGCGCATTTCAGGTTTTGGACGGGCTTGGGGCGAGGGAATTTCGCAGGTCTGTGGACATTTGAAACACTCGGGGAGAATGAGATGAGGTCTTTGGTAAAATCAAGATCTGAGCGCGGATTGTGGCTGCAGGACACGAATGTGCCGTCCATCGGCCCGAACGACGTGCTGATCCGTATCCGCAAAGCTGCGATCTGCGGCACTGACCTGCATATCTACAATTGGGATAAATGGGCGCAGGCCACTATTCCCGTGCCGATGGTTGTCGGGCATGAATATGTCGGGCATATCGAGAAGGTGGGCTCCGAGGTCACCCATCTCAGGATAGGCGAGCGGGTCTCGGGGGAAGGCCATATCGTGTGCGGCCATTGCCGCAATTGCCGCGCCGGACGCGGGCATCTGTGCCGCAACACTTTAGGGGTCGGGGTTAACCGGCCGGGCGCCTTTGGCGAGTTTTTGTCCTTGCCTGCCAGCAACGTATGCAAACTTCCTGATTCAATTTCTGATGATGTCGCCGCCATTCTTGATCCGCTGGGCAATGCCGTGCACACTGCGCTTTCCTTCGATCTTGTCGGCGAGGACGTGCTGATCACCGGCGCGGGGCCCATCGGCCTGATGGCTGTTGCGGTGGCGCGCTACGCCGGCGCGCGCTACATCGCGGTTACGGATGTCAATGACTTCCGGCTCGATCTTGCGAAAAAGATGGGGGCCACGCGCACCGTGCGCGCTGACCGCGAGGATCTGCGTGAGGTCATGAAGGATATGGACATGCATGAGGGCTTCGATGTGGGGCTGGAGATGTCCGGCAACCCGGCCGCCCTGCGTTCGATGATCGCGGCCATGAACCACGGCGGCAAGATCGCGCTGCTCGGCATTCTCTCCGATCAGGCTGCGATTGATTGGAACGCCGTGATATTCAAGAGCCTGACGCTCAAGGGCATCTATGGACGGGAAATGTATGAGACCTGGTACAAGATGCTGGCCATGCTGCAATCGGGCCTCGATGTGACGCCGGTCATCACCCATCGCATCGGCTTTTCGCAGTTCGATACCGGTTTTGCCGCGTTGAATGCAGGCACCGCCTGCAAAGTGGTGATGGATCTGGCGGGTTAGAGGGTTTTTGGGCCTGTCGTGTTCATATAGACACCTCTCCCCACATTGCGGAGAGGGGGAGCGCGACAACGGCCACGGCAACTGAAATATTAAGCTGACTCAAGTCGTCGCAATGTCCAGCCGACATTGAGCCAGCTCAGACCGGACAGAAGCAGGTCGATGCCGAGAAACAGCCCCAGCGTGTAAAGGCTTGACGTCGGCCATTGGCTCAGAATGATCAGCCCCACCAGAATGGTCAGCGCCCCTGAAAGAATCATCAGGCCCCAGGGCGAGCCACGGCGCATATGGAAGGCAATGAACAGGCGCACCAGACCGGCCACGACCAGCGAGAGGCCAAGCACGAGCGTCAGCACGCCTGCGGCCAGGGTCGGATTGCTGAACGTGACAAAGCCTGCAAGCGTGGTCAGCAGCCCAAGTACGATCCAGAACAGGAAACCGCTCCATCCCCGCACCTGAAAGGCGATGAAAACCTCACCAAGACCAGCAAGCAGCATCGTCATGCCGACATAATACACCGTCACCAGCGTGGCCGTGAGCACTGAGCCAAGCGCAAGAAGGCCGAGAACGACCAGAAATACGCCAAAGGCGAGTATCAGGGATGAGCGCGCCTTGAGAATAAAAATCGAGTCGTGGCCGGAAGAATATGTCGTCGTCATTTTAAACCCCACGGATCTTCAGGCTAGCCCAGATCTGCCTGTTCCGCTTTGACAACCGTCAAAATAATCCTTTTGCGGCTTTGACCTCACCGCCGATGAAATCGACAATGGTGCGGATGCGCAGCAGGTCGTGGCTGTCCGCGTGTGTGACGATCCAGTAGGCGCGGATGAAGTGAAGCTCCGGCAGCAGCCGCACCAGTCCAGATTCCGGCTTGGCCGAATAATCGTGCAAAATGCCGATTCCGGCGCCGGCCTTCACTGCCTCCAATTGTCCCAGCGCGCTGGCGCATTCAAAGCGGCGGAAACTTGGCCCGAACAACTCGGGCATGAAGTTCAGTTCCGATGAAAACAGCAGATCCGGCACATAGGTGATCAGGCGATGGCTCTTCAGATCTTCGGGTGTCTGCGGCGCGCCATGAGCGGCAATGTAATCCTGCGCGCCGTAAAAATGCAGGTGATAATTCGTCAGCTTTTTTACCCGCAGCCGGCCCTCCTCCGGCGGGTTGATGACGATTGCGATATCGGCTTCGCGTTTCGACACCGAAACAGCCCGCGGAATGGAAACAAGCTGGATGGTAAGATCGGGATATTGCGCATTGAGCCGGGCCAGACGGCGGCTCAGGAAAAGCGTGCCGAAGCCGTCGGGGGCCGCGACGCGCACGACACCGGACAGCGCCAGATTGGCATTGCCGATGCTGTTTTGCGCCATCACGGCCTCGGTCTCTATGCTCTCTGCGGTTTCCAGCAGCCGTGCACCCGCTTCGGTGAGGGAATAGCCCTGCGGCCTTCGCTCGAACAACTGCGTTTTCAGCGCGGCTTCAAGGCTGGTGATCCGGCGGGACACTGTGGCGTGGTCGGTCTTTATCCGGCTTGCGGCGAGTGTCAGGGTTCCGGCGCGCGCCACGGCCAGAAAGAAGCGCAGATCGTCCCAGTTGAATTGGCTCATCGTCGTTCGTGTATTTGTGCACAATGATGGGGCAAATTTGAGCATAGCCGTGCAAAAATAGCAATGCTACACAAGATCACCACTCAGGGAGATCATCATGGTCAAGGAACTTACACATTATATCGGCGGCAAGCATGTCAAGGGGACGTCGGGCCGCTTCACCGAAGCCTTCCAGCCGATGACCGGCGAAGTCATCAGCAAGGTGCCGCTGGCCTCTCTGGCTGAAGTGCGCGCCGCTGTTGAAAATGCCGCAAAGGCGCAGCCGGCCTGGGCTGCCACCAATCCGCAGCGCCGCGCCCGCGTGTTCATGAATTATCTGGCTCTGATCGCCAAGCACAATGACGAACTGGCCGAGGTGCTGGCGCGTGAGCATGGCAAGACCATTCCCGATGCCAAGGGCGACATTCAGCGCGGCGTGGAAGTGCTGGAATTCTGCATCGGCATTCCGCACCTGATGAAGGGTGAGTTCACCGACAGCGCCGGCCCCGGCATCGACACCTATTCCATGCGCCAGTCGCTTGGTGTTGTCGCCGGCATCACGCCTTTCAACTTTCCGGCCATGATCCCGCTCTGGAAGGCTGGCCCGGCCATTGCCTGCGGCAATGCGTTCATCCTCAAGCCTTCCGAGCGCGATGTCTCGGTGCCGCTGCGCCTTGCCGAACTGTTTGTTGAAGCTGGCGGCCCTCCTGGCATTTTCAATGTGGTCAACGGCGACAAGGAAGCCGTCGATGCGCTGCTTGACGATCCGGATATCAAGGCCATCGGCTTTGTCGGCTCGACGCCGATTGCCGAATATATTTATGCGCGCGGTTGCGCCACCGGCAAGCGCGTCCAGTGTTTTGGCGGTGCCAAGAACCATATGGTCATCATGCCCGATGCCGACATGGATCAGACTGTCGATGCCCTGATCGGCGCTGGCTACGGCTCTGCCGGCGAGCGTTGCATGGCGATCTCGGTTGCTGTGCCTGTGGGCGAGGGAACCGCTGAAGCACTGATGAAGAAGCTGGTTCCGCGTGTCGAAACGCTCAAGGTTGGCCCTTCGACTGATCTGTCCGCCGATTACGGCCCTGTCGTGACCAAGGCTGCACTCAACAAGATCCGGGATTATGTCGATATCGGCATCAAGGAAGGCGCCAAGCTCGTTGTCGACGGCCGCGGTTTCAAGATGCAGGGCTATGAAAATGGCTTCTACATGGGCGGCTGCCTGTTCGATAATGTCACCAAGGACATGCGCATTTATAAGGAAGAAATCTTCGGCCCGGTGCTTTCGGTTCTGCGCGCCAAGACCTACAAGGAAGCGCTGGATCTGTGCAACGACCATGAATACGGCAATGGCGTCGCCATATTCACCCGCGATGGCGATACGGCCCGCGATTTCGCCTCCAAGGTGCAGGTGGGCATGGTCGGCGTGAACGTGCCGATCCCGGTTCCGATCGCCTATTACACCTTCGGCGGCTGGAAGCGCTCCAGCTTCGGCGACCTGAACCAGCATGGACCGGACGCTGTCCGCTTCTACACCAAGACCAAGACAGTTACTGCCCGCTGGCCTTCGGGCACCAAGGAAGGTTCGGAATTCAGCATTCCGACCATGAAGTAAAAAAGATAGCTTTTGCCAGTTGGAAACCCCGCCCGCGAAATTCGCCGGGCGGGGTTTTTGCATGATTTTTAGCCGCGACAATACGCAGATAGGATTTTGATGGTGCTTTTTCGCATATATTATACCTGTGCAGTATGTTTAACGAGAATTGTTAAATTGCAGCCATCGATCAGGAGGTTGCAATGGAAAAAGTTCATCATGTCAAAAGATATCACAATAGCGAATTATATTTCCAGGCCTTAGAGCATCTATACTTGTCTGAGTATCTGGCACAATTTTTGCGTCGATTTGGAAATCTCATGAACAATGAGGAAATGATCACATTTTTACGGATCATGTTGAAATTTAAGCTCAGATATCGTGATTTAATTATTAATATAAAACTGCATAACGTTGGAAAAACTTGAATAAGAAATAGAAACTGTGTATTCCGCAACTTATGAGTGATAATAAAGTTGTATCAGTTTCTAGAACGACGAACGCGCCTTACGAGGCGGCAATAGAATCTCTTTCCAGAGTCCGCTCAATAAAAGACGCTCAGGTTGTGCTTGAGCGTCTTTTATTGGAAATTGGATTGTCGTACGCAGTATATTTTTTACCAAGATCAAATGACGAAAATGAGCTTGAAGATACTGTAATTGCAACTTATCCTAAGGCTTGGATAGATAGATATATTTCATCAAATTATAGAAAAATTGACCCTGTTGTATTGATTGGTCCAAAAACTCTAATTCCTATTGATTGGCAGTCGTTCAATCAAAGGGATAAAAAGCTTATAAAAATGTTCGGAGAGGCCAGAGAGTTTGGAATAGGGACGAATGGGCTAACATTTAATTTACGCGGGCC
Organism: Methylocystis sp. sgz306128; assembly: GCF_056032725.1. Classification (NCBI taxonomy): domain Bacteria; kingdom Pseudomonadati; phylum Pseudomonadota; class Alphaproteobacteria; order Hyphomicrobiales; family Methylocystaceae; genus Methylocystis; species Methylocystis sp. sgz306128. The sequence continues at coordinate 769,662 of NZ_JBVYWO010000001.1, forward strand.
TCGTCTGCGCTTCGCGTTGTTTACAATTACGTCCGATATGAGCAATCTTAATTGGGCGGCGTTTAAGAGGTATGAACTTCCCTATCTAGTTTATTTTGCTAATATTTTTCATAAGAAGATATTTGAGATCAAGCATCCGGCTGCCAAGGAAAATGTTCCGCGATTGTCTCCCCGGGAGATCGAATGTCTCTCCTTGAATGCGCGGGGAATGCGAGACGCTGAAATTGCCGATATTCTGTCAATTCAGGAAGCGGTTGTTCGCCACTACATGGATAGTGCGCGTTGGAAACTTGGCGCGCCCAATAGATCTTTTGCAGTAGTTCAAGCAGCAAAACTGGGAATTATAATACTTTAATTCGTTATTGCAATATGCTGTACAGCACGATCTGAATATTTTTGTTTATGGTTAATTCTTCTTGTCTTTCACAGAGAAAGCGCAAGGAGAATGAGATGATTAAATTTTTGCAGGCCAGCGAAATTCAGGGTTCGGCAGTTCTTCGCGACATTTACCGCCTGCGGGCCAAGGTGTTCCATGACCGTCTGGGTTGGGATGTGAACGTAACGAATGGCCTCGAGATTGATGAATATGATGATTATAATCCGATCTATGTGGTTAAACTGGCGCCGAACGGGCGCAAGGTTTTAGGCTGTGGTCGATTTTTGCCAACGACCGGCCCCACAATGTTGAAAGGTCCGCTCGGAAATCTTTTCCCGGAACCTGTTGACCTTGAAGGGCCAAATATGTGGGAATGCACACGTTTCGCCGTGTCTGAAGAATGCTCGGAATATGGCGGTCAGAGTGTCCGGCGCGTCACTGCCGAGCTTATCATGGCAGGGTGCGAACTGGGTTTGCGAACGGGAATGACGGAGATCATCGGGGTTTATGATCAGGCCATGAAGCCGATCTATCGTCGCCTTGGATGGGAGCCTCTCGTGATTGCATCCTCGACCACTTCAACGTCCAAACTTCCTGTTCATGTCGGAATCTGGGAAGTAAATGAACAGGTGCTTCATCGGCTCGCCGGTTTACACGGGTTCTATCCGGAAATTGCCGATGACAGCCTCGTCGAGATTGACGAACTGATTGCGGCTTAAATTTTGGCTGTATTGAGGGCTCATTCTGAACGGATGAGCCCCAAATATTTTATTGGGTCTAAAATGCCATTGACACGCCAGGGCATCCGACGCATTTTCAGCCCATGACACACGCAGGCTTCATCTGCATTTGCTCCATCATTATTTGCTAGCGCGTTCGCTGGCTGGAGCTGTCTTGTCCTAAAAAACTGACGCCCTGGCCAGAAGGCAGGGGGACTATGGCTTTAAGGCTTTACAATACGCTCACCCGTTCGAAGGAAGAGTTCCGTCCTATCGATCCGAATAACGTGCGCATGTATGTCTGCGGCCCGACGGTCTATGATTATGCCCATATCGGTAACGCGCGCCCTGTCATCGTGTTTGATCTGCTTTACCGCCTGTTGCGGCATGAATATGGCGCTAGCCATGTCAAATATGTGCGCAACATCACCGACGTGGACGACAAGATCAACGCGCGCGCCTTGCGCGATTATCCCGATCTGCCGCTCAATGAGGCCATTGCGAAGGTCACCAGCGCCACGGCGGCGCAATTTCACAAGGATGTGGCGGCTCTGGGTTGTCTCGAGCCGGATGTCGAGCCGCGCGCCACGCAATATATCGGGCCGATGATCGAGGTGATCGAAAAGCTGATCGCGCGCGGCCACGCCTATGAGGCGGGCGGCGAGGTGCTGTTCGATGTACGCGCCATGCCGGCCTATGGCGCGCTTTCCGGACGCAATCTTGACGAGCAGAAGGCCGGCGCGCGCATCGCCGTGGATGCGCACAAACGCGATCCGGCTGATTTTGTACTGTGGAAGCTGTCAAGCCCGGAGGAACCGGGCTGGGAAAGCCCGTGGGGCAGGGGGCGCCCCGGCTGGCATATCGAATGTTCGGCGATGAGTTGGAAAAATCTGGGCGAGACCTTCGACATTCACGGCGGCGGGCTCGATCTGATCTTCCCGCATCACGAGAACGAGATTGCGCAGAGCACCTGCGCCTTCGGCCATGATGTGATGGCCAATGTCTGGATGCACAACGGCTTCCTGCAGGTCGAAGGCCGCAAGATGAGCAAATCTGAGGGAAATTTCGTCACTATTCATGATTTGCTGCACACGGATAAATTCGGCGGGCGAAGCTGGCCGGGAGAGGTGCTGCGTTTGGCTATGCTGAAAACGCACTACCGCCAGCCGATTGACTTTACCGTGCGGGCGCTGGAAGAGGCGGAGGCAAATCTAGTAGCATGGCATTCGGGCTTTCATCAAAATGAGACTGTGAATCTGGCGTTCTCATATGTTCCGCTGCTTGAATCGCTGAAAGACGATCTGAACACATCTGAGTCGATTGCTGCGGTTCACGGTTTGCGCAAAGCGGGAAATCTAGACCAGCTCAATTCATCCCTGAATTTTATGGGCCTTTTCGCGCCAGATAAATTTGCACCTCGCCAAGAAAGCAGCGAAGCGATTGAAGAGAGCATAAAAGTGCGCCTCGCTGCCCGCGCTGCCAAAAACTGGGCCGAATCCGACCGCATCCGCGACGAACTTCTCGCGCAAGGCATTGTGCTGAAAGACAATAAGGACGGCACCACCACATGGGAGATGAAGCGGTGAGCGGGTTCGCACACTCTATCCTCCTAACCCTCTACACTTTAGCGGAGAGAGGGAAATATGTGAGGCCGTCATGCGCGGGCTTGGCCCGCGTATCCACGTGGATGGCCGGATCAAGTCCGGCTAGGACGATCTTTTTTGTGGATGAGAGTGCAAAATGGGAAGTGCAACAATGAGTTTCTTGCGTCTTGGATTTGCCCCTCACCCTAGCCCTCTCCCCGCAGGCGGGGAGAGGGAAAGCGCCCGTCCCGACACCACCGTCATTGCGAGCGTCAGCGAAGCAATCCATGATTTTTGCGCAGGTGTGGATTGCTTCGCTTGGCTCGCAATGACGGGTTTGGCCTCATATTTTCCCGCATTTCACCCCACCAGCGGGGCGAGGAACTTATTTAGCGCCGTCATGCGCGGGCTTGGCCCGCGTATCCACGTGGATGGCCGCGTCAGGCGCGGCCATGACGCCAAGTTACTTCGCCGAGTTAAGCCGCTATGACAATCTTCGTCCGTAATGCCGCCCGCGCAGCCAAGAACCGGGTACAATCATGACCATTTCCATGCGTCCCATGCTGCCCGCTGATCTGCCCGCTCTTGCTGACCTGTTTCAACAGAGCATCATTGCATTATGCGAGGACGATTATTCCGAGGAACAGCGCGAAGCCTGGGCTTTGCAGGCAGAAGACCCTGCTTTTGCCAAAACGCTCAGTGAGAACCTGACGCTTCTGGCGCTGATTGACGGGGAACTCGCAGGTTTTGCCACGCTCAAAGGCACCCAATCCATTGCAATGGTCTATGTCCACCCGCATCATGCGCGCCGGGGCGCAGCTATGGCCCTTATCGACGCATTGGAGCGGCTCGCCGCAGCGCGCGGCGGGCAGGCTTTGTCCGTCGACGCATCAGAGACCGCTCTGCCCCTGTTTCAAAAGCGCGGATATGTGCCGCAGCGACGAAATTCCATTGCGATTGGCGATGTCTGGCTTGCCAACACCACGCTGGTCAAAACTCTCGTAAAATCTGCTCCAACCGGTAGCCTGCAATGAGCCACGAACGACTTTATCTTTTCGACACCACCCTTCGCGATGGTGCGCAGACCACGGGCGTTGATTTTTCGCTGGCCGACAAGCGCCATATTGCCGCTCTGCTCGATGGGTTGGGGATAGATTATATCGAAGGCGGTTATCCGGGCGCCAATGTCACCGATACGGAATTCTTCCGCAAAAAGCCGCCGCTCTCAGCCAGATTCTGTGCTTTTGGCATGACCAAACGGGCTGGCCGTTCGGCTGCCAACGACCCCGGCATCGCCGCGCTTGTCGAGGCCGATGCCGATTGTATCGTCTATGTGGCCAAGGCATGGGACTATCAGGTGCATGTCGCGCTTGAAATATCGCTGGAGGAGAATGTCGAAGGCATTTCCGACAGCGTCGCCTATGCCGTTTCGCGCGGGCGTGAAGTGATGGTCGATTGCGAACATTTCTTCGATGGCTACAAGGCCAATGCTTCTTACGCGCTGGAATGCGCCAGTGCGGCCTTCAGGGCCGGCGCGCGCTGGGTGGTTTTATGCGATACCAACGGCGGCACGTTGCCGCATGAAATCGAGGCCATTGTCCGCGAGGTGGCGAAGGTGATTCCGGGCGCGAATCTTGCCATCCATGCCCATGACGATACCGGGCAGGCCGTTGCCAACTCGCTTGCGGCGGTGCGTGCGGGCGTACGTCAGATTCAGGGCACGCTCAACGGGCTGGGCGAGCGTTGCGGCAATGCCAATCTGGTGAGCATCATCCCGACATTGCTGCTGAAGGATGAATTCGCGCAGAAATTCGAGACAGGCATAAAACTCGAACAGCTCAAGACCATTTCCAAGGTCAGCCATACGCTGGACGAACTGCTTAATCGTTCGCCTAACCGCCATGCGCCCTATGTCGGCGCAAGCGCCTTTGCCACAAAGGCGGGAATCCATGCCTCTGCAGTGGTGAAAGACCCGCGCACTTATGAACATGTCGCCCCCGAACTGGTGGGCAACCAGCGCCGCGTGCTTGTCTCCGATCAGGCGGGGCGCTCCAACATTCTCTCGGAGCTCGAACGCCTCGGCGTACACCTGCCCAAAAGCGATCCGCGCATCGCCCGTCTGCTCGATGAAGTGAAGGAGAAGGAAGCGCTGGGCTACGCCTATGAGGGGGCGGATGCCTCGTTCCTGCTGCTGGCCAAGCGCGTCCTCGGTGATCTGAAGCAATATTTCACCGTCGAGCGCTTTTCGATCAATGTTGAGCGGCGCTACAACGCCAATGGCCATATCATTGCCGTGTCCGAGGCGATCGTCAAAGTATCCGTCGATGGCGAGACGCTGATTTCGGCGGCGGAGGGGCAGGGTCCGGTCAATGCGCTGGATCTCGCCCTGCGCAAGGATCTCGGCAAATACCAGAAATTTATCGAGGACGTCGAATTGCTGGATTATCGCGTCCGCGTGTTTCAGGGCGGGACAGATGCGGTGACGCGTGTCTTGATCGAATTTGGGGATTCAACCGGCGAAACCTGGTCCACGGTAGGCGTTTCAGCCAACGTTCTGGACGCTTCTTTTCAGGCGCTGATGGATTCTCTGGTGTATAAGCTGATGAAATCGGGAGCCTGAGCGGGTTCCCCGCCAGACAGGAGGAAACCATGGCCCATGCGAATCTGCCTTTGGTGCCGGAGGATGAAATTGCCCGGAGATTACAGAAAAATCTGCCGCATTGGCAGTTTGAGAGCAATCATCTGACCCGCACATTCAGGACGGGCGGCTGGCAGGCGACCTTGCTGGCTGTCAACGCAATCGGCCATCTGGCCGAGGCGGCGTGGCATCATCCCGACCTTGCCGTGTCCTATGCGCGTGTAACTGTGAAATTGCAAAGCCACGATGCGGGCGGCATCACCGAGCGCGATTTCGAACTTGCCGCCATGATAGAACAGGTCATCGGCTGGCAACCGCAAAAAGAGGGCCTGCATCTGGAGGGCGCGCCCAAGAGCGCGGGCTATATCATTCATGATTGAAATCGGATTGGGGTTTGGCAGCAATATCGGCGACAAGGCCGGGCATATTGCCGAAGCGGTGCGCCTGCTTGAGGCGAGCGGGCAGGTGCGCGACCTGCGCCTGTCCTCGCTTTATCGCACGAAGCCCTGGGGCAATGTCGAGCAGGATTGGTTTGTCAATGCCTGCGCCATTGCCAACACCGAGCTTGAGCCGCAGCAGCTGCTCGCGCTAGTGCAGGATGTCGAGAAGCGTATGGGCCGCGAGCGTATCATTCGCTGGGGACCGCGAAATATCGATGTGGATGTGCTCTATTATGGCGCGGAGAAAATCGATCTGCCCGATCTCATCATTCCGCATGCCGAACTGCTCAACCGAGCTTTTGTGCTGGTGCCGTTGCTGGAATTAAAGCCGGATCTTGAACTGGGCGGGGTTAAGGCTGCACAGGCTCTGGCGCAGCTTGACGCCGGAGAGGTGATCCGGTTTGTACCGCAAGCTGCGGAAAACTAGGGCCGGTTGGCTCCGGCTGCAGGCGTTTTGCCCCATGACCCAATGGGCTTTCCGTCGGCGAGCAGTTTTGCCGTCTGATATTTGCCGATCATCCTTCAACAAGTTCAGGATGAGGGGAGTGCCCCCGCCCTTTGAATTCGGGGCGAGGGCAATTCTCATTCGTCCAGGCCTTAATGATCTGCAGCCTGAGCCGCGCGCGTCACTTCCGCCGCGGCAAGATCCTCATCAGCAAGACCGTTGAAGAAGGCATTCAGGATCACCGCTGCAATCGACGTCAGGATGATGCCGGAATCAAGCAGCGGTTTGAGATCGGCCGGAAAATTCTTGAAGAATGTCGGCGCGACCAGCGGAATCATGCCGAATCCGATGGATACGGCCACAATGAAGAGATTGTTCCGGTTCGTGCGGAAATCGACGCCTCCAAGAATGCGGATGCCCGTGGCGGCCACCATGCCGAACATGACAATGCCCGCGCCGCCCAGCACTTCCACCGGCACTGCGCCGACAAGAGCCGCCAGCTTGGGGATGAATCCCAGCACGATCAGAATAGCGCCCGCCGCCGCCGCGACATAGCGCGAATGTACGCCGGTCACGCCGACGAGCCCCACATTCTGCGAAAAGGACGTGTAGGGGAAGGTATTGAACACGCCGCCGATGATGGTGCCTACGCCATCCGCACGCAGGCCGCGCGTCAGTGCAGCCTGATCGATCTTTTTCCCGGTCATTTCGCCTAGTGCGAGGAACATGCCGGTCGATTCGATCATCACGACGACCATCACGATGCACATGGTCAGGATCGGTATCAGGGAGAAATGCGGCATACCAAAGCGCAGGGGCAGCACATAGCCAAGCAGGGGTGCGTGCTCTACAGCGGCAAAGCTCATCTTTCCCGTGAGGCTGGCGATAATCGCGCCGATGACGATGCCGCACAGGACCGCGATATTGCCGATGAAGCCTTTCATATATTTGGTCAGGGCCAGAATGATCACCAGCACGATAGCGGCGAGGACAAAGCCGTCGATGGCATCGCGGTTGGGGTTGGGTGCCATTTTCATCACGCCGTCGATATTTTGCAGCGTGGTGAACGGACCTTCCGCCCAGCCGATGCCGATGCGCATCAGCGAAATGCCGATGATGGTGATGATGGTGCCCGTGACCACGGGCGGAAAGAACCGCAGCATACGGCTGACATAGGGCGCCACGATAAAGCCGAATACGCCCGCGGCAATCACCGAGCCGTAGATGGTCAGCAGTGCATCAGCCGGAATGAAGCTGGCGCCGCCGATGCCTTTGGCCGCTCCGATCATGGCCAGCATCGGCGCGACGGAGGCGAAGGTGACACCCATCATCACCGGCATGCCGATGCCGATGCCGCGCAGGCCGATGGATTGAATGAGCGATGCGATACCGCAGGCCAGCAGATCGGCGTTCACCAGCAGCGCGCGGTCTTCCGGGCTGAGGCCCAGCGCGCCGGCGATGATTAGCGGCACGGCCACTGCACCGGCATACATCACCAGAACATGCTGGATGCCCAGCACCAGCAATTGCCCCGGCGGCAATATTTCATCGACTCGGTTGGGTTTCAGATTGGACATTTCTCTCTCCCTGAAGGCCCTTGACCGGGCCGATTTTCTGGCCCCGCCGGACATCCGCCGAGGCTTGTTTTATGCGTGTTCATTCCGCGGCATTCTTCATTCGGTCTTGGCTCCGGCGCTGACCCAATTGGCCAGAATCTGCCGCTCCTCCGGCGTGATTTCCGTCACGTTGCCGGGCGGCATAGCGCCGGAAAGCCCGGCCTGAACGCCGATCTGGTGGATATGCAAGGCCACCTGCTCGGGCGAGTCCAGCAGAACGCCCTTTGGCGCGGCGTGGATGCCTTCCCATGCTGGCTCAGCCGCATGGCACATGCTGCACCGGCTGGAGACAATATTGTCCACATCCGCAAAAGACACCGGCTTGCTCATATCGATGGAGGATTGCACCTGCACGCGCGGGCCGAAGGCGCTGAGGGCAATGATAAGCAGGAAGCACTGCGCCGCCACGGCCCAGGGCCAGAGCGGCGGCTTGATGTCCTTGTGCATGGCGTTGAAATAAACGCGGATGCAGGTGCCCATGATGATGACCAGCGCCAGAACCAGCCAGCTGAACCGCGTGGCGAAGGCCAGCGGATAATGATTGCCGATCATGACAAACACGACAGGCAGGGTGAGGTAATTGTTGTGAAGCGAACGCTGCTTGGCCTGTGCGCCCAGTTTCGGATCTGGCGTTTCGCCGCGCAGCAGGGATGCCACGACCTTGCGCTGATTTGGCATGATCACGACGAAAACATTGGCCACCATCATCGTCCCGATCAGCGCACCCATCTGCATGAAGGCGCCGCGTCCGGAGAAAATCTGGTTGAAGCCATAGCTCAGCGCCACCAGAAAAACAAAACCGGTGAGCGCCAGATAAAGATCCGAGCGACCGATGCGCGAACGGCACAGCCGGTCATAGATGAGCCAGCCGAGCGTCAGGCCTGCCACGCTGATGGTGACAGCTTTACCCGGTGTGAGATTCATCACTGATTTATCAATAAGATAAAGGCTTGCATTCATGTAGTAGACAAGAACAAGCAATGAAATGCCGGAAAGCCATGTCGTATAGGCTTCCCATTTGAACCACGTGAGTTTGTCGGGCATCTGCGATGGCGCAACCAGATATTTGACGAGGTGGTAGAAGCCGCCGCCATGCACCTGCCATGCCTCGCCATAAGCGCCCTTAGGCAGGCCCTCGCGTGGCTTCAGGCTCAGGTCGAGATGGACGAAATAAAACGAACTGCCGATCCAGGCGATACCGGCGATCACATGCAGCCAGCGCACGGCGAAATTCAGCCATTCGGTAAGAATTGGAATCAGGACCATGCGACGAACACCTCCGCAGCTTTTTCGTGCACTGGCGCGTTCACTGGAACAGATCTGGCGCTGCACTCTATCTTCAGTTCACTCATTCCATTTTTAGCGACTTCAAGAAACATTGCATCCGCAAGCGCTTATGGAGCACTTTCGCATAAACCAGAAAAATGCCACAATCAGTTTATGGCTTTACTCGAAAATATTCAGATTTTTGTCCGCACCATCGAACTTGGCAGCCTGTCTTCAGCCGGGCGTCAGTTGCGGCTCTCGCCTGCCGTGATGAGCCACAGGCTGCAGCAGCTTGAAGCGCATCTGGGCGTGCGTCTTGTCAACCGCACCACACGCCGCCTGCAGCTGACGGAACAGGGTCTTCTGTTTTTTGAAAGCGCGCGGCAGGTGATGGACGCGCTGGAGCGTGCGGAGAGCGTGGTGGCCGATTCCGGCGGTTCGGCCCGCGGCAATCTGCGCATCACCGCGCCTCTGGGGCTGGGACGCTCCCGCCTCGGGGCGCTGATGCTGAAATTTCAGGATCTCTACCCGCAGATTTCGGTGCGGATGCGTTTGTCCGATCACCTGCTCGATCTGCTGAGCGAAGCGGTGGACCTGGCCGTCCGGCTGGCGGTTTTGCAGGATTCCAGTCTCATTGCCCGCAAGATTGCCGAATGTCCGCGCCTGCTCTGCGCCAGCCCGGCTTATCTGAGCAGCCACGGCCCGCTGGAGGAAGCGGAGGATCTGCTTAACCATAATTGCCTGCTGCTCCGTTTTCCCGGTTCCCAGCAGTTTCGCTGGACATTGTCCGGCCCCAACGGCGATGTCACCCTGCCGGTGCAGGGAAATCTTGATGCCGATGACGGCGATCTGCTGATTCAGTGGGCCAAGGCGGGGCGCGGCATAATTCTCAAGCCCGCATTTGAAATTGCCGAGGAGCTGAATTCCGGCCAGCTTGTCCCGGTCCTGCCGAAATATCGCACCAATCCGGTGACGCTGGCGGTCATGTATCCGCATCGCCGCCTGCTATCCACGCGCACCAAGCTGATGACGGATTTTCTGGTTCAGGAACTGACGCCGCAGATCAACCGCCTGCACGAATCGATCAATCCGGAGTTGCTCAATCCAGCCGGATGATGCGGCATGCGTCGCCGGCCTGAGCCGCCGGCGCGTGAGGCGGGCGGATGATGAGGCAGCGCGATGCCGCCAGCGTGCTCAGCATCGAGGAATCCTGAATGGGAAAGGCGCGGGCCTGAACCGGCTCGCCGGGCAGAAGCTCCGCGCGCAGATAATCCTGCCGCGCATCATTGGCCTTCAATGGCGCTGCAAGGACGGCGCTATGGCTTGTATCCCGGTCTGGCGTGGGGTCGCCGTTGAGGGCGCGGATGAGGGGCTGCAAAAACAGCAGTCCGCAGACGATGGACGCAACCGGATTTCCCGGCAGGCCGAGAATACGCATAGGTCCCAGATGACCGTGCATCAGCGGCTTGCCGGGCCGCATGGCAATTTTCCAGAAGGCGAGTTCCATGCCTTCTCTGGCGAGCGCTTTTTGCACCAGATCGTGATCGCCGACCGAGGCGCCGCCCAGCGTGACCAGAATGTCGATCTGTTCCGCCTGTGCGCGGCGGATGCCGGCTTCGAGTGCCGTAAAATTATCCCGGGCAATGCCGAGATTGACAGGCTCGCCGCCTGCCGCGCGCACCAGTGCGGCGATAGAATAGCTGTTGGAGCAGATGATTTCATCATCGCTTGTGGCCTCGCCGGGAAAGGCCAGTTCATCGCCTGTCGCCAATATGCCGACACGCGGCTGGCGCGCCACAGGCAGCATGGCATGGTTCATGGCGGCGGCAAGCGCCAGTTCCCGCGCCCCGAGGCGCGTTCCGGCGGGCAGCAGAATTTGCCCTGCGGCAAAGTCCAGTCCGGCAACACGGATATGCCGTCCGAGTGCTTCCGGCACCTGCACGATGATGACCTCGCCCTCGCGCGTCACATTTTCCTGCAGGATGACGGTATCGGCTCCCTGCGGCAATTTTGCGCCGGTAAAAATGCGCACCGCCTCGCCGGGGCCGATGCTTCCCTCAAACGGATGTCCGGCCGCGCTCTCGCCAACAGGCTTAAGCCGGGCGCCGGCTGCAGCGAGATCGGCGTGCCGCACGGCATAGCCGTCCATGGCTGAAGAGTCGAACGGCGGCTGGGTGCGGGTTGCGGCCAGATCTTCGCCCAGCGTGCGGCCTTGTGCTGACCAGATCGGGACAAGCTCCGTCGGCAACCGGGATTGTCCCTGAAGAACGCGCTGCAAGGCGTCTTCGACCGGCAGAAGTCCCTTGTCTTTCATGGTGCTGTCCAATGGCCCGATTTTCCGCCGCTCTTTTCCAGCAGGCGGATAGAGTCGATGCGCATCGCCTTGTCGGCAGCCTTGAGCATGTCATAGATCGTGAGGCAGGCAACAGAAACGGCGGTCAGGGCTTCCATTTCCACGCCGGTTTGCCCCGAGACGCTGGCGCTGGCCGCAACGCGGATGCCCGGCAATTCTGGGTCGGGGATCAGGTCAACACTGACTTTGGTCAGCAGCAGCGGATGGCAGAGCGGGATCAGCTCGGAGGTCTTCTTCGCGGCCATTATGCCGGCAATGCGCGCAGTCGCCAGCACATCGCCTTTTTTGGCATTGCCTTCGAGCGCCAGCGCCAGCGTTTCCGCCTTCATGATCACGCAGCCTTCAGCACGCGCCACACGGCTCGTCACGGCCTTTGCGCCAACATCCACCATATGCGCTTCGCCGGATCCGGAGATATGGGTCAAGGCCATGGTTCAGAGGCCGGTAAGCAGTTGGCGGGTGGCCGCGGCGACATCGTCCTGCCGCATCAGGCTCTCGCCGACCAGAAAGGTGCGAACGCCGCTCTGAGCGAGCCGCACACAATCCTGATGGCTGAAAATACCGCTCTCCGCCACGCAGATATGGCCGGGCGGGATCATCGCCGCAAGGCGGACGCTGACGTCGAGCGACACCTCAAATGTGCGCAGGTCGCGGTTGTTGATGCCGATCATGCTGGTTTCGAGCCGCAGCGCCCGCTCCAGTTCCTTTTCATTGTGGACTTCCACAAGCACATCCATGCCCAGATCATGGGCGGCGGCATTCAGCGCGCGCGCTTCATTGTCGTCGACGCAGGCCATGATGATGAGGATGCAGTCCGCGCCCCAGGCCCGCGCCTCGAACACCTGATAGGGATCAAACAGGAAATCTTTCCGCAGGGCAGGCAGGGCGGCGGCCTCGCGCGCCGCAGTCAGATATTCGGGCTTGCCCTGAAAGCTCGGCTCATCGGTAAGCACCGACAGACATGCAGCGCCGCCCGCCTCATAGGCGCGGGCCAGTGTCGGCGGGTCAAAGTCTGCGCGGATCAGGCCTTTGGACGGACTGGCTTTCTTGATTTCCGCAATCAATGCGAAAGAGCCGGCATTGAGCTTGGCGCGGATGGCCTTGACGAAGCCGCGTGGCGGTGTCTGCTCGCGCGCCTTGCGCTCCAGCGCGTGGAACGGCATCCGCACTTTGGCGGCTGAAATTTCCCGGCGTTTGTAGGATTCGATCTTGAGGAGTATGTCCGCCAAGGTTCACGCTCCCTGAGTGGCCTGAATAAGTTTGTCCAGTGTGGCGCTTGCCCGCCCTGAGTCAAGTGCGGCGGCGGCAATCGTGACGCCCTCGCGCAAGCTTGCCGCCTTTTCCGCGACAACAAGCGCGGCGGCTGCATTGATCAGTGCGATATCGCGGTAGGCATTGCGGGCACCCGCCAGCACATCCCGCAGTGCCCGGGCGTTGAACTCGGGGTCACCGCCCTTGAGATCAGCGGGGTTGGACAGGGTGAGCCCGGCCTCCTGCGGCGTGATCTCAAACGAGCGGATCGTGCCGCTTTCCAGCGCGACCACCTTGGTTGGGCCGGTTGTGGTGATTTCATCGAGACCATCCGAACCATGCACCAGCCAGACGCGCTCCGACCCCAGATTATGCAGCACCTGAGCCAGAGGCTCTGCCCAAGAGGCGGAAAAGAGCCCCAGAACCTGCCGCTTGACGCCAGCCGGGTTGGACAGCGGGCCGAGCAGGTTGAATATGGTGCGGGTGCCGAGTTCGCTGCGCACTGCGCCCACGTGGCGCATGGCGGCGTGGTGCGTCTGGGCCATCATGAAGCCGAGACCCGATTGTTCTATCGAATGCGTGACGCCTTCGGGCGAAATGCCGATACGGACGCCCAGCGCGGTGAGAATGTCCGAAGACCCGGATTTGGATGAGGCGGCGCGGTTGCCGTGTTTGGCGACCGGAACCCCGCAGGCGGCGACAATAATGGCGGCCAGCGTCGATACATTATAAGAGCCCGCGCCATCGCCGCCCGTGCCGACGATGTCGATGGCCCCGGGCGGGGCGCTGACCTTGAGCATACGGGCCCGCATCGCGCTCACGGCGCCGGATATTTCCTCCACCGTTTCGCCGCGCACACGCAGGCCGATCAGAAATCCGCCCATCTGCGCCGGGGTGACTTCGCCTGAAAGCATGGTGTTGAAGGCAAGTTCTGCCTCGGCGCGCGTCAGACTGCTGCCGGTGGCGATTTTCGCGATCAGGGGTTTGAACTGTTCCATGTCAGGCCTTTGCGGATTTTACGGCGCGCGGATGTTGCTTGTTCCATTCGCTGGCGAGATCGAGAAAGTTTTTCAGGATCTGGTGTCCGTGCTCGGAAAGGATGCTTTCCGGATGAAACTGAACCCCGTGAATGGGCAGCGTTTTATGCGAGAGGCCCATGATCAGGCCGTCATCAGTCGCTGCGGTGACTTCAAGCGCTTCGGGCAGGGTCTTTTTATCGACGATCAGCGAGTGATAGCGTGTGCCCTGCAACGGGCCGTTGATGCCGCGAAACACCTGACGCGCATTATGATGTATGGTGGAAAGCTTGCCATGAATGGGCAGCGGTGCCCGAATCACATCGCCGCCGAACGCATCGCCGATGGCCTGATGGCCGAGGCAGACGCCGAACATGGGAATCTTGTCGCTGGCCGCCTTGATCAGATCAAGACATATGCCAGCTTCCTTTGGTGTGCAGGGCCCCGGAGAGAGGACAATCGCATCGGGGTTTCGCGCGAGAACTTCATCAACGCTCAGCTCATCATTGCGGTGCACCTCCACATCCGCGCCGAGCGAACCGAGGTAATGCACGAGGTTCCAGGTGAAACTGTCGTAATTGTCGATGAGGAGAACCCGCATAGTCCAATAATCCTGCCGGCCCGGCCTTGCGCTGCAGATGCAGGCAAACGGGCCCAAAAAAGCACAGGCCCGCAATTGCGAACCGCCCGTGTCCTTTTCCAATGCCAGAGCGCTGGCGTCAAGTCTCAAGCCAGAACGAGGCGTAGACCTACGATAATAAGTATGCCCGCAAGAATGGGGCGCAGGATCCCCTCAGGTAAACGCGGCGCCAGCCGGCTGCCGATGACAATGCCGGGCAGCGAGCCGATCAGCAGCGACGCCAGCATCAGCCAGTCCACCGTGCCGATCCACCAATGGCCAAGCCCCGCCACCAGCGTCAGCGGGACGGCATGAGCAATATCCGAACCGACAATGCGCACGACCGGCAAACCCGGATAGAGCAGCAGCAGCGCCGTCACGCCCATCGCCCCGGCGCCGACGGAGGAAATGGATACGAGCACGCCGAGCACGGCGCCTGTCACGATCGTCAGTACGCAGGTGCGCCAGGGGTGCTCGTCTGCGGCGAAGCGAACGGCAAAAGCCATGACATATTTACGGAAAAGAAGCATTGCGGATGTCAGAAGCAGCGCAATACCCAGCATGAAGGCGATCAGCGAAGATGTTCCGTGTCTTTGCAGTCCGTAGTGCTGAAGAACGAAAATCGTGGCCATTGTCGCCGGAATCGACCCGGCTGCAAGGCGCCCGGTCACCCGCCAGTCGATGGTTTTGCTGAAGCCGTGAACAATTGTGCCGCCGGATTTGGTCACGGCTGCATAGAGCAGGTCGGTGCCTACCGCTGTTGCGGGACTGACGCCAAAAACCAGCACAAGCAGCGGTGTCATCAGAGATCCGCCGCCAACTCCCGTGAGGCCGACAATCGTTCCCACGAGCAAGCCCGAAAGAGAATAGAATGGCTGGATCGCAGATAAAAATGCCATGAACGTCCCCTTGTGCGTCGCAGCATTCAATGACGCATGGGGACTTTTGTCAACGTATAAATTCTATCAAATTTGTATATTTATAGCCCGATCCAGAGGTTCGTACCTGTTAAGATATTGAGATTTTGAACTTTTCGGCGGCGTCGGTCGCGAAATATTTAACTGGCAAAATAAAACGGCCCTGCTGGAGAGCAGGGCCGTTCCTGAAACGGGATAAAGATTAACGGTCGCCGAGCGAGCCGTCTGCCTCTGCAAGAGCCTTGCCGACCTCAAGGCCGAGATCGTCGAGCGAAAGCTCCTCGCGCACATTGATTTCCTCGCCCTTGGCCTGGCGTTCAGCTTCAGCATGGGAGCGGGCAACGTTGATATTGATCTTGATTTCGACTTCCGGGTGCAGATGCACCGGCAGCACGTGCAGACCAATTGTCTTGATCGGATTGGCGAGTTCGACCTGACCGCGATTGACGGTGAAGCCTGCGGCAGTCACGGCGTCCGCGATATCGCGTGCGGCGACCGAGCCATAAAGCTGGCCGGTCTCGCCGGCCTGACGGATGATGACATAGGACGTGCCGTCCAGCTTTTCGGCGATGGCAACAGCTTCGGACTTGCGCTCGAGATTGCGGGCCTCAAGCTGTGCGCGCTGCAATTCAAACTTCTTGGCATTGGCCTCGGTGGCGCGCAGAGCCTTGCCGCGCGGCAGCAGGTAGTTGCGGGCATAGCCATCCTTCACGCGTACTTTTTCGCCCATCTGGCCAAGCTTGGCGACGCGTTCAAGCAAAATAACGTCCATTTTCTACTCCTGTGGTTTATTGGAATTTTCGGCGGCGGAAACAGCCCGCCGTCTCGAAACGAGGCATTCGACAAAACCGGCCATAGCCGCAATGACCAAAGGCCAGAGACTGAGCACGATAATGCCGAAATAAATGAAGGTAAGCAGCAGGCCGCGCAGCGGCATGGCGCGCGTGGCGGCGTGCAGCAGGGCAAGCCCCTGTAGCGCAAACACCGTGAGCAGTCCCGCCGCGACAAGGCCGGTGGCCAGCGACAGCGACAAGCTGTGCAATATCAGGCCGATGCCGGTCGCAAGACAGGAAATAACGAAAATGACGACGAGTTCACGCGGCACCAGCGTCGTTTCGGGCAGGGACGGGAACGACCGTTCCAGCCGTCCGGAGATTTGCACGGCCCGTGCAGCGAGCCAGAGGTTCATGGTGAGCAGGATGACCGTCATCGCCACTGAGAAAAAGGGCACGGCCCGGGCGAAAAACAGCGCTACATCCTCGATGCGCACATCATCCGGCAGATTGATTCCGGCACGGCTGATTTCAGACAGCGGCGCGGCAAATTCATGCGCAAGCTTGCCGGACGCTACATCATAGCCGCCGCTCGTGGCGGCCCAGAGCGCGATTTCGGCCATGGTGGAGAAGATGGCCGCCCAGCCGATCCATTCGAGCAGACGCCCCGTCGATGTATGGCCTTTGCCCGAACGGCGCATGGCCAGTGCAGTCAGCCCCACGCCGGGCAGGGCGATAAGCGCCAGAAAGGCCAGTGCGTTCTGGATATCGGCAGCCAGAATTATTGTGACGCCGGCTAAAAGCGATGCAATAACGCCTGTCCCCAGGCTCCAGCCCAGGCTGGCGATCATCAGCGGCAGCGGAGAGAAATTGGCCAGCAGGAAGCTCAGAATTCCGCCCTCGCCAGCGGCAAGGAAGGCCAGCGCGGCGGTTACCCCGGCGACAAGCGCAATGCCCAGATGCGGCAGACGGAACGAAAAAGACAGCACCATAAAGACCTTCGGTTGTCCCGCACATGGCGGTTAGAAATGCGCTTTGCATTCCAGCCATCTCGTCCGGCCCATCCGGACGATCTCAGCAAAAGAGGCGCGGGATCTGCTCCCGCGCCGGATATATCAGCGGATCACGTAAGGCAGCAGGCCGAGGAAGCGGGCGCGCTTGATGGCCTGAGCCAGTTCACGCTGCTTCTTGGCGCTCACGGCGGTGATGCGCGAAGGGACGATCTTGCCGCGCTCGGAAATGTAGCGCGAGAGCAGGCGGGTGTCCTTGTAATCGATCTTCGGAGCGCCCGGGCCGCTGAAGGGGCAGCTCTTGCGACGGCGGAAGAAGGGGCGGCGGGTTGCGCCACCGGCAGCAGATTCGGTTGCCATGGTTTAAGCCTCGCTAGCGTTATATTCGGGACGGGGCGCACGGCCCGACGGGGTGCGCGGAGCGCGCGGGCCACGGTCGGAGCGGTCCGGACGGTCAAAGCGCTCGCCGCGCTCTTCGGTGTCGTCGCGCTTGCGCAGCATGGCGGAAGCGCCTTCTTCCAGTTCCTCGACCTTGATGGTCATGAAGCGGATGATGTCTTCCGAAATGCTCATCTGACGCTCCATTTCCGCGACAGCGGCAGAAGGTGCGTCGATGTTCAGCAGGGTCATGTGGGCCTTGCGGTTCTTCTTGATGCGGAAGGCGAGGGACTTGACGCCCCAATATTCAACCTTCGACACCTGACCGCCACCAGCGGTGATGGTGTTTTTCATCTGCTCGGTCAGTGCTTCCACCTGCTGGGCGGTCACGTCCTGGCGAGCAAGGAACACGTGCTCATAGAGAGCCATGGGATTACCTTTCTCTGTTGTCAGCCGCCTCATGCGGCTGTTTTGTCCGGCGCAGAGCCCTTCGAGCCCGGAAAAAGGCCCGACGGTTTCTTCGAAGGCGGAGACACGGGAAGACGGAGCAGATAAACCCCTGTCTTTCGCGCAAACGAAAGACCTTCCGTTCAGCCCCCAGCCGAACAGGATGCGGGTTTATAGCCGGTTTTGCGCCGGATGCAAGGGGAAAGGCCGCAGAAATTCCAATTTCAGGAGCGGCGCACGATTTCCCCGTCTTCCTTGACGAAGTCTTGCCGCAACGGCGCGGGGAGAAGTTCGAGCACCGTTTCCGAAGGGCGGCAGAGCCTGACGCCGCGCTCTGTCACCACGATGGGGCGGTTGATCAGCACCGGATGCGCCAGCATGGCGTCGATCAGTTCGTCTTCGCTGAGGCCGGGGCTATCAAGACCCAGCTCGGCATAAGGCGTGCCCTTCTCGCGCAAAAGCGCCCGCGCACCGCCGCCCATGCGGGCAATGAGGCTCCGGAGCACCTCCCGGCTGGGCGGCGTCTTGAGATATTCTATTATCTGCGGTTCGATGCCGGCATGGCGTATCAGGCCCAGAACATTTCGCGACGTGCCGCAGGCGGGATTATGATAGATCGTGACCGTCATCGTTCAGCCTGTCAGGAATTGGAATTTGCAGCATCCTGCCATTCGAGTGTGACAACTTTTTTATTCTCGATGGTCAGCGCCAGACGCCCATGCTTGAGTTCCAGCGCGCGGGCACCGAAAATCTCCCGACGCCAGCCCTTGAGTGCCGCGCAATCGGCATTGTCCGCCAGTGCTATGGCTTCGAGGTCGTCAACGGTCGCGATCATCTTGGCGGCGACGCCGGTCTCCTCGGATACCTGCCGCAGCAGAACCTTCATCAGCTCAACGGTTGCGCCATTCGTATTGTTGCGGTGCTCGCGCTCGACGCGAGGCAGCGTCTTGGGATCGCGCGCAAGGCCGCGCTGTACGGCGGCAAGTATTTCGGTTCCGGCTTTCGAGCGCTCCATGCCGCGCGGAAAGGCGCGCAGAGCACCGAGAGCTTCGGCATCCTTGGGGGCAGACATGGCAACTTCCACCATCACGTCGTCTTTGAGCACGCGCGAGCGCGGCACGTCTCTGGCCTGCGCTTCCGCCTCGCGCCAGGCGGCCAGCTCCATGAGCACGGCGAGATCGCGCGGCTTGCGGATACGGCCCTTGTAGCGCTCCCACGCGCGGTCAGGGTGCTGTTCGTAGGTTGTTATGCTGGTCAGGGTGGAAAGTTCGTCGGCAAGCCAGCTCTTCCGGCCTGATTTTTCCAGCCGCGAGTCGAGATGCTTGTAGATATCGCGCAGATGTGTGACATCGGCGATGGCATAGTCGATCTGCGCGGGCGAGAGCGGCCGGCGCGTCCAGTCCGTAAAGCGTGACGATTTGTCGATGCTGGTCTTGCAGATGGCCTGAACCAGTTCGCTGTAGGCAACCTGATCGCCGAAGCCGCAGACCATGGCTGCGACCTGTGTGTCGAATACGGGTTCGGGAAGCGATTTGGACAGGTTCCAGATGATTTCGAGGTCCTGCCGCGCCGCATGAAACACTTTCGTGACATTCGGATTGCGCATCAGCTCGAAAAAGGGCGTCAGGTCGAGGTCCGGCGCGATGGCATCCACCGCGACAGCTTCTTCTTCCGAGGCAAGCTGTACGACGCAGAGCTTAGGCCAGAACGTCGTCTCGCGCAGAAACTCGGTATCGACGGTAATGAAGGGATGAGCGGCCAGACGTTCGCAGGTCTCGGCGAGGTGTTGGGTTGTTGTGATCAATGACATGTCGAAAATCTATATAGGAAAAGAAGGGATTCTGCGAGAGATTTACGGTGCACGGCAGGCATGTCTTTCATGAGACTTTCAGGTCAGCTGATCGGACGTGATGCGGCGCACGCCTGCGTCCTGCATGATGCGCAGCGCTTGCGCGAGCGAGCCGTTCTGGTCGATGGCGCGGCAAAGATCATCGAGAACGAATGTCTCGAAGCCGGCCCTTGCGGCATCCATTGCGGAAAAGGCGACGCAATAATCTGTGGCAAGTCCGGCCATGAACAGCCTTTTCAGGCCGCGTGCGTGCAAATACCCGGCCAGACCGGTGATGGTGACGCCGTCGGCCTCCATGAAGGCCGAATAGGAATCGGCATGGGCGTGAAAGCCTTTGCGCAGGATGAGTTCGGCCTTCGGCACGTGCAGAGCAAGTTCTGCGCCCGGCGTGCCCATGACGCAATGGTCAGGCCAGAGAACCTGCGGCCCATAGGTGAGATCTATTGTCGAAAAGGCTGGCCTGCCATGCCGCGATGCGAATGAGATATGGCTCTGCGGATGCCAGTCCTGCGTGTGGATCACGTGAGCAAAGCCCGAAGACACTGCCAAGATTGGTTCCAGAACTGCATCGCCATCCGGCACGGCCAGCGCGCCGCCGGGCAGGAAATCGTGCTGGAGATCGATGATGATGAGCGCGTCGTGCGGATCTGGCCTGATCATTTTGCGTGTTTCCGTTTTGATCGTCTTAATCCGGAGCTGCGGCTCAAGGCAAGCCTTCATGCTTTTCCGCCCGGCGAAGCCCCGCTAAGCCACGTGACGGCGCGGATTCTGTGCGCTATAGGGAGGCATGAAAGAAATTCTCCTTGTCTTTGGCGGCGGCGGGCTCGGCTCGGTTGTGCGCTATCTGGTCAATATAGCGGTCACGAGGGCCTTCGGCTGGGTGTTTCCGCTTGGGCTGGTGGTGATCAACGTCAGCGGCTCGTTTTTCATGGGCCTGCTTGCCGCCTATTTCGCCGAGCGGATAGGCGGACTGACGGCAGAACTGCGCCTGCTGCTCGCTACCGGCATTCTGGGCGGATATACGAGTTTTTCATCCTATTCGCTCGATGCGGCAAATCTTTTCCAGCGCGGTGAACCGGCTCTGGCGCTGGTTTACATCATCGGTTCGGTGGTATTGTCGATTTTCGGTCTTTTCTGCGGCCAATGGGCCATGCGGGCCATTTTGTGAGGATTTTATCTTGAGCGTGCAAAACCTCACAGTGACGGAAGATGAAGACGGCATGCGGCTTGATCGCTGGTTCAAGCGCCGCATTCCCAGCTTGTCGCTTTCGCATCTCAACAAGATTTGCCGCAAAGGCGAAGTGCGCGTCAGCGGCAAGCGCGTCGAAGGCTCGACGCGCCTTGTGGCGGGGCAGGTAGTCCGCGTGCCGCCGCTCGATGTCGCACCGCCCGCAAAGCCGGCCATCCGCACGGCTAATGAGGCAGATGCCCGCGCTCTCAAGGACATGATCCTCTT
The DNA here is from genome assembly GCF_056032725.1 of Methylocystis sp. sgz306128. Lineage (NCBI taxonomy): Bacteria > Pseudomonadati > Pseudomonadota > Alphaproteobacteria > Hyphomicrobiales > Methylocystaceae > Methylocystis > Methylocystis sp. sgz306128. Next base: position 790,814 of record NZ_JBVYWO010000001.1, read on the forward strand.
TGAGGATGCTGGCCTGATGGTTCTGAACAAGCCTTTCGGCCTTGCCGTGCAGGGCGGCTCAGGCATGACGCGCCATATCGATGGCATGCTGGAAGCGCTGGCCGACAAAAACGGCGAGCGCCCGAAGCTGGTTCATCGTCTTGACCGCGATACGAGCGGTGTGCTGCTCGTCGCCAAGACGCGCAAGATGGCGGCAGACCTTGGCGAGGCTTTCCGCTCGCGGCAGGCCAAGAAGATCTACTGGGCGCTGGTGCGCGGCGTGCCTAAGCCGCCGCAGGGACGCATATCGCTGTTTCTGGCCAAGGGCGAGGGTATGGGCGATGAGCGCGGCGAAAAGCGTGCGCCCCGGGGCGAGGGCGGACAGTCCAACACCGAGCGCATGCGCGTTGCCCGGCACGGCGAGGAGGATGCGCAACACTCCGTTACCTACTATACGCTCGTTGACCGGGCGGCCAACCGCGCGAGCTGGGTCTCTCTCAAGCCGATTACCGGCCGCACTCATCAGTTGCGTGCGCACATGGAGGCAATCGGGCATCCTATTATCGGCGATCCGAAATATGGCCTGCTGGAGAAAACCGATCCGCGCCGCACCGATCCGTTGCAGATGATCCCCGAAGGAATCGAGAACAAGCTGCATTTGCTGGCGCGGCGGCTCATCATTCCGCATCCCAAGGGCGGCGTGATCGACGTGACGGCGCCCTTGCCGCCGCATATGAAGCATAGCTGGGATCTGCTCGGCTTCGATGTCAAATCTTACGACCCGATCGTCGAAGCCCCCGAATCGTGAATGCCGCCGGTGTTCAAGCGCTGTTCATGTGCAGCGCGCATAATGCCGGATACGCAGAGGAGGTTTTCACGATGAAAAAATTCATTATTCTGGCCATGACGGTCCTGTCGCTGGGCCTGATGGGCGCGAGCTCTGCTGAGGCAAGACACCACAGGTGGTATTACGGCCATCACCATCACCATCACGGTTATTATGACAATCGCGGCCATCATTATGGCCGGGGACACGACCGCGGCCATCACTACGGTGAATGCTGGCACCGGGGTATCAACTGCAACCGTTGATGCTGCGCTGTGGGAGCGCTTTGCGTTCCGATGACAATGTTTCCCTCTCCCTCAGGGAGAGGGTTGGGAGAAGATAAGTTTAAGCGTGAGGGGCAAAATATAGGTAATAAGCCCCTCATCCTTTCTGACTTTCTGTCTTGCGGGCATGAGGGACGGTAACCATTGCTTCCGCTTGAACGTACCATGCTTTAAAATATTGACTCATGCGCCGTTTTGGCGGCAATGAGGCGCATGAAACTGATTTTGTTCGATGTCGACGGCACGCTGGTGGATAGCCAGCATATGATCGTCGCGGCGCAGAGCCGCGCGATCAGCCGCATGAATCTCCCCCTTCCCACCCGCGAAGCGATGCTCTCCATTGTCGGCTTGTCGCTGCAGGAGGCCTTCGAGCGACTATTTGGCGAGGAAGCGCCAGCCGCTCAACTGGCCGAAAGCTACAAGACCGCATGGCGGGAACTGGTGGCGGAAGGAGAAATGGCGCCTCTTTATGACGGCGCGCAGGATCTGCTTGAAAATCTCTCCGCGCGTTCCGACGTGATGCTAGGCATTGCAACCGGAAAGTCGCGCCGAGGAATAGGGGACTTTCTGGAGCGCTATCGCTGGCAGAAATTGTTTGCCACCATTCAGACGGCGGATGACGCGCCGTCCAAGCCGGCGCCGGATATGATTCTTCAGGCTATGGGCGAGACCGGCTGCAGCGCGGAAGCCTGCACCATGGTCGGCGATACCAGCTACGACATGGATATGGCCCGCAATGCGGGCGTGACCGGCGTTGGTGTCACATGGGGGTTTCACCCGCGTGAAAATCTGGCAAACGCCGTTCATATGGTGGATGATTTTGCAGCGTTGCGGCGCATACTGAGGTGAGTTTGATGCGGGATGATCTGACATCCATGATTTTTCCGGTCCATGGCGAGCCGATCGACCCTGTCGCCATGGCGCGCAAGGACATGCAGAAGAAGCTGCCGAAACGCTTCTATAAGAGCGTGACCACGGAACCGCGCAACGGCGTGCATGTGCTGCTGCTGGATGGCCGCCCGGCCCGGACGCCCGCGCGCAATCTGATCGGCGTGGAGGAGGCCGGGCTGGCCGATATGCTGGCACGGGAATGGCAGGCGCAGGTCGATGTGATCAACCCTTTGTCGATGCCGCTCACGCGGCTGGTTCATTCGGCGCTGGACGGGGTGGCACAGGAGATGGAGGCTGTCCGCGCCGAACTTCGCCGCTATGCCGCTTCGGATCTGACCTGCTACCGCGCCGCCAATCCGCAGGCGCTGGCGGATGAGCAGGCGCAGCACTGGGATCCTGTGCTTGATTTTGCGGCGCGCGAACTTGGCGCGCGGTTCACGCCGGTGCAGGGCATCATGTTTGCCGCGCAGCCTGAGCCGGCATTGGCTGCGGTCGGTGCGGCTCTGGCCGGTTTCGACAAGCCGCTGCAACTGGCGGCCCTGCATGTGCTCACCTCGATCAGCGGCTCTGTGCTCATTGCGCTTGCCGTTGCGCGCGGCTTTATGAACGCCGAACAGGCATTTGCCGCCGCCCACGTCGACGAGCATTTTCAGGCGCGTGTCTGGGGGGCGGACGATGAGGCGCAGCAGCGGCTTGCGCTGCGCAAAGTTGATTTTCTGGCCTCTGCCGCTGCTTTGGCTGGCGCGAACGTTGCATGAGGCCTTTGCAGCGTGTAATAGCCAGAGCAACGCCAAGATGAGGTAAACAAATGTCCGTTGATCAAGCGACCGTGCGGCGCATCGCCAAGCTTTCGCGCATTGCCGTGCCGGATGCCGATATTGCCCATATGCAGGGCGAACTCAATGCCATGCTCACATTCGTCGAGCAGCTTTCCGCCGTGAATGTCGAGGGCGTTGAGCCCATGACATCGGTCACGCCAATGAAATTGCGGATGCGGCCCGACGTGGTCAATGACGGCAATATTGCTGAAAGCGTCACGAAAAATGCCCCTGCGCGCGAAGATCATTTCTTCGTCGTGCCGAAGGTTGTGGAATAACTCGATTTCTGTGGGCTTGAATGACTGACCTGACCAAACTGACGCTGGCCGGCGCGCGAAATGCGCTCAAGGCCCGGAAAATATCCGCTGTTGAACTCACCAAGGCGCATCTGGCCGCCATGGAAAAGGCGCGCGGGCTCAATGCCTTCGTGCATGAGACCCCCGATCATGCTCTGGCGCAGGCCAGCGCTTCGGATGAGCGCATCGCGAGGGCCGAGGCGGGGCCTCTTGAAGGTATCCCGCTCGGCATCAAGGATCTTTACGCCACCAAGGGCGTGCATACGCAGGCCTGCAGCCATATTCTGGATGGCTTCAAGCCGGAATATGAATCCACCGTCACGGCCCAGTTGTGGCGCGACGGCGCCGTGATGCTCGGCAAGCTCAATATGGATGAGTTCGCGATGGGTTCGTCCAACGAGACGTCCTATTACGGCCCGGTGGCCTCACCCTGGCTGCCGCCAAACTGGAACGGCGCGCAGGCCCTCGAAGCTCTGGCCAAGGGCAAGAAGGGCCTGCTGGTGCCCGGCGGTTCTTCCGGCGGTTCAGCCGCCGCGGTTGCCGCGCATCTGTGTCTGGGCGCGACAGCCTCCGATACGGGCGGCTCAATCCGTCAGCCTGCCGCTTTTACCGGCACTGCCGGCATCAAGCCGACCTATGGCCGCTGCTCGCGCTGGGGCATGGTCGCCTTTGCCTCGTCGCTGGATCAGGCTGGGCCGATCGCGCGCAATGTCCGCGACGCCGCGATCATGCTCCGGTCGATGGCCGGTTTCGACCCCAAGGATTCAACCAGCGTCGATATGCCTGTACCGGACTACGAGGCCGCTGTCGGCCAGTCGGTCAGAGGCAAGAAGATCGGCATTCCGAAGGAATATCGCATCGCCGGCCTGTCCGCCGAAATCGAGAAGCTCTGGGAAGACGGCATCGCCTGGCTTAAAAATGCCGGTGCCGAGATCGTGAATATCTCGCTGCCGCACACCAGCACGGCCTTGCCGGCCTATTATATCGTTGCGCCAGCCGAGGCCTCTTCCAACCTCGCCCGCTATGATGGCGTGCGCTATGGGCTGCGCGTGCCGGGCAGGGACATTGCCTCGATGTATGAGAATACCCGCGCCGCCGGGTTTGGCGCCGAGGTCAAGCGACGCATTCTCATCGGCACCTACGTGCTCTCTGCCGGCTATTATGATGCCTATTATCTGCGCGCGCAGAAAATCCGCACCCTGATCAAACGCGATTTTGAAGCCGCTTATGCCAATGGCGTCGATGCCATTCTGACGCCTGCCACACCTTCCGCTGCCTTTGGCATTGGAGAGAAAGGCTCGGCGGATCCGGTGGAAATGTATCTCAACGACGTTTTCACCGTCACGGTGAACATGGCTGGCCTGCCGGGACTTGCAGTGCCGGGTGGTCTTTCTTCTGCGGGCCTGCCGCTGGGCCTGCAACTCATCGGCCGCCCCTTTGACGAGGAAACGCTGTTTGCTCTGGGCGCGGCGCTTGAGGACGCTGCGCCGAAAATCAAATTGCCGGATGTCTGGTGGGCATGATGGGCTTGCTTCCCCTTCAGGTTCTGACGGGATGCCTGAATGCCTTGCGCTGGATGCTCTGGGCCGTCGCTCTGTTGCTGTGCCTGCTGCTCATCACGCAGAAATTACGCAGCGATGCGGATATACGCCCCGCAGCCGAACTGACGGCGATTGTCGCCTTCATGCTGGCGGGCAAGCTCACCGGCTGGATCGCGGCGCGCGTGCGCAGCGCCGGCGTTCAGGTGGCACAGCAGGCTGCGGCGCAGGCGTCTGCGGCGCAGGTATCCGGGTCCATGGCCGATGTGCGCCGTGAGATCGACAAGCTTGACGAACAGCTTGTCGTGCTGCTCGCGCGACGGCAGCGGCAGATAGAGAAAGCGGCCGCGGTCAAGCCCGGTCTCGGCATTCCGGCGCGTGTGCCCGAGCGCATAGATATTGTGCTCGACCATGTCGTCGAACTGGCCGGCCGCGAGGGTCTCGACCAGAATCTGGCACGTCATATCTGGAGCGAATTGATCGAATGGTCGATAGCTCTGGAAGAAAAATTGATCGGGGAACGCAGCAGGCATGACCAGCCTGCGCTGGATTCCTGAATGAAGACTTTAGCGCTGAGGCAAAACCCATGACCAAGCACACGCAACCATCGAAACTCATCAAAGGCGCAACGGGCGATTGGGAAGTCGTGATCGGCCTTGAGGTGCACGCCCAGGTCGTCTCCCGCTCCAAGCTGTTTTCCGGCGCCTCCACCACTTTCGGCGCTGACGAAAACACCAATGTCTCCTTCGTCGATGCGGCCATGCCGGGCATGCTGCCTGTGATCAACGAGGAATGTGTGGCGCAGGCCATCCGCACCGGTCTTGGCTTGCGAGCGCAGATCAACCTCGTCTCTACCTTTGACCGCAAAAATTACTTCTATCCCGATCTGCCGCAGGGCTATCAGATCAGCCAGTACAAAAGCCCCATCGTTGGCGAGGGCGAAGTAATCGTCGACGTCACACCCACCGAACAGATCAAGGTGGGTATCGAGCGCCTGCATCTGGAACAGGATGCAGGCAAGAGCCTGCATGACCAGTCTGCTACCGAAAGCTTTGTCGATCTCAATCGCTCTGGCGTCGCGCTGATGGAAATCGTCTCGCGTCCGGATATGCGCTCCGCCGATGAAGCGCGCGCCTATGTCTCCAAGCTGCGCACCATCATGCGTTATCTTGGCACCTGTGACGGCAATATGGACGAAGGCAGCCTGCGCGCCGATGTCAACGTCTCGGTCCGCCGTCCGGGCGCGCCTTTTGGCACCCGCTGCGAGATCAAGAATGTCAATTCCATCCGCTTCATTGGCCATGCCATTGAAGTGGAGGCCCGCCGGCAGATCGGCATTCTGGAAGATGGCGGCACCATCGATCAGGAAACCCGCCTGTACGACCCCACCAAGGGCGAGACGCGCTCCATGCGCTCGAAGGAAGAGGCGCAGGATTACCGCTACTTCCCTGACCCCGATCTGCTGCCGCTGGAATTCACCGCTGATTACGTCGAATCCCTCAGGGCGCATCTGCCGGAACTGCCGGACGACAAGAAGGCCCGCTTCATGGCCGATTACGGCCTGTCGTCCTATGACGCCGGCGTTCTGGTGGCCGAGCGCGAATCTGCCGACTTTTTCGAGGCCGCAGCCAAGGGCCGCGACGGCAAGATGGCCGCAAACTGGATCATTAACGAACTGTTCGGCCGCCTCAACAAGGAAGGCAAGGATATTTCCACCTCGCCGGTTTCCGCCAGCCAGATCGGCGCCATTGTCGATCTCATTTCTGAGGGCACCATCTCCAGCAAACTCGCCAAAGATCTGTTCGAGATCATCTTTACCGAGGGCGGCGATCCGCGCGCGGTGGTTGAAGCGCGCGGCATGCGGCAGGTGACCGATACCGGAGCGATTGAAAAGGCCGTGGACGACATCATCGCTGCCAACCCGGAAAAGGTGCAGCAGGCCATTGCCAAGCCCACCATGCTTGGCTGGTTTGTCGGGCAGGTGATGAAGGCAACCGGCGGCAAGGCCAACCCGCAGGCCGTCAATGACATTCTCAAGGCCAAGCTGGGGATCTGAGCGGGCAGGGGGCATACCCTCACGCTCTCCGGGAGGGAGAAAGCATGCGGGAACGGCCCGCCGCGCGCATCCTTTCTCTCTTTGGACGAAAGAAGGCTGAGGGCTGTTGCGGCTTCTCTTCGTCATTGCGAGCGCAAGCGAAGCAATCCCTGCTGTCTCGAGTTTTTGGATTCTCCTTGCCATCCCTTGGAACTGCGCCTTGCGGCCATATATATCCACCAATGACCGCAAACTGTTCAGGTGATGACAATGTCGCAAAAGCCCATCGATCTTTATTACTGGTCCACGCCGAATGGCTGGAAAATTTCGATTATGTTGGAGGAATGTGGCCTGCCTTACACGGTTCATACCGTGAATATTGGCAAGGGCGAGCAATTTGCACCCGAATTCCTGAAAATCTCGCCCAACAACAAGATTCCCGCCATCGTCGATCCGGAAGGGCCGGACGGTGCGCCGATCTCGGTGTTTGAATCGGGTGCGATCTTGCAGTATCTGGCCCGCAAGACCGGCAAGTTGTATGGCCGCGACGAGCGTTCGCGCGTTTGCGTTGACGAATGGTTGTTCTGGCAGGTGGGCGGTCTAGGGCCCATGGCGGGCCAGACGCATCATTTCCGCCAATATGCGCCGGTTCAGATTGAATATGGCATCAATCGCTACACCAATGAGACCAACAGGCTCTACGGCGTGCTGAACAAGCAATTGGCCGATCACGAATATGTCGCGGGGGATTATTCCATCGCCGATATTGCGATTTATCCATGGGCGAAACTCTGGGAGCGCCAAGGCCAGAGCATTGACGAATTTCCGCATATGAAACGCTGGCTTGATCTGTGTGCCGCGCGCCCGGCCGTGCAGCATGGCCTTGCCGTTGCGGCCGATGCCCGCATCAATCTCGCGCAGGACAAGGATGCGCAGGCGATCCTGTTCAATCAGAGGGCGCGGTGAAGCATCTTTCAAGATTTTTCAGAAATGGGGCCATTTGCGGCCCCATTACTTTATCTGTCGCTGCGTTAAGCTGTTTCGCCCGTAAATGCGGGCTTTCGCATAGAGATTGTCAAGAATTTTTAAGCGTATTTGGCGCTGCGAGGCGCTTGCAATCTCCTGCGCCATAAGGCATATGTCCTGTGCGCGGCAGCTTGCTGCTTCGCCTGCGGAGACGTGGCCGAGAGGCTGAAGGCACTCGTTTGCTAAATGAGCATACCTTGAAAAGGGTATCAAGGGTTCGAATCCCTTCGTCTCCGCCAAACCTCCATTCAATCCCGTTCCCTATTGTTCAAATAACGTTGTAATTTCAACGCTTATGCCCTAGATTTGTCCTGTTTCGTTCAACCTTGTTCATGCC